>JANOAU010000088.1:0-27477 GCA_031411275.1 Saprospiraceae bacterium | reverse complement strand
TGAATTATGAATTATGAATTATGAATTATGAATTATGAATTATGAATTATGAATTATGAATTATGAATTATGAATTATGAATTATGAATTATGAATTATGAATTATGAATTATGAATTTTTTAAAATATTAATTTACAATGTTTTAGAGATAAAAATAATAGATTTTATTTTAGTCAAATTGTAGAAAATTAAAAAAAAAATTATGTCGGAGACAATTGAAACGACGAAAATTAAGGCGGCACACACACAATACAATGTTGCCGCTTTCATCACTCAACGGTTTAGTCCGCGTGCATTTTCAGAAAAACCGCTTTCAGAAGAAGTGATGAATACTCTTTTTGAGGCCGCTTCGTGGGCAGCGAGTGCCAACAACGAACAACCTTGGGTATATTACTTTGCACACAACAATACTGAGGGGTTCGACAAAATTTGGTCGTGTTTGATGCCTGGCAATCAGCCTTGGACAAAAAATGCGGCGGCTTTGGTGATAACCGTTGCTCGAAAAACATTTGAACGAAATGGTAGCCCCAATGTGACCGCCGAACATGATTTAGGCATGGCTAATGCAACACTGTTGTTACAAGCCCGCGCTTTAGAGGTTTTTGCGCATCCGATGGGTGGTTTTGACAAAAATAAAGCGGTAGAAATGTTGGGCTTGGATGAAAATCATATGCCCATTTGTGTCCTTGCACTCGGTTATTTAGGCGATGCGGAACAGTTGTCTGAGCCATTTAAATCAAGGGAATTGACGGGTCGAAATAGAAAACCTCTTGAAACATTCGTAAAATCCGTATAAAACAATAAACGAACAGAGCAATTTCGTATCACCTCGTAATTTTCTAAAAAACACATTATGGCAACCACTATCCAAGCCTCTATCCAAACAAATCATTACAAAACAAATTTATCCAACGGACGAACCGAATTGATTGGCGACGAACCATTGGATGTAGGTGGCACTGACTTGGGATTTTCGCCTTCTGAATTGTTGTGTAGTGCCTTAGCGACTTGTACATGTGCAACGCTGCGTATGTATGCCGACCGCAAAGGCTGGGCATTAGAAGATGTGCAAATATCCATTGATTTTGAGCACGACAATGAGCAAAATAAGTCTCATATTAAACGCCACATTACGCTTCTGGGTGATTTAACTGATGATCAAAAAACACGGCTTTTAGATATTGCCAATAAATGTCCGATACATAAAGTGTTGACAAATCCGATTGAGATTTTGACGATGATGGGTTGGAAAGGAGTTTGATGCATTATAAATGAAAAGTGAAAAATATAAAGCATTGGTTATTAATGATTTATATTTTTCACTTTTCATTTTTCACTTTTCATTTAGTATATCCTATCGATCACCATCAATCAAATTGCCTAAACCGCCTAATATACTACCCTCTTCTCGTCTGTTTGTCGGGGCAGCATAAGACAAAATACGGCTTGCCAAACGGCTAATGGGTATCGTTTGAATCCATACTTTACCGGGGCCGCGTAAGGTGGCATAAAAAAGTCCTTCGCCGCCGAATATCTTATTGCGTATGCCTTTGATAAACTGAATATCATAATCCACTTGCTGCGTGAATGCCACGATGCAGCCTGTATCCACCCGCAACATTTCACCAATGGCTAATTCACGCTCGATGACTAAGCCGCCTGCATGTACGAATGCCATGCCGTCGCCTTCTAATTTTTGCATAATGAAACCTTCACCACCAAACAAGCCTGTGCCGAGTTTTTTCTGAAATTCGATGCCAATGGAAACGCCTTTTGCAGCCGCCAGAAAAGAATCCTTTTGTGCGATGATTTTACCACCATAATAAGATAAATCAAGCGGAATTATTTTGCCAGGATAAGGTGCTGCGAAAGTTACTCGTGCTTTTCTGTTGCCATTGTTTGTAAAAGCAGTGATAAAAAGGCTTTCACCTGTCAACAGTCGCTTACCTGCTGTAAAAATTTTGCCCATAAAGCCCTGTTCTTGGGCTGAGCCATCTCCAAAAATAGTGGACATTTCGATGGCTTCGTCCATCATCATAAAGCTACCCGATTCAGAAACGGCTGTTTCTTGTGGGTCAAGTTCGACTTCAACGCATTGTATTTCTTCACCGTAAATTTTGTAATCAATTTCGTGGTTTCGCATTTTCAATAAGTGATTTTAATAGATTAGAAAGTTATTTGATTTTTTTTGACCATAGATTTGTCGGATTCGACAGATTTCTGTGTTTTTTAAGCCCCTCAGTATAAAGGGGACTAAGAGAATAACTGTTTGTAGGTGAAAGCAGTTCTTCAAAAAAGAAGGATTTTTCAATTTATGGATGAAAATCCAAGCGGCAAAGACGAATTTTGGTAAATAATAGATAAAATACTGAGGGGGGTCAAATGGTGTATCTATGACTATCCAATTTCAATAATATCGCCAACATGGCGGTAAAACCCAACAGAGACGAACCACCCGCAGAAACGAATGGCAACGGAATACCTATGACCGGTACTAAGCCCATGGTCATACCAATATTGATGAAAAAATGGAAGAAAAATATACCTGCCAGTCCATAGCCATACAGTCGTGCGAAGTTGAGCTTCTGTCGTTCTGCCACTTGTACTATACGAATGAGAAAGAGGACAAAAATAGCAATAACGGCAAAAACGCCCACAAAGCCTTGCTCTTCGCCTATGGTGCAAAAAATAAAATCGGTTTGTTGTTCAGGCACAAAGTTGAGCTTGGTCATCGTGCCTTCAAGATACCCTTTGCCTTGAAAACCGCCTGAACCGATGGCTAATTTAGAGTTATTGAGGTTGTAAGCAGCACCATGAGGGTCTACTCTGTCGGGTCGCAACCAAACATCTATGCGGTCTTGTTGGTGCTTTTTAAGTACATTTTTGAAGGCAAAACTGGTAGAATAAACGACTATAGAACTGATAAGCAATGCGCCAGCTGTAAGAATTACCATCTTAAATCGTCCTCGACGACTGTGGATAACAATATACAGTAAGACACAAATGAGCATCGTAAACAAAGCAATATCTTGTTGCGCATTAAAAAACAAATACGCTGAGACGATAATGAGGGTAATGGTTGCTCCTAACCAAATACGCTGTTTTTCTGCAATATTAAATACAAAGATGAGCGATGAAATCATCATCAGATAGAGTACAACCTCGTTGGGACTCTGCTCGAAAAGTAAGGCTATGACAAAAACTGTGAAGACAGAAAAAGCAATGAGGTAAGGCATACCCGACAACCCTTCTCGGAATAACATAATACTGAACGAGAGAAAAACAAGCATAGAGCCAGCGTCGGGTTGCAACATAATGAGGCACATGGGCAAAGCCAATAAGCCCAAAATGGTCATTGTTGCTTGATTATCGCGGAAAGAAGTACTCGGGGAGGACAAATAACTGGACAGCACCAAACATGTGCCGAGTTTGGCAATTTCGGCGGGCTGAAAACCAAAACCTGCGATGCTAAACCAAGCCCTTGCGCCATTGATTTCTTTACCAAAAATAAGGACTAAAATCAGTAAAAATATGCCTATACCATAGATAGGATAAGCGAAAACCCGCCAAAACTTGGCATCAAGAGAAAAGATGACTAATATCAAAAGGATAGAAATCAAAACAAACATGGTCTGCTTTCCTACAACGGTTTTGAGCATAAACTCGTTGAAATCCTCGGTATAACCTTGTTTGTAGCCCACAGCATATATCATCAGCCAACCAATACCTACAAGTGCTAAGTACAGGGACAATAACACCGAATCAATTTTTCCACCACCTGAAGCATCTTTGGCTATCATTTCTTAGTATTTCAAATAAAAATGTAAAGGACATATGCTTATTAAAAACCCTTTATAAATATTACTTACTGTTTTTCGATTTGCTCAAAAGGCGCGCGGAAAAATCTATCGGAGTGACCGTATTTTGAGAAGTAAAATCAGAGATTTTTCTTCTCAAAATACGGTCACTCCTTAAAAATCCTTTTCTGTACGCATTTTGCCGTAGGCAAAACAGTGAGTAATATTTATAAAGAGTTTTAAAGACTATAATACTGAGGGGTGCAAAATTAGCAATTTTTCAATTCATCACTTCTGCTACCGTTACTTTATCAGTAACGATATAAGCATCGGGATAGTCTTTTTTGATGGTTTGTAAATATCGCGATGCACCCTCACGTTGCGCAAATGCCCCCACGCGAATGCGATAATAAGGCTGTGCTTGCGACCAGGTGACGGGTACGCCTTGATAAAGGGCAGAGAAAGACGACATGACTTGGTCAACTTTACGGCGGTCAGTTGTTGCCATGAGTTGAATCCGAAAACCATCAATCATTTGTGTGGCAGCAGTCGCTTTATTAACGCCTGTATAAAGTTCCATCATTTTGGTAATGGCGGGTTCTTCACTGATAGATATACCCTGAGCATGTGATACAGCAAAGGCGCAAAGGACGAGAACAATACTGAAAATGCTTTTTCTCATAATGCTTTGTTTTTTTATTTTAGTTAATTATTTATTTTATGAAGCCGATTGAAATTTTTTGCAAAGTTCTGCAAGATAATTCAAAAATCATTTTCCGAGCGACCTTTTTTTCATTTTTTCAAACTTAAATCCGTTGGTAAACCGTCAATACTCACTAAATTGTTTTGTTGACTGTATTCTAACATACCTTCTCGACCTTTTTTCTCTGCCCAGTCTGCGTGAATCGTCCTTTCAGCCACATAATCATATAAAGGAATGGCATAGCCACATGATGTTTGAACCATATCAATATCGGCAACAATTATCTGACGCGTACTGGGTAAAATATTAAAATGTGGCGCATACAAATCCCACCCCTCAGTATCAGGCAGTACTGTAAAGCCTTTGCCATAAAATCGCAAAATATTGGGTGGTCCTTCAAAAGAACAAAACATAAACGTAATGCGCCCATTTTCAAGCGTATGCGCCGATGTTTCGTTGCCACTGCTGATTAAATCCATATATGCCACACGGTTTTCAGACAAAATACGAAAGCTGTCTAAGCCTTTTGGCGATAGATTGATACGTCCGTCACCGCTTAAGGGGGCCGTGCTGACAAAAAAAATATGTTGCTTTTCTGCGAAAGCCTTGTGTATTGGCTTAATAGAATCGAAGAATTTACCCATTTTTGTTATTATTTTTAACTTAAATACTTCCCAACTATTGGCACACGCCTTCCCATACCAAAACCTTTATTCGACACCCTTAATACAGGTGCAGTCTGTTCCCTTTTAAACTCATTGATATTGACCAAACGTAAAATGCGATTGACTAAGGCTTCATCGAAACCCATTTTCACCAATTCCTTGGGGCCTTGTCGTCTTTCGATGTATTGAAACAGCACTTTATCTAAAATTTCATAATCAGGTAACGAATCTGAGTCTTTTTGGTTCGGACGCAACTCCGCAGAGGGTGGTTTCTCGATACTACTGAGGGGTATCACCTCGCCGTCTTTATTAATAAAACGCGCCAATTTATACACTTCCATTTTGTAAACATCGCCAATAACAGACAAACCGCCGCACATATCGCCATACAATGTGCCATAACCGACAGCCATTTCTGATTTGTTGGTTGTGTTCAATAAAATGTGTCCGAATTTATTGGAGAAAGCCATGAGCAACATGCCTCGTACTCTGGCTTGTAAATTTTCTTCTGTCAAGTTATGTGGGAAGCCCCAAAAGTGTGGTTTCAGGGTTTGCATAAACGTTTCATACATCGGTTCAATCGGTATCACATCGTATTGAATACCTAATTTTTCTGCTAACTGTCGCGCATCGTTTACGGAATGGTCACTTGAATGTTGTGAAGGCATAAGGATACAACGTACATTGTCTGCACCCAAAGCCCTTGCCGCTAAGACGGCTACAACCGCCGAATCAATGCCGCCTGACAAACCTAAAATCGCTTTTTTCAAGCCCATTTTTCTAAAATAATCTTGAATACCAACGATTAATGCATCGTGAATTAAAGTCATTTTATCTTTTGGCTGTTCATGCGATACACCCCCTTTCATGACAGTATCCAAATCATAGACCCGCAGACACTCCTCGAAATAAGGCATTTCATCAAACACTTGTCCGTCGGGTGACATCACAACAGAACCCCCATCAAAAATAATATCCGTTTGTCCGCCCGATTGATTGGCATAAAAAACGGGCAAACTATAGCGTTCTACATTCGCTTTCAAGACATGAATACGGTCAGGCGCATGGTCATAACTGAAAGGCGATGCCGAAATATTAATCATCAAATCAGGCTTTTCGTCCATCATTTCGTCCATCGGAGAGATGCGGTACAAGGGATTTTCATTACCGACATTCCAAATGTCTTCACAAACCGTTAAAGCTATTTTTTTACCTTTATACATCAATGTTTGCCATGAATCGGCAGGTTCAAAGTAGCGATATTCATCAAAAATATCATAGGTCGGTAACAACGTTTTGTGCTGTACGTACTCTATTTTACCATCGGCAAGAAAAAAAGCAGAGTTAAAAAGATCTTTGCCTTCAACAACAGGATTGCGTGAAGGTGAACCCACGACGATGGCAATACCTTTAGCCATTTCTGCCAATTTCTCCACACAGGCATAGGCTTTATTTATAAAATCATCAAATTCCAAGAAGTCTCTTGGCGGATAACCACAGGTTGCCAGTTCTCCAAAAACGACAATATCTGCTTTTAAGGATTTGGCTTTGATGACCATGCCTTGCATTTTTTCTAAATTTCCTTCAAAATTGCCAATGTGGTAGTTGAGTTGGGCGATTGCGATTTTCATAAAATTAAGAAATTGGGTGGTTAAAAAAAAGTGGTTTGAATTTCAGCCCAAAAGTAATTCATTAAACGTAAAAATCGAAATCCCTTTTGAATCCACCTTTTTTAAATTAATAATCCTGTCATAAAACAGTTTCTAAAATTCTAATTACATTTTAGTTCACCTAATTCTATTGATTGTAATAGATAAACATAAAAAAAAAACTTAAAAAAATATTATAATTTGAAAGTAAAACATAAAACACAAGTTCTACCTTTACGACCTAACTTTTAATCAACTTTTTACAAATGAAAAATTTCTACATTCCTTTAATCTTGATGATTATGGGCAGTCACTTGATAGCCCAACCTATTTCTGACAATAATGGTCTGACTGTTACAGGAAATGTTGTCACCACTTTGACCATTAGCAATTTTTCAGTGCCAGCACATAATAATCGCCTTTTGGTAGCTTGTACGTTGAATGCCAGCAATGCAGCAACACCCACACTTACTTTTGGGGGTAATGCTATGACATCGGCCATTTCAAGAACTAATACCTCTGGACTAAGAGTATCTATGTTCGTTTTAGCTTTAGGCAATAGTGGGAGTGCTACAACAGGAAATGTCGTTGCCACAGGTGCTTCTTTCAACTTGGTGCCAGCTCATACAGTGATGTAGATCAAGCGACACCAACGAGTGGTGGCGTATCAAGCGTAATTATCAATGGTTCAGCATCGAGTGACATTCTAAGTGTCATAAGCAGTAGTAACGACTTAGTGTGCGATTGTATAGGTGCTTTTTCTAGTGGTCTGACAAATTTGACCTCTTCTCAAACGCAGATTTTTCAAAGCAATGCCTCTTCACCCAATACACGTCTTGCGATGAGTACGAAAGCGGGCGCGACCTCTGTTAACATGGGCTGGAGCATAAATGGTGATTTCACGGGTGGCACATCATCGCACATCGCTGTGAATCTTCGGTCATTCGTTGTGCCCGTCGAGTTGACTTATTTCAAAGGTCAAGCAATAAAAGCAGGCAATCAATTGCTTTGGCAAACGGCTTCGGAACGCAATACGCATGGTTTTTTTATCCAACGCTCCAATGATGGGGTAAAATGGCAAGATGTGACCTTCGAATCGGGAAAAGGTAATTCAGCTATGATAAACAATTACAGTTGGTTGGATCAAGCACCGCCGATTGGATTAAATTATTATCGTTTAAAACAAGTTGACAGGGATGGTGGTTTCAACTATTCGCCTATTATACTTATCAGTGATAATAAAACGCATGTACTATCACTTTATCCAAACCCTTCAAGCCATGTTTTGTATTATCAATACGATGACCTAAGCCAAATCAAGCTTATTCAACTTTATGATGCCACAGGAAAACGCTTAGTAGAAACAAAAAATATTAATGGTCAGCTATCGCTGTTAAATTTACCAGCGGGTTTGTATCTGTTCGTTATGCAGACCGTGAATGGAAATTTTCAACAGCGTATTGTAAAACAATAGGGCAGTCATTTTTATTTAATACGGAGCATTTTCACAAAACACCATATTAACCCCTCAGTATTTTTATGCAAATTGTATTTTAAAACGGAAGTATCTACTTTGTGGTAAAAACACACTTCTATACTTCCGTTTTAAAATACAATTTTGAATGATAAAGCATTTTATATCAATGTTTAGCAAATTCATCATTTATCGTTTATCATTCATCATTAACTAAGGCGTTTTCACCTTTTTTGTAATCCGCAACCGTTCATCTCTGTTCGCAATTTCAGTAGCCGTATAAAAAGCCAATTTTACAATCTTTGTCATTTTTTCAAAATTGATTTTATCAATCGTATCGGTCGGTCGGTGATAGTCGTCATGTGTGCCATTGAAATAAAAAATAGCGGGAATGCCCTGTTCCGCAAAATTGTAGTGGTCGCTGCGATAATAGTAGCGATTGGGGTCATTTTCATCGTTATAGGTATAATCTAAGGTCAATTTCGTATGCATCGCATTCATTTTCTCATTGACATCATGCAAGTCTTGGCTCAATTTATCTGCGCCAATGACGTATATATAGTTCGGATTACCCGCCTTTTCGTACTTTTCGTCCACACGACCCACCATATCAATATTGACGTCTGCCACCGTTTTATTCAAAGGAAAAATAGGATAAGTCACATAGTATTTTGAACCTAACAAACCTTTCTCTTCACCTGTTACAAGCATACAAAGGACGCTGCGGCGCGGGTTTTTACCTTGCTTTTTAGCTTCGCTCAAGGCTTGGGCAATTTCGAGAACTGCAGACGTACCGCTACCGTCATCGTCAGCCCCATGAAAAATTTGATCGCCCCGTTTACCTAAATGGTCATAATGAGCAGTGACAACAACTATTTCATCTTTCAAAACAAGGTCGCTGCCTTCGATAAAACCCATGACATTATGACCAATCAATTGCTTGAAAAATTTATCCATTTTTATCGTCAATTGGCAAGGTAAAACAAGCGAACGGGGTTTCCCTTCGGCACATTTCTCGCGCGCTTTGGCATACCCCCCCGTATTTTTACCAATAATTTCCTTTGCCATATCGGGCGAAATGAAGACGCTGTTTGCCCATTTACCATCGGGTAATTCCACCTCTCCCATTGTGTTGGGGCTAAAAAAGCGACGATTTTCTTTGATATTGTCCGCCATTTTAGGGTCAATAATCAAAACCGCTTTAACACCATTTTGAAACGCCGCAGCTAATTTACTTTCTATTTTCGACCAAACAGAAGGCGCTTTTGCCTTTGTAACCAATGACATAGAGTCTTCTGACATCGGTTCACCCATATTGATTAAAATGACTTTTCCCTTCACATCTTTTCCTTTATAATCTGAATATTGTCTACTATTAATACCATAACCCATAAAAACAACTTCGGAGGCGGCAATTTTCTTATCAACTATGGGCGCATTCAAATGAGGCAACGCATAAAAATTAAATTGATGCCGATAAGACGCGTCATTGATATTCATGCCGATATTGTTCCAGCCTTCGTTGGTGTAAACAATGCGTTGAAAATAGCTGCTATCCTTCCCCACTTTTGGCAAACCAAATTTTTCAAATTGTGAAGCGATATATTGAGCAGCTTTGAAATTGCCCACTGTACCCGTTTCCCGTCCTTCGAGCGAGTCAGCAGTCAATATTAATTCGTGAGCATACAAGTCTTTTGCATTAATCGTTTCGGCAAAATCAGTTATAGGGGCTTGTTGTGCGGACAAAAATGCCCCCCTCAGTATTAATAGG
Organism: Saprospiraceae bacterium; assembly: GCA_031411275.1. Lineage (GTDB taxonomy): Bacteria > Bacteroidota > Bacteroidia > Chitinophagales > Saprospiraceae > JAAFJT01. Next base: position 17,417 of record JANOAU010000088.1, on the reverse strand, counting down.
GTGAAAAACAGTTTTTTCATTGTAGATGAAGTTTTTTAATCAACTAAAATTTTATGTGAATGGATTCTAAAAACAAGAATTGTTTCTTAAAGTCGCAAGTTAGACAAAGTTTTTTTTCGATTTATACCTTTTAAAAGGTACATCATGCGAGTTATTTTTTCATATCAAAAATAAATGGTATTGTTTTTGTAGCATAAACCTTGGAATACCAATGCTTTAGTGAGCAGCTTCCATCCGAGATAAACAGCAACTTTTTAATTGGTTTAATCAAAACGATTCCTGAACATGACAAAAAAAATTCAATTCATGGCAACGCTTGCGTGCCTTTCTCTCTCATTTTCAACCTTTGCAGAAGAACTCAATTTCATCAATGATGACCTCCGAACAGGCTTGAACCGTGCATCTGGCGAAGGTAAACTGATTTTTCTTGAATTTTGGGCAAACTACTGTACACCGTGCAAAGTAATGGAAGAATACACCTACACAAACCCCTCTGTTATCGAACGCATGAATGATAATTATATTCCAGTGAAAATTAACATCCAGAGTTTTGATGGCTTTGACTTGAAAAATCAATACAAAGTAACGGTTTTGCCTACTATTATTGTGCTTGACTCAAAGGGTCGTCAGGTCGCTCGCTATGAAGAATCTATGTCGGCATCACAACTCACTGCCGTACTCGATAAGCACAATGTACCCAAAAATCGCAGCCGTATGGTCACGATGGTGAATAATTTTAGTTCGGGCTTCAATGCCCAAGCAAATAAACCAACTTCCATAGATTCGCCAGCGCGGGCTTTTATCCCCCCCTCAGTATCGGCACCTGTTGCTGTGCGTTCTTACAACAATGTATCACCACGCACTATTGCTACGTCTGCATCTGCGGCATTTATCAACTCTGATGTGGGCGAAAAACGCGCCATCCCGACAAGTGGTTTTACGATTCAAACAGGTGCTTACGGGCAGTTAGCAAATGCACAACAGGTTGTTGCAGACATGAAATCAAAAGCAGGCAGTCAAAAACAGTTCATTATGCAAAGCAAAATGAATGGCAAAACAACTTATCGTATTTTGATTGGCAGTTTTGCTTCACGAAAAGAAGCGGATGCTTTTCGCAAAAGAGTTGCTATCGAAGGTTATGTGAGAGGCTTTGCAGAATTTGGCAAAAAAAGTTAAGTGTTTTTAATGTTAAAATTGGTGTATGGCTGTATTGTAACAACAATACAGCCATTTTACTGAGGGGGTTGTGCGTAGAGAGTCTAGGTACCTTATTGATTTTTACAGTCGCACGACTCGCACGTATTGAAGGTTTTATCTGAAGTTTTGGAGGTTGTACTAAAAAAGAATAATTTAAAATATTGTTGGATATTAACAACAAACATGAGACATCCCGAATCTTCTCTGTTAGAAAATTCGGGATGTCTCATGTTTTAGTGCTCGATTTAAATGGTATTGACATCATCTATTCAGCTGTTTCACAAGCTCAAACATTCTACGACTCTCAACTTCAAGCTCTTTTTCCGTCTGGATTATAGATAGTTGAACTTCATTTAAACTTCTCAAGGGTAAAGATTCTTCACGTATACTTACAGCAGCTTTCACATAAAGAGGGATATTGAGGTTATAATCATTGTTCTTAATATCCTTAATGGTAGCCCGAAAAGCATAACCGTCTTGTAAAACTTCTCCGACTTCTGTAGTAAGTGGTGTATCTTCACGGAACCTATCAATAAACTTTAATATTTTTTCAATATCTTCATCACGTATATTATTCTTAGCTTTCAAACTTTCGAATTGTTGTGAAGCATCTATGAAAAGGACATCTTTATTCTCTTTTTTACCTTTGTGAAAAAGCATAATGACAGCAGGTATAGCAGTACCATAAAATACATTGGGAGGAAGCCCAATAATGGCTTCTATAATATTCTCTTCTATAATTTTTTTGCGAATCTTTCTTTCAACGGCACCTCTAAACAAAACACCTTGTGGTACAACAACTCCCATTCGACCCGACCCTTCTCTAGTAGATTCAATCATGTGTGAAATAAAAGCATAATCCGCTTTACTTCTTGGTGGAATGTCCCGATGAAACCGCTTGTAAGTATCATATTCAGCCCGCCCAGCATCCCAATTCATAGAAAAAGGAGGATTTGATAATACAATATCAAATTTCATCAATTCACTATTTCCTGTAAATTGAGGTGAAACGAGCGTATCATCGCATTTAATTTCAGCATTAAAATAGCCATGTAAAAGCAGATTCATTTTTGAGAATGCAGAAACAGTTCGATTTAAATCTTGTCCAAACAAAGAGATATTATTTGAGCCTGCCTCTTTTGCGGCATTTATCAGTAAGGAACTTGTACCACAAGCAGGGTCGTAGATACTATTACCAGATTGTGGCGCTGCTACCTTTGCTAAAAGTGACGAAACCTGTGCTGGGGTATAATAATCAGAGACTAATCTATTGTCAATTTCGGCAAACTGGACAAATAAAGATTCAAAGGCATCGCCAATAGCGTTTGTTATTTCGGAATTAGGAAGGCTAAAATCTAAATTAATGCGTTCGAACTCATCCAATAAATCAAGCAGCAATTTATCACCATATTTTGTGCATAACTGTTCAAACTGTACATTCGAAGAGATATTTTCAAGCTTCTTAGAATTCTCTTTTTCAATCATTTCAAGAGCCTTGTCAATAGCTTTTCCAATATTTTTAGTTGGTTCCCTTAGCACAAACTCATAAGAATAGTTTTCAGGAATAAAAACCTGTTCATTTGATTGTAAATCAGTAACCTTTGATATGAACTTGTAAAAAAATAGCGTAATTATATAATTTTTAGCTTCTGACATATCCAAGACTGGTCGTAGAATATTAAAAGCATTCCAGATAGCCCGTTTCGTTTCATTTTCAATTATTTGATTCGCATTTTCCATTGAAGATAATTTTTTAGTAAATCAATTTATGAGAAATTATTATTTAATATCGAATAATTGATTCATTATCGAATGATAGTATTCTCCTTTTTCAATTTTCAATCGATCAATTAAAGACATTTGCCGATGATAAGAATGAGCAATATCTATTAGTCGATGCTGCATCTCTTTTGCTGGCACAGATATATTCAACTCAAGTAAATCTGCGGAACGCAGAGTTGGTATCACTGAATTTGAACTTAGTTTAGAAACCTGTTCGAGCATATGTGGCAAATTTAAATACAATTCCAAGAAGTGAGGCTCGATAATGGATTGATTAGGATGTAATATCACGAATGTACTGGATGCTACAGATTGTCCAAGATTTTTATCAAAGCACCAAGCAAAGTAGCGATTCCCCTTAGTTACAAATAAAATATTACCCTCATTTAACAATTGTTTTTCTAAGCTTTTATCAAAATCCACAAAAGAATCTATTTCTGCTAATTGATTATCATTGAAGTTAAAATGCTTTAGCTGTATGAATTTAGTGTCACCCATTTTACCAGGCTTTGTGTATGCCCCAAAATGAGAGAACTCCAGCAAATCTTTAAGTTTTTTTTCCATTGTAATATTTAAAATTAATTTAGTAAAACTTAGTCGACTCAATAAAAGAAAAGGAATAAACGGCAACACCTTCTGTTGCCGTTTCCTTATCTTCGAACATGGAATTAGAATTGATTTAATAGCATTAGCTTCCACAGGAGCCAAAAAATAACGGCTGTACAGGAGACCAAATAAAGTGTTTTGTAAAATTGGTGGTCTCCTTCAATTTCTACACTAAAGAAACCATAAATGGTTAATCTGATTTTTTGCATCATAATTTTTTGCAATTTTAATTTAAAAATATTTTTTCAAAAAATACTTATATTATCAATATAAGTACCGTGCAAAGGTAATGATATATTTCAATTGTGCAAATTATATTATCAGTATAAGGGAAATATTTTTTAATAATAAACCTTCATATCCATTATTTTTTACTCAAATGTTTAATAATCAAATATTTATAATTATTTCTTCACAAATTATTTTTTTGTTTATTTTCTACCAGCCTCTCCTTTTCAACTTTTTGGGGCGGTAATTTAATTTCTAATAAGCCTCTTGTCTTAAATTTCGATTTGAAAAGATGAATTAAAGATTGGGATTTGATAAAGTCTTTGAATTTTTTTTGTTTCCATAATGTGTGTAAAAATTTTACATTTGTAACTATAAAAAACGAAGGCTATGGCTTCCAAACAAGTTTTTGGTCTGAAATAACGCTCGCGCATTATTAATGTATTGAGTATTGTGCTTGCAGTGCTTATCAATTGGTTGTCCAACCTGTATCCGCTGGCTCACTTTCTTCCCTCCTCTAAAAAAACGCAGATGCTCGTTAGCGTCTTATGACGCGACACGGATTATTTTTCGGGTCTCTGACCCAGACCGATTTAACCTACAGGTTCTCCCCACCCCTCAGTATTTCCACGCTCAAATGCAGAATCAATAGCCTAAATTAGGTAAAAAACGACATTTTTCAGCTTTTGAGATTGCACTTTCAGCCCTCGAGATTGCAATTTCAGCCCTCGAGATTGCAATTTCAGCCCTCGAGATTGCAATTTCAGCCCTCGAGATTGCAATTTCAGCCCTTGAGATTACACTTTCAGTCTGTGAGATTGCAATTTCAGCCCTTGAAATTGCAATTTCAGCCCTCGAGATTACACTTTCAAGAGCTGAAAAAGAGGAAAAAAATGGGAAAAGTACAGGGTAATTGCTCGATACATTACGAAATTCTTAAGATTTCATAATGCTAAACCATTGAAAATCAATGCACAAATTTTACCTTGGTCATCAACTTTCGTAAAGTTGCATGACTCTATTGAATCACTCAAAAAGTCCATTGTTGGCACATTTGTTGCACCACCCATTTTACGCAATTCAGCGTAAAGTAAACAGAGTATTATGAAAAAATTGATTAATCGAGGGTTATACAAAAGTTGCCCTCAACCAGTCGGGAGTAGTAAAGGCTCCACTGTGTATGTCAATATGAAAGGCAACGCCATATTTGTCGCCTATCAAGACGATGTAGATGAATTGAAGGTAAGGCGAGACCTGTATGAAGTTGCCAGTGCCAAAGCCGCCAATGGTGGGACACTCTTGATAGCAGAGAAAAACAGGTGCTACAAAGTTTTTATAGAGCAAATGGACAAATTGGCTGACAAGGTCGAGGAACTCGCCGAGGGTAATGAGGACATCGCCAAAGAAGCCGGTTTTGACCCCATCAAAGAAGCCGATAGGAACTATGATTTGTATATGCCCAGAGGTTTGAAGGTCATTAACGCGGAACGCTCAACGGAAGCCAAAATCACGTGGGAACCACAACCTAAGGCTATCAACTACGCTATTGAGTATCAACTCCCAGGCGAAACGATTTGGCGAAACGGAACGTACAGCACCAACAGCCGCAATACCATCATTTCGGGTTTGCCCGTTGAGGGCATCACGCTTTTCAGAGTCTGTGCTTTGGGTCGTAAAGGGCTCAAAAGTGAGTGGTCGGAGCCTGTCGGTTTGCGGGTGATTTAAGGGTTTTTGTATGCTCAAAAGACAATAATCCAAAATAGGCTATTTTGACTTATTCTTTTATTGAAACAAACCATATTTTGATTTTATGATGCCTTACAAAGTAATCTGAATTGCCTTTCACCTTTTGTGTGAGGGGCACTTCGCATTTAGGGCATGTTGCTGTCTCTTTTGTCGTTGTTTACGATATTCTTCAAGAGAAATAGAAGGCTCTTCACGGCTTTTAACAGCATCGTAAAGTTTAATATCCTCCAATTCTTCTAGTTTCTCAAGTAAATCAAGGTAGATTGTCATTGGCACAACTGCCGCTGATTTTTCTCCTTTGTCGTTTATTATAAATTGAACTGTAAGCATTTTCATCTTGTATTTTTGATAAATTTAATCTTTTTTTGAGAAACATAAATACTGGTAACTTCGGAAATCTCATTTGTCATCAAAAAATGCCGTTAGGCATGGTATATCGGTAGAAAATGATAAAAAATAGCACACAAGTTCCGTAGGAACGGCATATTTTAATATCCTTTCGATATGCCGTTCCTACGGAACTGAATAACGAAGGGCTACCTTTTCTACCGATATACCATGCCTAACGGCATTTTTAAGTATCAAATTGAGTTATCCGAAGTTACCAGTAAATATTTGAAGTGGCAATTTTCAAAAAAAATTTGACGCTTCGCTCTAAGGATTTTATGTTGTTCGTCCTTACCCCTTTTATTACAATCTTAAAATCGCTGTCCTCAAAAAGTCTCATTATCGGCCACCATTTTCTTCAAAAGTCGAGGTACTTTGAAGCGTTGACCATGTAATTGTTCATAAACAGCACACCTTTCAATAAAAGCCGCCGCCCCATAATCATTGATGTATTGAAACACGCCGCCCCGCACAGACGGAAAGCCCCAACCTTGTACACTGCCAAAATTGCCCTCTGCCACGGTCATAATCACACCTTCGTGTAAGCACCACAAAGATTCTAAAATCTGAACAAATAAAAGTCTTTCGGTCAATTCGGCGGCATCATACTGAGGGGTCGTCACATCGTCGGTCAAACCTTGCCAGAGTTTTCGGTTGCCTTCTCGGTCATATTCATAAAAACCTGCACGGACATCGCGCCCATTTCGACCTTCATTTATCATCACTTCTAAGGTAGCTACTGCGGGGTGTCGTACGTATTTAGGACCATACAGTTCGGCCGCTTGGCGTTCATATTCCGTAATCAAGTCCAACGACAGGTCATCTGCCCAGCCCAAAGGACCAAATCGCATACCCGATTGAATGCCCAAATTTTCAATCAAGGCAGGCGAGAAACCTTCTTGCAACATCGAAATACCTTCCAAAATATAGGTATTACGCACACGACCACTGAAAAAACCCCAAGAGTCTTTCACAACAATTGGCATTTTTTTTATCAATTTGATGAAATCAAAAGCTCGGGCTATGGTTTCGTCGCTCGTCGCTTCTCCTTTCACGATTTCAACTAAGGGTTGTTCGTCAACAGGGTGAAAAAAACGCATACCTGCGAAATTGGCAGACCTATCCGTTGTTTTGCCCAATTTCGTAATCGGAATCGAACTGGTATTGGACGCAATGATGCAATATTGGTCGAGATAACCTTCTGCTTCCTTGATGACTTTTGATTTCAGTTGTTGATTTTCATAAACAGCTTCAATAATAATGTCGCAGCCTTGAAACTCTTCCATTTTTTCTGTTGCCAAAATGCGGCTCAAAGTTTCAATGCGCTCACTTTCTGTAATTTCTTTGTTTTCAACTAATTTACGCATTTTTTCAGCCGTATAATGCTTCCCCTTTTCCGCCACACTGCGTGAAATATCTTTCAAAACCACATTCAAACCCGCTCTTGCACACGCATAAACAATCCCTGAACCCATCAAACCCGCACCAATCACCCCTACTTTTCGAGGTCTGAACTTACCAAAACCTTTTGGACGACTCGCCCCATAACGGATGGTATTGTAGTCAAACCAAAATGTTTTTATCATGTTTTTCGCTTCGCGAGAAAGGCAAACATTGACAAAATAACGACTTTGAATAAGACAAGCCGTATCAAAATCAACCCGACTACCCTCCACAAGTGTACTCAAAATGGCTTCATAACAAGGGAAAATGTGGCGTGTACGCTTATATTGTTCTGCCGTCAATCGCCGAATTGTTTCTCCAGTTTTGGCTTCACGCACCGAGCCGTCTGGAATTTGCATCCCCGCAGTATCCCACGGGCGGCTGTAATTCGGATTGTTCAAAAGCCATGTCCGCGCCTTTGCCAAAAGGTCACGCTCGTCTTCAGCGAGTTCATCTATCACACCCGCCACCAATGCTTCTTTTGGATTGTAATAATGCCCATCGCAAGCCACATGATAGGCTTTTTCGATGCCTAAAAGCCACATTAAGCGTATAATTTCGCCCCCACGCGGCATCAAACCCAAGGATGTATCGGGCAAACCCAATTTAATAGTAGAACGGTCAATCGCAATGCGATGATGGCACGCCAAAGCCAAACCGAAGCCAGGACCCAAAGCCGTCCCGTTTATCGCTGCCACCACAGGCGCACCAGGGCTTTCTAATTGTCGAAAAAACTGGGATAGTTTTTGCGAAGTCTCAAAAATAGCCCCCGCATCGGTGCAGTTGTAATAAAAATCAAGGTCGCCGCCGTGTATAAAGTTGCTTTTTGCCGAGGTGATGATGACCCCCCTCAGTAATCCCTTTGCTTTTTCCGCTTTTAGGTGTTCCAGCACAGGTACAAAGGTTTTTCCAATCTCATGGCTGATGATATTGTAGGGCGATTCCGCCATATCGAGCGTGAGCGTAACAATATTATTGGTGTCTTTTTCGTAACGAATCATGTATAATGGTGAATGGTGAATAATAATAATTATGAGGACAAATTTAGAAAGTTTTGAATCACAGGCATCGGATACAGAGATTAATATCGTTTTATAATAATTTTTTAAAAAAAATGATATAAATTCCTCTATCTCATACCTTCACCTTTGAGCACTTAATTATTTACTCGTTACTTTGCGGATAAAAATGTTAAAAAATGAAAATTCAAAAATTACTTCTTTTAGTCTTGACTGTAAACATATTGGCTTGTCAACAAGCCGCAGACAAACCCAAAGCAGAACAATCTACTGCCAACACAGTACAGGCAGCCGTTGCAAAAAACAATATTCTTTTTTTTGGCAACAGTTTGACTGCTGCTTATGGTTTAGACGATGTATCAAAAGGCTTTGTCAGCCTCATTCAAGAGCGTATTGATTCACTCAATTTGCCGTATCGCTGCATCAATTCAGGGCTTAGTGGCGAAACAACAGCAGGTGGGGCGCAGCGTGTCGAATGGGTCATTGGTCAACAGCCTGTGGCTATTTTTGTCCTCGAATTGGGCGGAAATGATGCTTTAAGAGGCTTAAAAGCAGATGAAAGTGTCAAAAACCTACAATCCATCATTGATAAAGTCAAAGCAAAGTACCCCTCAGTACAAATTATTTTGGCGGGCATGGAAGCCCCGCGCAATATGGGCAATACATACACCAAAGATTTTCACAATATATACCCCACCTTAGCCGCTAAAAACAAACTACCCCTTATTCCGTTCATCTTAGAAGGTGTGGGTGGCACCGCAGAATTGAATCAAAAAGACGGTATCCACCCAACTGCTGAAGGCAATAAAATAATAGCAGAAACGATTTGGAAAACCTTGAAGCCCTTATTGAAGGAGCAGTAGAAATGTTAAAAACATCTTTTATTTACTTATTTGTTATTTCTTTCTCAATAAATCCTAACTTTGAGACCACATTTCTAATTATATCACTGCTAAACTAATCACAATTCTCATGAAAAGAAACATTACTTTCTACACTTTCCTTCTTTTGACTTTTACATTTTCTTGGGCTGGAACGCCTGTAATGGATGGCGAATTTGATGGTACTGGCGTTTGGGGACAACCCCGTGCTGTTGCAGATTTAGTACCCGGTTTTGGTAATGCCAATGCCAAACGTTTGTATATGACGGCCGATGCCAATTATATATATGTCGGCGTTGAAATCACAGCCGCCAGTTGGTTTAAATTTGCTTTTCTGATAAATACAAAACCTGGCGGCGGAACAGTAGACTCTTGGGGGCAAAAAATTGTTTATAACCATACAGATAAACCTGATTACGTCTTCCGTGGTACACTTGGTCGGTTTGAATCTGTCGTTGGGAATGATTTTGGCAACATTGCTGAATTTCACACTTGGAGTGGCGCAGAATGGACGGGTGTAGGGGATAGAATAGTTAATAATGGCCCCACTTATTCGGTTGCAGATAATATTCCGAATGATTTTAGCGAGGCGAATGGTTTTATTGAAGTTCGGATAGCTCGGACAGTCATTATAAGCGATATTTCTTTGATTGATGTTCAATTTTTGCTTATAGGCGATAGCAACAACAGTGGTCCTTATGACTGCATACCGAATGACAATAACGCCACGGAATTTACTTCGACAGACCCAATTCCAGTCAGTAACTATGCCATGAACTTATCTGTGGTCAGTGTCACTTGGCTTGATTTTGCTGCCAAAGCGCAAAAAGAAGGCTCTGTTGACTTGAATTGGACAACAGCATCTGAAAAACAAAACAACTATTTCGACATTCAACGCAGCGCAAATGGGTATGATTGGACAAGCATTGGGACGGTCAAAGGCAATGGTACAACGACATTAAAAAATACATATCAATTTATGGATAATGCCCCCCTCAGTAGTGTCAATTATTATCGCTTGAAACAAGTGGATTTTGACGGCAAATTTGATTATTCACGGACGGTATCCGTCAATATGCTCAACAACAGCAGCAAACGGTTATCCGTTTATCCAAACCCTGTTTCTGATAAGCTCAATATCGTCTCAAACGGTCTTGATACTGAGGGGTCGGTTCAGGTCTTTAATATGAAAGGGTCTGTGGTAAAAACCTCACTATTGATTGGTAATCAATTAGATGTCTATGATTTGCCTAATGGTTTGTATCAAATACGTCTTATTGACCGCAACGGCGCAACCACGAATATCGCTCGATTTGTTAAGAAATAATATTTTTTCAAATGCTGAGCTGTTAAGTAAAAAGACGATAACATTCAACAGAATCTTATCGTCTTTTTACTTAACAGCTCAGTATTTGAAAACACCTCTATTTATCCGAATCATCCTTTCCGCCTTCAATGACAGCCGACAATTTTCGTTCACAAAGTGCATCTTTTTTAGGTCTCAAAACACGTAAAGGTGCGGTTTTTACCGTCGCTTTGCCTTTAAAATGAATTATATGCGCTAATTGTTCCGCTTGATCGGGTTGGTAATCCAATACTTCCATAAAGCTTTGGATGACCCAATCGAAGGAATTAATATCGTCGTTATAGACAATTAAATACGCTGCATCGCCCGTACCGATGTCCGATAATTCCTCTTGGAGGTCAATATCTATGTCCTCCTCCACTTCTATATCGATGTCAACGTCTGAATAAAATGGATTCATGATTTTTAGTTATTTGTTAGTTTACATGGCCTCCAGTGCCTCACGGACTGCTGCAAAATTAGGTATATCAGCAGCACTCGGTGTCACCTCTGCGTGGCGGACAATCCCCTCAGTATCAATGACAAAAATAGCTCTTTTTGAAACACCATTCATACCCAAAACAAAATTGTCTAAAAAAATACCGTACTGTTCAATCACTCCTTTATTGAAATCTGACAACAAAGGGAAGGTGTATTCATTGTCTTTTTTAAATTTAGCCAATGTAAATGGAGAATCAACGGAAATCCCCAGCACTTGGGCATTGAGAGACTCATATTTTTTCATATTGTCTCGTGCATCACACAATTGTGCGGTACAACCACGCGTATAAGCCGCTGGGAAAAAGTTAATCACGACATTTTTACCGCGATAGTCACTCAGGGTTACAGTCTTTTTTTCATCGGAATAAAGCGTAAAATCGGGGGCTAATTGCCCTACTTCAATAGCCATAAGGTCAGTGATTGAGTTAAAATGAATAATAATTCTTGCTTTTGCAAAAACGAGTAACAAAATTACGTCGTCTTAGTTTAAAATTCGATTTTTGCGCCGCTTAAAATTGATTTTAGTTTTCAAAAGTTCAAAATGCTGTTTTGACATAACAAACATGACCAACACAAAACGGGCTTACTTAGAACTCCACTTAGCCGTTTTCCTTTGGGGCTTTACGGCTATTTTAGGTGAATTGATTCAATTATCATCGCTTTCACTCGTTTGGTGGCGTGTTTTTTTGACCTCTTTAACGATATTGTTGACAAGCAAAACATGGTCGAATGTACGGGTCATGCCGCGTCGTTTGGTTCTACAATATATAGGTATCGGTTACATCGTTGTAGTGCATTGGTTGTGTTTTTACGGAGCAGTCAAGTTGGCAAATGCATCTGTTGCCTTGATTTGTATGGCAACAACCTCTCTTTTTTCATCTATTTTAGAGCCATTTATGTTAAAAACAAAGGTGAAATGGTATGAAGTCACACTGGGTTTAGTCATTGTACCCGCCATGGCTTTTGTGGCAGGTACGCTACCTCAAGAGATGACATTAGGTCTTTGGGTGGGTTTAACTTCAGCTTTTTTGGCAACTATTTTTTCTATATTAAATAAAAAATTGATTGACAAAAGTGACCCCCTCAGTATTACCTTCCTTGAGTTGGGCGGCGGCTGGCTGTTATTGACAATCCTGTTGCCTTTATATTTTTATTTTGATAAAACAGCGATTTTAATACCCCCCTCAGTAACCGATTGGTTTTATCTCTTAGTTTTGTCCTTATTATGCACCAATTTAGCGTATTGGTTGGGCATTCGTGCATTGCGGTATGTCTCCGCTTTTGTCTCCAATTTGACCATTAACCTTGAGCCTGTCTATGGTATTCTCTTGGCTGTAGTCATTTTGAAAGAAAACAAGGAGCTGTCTCCTTCATTTTATATCGGTGCATCGGTCATTTTGGCGGCTGTATTGAGTTATCCATTTTTGAGAAATAAATTTGAAAAATAAAGAAATCATGTCCGAACAAACACGTACAGAAATCGCCTCACTTGGTGAATTTGGCTTAATCGAACATTTAGCAAAGAAAAACACAAGGGTCAATCCTTCGACCTTTAAAAGTATTGGCGACGATGCCGCTGTGATTGACAATGGCGATAAATTGACCGTTGTTTCCACCGATTTGCTTGTCGAAGGCATACATTTCGACCTCATGTACACACCTTTGAAGCATTTGGGCTACAAATCCATTGTCGTCAACCTCTCCGATATTTACGCCATGAATGCACAACCGAAACAAGTGACTGTTTCGATTGCTATCTCAAACCGCTTTTCAGTCGAAGCAGTTGAGGAGATTTATGAAGGCATTTATGCCGCTTGTAAAGCTTATAATGTGGACTTGGTGGGTGGTGACACAACCTCTTCGCCCCGAGGTTTGGTTATCAGTGTCACGGCAATCGGACAAGGCGAAAAAGACACATTAGTCTATCGCAATGGCGCAAAAGTGGGTGACATTATTTGTATTTCAGGTGACTTAGGCGCAGCATATTTAGGTCTTCAAATCTTAGAAAGAGAGAAACAACTTTACCTCGACAATCCCTCTCTACAACCCGATTTAGAGCAACAAACTTATCTCGTCGGTAGGATTTTGAAGCCCGAAGCCCGCAAAGACATCATCGAAGCGTTACAAGCAAGTGGCATCAAACCCACGTCCATGATGGATATTTCAGACGGTTTGGCTTCTGAATTACACCATATTTGCCATCAATCAGGTGTGGGTGCTTATATCGAAGAAACAGGCGTTTCCATTCATCCCGATGCTCAATTGATGGCAATTAACTTCAAATTAGACCCAATTACTTGCGCTTTGAGTGGTGGTGAGGACTACGAATTGTTGTTCACCATTGACCCTTCTGATGCTGAAAAATTGAAATATTTACCCGATATTTATATGGCAGGTGAAATCGTACCCAAAGAAGATGGTATTAAATTACATACAAAAGGTGGGAATGTACATCCGATTGTGGCGCAAGGTTGGCAGCATTTTTAGTTAGTTGATTGGTTATTGGTTATTAGGGATTGGTTATTGGGGATTCGTAAACGACCAGTAACCAATCCCTAATAACCAATAACCAATCAACCAACTAAAACATCCAAACCGTTTGAAAAGTCAAAAAATACACTTGCAAAGCTGCATAACTGCTTAAAGCAATATTGTCCTTGTAATTTTTAGGGTGAAAAAGAAAATTAGCTGAACGGGTATATCGCCAATTAAAACCCCAATGACGATTGACATAGTAAGACAACCCAGCTGTATAAGCGATGTCATTTTTCTGAAAAACGTCCCACACTGCCTTGGGATGCGTGAAATTTTCGCTGATTTTATAGCTAAACAAGCGTCCATAGCTCAATCCAGCAGTAAAATAGACTTTGTAAAATTCCTGACCATTTTTATCCGTTACTTTCCAATCTCGAAAGCTAATCGTCACAGGTACTTCGAGGTAATTGAGCGAAGCAGAGCGAATAGGACCTGCATCATTTTGTGTAGAACGACTGCCGCGTTGACTAAATAAAATATTGGTTGTCAATAGCCAATTACCTATTTCGTTGAGTTGAACGGTGGCTTGCAAACCGATATTTGCACCGACTTTAGAAAAACCCGCCGCTTGGTCGCCGTCCATTTGCGAAGCATTAAAACCTGCAACGATGCCACCACCAAAACGACTTTGTGCTTGTAAGTTATTGATAGTCAGCAAAATAGAAACAAATAAAATTATTTTTATTAAATTTTTCATATAATGTTTTATTTATTTTTTGTCATTCTGAACGCAGTAAAAGAATCTAAATAAGCTCACAGTACAGATTCTTTCACTGCGTTCAGAATGACAAAAGATATTTATATAATAGAATGTAAAAATAGTTTTTCATACAAAGGTTATTTTTAAAACTCAAAACAGTAATTTTGCCCCCCTCAGTATCAGACAGCAAAAATGGTAAAAAATATTGTAATCATAGGGCCCGCTCATCCTCTGCGCGGTGGTTTAGCCACTTTTGACGAAAGATTGGCACGGGCGTTTCAAGAAGAAGGGCATCAAGTGTCCATCATCACTTTCCGTTTACAATATCCTCATTTTTTATTTCCAGGTACAACACAATACACAAGTGACCCTGCCCCACAAGATATTGATATTCAAGTGCTTATCAATTCCATCAATCCATTCAATTGGTTATCCGTTGGTTGGCAATTAAAAAAAATGAAGCCCGATATCGTCATTTGCCGCTTTTGGCTACCGTTTATGGGGCTCAGCTTAGGAACGATTTTGAGGTTGATAAAACGCAATGAACATTCAAAAATTATTGGCCTCATTGATAATATCATTCCACATGAAAAGCGGTTTGGCGACCGTCCTTTGGCACAATATTTTGCTTCGGCTTGCGATGCATTTGTGGTGATGTCAAGGGCTGTAGAGGCAGAAATGAAGACGTTTTCCGATAGCCCAACAGCATATATTCCGCATCCCATTTATGATAATTATGGTGAAAAGGTAAGCAGAGAAGCTGCTTTGTCTTACTTACATTTGCCCTCTGATACACATTATATCCTCTTTTTTGGTTTTATCCGTCATTACAAAGGTCTTGATTTATTGTTAGAAGCCATGAATACTGAGGGGGTCAAAAAATTAAATATGAAGCTGATTGTGGCAGGAGAATTTTATGATGATGCAGATTTTTATAAAAACTTAATATCTTCGCAAGGCATTGCGGATAAAGTGATTTTGAGGACTGATTTTATACCTTCCGAAGAGGTGCGTTACTATTTTGGGGCAGCTGATTTGGTGGTTCAGCCTTATCGAACGGCGACGCAAAGTGGTATTTCTCAAATTGCCTATCATTTTGAAAAACCCATGTTAGTGACGAATGTAGGCGGATTACCTGAAATTGTACCGCATGGCGAAGCGGGTTATGTTGTAGAACCGACCCCACAGTATATAGCCGATGCCTTGGTTGATTTTTATGAAAACAAAAGACTCAACGATTTTACCAACAACGTTATTGAAAATAAAAAACGATTCTCATGGAAAGCTATGACAGATGGTTTTCTCAATATTTAACCAAAAATTTAATAAAAACAGATGAAATTTGACAACTCATGGACATTATTTCTGGATCGCGACGGCGTTATCAATGAGCGCGAAGACGGCGGCTACATCACGAAAGTGGAGGATTTTTCTTTCATCGTCGGCAGTATCAAAGCGATTGAAAAGTTGAGTAATATTTTTGGACGTATTGTCGTCATTACCAATCAAGCAGGTATTGGTAAAGGTTTGATGACGGAGAAGCAACTTCAAAAGATACATCAACATTTCTTGAAAACCATTGATTTATTGGACGGACGCATTGATAAAATTTATCATTGCCCCGACAAACCTGATTCTAAATCGCCTAATCGCAAACCCGAAACGGGGATGGCCATGCAAGCCAAAGCCGATTTTCCAGAAATTGATTTCAGTCGTTCCGTCATTGTAGGCGATTCCATGAGTGATATGGAATTTGGCGACCGTTTGGGTATGGTCAAAGTTTTTATAGAAGGCAAAGGGGAAGGTCCCTCAATAGTGAAGGCTGACTTTCAGTTTGATAGTTTAAAAAGTTTTGCAGATATGTTGACAAAGTAAATGACATGAATGCCCATAACAAGGTGTAAAAACGGCTTTTTGCTTGTTTTTACACCTTTTTTTTGATTTTTTAACGGTATTTGGCACTGTATATGCACTTATTTTCGTTGATAGCTTTTAAACTCTTTTTAATAAAATTCTTTTTTGCAAGAAAAAGGTAAATGTAAAATTCCATGAAACATCTTAAAATACTCATCATTTCCAGTTTCATACTGAGGGGTATCACGCCGACATTTGCTGGCGATAGTTTGAGCATAGAAGGTTTTCTTTCTAATAAAAATATTAAGGCTGAAAAAACACATGAAGGTGTTTTTTACTCGGTTATTACTGAGGGGGGCGGTCAAATACCACGACAAGGAGATTTTGTAAAAATTAAATACGTTGGTAAACTGTTAAACGGCAATGTGTTCGATGAATCGCCCAAAGACGAGCCTTATGTTTTTCAATTGGGCAACGGACAAGTGATTGAAGGCTGGAATAAAGCCATTCAAAAGCTGAAAATAGGCACTAAAGCGACCTTATATGTGCCAGCATATTTAGCTTATGGGTCAGTAGGTATAGGTACAGTCATACCACCTAATTCGCCCTTGGTTTATGATATTGAATTGGTTGAGGTCTTGAACAAGAGCCAATACGAAGCGCATATTCATAGATTAGAGGACAAACAGCGTAAAATGTTTGACAATCGTTCTGCCGAACAATTTGAAATGGATAAAAAACATATCAATGATTACGCTCTTTTACATCGATTAAAAGTGAATCGGACGGAATCGGGTTTGAGTTATATTGTGACGAAACAAGGCTCAGGCAATATGCCAAAAACAGGAAGTAAAGTCTTGGTTCACTACAATGCCATGCTTTTAAGTGACCGTATTTTTGATGAAACTAAGGACAAACTGCCTAAAACTGTTACAATCGGCGATGAAAAACTGATACCAGGATTGGAAGAAGGCTTAAAGTTTTTCAATGCAGGCGCAGAAGGTTATATACTCATTCCTTCGAAATTAGCTTATGGTGCAACGCCTTTTGAAGAAGGTAAAGTGATTGTCCCGTCTCATTCTGTTTTGATTTATCATATTCAGATTGTTGAAATTCGGTGATTGGTTATTGGGGATTAATTAGCACCAAAAATTTAGGGAACGTTGAATTATCAACGTTCCCTAACCTTTTTG
>JANOAU010000087.1:0-21611 GCA_031411275.1 Saprospiraceae bacterium | reverse complement strand
TTGGCGATTCTGTCTGTTTTGTTGGTGTTTACTTGGCGGCAGATGAAAGAAAAACAAAAAGCTAAAGAACGCACTGAATTCATCATCCGAGAACTCCACCACCGCGTCAAAAATAACATGCAAACGGTGGCAAGCATGATGCGCCTTCAAGCCAAAGAAACAAGCGACCCCTCAGTAGCAGCAGTCTTGCTGGAGAACAAAACACGGCTCGAAACGTTTTCGATGCTGCATCAACAACTTTACCTCAAAGACCGCGTGGAAACCCTTGATTTACAGCCTTTTGTAGAAAGTATGTTGAGCAAATTACGCTTTCTGTACAATCTACAAAGCGAAGAAAAATTTAAAATAAGCCTCGTTTTTCAAACCCATGAGTTGGTTACAGAAACGGCTTTATCGGTGGGTTTGATTTTGAATGAATTGTTGACTAATTCTTTCAAATATGCTGCCCCCTCAGTCACACCGCTTCAAGTTTATATCAAAATATGCGCCGACCATCTTGTTTACACCGACAATGGGCGGATACTGTTGCCTGATTTTGATTTTCAAAAATCCGATGGTTTTGGTGTGCAATTGATTGAACATTTTGCCGACCAGATTGGAGCGAAGTACAAATTCAGTGTGAACGGTGGACTGCGGTTTGTCATAGATTTTTAATACTTTTGCGGTTTATGAGATATAAAATCTTTGAAATTGAGTAAACATGTTGTGCAGCGCAGAGACGTTTTAATAATTTTAACTCACTATGTGCATTACTTTTAAATGGTAGAGAAAACATGAAAAGTATTTTACCCATATACAAAAAAAACAATCACCAACTACACTAAAAAGTATTTTAGGAACTAAATGACCGATACATACATACAAAGGAGGTATTTTTAGCGAATCAATTACTCGTTTTAAATAAAGATAAGCGAGTAACAGACTTATGAGTGACTTATTAGGCAAACAATACTACTGAACAGAATGAGCTATAAATACTATGACATTACGCACATCTCATTTCAAATAAGTTGGTAACCATTTTTTCCTGTCAGTGTAAGCCATTGATACTATAAGGCTATGGCTATTTCAATAAAGCAAGCCCTTGATTTTTGACTGCGATTCAAAAATAAGGTGCTTATTTTTTATTGGAAATCCTATGTGTTTGTGGCACATCAAAGGCGAAGCCTTGCAGATAAGTAGGCACGTACAGATCATTATTAACTATCCATTATCCATTCCAAATACTTTGATGAACCATCGCTTAATATTATTGGGATTACTGTTTTTTATCAGTTCTTGTATTCCCTATAAAGATTTAATTCTGTTCAGAAAGGCAGAAACGCCTTTACCCGAACTGCCGCCAACCAATGTTTCCAAAAATACTGATTTGCCGATTCAGCCCAACGATGCGCTTTCTATAATGGTCAATTGTCTCGACCCAACCTTAGCCGAGCCGTTTAACCTCATTGATAGGCGCAACGGAGGTCAAGTCAATGCGGAATCCCCTTTAGCCAGTTTTTTGGTGGACAGTAACGGCGACATCAGTTATCCTGTTTTGGGCAAAATTCAAGCGGCTAAAAAGACAATTCCGCAACTTCGTGACACCCTTACAGCAAGGCTCAAACCGTATATCAGAGACCCCTCAGTAAATATTAGGCGAGTCAATTTTCACATTACGGTTTTGGGTGAGGTGACAAAAGCAGGCACTTATACTGTCTCATCGGAGCGTGTGACCCTTTTGGAAGCCATCGGCATGGCAGGTGATTTTACTCCGTACAGCGACCGCCAGCGGGTTTTGGTTGTGCGCGAAGAAAATGGCAAAGTGACTTCGACAAAAATAGATTTACAAACACCCAATTTTTTTGCCTCGCCTTACTATTTTTTGCATCAAAACGATGTGGTCTATATTGACCCTAAAAAGAGTAAAAAAGGAACACTAAACGACCGCGCCGATAAATATTTCAATCGGGGCGCAGTCGGTTTTTCGGCGATTTCGGTCATTATTACCCTTATTTTGCTGCTGAAATGATAGATTTTTACCCCTCACACCCCCCTCAGTATTTCTTTTAGATTTGGCATTTTAGGGTTGTACTGAGGGGGTAAAGTCCTAAAAATGCCAAATCTAAAAACATCTAAAACAAACATCATTAAATGAAACTACACTATGACAACTTACACAGCCAACCAAAAAGGGGCAGCAGAAGCAGGCATCAATATCAAAGAGCTTGTGCAACGTGCTAAGCGGTTTTGGTATGTCTTCGCAATTTTGCCAGGCATTTTGCTCTGTTTAGCGTGGCTCTATACGCAATCTCAAGTGCCTATATATGAGGTCAAAAGCACCCTACTTTTCAAAGACGACAACAACAAACAAGGCGTGTCCGCAAACGATCTTATTGCTAAAGAATTAGAATTGGGGGGTGGAAAAAAGATTTTGGCAGACGAGTCCAAAATCATGACTTCATACAACGTGATAGAACAAGTCGTTCGTGATTTGAAGTTAGACCGCCAAGTATTCCGAAAAGGGCGTTTTCGTTATGAAGAAATCTATGGTGCGGCGTGTCCCGTTCTGATTGACAGCTTTGTGTTGACCGATACCATTAAGGGTTTCAAAGCCCCCCTCAGTATTGTGAACGAAAATACTTACAAACTGATACTGCCCGATAATGAACAACAAGTCGGAAATTTTGGCAATATACTGACCAACAAATACGGCTCGTTTTTGATAAAAAAAAGCACAAATCCACGTGCTGCATCTGACAAAGACGTGCTGATAGCTTGCAATGGTACGGAAAAAACGGCGCGGAGCATTATCGGTTCTATTGAGATTGTACTGCCGAAAAAGGAGTCGAATATAGTCGAACCGACTATGAAAACCCCACAACCAGACAAGGCAAAAGACATTTTGCAAACCATGATAAGGGTCTACAACCAAGACAACTTGGGCGATAAACAAGCAGTTAGCCAAAACACATTGGCGTTTGTTGAAAAACGCTTGTCCGCTCTGAACAATGAATTGTCGGGCGTAGAGCAAAATGTCGAAGCCTACAAAATGCGTGAAGGTATGACTGCCGAATCACAAACCGACATCAATTATTTTTTCAGTAGGATGGGGGAGTACGATAGTGAATTGGTGAAATTGGAGGTCCAAAATTCATTGTTGACCAGTATCGAAGCACTGTTGACCAAGCCAGATTTCAATTTTGACTTGCTACCCACCAATTTAGAACTCAAAAGCACCAGTCTTCAAAGTCAGATTGATAACTACAATAGAACGATTTTAGAGCGCAACCGCCTTGCCAAAGTTGCAGGCGATGCCAACCCAACGCTCAAAAATCTAACAGGCGAAATCAACACCATGAAGCGGGCAATCATCGGCAGCATCGGGCGGGTAAAGCAGGAAAATGCCGCAATGTTGGCCCAAAGCCAAGTCAAAAACCGCCAATACGCCAGCAAACTCGGCAAAACGCCCCGCAACGAGCGTGAACTGACCGATATCAAACGCCAGCAAAATATCAAAGAAGGCTTGTACCTCTTTCTGCTACAAAAACAAGAAGAAACCACCATTTCGTTGGCAGGTGCTATTTCCGATGCCCGAATCGTTGACCGCCCTATTATCAGCGAGCAACCGATTGGTTTAAAAAAATCGTATCTCTACGTTTTGGCATTGGCAGCGGGTGTCTTCCTAAGTTTTGTTTTTGTCGTGCTGCAAGGTTTATTTGTCAACACCTTACAATCCGAAAACGATATTACAGCAAAAACAGTGATGCCGATTTTAGGCAAAATTACGCACAACAAAGGGGACAGCAATTGGGTAATTTATGGCGGTAGCAATACCCTTATTTCTGAAA
The DNA here is from genome assembly GCA_031411275.1 of Saprospiraceae bacterium. Classification (GTDB taxonomy): domain Bacteria; phylum Bacteroidota; class Bacteroidia; order Chitinophagales; family Saprospiraceae; genus JAAFJT01. Next base: position 17,781 of record JANOAU010000087.1, on the reverse strand, counting down.
TGTTCCGTTCGCTGCGTAGCAATTTGCAAGTGATATTATCCTTTCAAAACAATGATTTAGAGGCAAATACAAAACACAAAGGGCAAGTTTTGCTCATAACATCGCTCATAAACGGCGAAGGCAAAGATTTTATCAGTCTCAATTTGGGTATGAGTATGGCATTGACAAATCAGAAAACGGTCATCATCAATTTGGATTTGAGAAAACCTAATCTCGCAGACAATTTCCCTGTTTTGGACAAAAGAATTGGTGTTACGCCCTATATTCTTACAGCGGATATATATCCACATGAAGTAATTCAACCTTCTGGGCGGCACAATTCGCTGTTTTACATCCACAGTGGCAACCTATGTTATAATCCAGCCGAGTTGATGCTCGATCCTAAAATCAAAATTTTATTCCATTATCTAAAAGAAAACTTTGCCTACATCATCGTCAATACACCGCCTATTGGTTTGGTGTCTGATGCACTGGCATTGAAACCTTTTGTGGATATGACTTTGTTTGTAGTGCGCTCTGGTTTTACCCCCAAAGCCCAACTTGATACCCTCAATGAATACGAGAACGGTTTCAAATTGCCCAATCCTGTTATCATTTTAAATGATTTAAAAATTAAATCAAAAGTTAAGCATCATTATTTTAGTAACATACCGAAAAGGCAAGGCTTCATTTCTACAAAAAAAACACCACAAGCGTGGTTAAGAGACGCTTTTTCTAACGGCTAACCCCCCTCAGTATTTTATGCTTTCAGCAACATCAAAACTCAGTCGCCTTAACAAAAATATCTTGTTGAGCGCGAGCATTAAAGGGTTTAATATCCTGTGTGTCATCATTATTGTCCGACGGTCAATTGACTTGTTAGGTGTTGAAAACTATGGGATTTGGACGGCAATCGCTTCCATTTCGACATGGGTAAGCCTTCTCGACATTGGCATCGGCAACGGCTTGCGGGTCGAATTACGGCGGTGTTTTATCAACGAAAACTGGCGTGAAGCGCGGATTTTGCTCAATACGGCTTATATTTTTATCGGCGTTTTGAGCCTTGTGATTATTGCCGTATTTACCGTTTTATGGTTTTATGTGGATTGGACGGCGTTTTTTAATCTTAAAAACTATGCGGTTCAGAACGTCCACATTTTGGTCTTAGTAACGGTTGTGGGATTGGTTTTGCAATTGGTTTTTTCGTTGATTCAACCCGTTTTGAATGCCAATTTACATTCGGGTTTGGAAAACATCTTTCTGACCATATCGAATGCCTTAATTTTAGTCTATTTGATATGCTCCACCGAACACACGATTGGTTTAGTGCAATACGCTTTGCTCAGTGCGTTTTTGCCTGTTTTTGCTTATGTTGGGTTCAGTTTATACTATTTTTTGCGCTATTTACCCCAGTTGTTACCCAATTTGAAAGAGACCGATTTCAAAGCCATCCGTCCGATTTTGGGTACAAGTGGCAAATTCTTTTTTATGCAAATTGCCTCCGTTTTGATGTACCAAATGACCAGTTTTTTGCTCATTCGCTATTTTACGCCCAACGAAGTAGCAGAATACAATGTGGCTTATCGGTATTTCAATCTGTTCTATATCGTGTTTCTGACTCTTCTTTCGCCGCTTTGGTCAATGAGTACAGATGCTTATCTAAGGGGCGATTTGTCGTGGATAATCGGCATGATTAAAAAATATGCGATAGTGTTGGTGTTCATCTTCTGCGCCCTTTTTTTTGGCTACGCCGTGCGTGATTTTGCTTTCAAATTATGGCTAAAAGATGTCATCGTGTCGCCAAAAATTGCCTTTTACGTCGCCCTCACCATAGGCATTATGAGTTGGAACAGCTTGTTTTTATACGTTGTGACGGGGGCAGGTAAGATTCATCTGCAATTTCTTTTAGCGATTGTCAATATCGTTCTGTTTTTTCCAATGACTCATTTTTTTGTCAGAGTGCTGAATTGGGGTATTGACGGCGTGTTCATCAGCAATATCATCGTCTTGTTAATGACCTCCGTTTTCATTCCGCTTCAAGCCTATATGCTCTTAAAAACCAAGAGGCACGGGTTTTGGAATCGAGAATGACCCCCTCAGTATTTCACTCGTAAGACTCAATATTTTTACATAAATCAGTGATTGTCAAATTATAATACATCTAAACGAACACTAAGAGAGGCTTGAGTCACTCAAAACAGGGTATGATTAGCTATACGGACATAAAAAAAATAGTCGCCTACGCGCTGCTCATTTTCATTTTATTCATCTCGTCGGGCGCATCTGATTTGGCGAACGATAAAAACTTGATAGTAGGCGGTTGGGTGTTTTTTACGGTGGTGTATTTCTATTTGGAAAACCTCATAAAACCCACCTTTCTGTTCCTGTCTGCGAGTTTTTTGGGCTTGTCTGCGCTTTATTTTATGCTCAATAATGGTTATAACGCGGTGACTTATTTAGGTTTTTTTATGAAAATTTACCTTGCCTACTACTGCCGTGACCTCTGCAAAGAGCGATTTTTCCCTTATTTTGTGAATGTGATCTATGTTTTGACGTGTATCAGTCTCGTGATGTTTACGCTACAGTTGGTCTCTTTTGAAAAAATATTTGAACTCAATAAATGGGTGGTGACGGAAAGCCATTTTCGCACTATCAAATCCAGTTCGTTTGTTTACACAATGGTGCCGATTCACGAATTTAGAAACTGCGGTTTTATGTGGGAACCAGGCGCTTTCGTCACGGTGCTGCTGCTGACCTTGTATATCAACCTTTTCAACCAAGGTGAAAAACTATTTTCCCTTAAAAACAGCGTTTTTTTATTAGCAATTTTGACCACACAATCCACAATGGGCCTTTTGGGGCTTGCGATTCCCTTGTCATTATTGTTGCGTGATTTCATCTTAAAAAAAACATTGTATCAGCAATTATCGGTCATCATTATTCCCGCTGTTTTAAGTATCGCCGTCCTTGTTTTTACCCAAGTAGATTTGCTCTACAAAAAAATGGTAACTGAAATATTAGAACTTGACGACGAATTGGTGGAAGTTGAAAAAGGCAGTTACAGCGATTATGTGGTCTCCGTCACCCGCTCAGCAAGTGTTATTTTGGATTGGAAAACTATCAAACGCTATCCGCTTCTGGGCTTGGGTGTGGATATGCGAACGACAGGTTTTAGCAAATTAGGCTATTCCGAAAAATTAGAAACCTCCTGCGGCTCGACCATTTTGTTGTTGCGTTTTGGTTTTATTGGCTTTTTGCTTTATGGTTTTTTGTTCTATAAAAATGCGGCTTTTGACAGTGTGACCCACAAAATTGCATGGGTTTTATTGGTCAATTATGCACTATTTACACAAGAAATCAGCGCGAGTGCTTTGTTTCACTTGTTTATTTTTTAAAAATACCCCCCTCAGTATTTCACATATTTTAAGGCTTAGTTCGTATTTTCTCTCATTTCCAACGTCTTTAAATTTTATGAAAATCGCCATTCTTGAAATCTGCGCCAGTACGCATTATACGCTTACAAACGCTTTGATAAAAACGTACAGCACCGACCCAAACAATCAAATCACCGTTTACACCTCCGCTTTTATCGCCAAAGTTATAAAAGACGGAGGCATTTCGGAACAAACAAGTTTAGTCGTTTTTGACCCTCATACAAAAGCCGAAGATTTCCTAAATGCCCTTGCTAATACGCCTTTTGACCGACTGCATATCTGCACCATAGCCGATAAATTCAAAGCATTTAGTCATTTTAAACCTCGTGTTCACACTGTTTTTTTTCACGTTCACGATGTGGATATGTGGTTTCAAAATAATTGGAACAATGCACTAAAAAATGCGGTTTACAATATCATGCACTATCCCGACAAAGTGCGCGAAGTGGCACGCATGGGACGTGAGGTGCTGGTCAGAAATCCTGCTCGAATGACCATTTTGAACAATTTATTGCGTGAAAACCTGTATTTCGTCGTACTCAGCCACCGCCAAAAAGAATATTTGAGCCGTTTTGTTGCTGCGCATAAAGTCATTGTTTTCCCCACCCTCATCAATGAAAGCGCGGACAATACGGTTGCTCAAAATAGCAAAACCGACGAAAAAACAAGGATTTGCATACCTGGCATGGTCACAGATACACGGCGGGATTACACAGGTTTGTTCAAGATTTTGGAAAATATTTTACCACAGATAAAAGGCAAATTGGTATTTGATTTTCTCGGGTTTGTAGAAAAACGAGAGTTGCATTTACTCCAAAAACTGCAAAATTTGGAGCGTATGGGTTTAGATGTGTTGTACTCGGCAGATTTTGTAGATGCTGTCACCTTTGACGCTTCGCTCGATAAAGCAGATATTTTATTGAACAATCAAAAAGTCAACGTTTCGCACACAGGCAAATACGGCTTGACGAAAGAATCGGGCTTGTTGTTCAACATCGTGCGCGGCGCAAAACCCGCTATTTTCCCCACCGCTTATGCCGTAGATGCAGAATTTGAAGGGGTTTTGATGTATTATGATTCGGATAAAACGTTGACCACCTTACTTTTAGGTCTGGCAAATCGTAGTATTTCTATTGAGCCTTACAAAGCCAAAGCTGCCGCACTTGCCTTGAACTATACGCCTAAAAACTTGTACAAAAGATTGGTCAATTCGTCCATTGTATAGGGGCACATTAAACCATTTTCAACTATATCATTTTATACCCCCCCTCAGTATTTTGCATTTTTCGTTCAACAAAACCTAAATAGAATATATGTGTGGTATTGCAGGATTTATAGATTTTAACCAACAGACTACTGAGCAAACGCTTGTTAACATGACCGATATTTTGGCGCATCGCGGACCAGACGACAAAGGCTATAAACTTTGGCAAACCGAAAAAGCGACGGTTGGTTTTGGCCATCGTCGCTTGTCTATTATTGATTTATCACCGTTGGGACACCAACCTATGTTTTCAAAAGATGGGCGGTGGGCCATAACATTTAACGGTGAAATATATAATTACAAAGAAATACAAACCGAACTCAAAGGCTTAGGCTATACGTTCAAGTCCAATTCAGATACCGAAGTCATTATTTATGCCATTGATTGTTGGGGTTTGTCGGCGGTGCATCGGTTTATTGGCATGTTTGCTTTTGCTATTTATGATACTAAAAACCAAAAAATCCACCTTATCCGTGATAGGGCAGGGGTGAAGCCCTTGTACTATTATTGGCATGAAGGGCTGTTTTTATTTGGCTCTGAATTAAAGGCTTTTCACCAACACCCCGAATTTAAGAAAGAGATTGACAACGATGCAGTGGCTTTGTATTTCTACTATTTGTACGTTCCTGCACCCCATTCTATTTTTAAAAATGCCTTTAAACTCACACAAGGGCATACGTTGACTTTAGATGTGGCAACCCAAAAAATCGAGATAAAAAAGTATTGGGATGTCTATGATTATTACGCCAAACCCGCCTTAAAAATCAGCAAAGAAGACGCAGCAACTGAAACAACACGCCTGATTCAATCCGCTTGTGAGTACAGAATGGTCGCCGATGTGCCTGTTGGCATTTTTCTAAGTGGGGGCTACGATAGCGGTTTGACAACCGCTTTGTTGCAGAAAAATCGAACGCAAAAACTCAAAACCTTTACTATTGGTTATGAAAATCAATACTTTACGGAAACCAAAGAAGCCCGACAAGTATCGCAACATCTTGGTACTGACCACACCGAATACATCTGCAAAACCGAAGAAGCCTTCGATATTTTAGAAAATTTGCCCTTTTTTTACGACGAACCCTTAGGCGATGGATCGAGCGTACCGACAACTTTAGTCAGCCGTTTAGCGCGACAATCGGTCACAGTTGCGCTTTCGGCAGATGGCGGAGATGAGACTTTTGCAGGCTACACACGCTATGAATATTTGGCAAAACAACAGGCGTATTTCAAGTTTATCCCCAAATTGTTGGCAAAAGGAACGGCTTCGTTTTTGTCAACAATCAATCCAAATAAAGTTCCCCTATTGAAGTGCGCTTATAATATCAACAGCCGATACGAAAAGGTCATCAATTTGCTCAACAACAGTTCGCTCGAAAACGCCTATAAATTGTTCCTTGCCTATTTTCCTGAACGCGATGTGCGGGATTTGCTCAAACAGCCTTTTACCTTTAAGCCTACTGTTGTGGACACCTTGCCGCCGAATGGTCAAGGCAAAGACCCCATTCAGGCGATGCTGGCAATGGAATATAAATCGTATATGGTGGACATTATTTTGGCAAAAGTGGATAGAGCGACCATGAGTACTTCCCTCGAAGGACGCGAGCCGCTTTTAGACCACCGTATTGTAGAATTTGCCGCGCAATTGCCATCGTCTTTCAAATACAAAGACGGCATTAAAAAAGTCCTGTTGAAAGAAATTGTACACAAATACATTCCGCCCGAACTCATGGTAAAGCGCAAAATGGGTTTTGGTGCGCCCATTCATACGTGGCTCGCACAGCCCAAAGGAATGGAATTTGCCCGTCCTTATTTTGATTTAAAGAAAATTGAAGCGCAAGGTATTTTAAATCCAGAGGCAGTGGAGGCGGTAATTACGCCTTATTTTGAAGGTAAAACGACGGATTTTAATAAGTTGTGGTTGCTGTTGGTTTTCCAGATGTGGTATGAACGTTGGATGTTATGAGTTATGAGTTATGAGTTATGAGGTATGAGGTATGAGATTTTACGTTTACACTAAATATTTTACACTCCCTTTTAGACTCCCGACTCTCCCTGAATTATGTTTTAAATTCATATTTTATACCTCATAACTCATAACTCATACCTCATACCTCATAACTCATAACTCATAACTCATACCTCATACCTCATAACTCATACCTCATAACTCATACCTCATACCTCATAACTCATAACTCATAACTCATAACTCATACCTCATACCTCATAACTCATAACTCATACCTCATACCTCATAACTCATACCTCATACCTCATAACTCATACCTCATAACTCATAACTCATAACTCATAACTCATAACTCATAACTCATAACTCATAACTCATAACTCATAACTAAAAATGATTCTACCACCACTAATCAATAAATTCTATATCATCGTCAAACGGCAATATGTGGACATTTTGGGCAGAATAGCCACCCCTCAGTATGGCGTACATATTTTGAACGGCCATTATCTGGATGTGTCGAACGATGCCAACGAAGCCACTTTTTACGAAACCCTCAACCAATTGTCAAAAGAAGTAGATTTTATCTCGCTCAAAGAAGGCAGCGAATTGGTACACACTAAAAAAATCCCATCACGCCAAAAACTCGTTTGCTTTACTTTTGATGACGGTTATGAAGAGTGTTTTACTAAAATAAGACCCGTTTTAGATGTTTTTGACATCAAAGCAGGGTTTTTTATCTGCCCCGATTTTGTCGAAGCCGCCCCCCCCTATATCAGCGATTTTTTGTCGACCCGCGTATTTCTTGACACTTACAAACAATCTATGACTTGGTCACAAATCAAGATACTACATAAACAAGGACATCTAATTGGCTCGCACACGCTCAATCATATCAATTGCCGAACCGCCGACCTTGCCGTTTTAAACCACGAATTGCGTCACTCAAAAGAACGAATTGAAGCCAAACTGAACGCATCTTGCGATCATTTTGCCTATACCTACGGCAAAATTGAGCATTTTTCGGAGCAAGCCTTAGCCTGTGCCGAACAGTATTACACCTATATCTATTCGCAAGCAGGCCACAGCAATTACTTTTCTTTTGACGGTCGGGTTTTGAATCGTCGCCATTTTGAAGGCAATTGGGCAAAGCACCACATCACTTATTTTTTAAATAAAAAACCACTCGTTTAAATGGAAACAAAGCCCAGAGTCTTATTAATCGAAAGAATTTTTCCCAGCTATCGGCGATTTGTTTACGACAAATTGGCGGAACAATGCCAATTTCTTTTTCTGCACGGCGATAAAGACAGCGAAGTGAAATTGACCACCGCGGACTACTCCCACATCATAAAAGGCTTTAATTATGGTAAAAATCCAACGCATTTGCTCCTCAACAGTTTTGCGCCCCTGTTCCGTTTCAAACCCCAAGTCCTTATTCACGAGTCATCTATCGGTATTTTGTCTTTGCTGCCTATGTATGTTTGTGCCAAACTCATGGGCATAAAATTCATTCTCTACGGACACGGCTACAACCGCTTCAATGGTTTCGACCCGCAAAGGAGTTGGATAGACAAATACCGCGTTTTTTTGATGAAAATCACCGATGCGACTATTGTTTATACCCAAACGGATAAAAAACGAATGTCCCAATTTGTCCACCCCGACAAAGTTTTTGTTGCTCAAAACACCCTCGATACCTGTCCCGCTGCCGCTATCCGCGCTCAATTTGATACAAAAGGGAAAGCGAGAGTGAAACAAGAATTGGGTTTTACACGCCCCTTCAACCTTATTTATATTGGTCGCATTGTCGAAGAAAAACGCCCTGAAAACCTATTGGATATATTTGAAATTTTGGATAAAAAAATGCCGAATCAAATCGGCATCCACTTTGTCGGCGGCGGTGAAATTGAATCTTTGCAACAGCGTGTTGCAAAAAACGGCTGGCAAGAGGCGGTCACGTTCCATGGTTGGGTGCATGATGCTCAAAAATCGGGTGCATTACTTTATGCTTCTGATTTGATGATTATGCCAGGCAATGTCGGTTTGGCGGTCAATCATGCTTTTATGTTCGATTGCCCTGTTGTAACTTTCCTCCAAACGGACATGAGTCCGCCCGAAATTGAGTACATAGTGGACGGCGAAACGGGTTTTAAAATTCCTAATTTCTCCATTGAACACATGGCAGAGACCATTAAAAAATATTTACAAAATATTGATTTGCAGTTATCTATGCAAAAAATCATGCGCCATAAAATGGATTTTGAATTGACACCAGAGAATATGCTGAAAGGTTTTACAGATGCCATTGGCTATGTTTTAAGCAATCCCAAAAACCAAACAAAAGCTGTCATAGCTTCGCTGCGCCCACGTTGATAGGTTTAGCCTGATTTTTAGAATTTTATTTTTGAAATCCCCCTCAGTATTTTACCTATTTTTACCTCTATTCTTTAACTAAAAACTTACAACGCTATGTTCAAATCTCTACTCACCTCCACTCTGGTAGCGTTCACGCTTTTGAGTCTATACAGCCAAACTGCCAGTTTTGCAAATTGGAAAGATAACAAAAAGGCTGCTTATACCATTATCCACGACGATTTTGGCGATTATGTCGTCAGTATTTACAACACTGCTTATCCATTGGCGAAGGCGCGGGGCGTAAAATTCTGTTTTGGTGCCATTACCAGCAATTGCAGCGCGACTGAATGGCAGCAAGCCCGCACCATGATTACCGACGGTTTTGAGTGCGTCAACCACTCCCACAACCATCGTTGCGGCGGTCCTGCCAGCCAATGTACAGGCTCGCTCACGTATGGTACGGCTGATTTTTCGACTGAATTGGGCTTGTCCACCCAACTGATTGAAACCAATACAAATGTCCGCCCCTTGTTTTTTATCCATCCATACGACACTTGGACGCAAAGCGTTTTGGATTATCTGAAAAACAATTTGGGCTACCTCGGCTCGCGGGCAGGCACATCGGGCGGCATCAATGCGAACAATTACACCAATTTTATGAACACCTCTTTTTTCGGTTTCGACAACTCGGCAAATGCTATTTCAAGCCTAAAAAATGCCCTTGACCAAGCCATTACTCAGGGGGGGTATCTGATGCGCGAATTTCACGGCATTGCCGACCAGTCTTACGGTGCTATCAGCAAAGCCAACTATACCACCCATTTGGATTATGTCAAATCCAAAGTGGACGATGGTTCAATCTGGTCAGCAACGGCCACTGAAGTCATTACCTACCGCCTTCAACGCGATGCTTACACCCTTGCAACAAACTACGAGGCTTCCACAGGTACGATTAATGTCAATTTTACAGCGACAAAAACCCTGAATACGGCTCAACTTAGAACGCCTATCACCGTCAATGTCAATTTGGGTTCAATTGCAGGTACTTTTACAGCGACCCAAGGCACAACCACGATTCCAACAACGCAGAACGGCTCGATTGTGACCTTTAATGTTTATCCACATCAAGGCAATGTGGTTTTGCAAACAGGCACTGTCACCCCCAATCAACCGAACAATGTACTCAATTTCGCCGCCAAAGGGCAGTCAACAGCCGCCGCTTTGACTTGGGTAAATCCGACAAGTAATTTTGATGAAGTGATGATAGTTGCAAAAGCAAACACAGCCTTTACGACCCAACCAAGCGGCACAACCTATACTGCCAATGCCAATTTTACAGGTGGGGGAACAGCTTTTGAGGGCGGCAAAGTGGTGTATCGCGGCACAGGTGTAAACGTCACCGTAACGGGTTTGATAAACAACACACTGTATCATTTTAAAGCCTTTTCACGATTAGGCACACTTTGGTCGAATGGGGTAGCGACGAGCGCAACGCCCATTGCCACACCACCGCCAAGTGGTTTTGACCCGACATTGTGTTATCGTTTGACGGCGCGGCACAGCGGCAAAGTGATGTCTTTGAGCAGTCTTTCTACAGCCAATGGCACTACTTTCGTCCAAAATACAGGAACAGGCGGACTTGGGCAAGTCTGGCGTATCAAACAAGTAGATGCGACTTACTACTACTTGACGAGTGGTTTTTCAGGCAAAGCGGCAACTGTGCAAAATGCTTCAACGGCTAATCTCGCACCTATTATTCAATCCACTTACACCGCTGCGACCAACCAACAATTCAAATTTACCGCCAATACTGAGGGGTACTATGTCCTCACGGCGCGACATTCGAGCAAGGTCATAGACGTCTATGGGGATTATGTAGCGGATAACACGGCGATTATTCAGTACAACCCCAACGGTGGCACCAATCAACAATGGCTTATCGAGTCGGTTGGTTGCCCAACGGGAACAGCAGCTTCGGCGGTGCTGCGGGTTGTGGCATTCAATGGTTATTTGAATGGCAACAAAGGCGTGTTGCAATGGGTCGTCAATTCCGAAGATTTTAAAGATTATTATGAAATCGAAAAACAAACCGAAACGGGCGATTTTAAACGCCTCGATGTCATAAATGGCAACAGTACCAACGCGCTGCGGGTGTTCAGTTTTACAGATGAATCGCTTGAAGATGGCGATAATATTTATCGTTTGAAGTATTTTGACGACAACGGGGGCGTACAAATCAGTGATTTGGTCACTATCCAATACAAAAAGGCGGATATGTACGTCCTTTCGCCCAATCCGACAAGTGATGTATTGAATGTAAACTTATCGGCATGTGAAAATCAGTCTGTTGATTTAGATATCGTAGATATATCGGGTCTAAAACTGCGGCATATTGCCCTTGAAAAAGCAGGAAAAACGCAACAAATTGACTTAACCGATTTGGCAGTAGGGCAATATATCTTGCACATTCAACCTAAAGGGAAACGCAGGACAACGCGGGCGTTTGTGATTGCGAAATAGTGACCCAATTTGACGCAAGTTTTAAACTTGCGTCAAGTTATAATTTATTTAAAATCAATGTTTTATGAAAAAATACCCCCCTCAGTAAAATCCTGTCAACTACTCTAAAAATCCCAAAAACCATACTTCAAAAACTTATGAGAATCCTACAAATACACAACAAATACATCGAAAAAGGCGGCGAAGACACTGTTGTAGCCAACGAACGTTTATTGCTGCAACAAAATGGGCATGAGGTCGAACTCTGTGCATTTGACAACCACGATTTAGACGGCTTGTCCAAACTTCGCTTATTGAGTCGAACCCTGTTTAATCGTAAGAGTTACCGAAAAGTGCAAGCGCAAATACAAGCCTTTAAACCCGATATTGTACATATTCACAATATTTATTACGACGCATCGGCAGCTATTTTTTGGGCCATCAAACGAGGAGGTATTCCTGCGGTGATGACCATTCACAATTACCGATTGGGTTGTATTCAAGGTTTATTGTTCCGAGACAATGCCGTTTGCCAATTATGCTTAGATCAAAAATCCAGTTTTTACGGCTTAAAACACCGATGTTTTAAAAACTCACTTTTACAATCGTTGCAATTGACTTTGGTAAACAAAATGAATCAATGGGCAATTCGGTATCTAAATCCCGTTAAAAAGTACATTTTTTTAGCTGAATTTACTCAAAACGTGTTGTCTCCAATTCTCGGGCTTCAAAATCCAAAACTCATAACTCATAACTCGAAACTCATAACTCAAAATACTGAGGGGGTGTTAAAGCCCAATTATGTCAACGATTTTGGCTTTACAACAGCCTCTGAACGCAGCGATTTTTACCTTTTTGTTGGGCGTTTAAACGAACAAAAAGGCGTGAAACAACTGCTCGCAGCCTTCAAAACAAATGGTAAAAAGTTAGAAATAATAGGCAGCGGCCCGCTTGAATATTTGGTAAAAGAAGCGGCAGCAACGCACCCCCATATACACTATTTGGGCTATGCCCAAAATGATTTTATCATCGAAAAATTGAAAAAAAGCAAGGCTTTAATCGTCCCTTCGCTCACCTACGAAGGGCAACCCATGACCATTTTAGAAGCTTTTTCAACAGGAACACCCGTTTTAGCTGCCCATACAAAGAACTTAGATACCCTTATTACCATCGGACAAAACGGCTTTTTGTTCGATGCCACTCAACCTGAAAGCCTATCAAATACACTATCAATTTTTGAAAATTTTGATCAAGCAGATTTATACCAAAATGCACGACAGACTTACGCAGCACAGTTTTCACCAACAAGTAATTACCGTCAATTGATGGCGATTTACAACAGTGTTTTATGAAAAAGATTCCCCTCAGTATTTCTAATATTTTATAAAAGCATTATGAACAATATCCATAAAAAACCTCTTTTTGAAGTCAGTTACGCCATAACGGACTATGAACAAGCGACCCGCGTTATCATCAAGAATGCCCACCAGCGAACCAGTTTTGGGGTCAGTGCCTTAGCCGTTCATGGCTTGATAGAATCGTACAAAGACAAACAGCTGTGCCGCCAAGTCAACAAAATAAATATGGTTGTACCCGACGGACAGCCCGTGCGCTGGGCTTTGAACGCGATTCATCACACCCACCTCAAAGACCGTGTTTGTGGTCCCATTTTGACTCAATGGGTGCTGGAAGCCAGCCACCACAATGCTTTCAATGTGTATCTCTATGGCAGCACTCAAGCCACTTTAGACAAATTCAGCCAGTTTATCCGTCAGAATTATCCAAAAATCACAATTTGTGGTATTCACACAGACCGCTTCCGAGAAGCTACGCCTGAAGAAGACTTGCAGGATATTGAAAAAATCAATCTTTCAGGTGCAAATATTGTGTTGGTTGGGCGGGGTTGTCCGAGACAAGAGAGGTGGGTTTCTGACCATATCGGCAGCATCAACGCTGTGATGATGGCAGTCGGCGCAGCTTTTGATTTTCATGCGGGCAACATAAAACTTGCGCCCAAGTGGATGCAAGACTATGGTTTAGAATGGCTGTTTCGGCTTGTCCAAGAACCGCAACGGCTTTGGAAACGGTATTTGTTCACCAATTCCTACTTCATCTATTTGTTTTTTAAACAGTTGGTTTTTAAAAAACAAACCGCCGTTTAAGTAGAGAGTAGAAAGTAATAGTGTAGATAGACTGTAGATAAAGCCTTATTTTTCAATATTTTACACATCTTTCTACTTTCTACTCAATTACTTTCTACTACTTAATACAAACTTGCGTCAAGTTGTAATTTATTAAAAATCAATTATTTAACCCCTCAGTATAACAGCCATTTTTACCATCTGGCTTTTCTTTCTTTAGTGAATTTCCCTTTACTTTTTTCAAAACTTATATTTTAACACATTATGAACATTGCACTTGTCACAGGCGCAGCTGGCTTGATTGGCAGCGAGTCCGTCGCCTTTTTTGCCCATAGATTTGATTTGGTTATTGGTATTGATAACAACCTACGCCAGTATTTTTTTGGTCAAGAAGCCTCCACAGAATGGAATAAAAACCGCATCGAAGAACAATTTGCTAATTATAAACACAAAAATATTGACATTCGGAACTATGGAAAACTCGAAAAACTATTTAAAAAATATGGTTCTGACATCAAACTCATCATTCACACCGCTGCCCAACCGAGCCATGACTGGGCAGCCAAAGAACCTTTAACAGATTTCACCGTCAACGCTAACGGTACATTGAATCTGTTAGAATTGACACGGCTGCATTGTGAAAACGCTGTTTTCATTTTTACGTCTACTAACAAAGTTTATGGCGACAATCCCAATTTTTTGCCCTTAATCGAGCAAGAAACACGCTGGGAAATTGATACAAATCATCCATATTTTGCCAATGGCATTGACGAAAACATGAGTATTGACCACACCAAACACTCCCTTTTTGGTGCCTCGAAAGTGGCAGCTGACGTGTTGGTACAGGAATATGGACGGTATTTTGGCATGAAAACAGGCGTTTTTAGAGGTGGTTGTTTGACGGGACCCAATCATTCAGGGGCACAGTTGCACGGTTTTTTGGCGTATTTGATGAAATGTACTTTAACAGGCAACGCTTACACGATTTTTGGTTACAAAGGCAAGCAAGTCCGCGACAATATCCACTCCTTCGATTTGGTCAATATGTTTTGGCAGTTTTATCAAGCACCGCGTGCAGGCGAGGTTTATAACGCAGGTGGCGGACGTTTTGCCAACTGCTCGATGCTCGAAGCGATTACAATGTGCGAAAAAATTGTGGGTAAAAAACTCACTTACACCTACTCTGAATCCAACCGCATTGGCGACCATATTTGGTACGTCTCCGACCTGTCTAAATTCAAAACCCATTATCCTGAATGGGATTGGACGTACGATATTGAAACCACTTTAACCGAAATGTTTAACAATTTTTCTAAACGATTCTGAAAACCGATGACACAGCCAAAATCCATTCTTTACATCCTCGGCGATATTGCATCGCTCAATGCCGCTCTCATCATCACCTATTTTTTGGTCTTCGATGAAACGGGCTTTTTTCTGACCTTAGATTTTCGCGTCATTACGCTCTTGGTCAATTTGTTATGGTTTGTTATTTTGTTCTATTCCAATCGGATTTACACCGAGTTGGCTTATAAAAGCTGGCAAGATGAAGTGAAAGTATTGTTTCCCAATTTCCTATTGTATGCTTTTGCCTTTTACATTTTGTCCATTGTGCTTTTTCAAAAGGTCGAATTTCCGTTTGCGATTTATTACGGCTGCCTATTTGCCCTGATGATGGCAAGCCGTTTGATGATTCGCTTAGCTATGTCTTTTCGTCCACTTAGCTATATCACAATAGGTTATTGTGCCGCCTTACCCAAAATTGAAGCCGCTTTAAATGATGCCCACAACGGCAAAATACATTGTTTGGGCGCATTTTTAGGTTCGTCAGTGCATCAAAACAACCACATCGGCACGCTTGATAAATTGGAGGAGTTTCTAAAAAAAAATAAGGTCAATTTGATACTTTATGTCTCTAATACGGTTGAAACCGAGCAGTTGCGCCCTATTATGGACTACGCCAAACACCATTTCATCGAGTTTAAAATCATACCTTTAGAATTGAGCTGTTTGACTGAGGGGGCTAAATTTGAGCTACATCACGGCATCTTTTTGAGTGCCAAAGATGTGTATCTATCGCATATCCGCAGCTTGATTTTGAAACGGCTTTTCGATTTTGTGTTCGCGCTGTTGGTCATTATTTTCGTCTTGTCGTGGTTGCTGCCCTTGATTGCTTTGCTCATCAAATTGGAATCAAGGGGGTCGGTGTTTTTTGTCCAAGACCGCATCGGATATCGTGGTAAATTGTTCGGTTGTATCAAGTTTCGCACTATGTCGGTAGCAGAAAACGGCAGCATCGTCGAACAAGCCAAGCGCAACGACAGCCGCATGACCCGTATCGGCGCATTTTTGCGGCGGACGAATTTGGATGAAATGCCGCAATTTTTCAATGTTCTTATAGGCAATATGAGTGTTGTTGGACCGCGTCCACACGCTGTTGCACATGACAAAGCATTTCAAGTGACAAAAGAAGACTACATTTTGCGGCACTATATGAAACCGGGCATTACAGGTTGGGCGCAAGTCAACGGCTGGCGCGGTCCAACGGATACTTACCAAAAAATAGCAGGGCGCACCGATTTTGATTTGTGGTATGTCCAAAATGGCTCTGTTTGGTTGGATTTGAAAATTGTTTATTTGACCATTTTTGGGTCAAAGGCTTGGAAAGAAGCCTTTTGAATATCGAATATTGATTAACGAATATCGAATGTCCAAACTACAATTTCGATATTCATTATTCGTTAATCAATATTCGATATTCAAAAAAATTACTGAGGGGGGTAAAATTGACAGCAAAAAGCATCAATTTTACTCCCCTCAGTATTTGGGGCTTAATTCTCTCGTTTCAAAACTACTTTGATGATAAAACCTATACGAAAAATGAAATGGCTGCTTCCTATTCTTGCCCTACCTTTTACAATTTTGCTTTTAATGGCGAACTGTTCAAAAAAAAGCCCTATACCCACCGACGACCAGACGGATACGCTGCCCAAAGTGGGTTTGAAAGATATCAACCTGCGTGTGTTAATCGGTGCACCTTTGGAAATCTCGCGCGGCAACGACAAATACCGCAGCATCATCAAAGCCGAATTTAGCACAGGTCAAAGCCTGTGGTATCCTGCTTGGGGCGGTTGGCTGGGCGAAAATCTATATGATTTTAAAGAATTTAACGCCAATGTCAATTGGATGAAAGCCAATAACATCAGTCCTACGATGCACATGCTGGTTGGCCCTGATAACTATATGCCCGATTGGTTATTGAGCAAGACTTGGCAGCCAACCCAATTGGATACGATGTTACGGCAGATGATTTACAGCATTATGGACACCAATGACAATAAAATCAAAATAGATATTTGGAATGTCGCTAACGAACTATTTGACGACGATGGGACGTATCGCACCAATATGATGTGGCGGCAATTGGGTTGGGAAAGCGACAAATCAGGACTCACAGGCGATGACCAAATCAATACCGAACACCCCCTTTTTATCCGTAAAGCCTTTACTTATTGTCGTGAAAAAACCAGTAAAAAATTAGAATTGAGAGATTTTAATATCGAAAGTGACGACCCAAGCACTCAAAACTATCGCAAAAACAAAGCCCTATTTCAATTAGTTAAACACATGATAAACGAGCAAATTCCGATTGATGCCGTTGGAATTCAAGGACATCTGTCAATCGGCAAAACGGATTGGGTTTTTGATAATAATATGCTGTATAAGACGGTCAAAAAATATAAATCCCTGGGCGTAGAAGTTTATATCACTGAATTGGATTTGCGCACCGATAACCGCAGTTGGAACACCACTTTATCCGACCAACAAAAACAAGACTACTACAAATATGTTAAACAAGCTATTGAAGGCGGTGCCAATCGTATCAATTTTTGGGGTCTACAAGACGGCTTTGACCCATTTTGGTTATTGACCGAACACCCGCTACTTTGGGATGAAAATTTGGAGAAAAAGCCTGCTTACTTTGGCGTAAAAAAGGCTTTGGAAGATACGAAATAAGACTGTATTAAACAATAGAAATCGTCTCTATCAAACCATGGTAGCAGTCAAACAACGGTCGGTTTTGGTTTAGTCGTTGATTTTATAGATACTAACGTCGGCGCGGTTTGAACCGCGCCG
>JANOAU010000086.1:0-18085 GCA_031411275.1 Saprospiraceae bacterium | reverse complement strand
ACGAAATTTGTAGCGGTCAAAACGCTGTCGCATTACGCAAGATATAGAATCAGATTATTTTATTCAAATCCTTTTCAAATGAGTATAAAATAAATTCCAAGTTGGGAAAACTTTTAAAGTTATCCCAACTTGGAATATTCCACCACAAAATTTGTTACAGCACTTATTAATTTAAAAGTAATACGCTTTTGTTTAGTTGTTATTACCTTTCGCCATAGGGACTATTTCTCCTGTACTTCTACTTGCGAATTCCCTATCTTTCATCATCACTTTATTACCATCTTTTTTAATTAAAGTGCCATCGCTCATTACTTTTATACCGTGTGGCAAATAAGTAAATGATTTAACTTCTGTTCTTATACCATTTTTAATAATAAACACTTTACCATCTTCTTTTAATACGCCTGCATCATAAGGTGAATGCATATTCATATCAGCGCTTCTGTCCTTGTTATAGCCTTTATTATTACGCATCTTCATGGTATCGTGGTGCATTTGATTGCCCATTCTGTTATTTTTATTTTTCATAGTGTCGCGATTCATACCCATGCCATATTTTGGATTAGGCACTGTATCACGATACCTTTCTCCAGTGGTTCGTCTGTTACGCATCGTATCGCGATTCATACCCATGCTATTATTCTTGTTTTTCATCGTATCGCGATTCATATCCATGCCATATTTTGCATTAGGTACTGTATCACGATACCTTTCTCCGGTGGTTCGTCTGTCACGCATCGTATCGCGATTGATACTCATGCCATCTCTAACATTACGGTTAGTATCCCGACTCATTCTGTTACCATACCTATTAGGAGGCATGGTATCATTATTCATTATAGCCCCACGCCTTTCATTTGGGAATGTATCACGAGTCATTCTATTCAATGTGGTATCAATTTGGGCAAATAGACCCAATGAATTAATCATAATAATAATTACTAAAATTAAATTTTTCATAGTTTTTATTTTTAAATTATGATGTGGTAACAATTATACTAAATGAAAAGTGAAAAATTAAAAATATAAAACGTTAGTTATGAATGATTTGATTCCATTTTTTTAGGCAAGCCATTTTCAATAAGTGTCACTATTTAGCACTCTATGAAAATAGCTTGCCTAAAATAGATGCCAATGAGTATAAACACATTAAGACCCATCCTTTAGAAACATAAAGTTGCTATGGTAGGTATTTGAAAAATGGGAAAGGGAATAAGGAAGAGTTTGTTGTTGAGATGTGTAATTTTCTACAAGTTCGCAATATGTTATTCAACGGTTTTTTGCTTATCTTTGATACGGAATCAACATTAACTATAAGGTTATAGTGATGTTTATCTTCCAGTACTTAACTGCATCTTCATATATACTAAATGAAAAGTTAAAAATATATACTAAATGAAAAATGAAAAACGAAAAGTTAAAAACTTTGATTATGACTAATTTGAGTCTATTATTTTAGACAAACCAATTTCCAATGAGTATAATTTAATCACTGGATTTTATTCAAATGAGTTGAGATGATTTTCTCCTACACTATTAAAATTATATCTTAATACTGAGGGGAAGAATCATCCCAACAAATTTGAATAGTTTTATCTAAGTTTATTTTTTGTTACTATTACCGCTATTACCACGACGATTGTCATCAGACTCATCATCGTCGTCATCATCACCTTTTTTACGGTTGCTTTTTGAGGATTGATTAGAATCTTCTGTGTTCTGCTTATTTCCTTGAGAAGATTTGTTGCCACCTCTTGAGTCGTCATCTGATTTATTTGACCGTTGAGAACTCTGAGAAGATTTGTTGCCACCTCTTTCTTTTTCATTAACCATCACATCAGAATCATCGTCTGAACGTTTCGATTTGTCTTTTTGCTGTGATGTAGAAGTACCTTTTTGTGAGGTATTAGTATTTTTCTCGTTGCTTTTAGAAGGAGAACCTCCTTGGTTTTTTTTGTTTTCCATAACTATTAAATTTTAAAATTGTTAATAAATATTAGTATAATAAATTAAAAGAAATCCATTATTAAACAATGAAAAAAAGAATAAGTATTATACAATTTTCAGAAATACGAGACGATATTCACACATTTCTATGTATAATTGTATAAGCCTCTTGTGATTTATAAAATTTAAATTAAATGAACCACCAGTCTTAAAGTAAAAAAAAGTATGCCACCTCATTTAATCCGCGTTTTGTAGAAATAATTACACTAATATAAGAGATGCCATAAATAATTAGAGTAATTAACTTCTCAATTTGTGTAGGAAATAATACATTCGAGAGGTATCTACTCGGCATAGGTATTTGTTATTTTTGGTTTTTGAGAAAAAAATGGAAGATGCTTTACAAGCCTAACAAAAATAATAAACGCTTGACTATTCGTCTGATAGTCAAGCGTTTTGCTGTAAAAAGGGTGAAATACTGAGGGGTATTTTTTATTTTTTCATCCAAGATTCAACAACATATTTTCCAACTTCTTTACCCAATTTTAGTCCTATTTCATTATCTACCCGAAAATGAATGCCTGCATAAAAGCGTGAATCGGCACAATCTTTTGCTAATTGTTGAAAGTAAAGTGCATCGGCAGGGAAAAAATATTCCAAAACAGTGCTTGTAGCAGCCGCACCAGCTGCATGACCTGATGGATAACCAGGGAAAGGCGGAGTTGTAAGCAGAGGCTTATAAAGACTGTCGTACTGCACGGGTCTTATACCCCAATAAGCATATTTTGCATCAAAAACAGCAATGGCAGCATCATGATAGCTTGTATGCAATACGCAGTATATACGCGCAGCTGCGGGTGCATCATCACAGATGCCGTATTCAAACATTTTTAAGCCCGCCACTTCAGACCAAAAATCAAACCCACCATTATTTGCCCAATAAAAAGCAAGGGAACGGGTTTTAAAGGTTTGTTTGAAATCCTTCAATTGCTTCATTTCGGCTTCAAAATCAGGTGGTACGGGTGGTCTAAACTGATTGGGTGAACGTAATACAATAGGAGAAAATTCGGTCAATTCAATACCCATTGGATATGGACCTGTCCATTTTTGAGGGTCTTTATTTACTTTAGTTGTCCGAGGTTTAGCTGACCCATCGTTTTTGGCTTTTTCTATAATTTCTTTCGCCACTTGTTCACCTAATTTCCAACCCGCTTCTACATCACTTGGAAATTGCACCGCTGCATCAACCCGTGATTGTGAAGCAGCATGTGCCAATTGCAAAATGGAATCGGCTTTTGCAGGGAAGAAATAAGCAAGCACATAGGCAGCAGCAGCAGCCGTAACTGAATGTTCACATGGATAGGCGTAAGTTAGCGGTGTATTAACAGCCGTTTTAAGTGAAAGATCTAAATCAGTGGGACGCTTTCTTTTATATTTGACCTTTTCTTTCCAAGCCAATATGGTTGCATCATAAATAGCAATATTCATCCACGCTGTTGGAATACGAAGCAATACTTCGGGTTTTTGGTCAATCAATTTAGGCGCAATTTGATTCCAACGGTAGGCAGGTGCGCCCACATCCCAGTATTTTATAGCGGCTAATTTTTTTTCATCTAATTGCGCTATTCCCTTTTTAATGGCTTGCAATTCGACTTTTGATTGAGTCGCACTTGGGGGCGCAACAACTATCATTTGTTGTGGGTTGTCTAATAACTTCGTTTGCCAGTTAGCGGCTTCATAATTGACGGGCAAGCGTGATATTTGCATTTGAGCCGTTGCCACTTTAACGGTAAGCGTCATTAAAATTGAAAAAATAATCTCTTTCATAATAATCGTTTTTAAATTGAATAATTTATATTTCACTGATTTTACTCATTTCACTATGAGTATTCAGAAATACTGATACAAGGATATGTGATTTAAGAAAGCGTAGAAAGGGTGCGTCAACAAACAACGGTTTATGGTCTATGAACAACTTTATTGTGTGGTGAGCTGATTCAAAATTTGCTTAATTTTGCAGGGAAATGGAAGGGTTGATTGAATCAATCGAGTATACTAAATAAAAAGTGAAAAACTAAAAGTGAAAAATATAAAACGTTGGTTATTATGGATTTGATTCTATTATTTTAGGCAAACCACTTTTAAATGAGTATAACTAAAAAGATGATGATATTAAGAGAGAGGGTTAAATTATATTTATGGATTGGTGCGGCTTATTTGACGCTATGGCTGTTTAGCGATTTAATACAAAATTGGAGCATCTTTTTAGAAAGGTTCATGAATCATATATGGCTCATTAGCTATCTTATTGTTCTCAATTTTATTCTATTTGACTATACCTTACCTTTTATAAAGCTGACTTGGAAAAGAATCCTAATAGCCCCCTTTCTTATATTTGTTCATCTGATGCTCTATTCTTTCGGTTTCTATGCTTGGCGGTACATTGGGATTCAGTTACATATTTATTCTGAATTAAAAGTACACTCGTCTATATTAAAAGGCGTTGAGTTTCACGTTCCTTATAGTTTCTTTTCAATTGTCTTTTTTGGTATCATAAGATATACCTATGATTATAGGAAATTAAAAGAAATGGCGCAGCAACTACGAATTGAAAAACAAGAAGCAGAGTTGAACTATCTTAAATCACAAACCAATCCTCATTTTTTATTCAACACCTTAAATAATATCTATTCATTGGCGAGAGATAAGTCCGACCTGGCACCCGAATCCATTTTACGCTTATCCAAAATATTGCGTTTTACCCTCTATGAAACCAATGGAAAATATATCTGTATAGAACAGGAATTGAAAATTATCAGTGACTATATCGCTCTTGAAAAATTGCGTTATGATGATTCCTTACAAGTCACTTTTAACTATGATATTGAAGATATGAAACAGGCTTTACCCCCATTGTTGCTGATACCCTTAGTTGAAAATGCCTTCAAACATGGTGTTTCTGAAACTCGGTATCAACCTTTTGTGGATATTCATCTTTCCATTCATAAGCAGCAATTAGCCTTTTTTGTAAAAAACTCTACGGAAGAATTGTCTGAAGAGGGGTATGTAAAAAACAATATTGGTCTTTCTAATTTAAAACGCCAATTGGAATTGCTTTATACAGATTACAATTTATCTGTACAACAAGGAGAATCCGAATTTACTGTGAAATTAAAAATTAATCTTGCAAGCCATGTCTAAAATAAACTGTATAATCATAGAAGATGAGCCATTAGCTGTAAAAATCTTAGCAGATTATATCGCACAAGTGCCGTTCCTCGACTTAAGAGGCTCGTTTAAAGATGCCATTCTGGCAACGGATTACTTGCGGAATATGCGTATAGATCTTATTTTTTTAGACATTCATCTACCTAAATTAAAAGGTATGGCTTTTCTAAAAACACTAACACAAGCACCTGCGATCATTATTACTACCGCTTATCATCAATATGCAGTGGAAGGTTTTGAATTAAACGTAACCGATTACTTGTTAAAGCCATATGAATTTGAGCGTTTTTTAACAGCCGTTACAAAGGTAAAAATGGCACAAAGGGACAATCATAACCCCGCTGAAAGAGCCGAAATAAAAGATTTTATATTTCTAAATGTGCAAAAAAAGAAAGTGAAAATTTTATTTTCAGAGATTGTTTACATCGAAAGCCAACGGGAATACATCAAAATCAAGACAACAAAAAATGAATATCTCTCAAAAATGAGTACACATGAAATTGAAGCACTTTTACCCAGCCCACTTTTCAAACGAGTTCACAGGTCTTTTATCGTTTCAATAAACAAAATAGAATCCTATACAGCTGAAATCGTTGAGGTTAATGGCGTCTCTATTCCTATTGGTAGGGGTTACAGAGATATTATAGAAAACTTGTAGCTTTAGTAGAAATTGGATTCAAATAAATAGAAAAATCCAAATTCACTCACAACACTATTAAATTGTAGTAGAATCATTAACAAAACACTCAATTCGACATCACTTTCCTATATGCAGGAGTTAACACCAATTTTAGGACTACTACCCTACCAACTCTTCTGGCTGACTTTTCCAAAAATCTGAAAAAAAATTGTGAAAAAAATTGCGAAACCGAATAGTTGCATATATATTTGCAACCGAATAGTTGCATAAATAAAAAGTAGATAAAATGAGACGAGACATTTTTCAAGCAATAGCTGACCCAACCCGACGAGCCATTATTGCTTTAATAGCCATGCAAGCAATGACCCCTAATGCCATTGCCGAAAATTTTAACACAACACGACAAGCAATATCAAAACATTTACACATACTGACAGCATGTGAATTGGTGAAACAGGAACAACAAGGTAGAGAAATTTACTATTCACTTGAAATTGAAAAAATGAAAGAGATTGACCAATGGTTAAACCAATTCAGAGCAATTTGGGAAGTCCAATTTAATCAACTCGACAATGTATTATCAACAATTAAAAAAAATAAAAAATGAACAACAATTTGCTATTTGATTTTACCGTAGACAAAGCGACAAAAACGGTATTTATAACCAGAGAATTTGATGCTGAACTTTCGCTGGTTTGGGATGCTTTTACCAAACCAGAAATATTGGACCAATGGGTCGCACCTAAACCCTGGACATCCAAAACAAAATATATGAATTTCAAAGTTGGCGGACGAAGATTTTATGCTATGGTAAGTCCCGAAGGACAAGAGCGTTGGTCAGTTCAGGAATATACTTCCATTACGCCAAAAACCAATTTTAAAATGTATAATGCTTTTGCAGACAACGATGAAAAGCCTGAATTGCCAGGTTCTGAATGGGAATATAATTTTAGCGAACAAAATGGAAAGACAAAAGTCAATATTACTATTTACAATGAATCTCTTGCCCGTTTGGAGAAGATGATTGAAATGGGCTTTAAAGAAGGTTTTACAATGTCTATTGATAATTTAGAAAAATTATTGGCAACTTTATCACAAAAATGATATTTGTTTTCAAAACATGTGTCAAAACTATACTAAATAAAAAGTGAAAAACGAAAAGTGAAAATATAAAACGTTGGTTATCAATTATTTGATTCTATTATTTTAGGCAAACCATTTTCAAATGAGAATATAATGCAGATAAAGAAGCACAAACTGCATCTTAACAAAATACTGCTAAAAGAAAAATTGGCTTATCGCTGCTACAATTTAAGCACAGATTTTATGTTTCCGATACTTGTGTTTAAGAAACCAAAGCCCACTATAATATGCGTCTTCAACCCTACGTAATCCCCCTCAGTATACAACCCTCAAAAGCTTTGAAAACGTTGGGTTTCAAGGCTTTTTAGTATAACTTTGCCACCCATTATCGGATAAAAATAGCGTAATATGACGACAAGCGTTACTGTTAAAACCATATATCATTGCTCATTGGAACGAGCCTTTAAAACGCCCATGCTCTGTGATGTGTCTAAAGTGCATACGGGTTTTGGTATCATGCCTAAAGTGACGCATTGCTCAGACGATGCGTCATGGGGCAAGCCAGGGGGCAGCAAAAAAGTATTTGTTGCTCCATCACCGACATTCAAAGGGGGGGAATCCTCTACGGATAAGGTCATTGAAAGGATAGAAAATAAATATTGGAAAATCGAGGTGAGTAATTTTCAATCTTGGATGTTGGGCTTTTCAAAATTCGTTGGTGAATGGCGTACAACTGAACTCGCTGAAAATAAGATTTTGATAGAATACTCCTATACACTCCACGCCGATATTATCGGGCTTTACCCATTAAACTGGCTGTTTACACATACTTTTTGGCGTATTTATATGAAAAGAGTCTTAGAAAATATCAAACAAATGGTGGATAATAATGAACCTTATCTATACGCATAAGTAGATTATTATTTTAAAAATGCACCCACTTCCTTTCGTTTAGCGAAAATAATGACCACTCATCTTTCATCTTCCTTTTCGCCCAAAAGCCTACAAACAACGAACGGCGGTGCTGACTTCGATTTTTTTCCAAAGCCTCATATAAATTAAAGCCTTCTGCATACAGTTAGTTGCAACCCACTGCTGCAAAATCTCTCTCTAAGATTGATTGACAACTTAATAAAGTAAATTTAAATAAGAGAGATATGACAACAATAAAAATCTTTTTCCGAAACACACTTGTGTTAGTGTTTGTATTTTTTTTAAGTTCTTGTTTTGCAACCAATGTCCCGTCTGAAATGATTTTAGTCGGTAGCACACCGGGTGATGAGGCTATCAAATCTATGCTTTTAATTCCTGCCGACACTAAAGTTGAGTTTATGAGGTGGCATTTGCTATTAGACGACAAAAACGCTTTTATTTTGGAGATTACCTTTGGAGAGAGCCAACCCAACACTTTAGGCTTTAAAGGTGGTGGTGAAAAACGGACGATTAATGGACAGTTTACCGTTTCTAAAAGCGAGGGAAATCGTCCTTTTAAAGAAGTTTATGATTTAAAAAGTAACAATTTAGGGGGGAAAGTGTCATTAGTAAAACTTACTGAAAACATTTTTCACATTTTGACATCACAAAATCAACTGATGAATGGAAATGGCGGTTGGGGTTATTCACTCTTCAGAAAAAGTCCCGTTGCTACAAACGGCGTTTTAATTTCTTCGATTACTATGTCAAGCGAAAAACCTTTACAGCTTATTTTTGATGGAAGAACACCGTGCCAGGAAATTGCTGCTGAACATGCCGAAATGAAAGTCAGTCAGGCTTGTTTTAAATTGAAATGGCGTTTAATCCTTAACAGAGATTCTGTAACTTATCTGCCTTCAACTTATAGCATTCGTAAAGTCGTGGATGGGCAAGCCCGTAACGTAACAGGGAAATGGTCAATTATTAAAGGCACACCCAAAAATCCTGATGCCGTTATTTATAAAATTGAGTCAGACAAACCCGATGAATCTATTTCATTTCTTGTAGGAGATGACAACGTTTTATTTTTTCTGAACAAAAACGATGAACCTTATTTGGGCAATGAAAATTTTGGTTTTACGATGAACAAAAAAATGTAAAAAGTAGAACGATTGCTAAAAATTGAGGGCGTAGAAACTTTGATAGAAATTAATTTTTTGCGAAATTCTCTACAAAAATTACCGCGTCCGTTTCGTCTTATTATTTTTATAATCTTGAAAAATAAACTCACCTAAACCTTGTAAACTGCTGTAAAATGCTTTGCCATTATTGGCTTTTGTAAATTCATCTACAAAATTCTGCAAATAAGGGTCGCGCGCAATCATAAAAGTAGTGATAGGCACATTCAGTTTGCGGCATTGAGCAGCTAAAGCGAGCGTTCGAGCAATGATTTTTCTATCCAAGCCCCAAGAGTTTTTGTAATATTGTTTTCCTTTTTTGATACACGTTGGTTTACCGTCCGTAATCATAAAAATTTGCTTGTTCGGATTGCGGCGGCGTTTCAACAAGTCCATTGCCAACTCCAAACCTGCCACTGTATTCGTATGATAAGGACCTACTTCGAGATAAGGTAAATCTTTAACTTCTACTTGCCAAGCATCGTCTCCAAAAACCACAATATCCAAAGTGTCTTTCGGATAACGTGTCTGTATCAATTCAGCCAAAGCCATAGCCACACGTTTAGCGGGTGTAATACGGTCTTCACCATAAAGAATCATCGAATGTGAAATATCAATCATCATTACTGTTGACATTTGGCTTTGATTGAAGGTCTCATACATTTCAAGGTCTTCATTTGCCAACTTAAAATCATCTAAACCATGATTGATTTGGGCATTGCGAATGGTATTGGTCACCGCTAAATTTTCCAAAGGGTCGCCAAATTCGTAAGGCTTGACATCGCTTGTAAATTCATCGCCACGACCGCCAAAGTCAGTAGAGTGATTGCCCCGTTTCGCCTTTTTCATATTCCCAAAAATATCTTCCAAGGCTTTTTGGCGCAAACCCATTTCCATCTTCGCTGTTAAGCGAAAACCCGACCCCTCAGTATTTTCGGGTTTTAAATAGCCTTTATCTATCAAATCCTGAACGAAATCGCCGATACCATACTCAGGCGTTGTCAGATTGTATTCCTTATCCAGCTGTGTCAACCAAGCTAATGCCTCTTGCACATCGCCCGAAGTGTACATCAAAAGTTCTTGAAATATTTTGAATAGTCGCTCGAAAGGTGTTCCTTCTTCGGGCAATGGTATGTATTCAGAAAAGCGAAATCCTTTATTTGGCATTACAATTTATTTAATTCCCTTTGAATATTTTCTCTTGCTTTAGATTCCATAGCGTTTTGAAAAACAAAAGTTTGATAAATATTTGGGCGATTCAGTAAATAATTCAAAACCTTACGTCTTCCTCGATTGTACATAAAAGTCGGCATCAAACTAAATTCTTCTCTTATTTGTCGCGCATAAACATCATAAATAGCATCATCAGAACCCAAGATGGACAAGTCGAAATCAAGGAAAAAATTCAAATCCATATCGTTATTGGATTCATGCGTTTTAGTGGCTCTAATATAATGTACGACTTTTTCTATACTTTCGGGCGGCAGTGTCGTTTCTTTCAAAACCTCTTTTGCCCAAAAAGCACTTTTTTCTTCATTATCATCCCGCCATGTACTGTAAACAGCGTCATGAAACCAAATGGCAAAAAACACAAGATCTTTATTTTGAATACTGAACTTGTATTCTTCAAACAGAGTTAGTAGTTTTATAATATGCGTAAGTCCATGATACTGTCGAAAATCGGAAGAATAATGCCTTATCAATTCATCAAAAGTATCGTTGATGAAAGAGGTATTATCCGTATATTTTGACAGTTTTTTGTAGAAGATTATCCTCAAATAGTCCTTTTTCATAATTAAAAAAGAGAAAGTGATTTGGGTATTCGTTTGTTTAAAAGTAGTAGAACGGTATTAGTAATATATGAATTTCTTATGAAATTCAAAATTTGACTCAAAATTACGTTCTTTCAAACAAAACATAGCAATAACATCACGAAAACTTTTTTTTGTATATTATTACCCCTCAGTATCCAACAATGCTTTCTTTTTAGGTTCAGTGAGAAGGACACAGCAACGTATAAAACGCTCATAATCGGGTTGCTCAGAAGCCATTTTCTGGATATGCCGCTCTATTATTTCTCCTTGATACAACATAAATGAACCAGGCATTTGAAAACTATCCCCTAAATGTTTCCCCATTTCATTGCCATATTTTGCCTTATTAGAAAATCCTTTTATCCAAGTTTGCAAACCAAATAACTGCGTAAAACTGCCTTTCATTAATCCAAAAGACGCATAATAACGGCAATCAGGGTCACTGATATGTTTAACACCCACTAAGTCAAATTTCTTAAAGTAATTATCCGCTACGTCATTTTCAGCCATGTGAACCAAAACCAATTCAGTCCCCACGTCTGCTAATTCTTCTCGTTTTTTTGAGAGTTCATCCATCGCTTGTCGGCAAAATTGACACCCAAAATGGCGCAAAAAAACAAGCATTATCGGTTTTTTCTTAGACAAGTCTAATATATTTTGACCCGATTGTGTGGTCATTGCGGACAATAAATCATCATTGATAAGTGCCATAAAATTCGCTTTTTGTAGTTCAAAACAGTATATATCGGTGTTTGTTTAGTTTTACGCGATAAAGCTATGAAAAATAAGCCGTATAGTCTTTTTTAATTTGTTTTTTGATTTGCATCAAAAAGGTGGCGCGGATTATTGGGAAAAAATGAAAACTTTTATCTTGAAGAATACGGCGGATACTGAGGGTGGTATTTTTAAAAAATTAAAATGAGATTTTTAAATCATCGTAAGGCAAACATTTCTTAAAATGTTTAATTTTGCTAAAAATATAAATAATATGAATATTGAATTGATATTTCTAATTGAAGATGCTATTGAAGGCGGTTATACAGCCAAAGCCTTAGGTGAAAGCATTTTCACAGAAGGCGATACAATTGAAGAACTTAAAAATAACATCAGAGAAGCAACTATTTGCCATTTTGACGATGATAAACGACCAAAAATCATTCGGCTGCACTATGTCAAAGACGAATTAATAACAGTTTAAAAAATGAAAACTCCCCGTGACCTTTCAGGTGAACAACTTGCTCGATTATTGAGAAAACTGGGTTATCAAATCAGCCGTCAAAAAGGCTCTCACATGCGCTTGACCACAAACGAGCCTTCTGAACATCATATCACTGTTCCTAATCATAACCCACTGAAAGTTGGTACACTAAATTCAATTTTAGCTGAAATTTCAGAACACCTTAAAATATCAAAAGAAGACTTAATCAACTTTCTTTTTTGAATTTCAAAACAGAATACACGTTAGTAAAAAAATGTAAAACGAGCTTCTGCTTAGAAGCACACTTTTTTTATATCAAAAACCTAAAGGCTACCCAACCTTTCCTACTTCCCTATCCGTCTATTAAGGCAAACAAGATTCATTAACAGTCAAAATATCAAAACATGAAAAAGTTTATCTTTTCCATTTCCATAGTGTGCGCTTTGCTCGCCGTCGGTTTTCAAGGTTGTATCAAAGATACATGCTCCAACGAAACGACATATACGCGTTGGACACCTGTTTATAAAACCGATGCAGAGTTGCGGCAGACCCCTCAGTATCAAGCCGCTCGTGCTTTGAAAAATACAGGGAAAATCTATTTTTATGGCAAGTACATCCTTATCAATGAGCAAAAAGAGGGTATTCACGTCATTGACAACAGCGACCCCTCTAAACCACTCCCAGTTGGTTTCATTAGCATCGTTGGCAATGTGGACATGGCAATCAAAGGCAATTTCCTATATGCCGATAGTTATCAAGACTTATTGACCATTGACATCTCAACCATTACAAATCCTCGCCTGACTTGCCGCGCACAGAATGTTTTCCAATCTACTTTTTGGCGTGACCCACAAAAAGGCTTGCTCGTAGATTATAAAAAAGAGACAGTCAATGAAAAAATTGATTGCAACGACCCCCGTTTGACGAATAATTATGCTTATGAATATTTTAACTCGGCTGATGGCTCTGTTTTCACAAAAAATTCAGGCGCATTGTCCACAACCGCTTTCACAAATAGCAACAACGGCAGTGCTGCCGCTGCACCCGCAGGTGTGGGGGGTTCGTTGGCACGTTTTACTTTTTATGATAAGTATTTGTATTGCATAGATTTATCTACATTAAGAACTTTTAATCTGACCAATTTGGATTGCCCTACTTTGTCCAATTCTCAACAAGTCGGTTGGAATATCGAAACACTTTTCCCTTACAAAGACAAACTGTTTATTGGCTCTACAACAGGTATGTTTATCTACGATTTGGTCAATCCGACCACACCTGTTTTTATGAGTCGCTTCGACCACGGCAGAGCGTGCGATCCTGTTGTTGTTGAAAATGACATTGCTTACATCACTGTTCGGACGGGCAGTAATTGTGGTGGCAATCTCAATCAATTGCAGGTTGTCAATGTCGCTAATTTGAAATCTCCGCAACTGATAAGTGTCTATAACATGAAAAATCCACGTGGTTTAGGAGTTTGGGACAACAGTTTGTACCTCTGCGACGATGGTTTGAAAATATTTGATGCCACAGATAAAAACAAAGTTGACCAAAACCTCAAAGCTCAAATTAAAGGTTTTGATACGTTTGATGTCATTCCTTATGGTTTCAACAACAAAAAATACTTAATGGTCATTGGCGCAGATGGTTTTTATCAGTTTGATGTGACCGATGCTACCAATCCAAAAGAACTAAGTAAAATCACTGTGAATAAGTAAAATTAAATTGTGTCCATTATCGAGCATTGGGTACTCAAATGCCCAATGCTTTTTTAAAAAATGAAAAAAATGAAAATATTACGCTTGATTATCTGCCTTTGCCTCCCCCTCAGTATAGCGGCAGTTTGCAGTAGTTGCAACCATGAAGCAGAATGCACGCCACTTGCTGCTAATCCCTCTTGCATTTGTACGCAGGAGTACAATCCTGTATGTGGTTGTGACAATAAAACGTATGGCAATCCTTGTGAAGCCCAATGTGCAGGCATTGACAACTATACTCAAGGTGAATGCTCTAAATAACACACTAAAAATCAACAACTTATGAAAATACGCGTCTTTGTGATTGTTACTTTCCTCCTACTTTATGCTGCCCACATCAAAGCACAACAAAATGAATTTTCAGATAAAGTGTATCTGAAAAATGGCAGCCGTGTTGTCGGTAAAATCCTTTTTTATCAGCCCAATGATACCGTGCAAATGCAAGTAGTCAGTGGTCAAATTGTCCGTTTTGCACCACAACAAGTGCAAAAAATCAAGATGGCAGCCTTAGCCGACAGCAAAACAAGCCGCATTGAAAGACCTTACAACTTTGAAGAACGCGGCATGTACAATGCTTTGAGTTTTAATGTCAATTTAGGACGTTCCAATATGTCACATCTCGGTTTTGGCTTTCAAAATGTGGTAGGTTATCAATTCAATCGCCTTGTCGGTAGTGGTTTGGGTATTGGTTATGATGCTTATTATCTCAACAATGGCGAATCCAATGTACTATCTATTTTCGGCGAATATCGCGGATATATGAATAAACGTCATACAGCCGAATATTGGACCTTTGCAGCAGGTTATGGGCATCCTATGGGCATTAAAAATGATAATTTAACGAATTTGAAAGGCAGTTATATGCTTCAACCGACTATCGGTTATCGTTTTGGTGCATCGAGTCGCTATAATTTTTTCATGGATTTGGGTTTCCGTTTGCAACAAGTGCGTTATGAAAGCAACAATACTTGGTCTGAAAATCATTACACTGTTGCTTATCGGCGTTGGGTACTGAGGGGGGGTATATTGTTTTAGTTTTCACACTTATGACACGAATTACACGATTACACTAATTGTATATTATCTCAATATCTTAATAATAAAATTAGTAAAATAAGTGTAATTCGTGTCATAAATGCTTATAAAAATCAATCAACTTCACTTTCTCATTTTCCCAATTCAGCACTTTTGCGGCTTCAAAACAGTTAATTTTTAAACTATTATACAATTTTGGATTGTCAAAAAGGTATTTTAAAGCCGCCAAAAGCGCATCTACTTCTAACCTATCAATGACCAAACCGACATTATAAGTCTCATTGATGCGTTGATGCTCCTTAAAATTAATAAAAATTTGAGGCAAACCCGCTTGTATATAATCCGTCGTTTTATTGCTCAAAGAATATTGATAACTCAAACTCTTATTGTCAAGGAGATTCAAACCAACCGTCGCTTGTTCGGTTATAGCCGGCAAATCTTTCGGTGCGACATAACCCCAAAATTTTACTTTGGTTTCCAATTTTAAATCTAAAACCATACCCCTCAGTAAAGGCATCAAATCACCATCTCCTACAATCCAAAACACAGTATTTTCAAGATATTGCATGGCTGCAACGGCCGTTTCAAGTCCGCGTCCTTCATTCAAATTGCCTTGATATAAAATGATTTTAATGGTGAATAGTGAATGGTGAATGGCGAATGGTGCGGAGATTTCACTTTTAACTTTTAACTTTTCACTTAAAAAGGGTAAGTTTCTTATGAGTGCGAAGTTTGTGCTGTAGCGTCTCTCAAACTCATCAGCAACGGATTGACTGACCGTATAGCGATATTTGATACGTGGCACAATGAATTTTTCTACGGCTAACCACACCATTTGAATCATCGGGCGACGAGTGACTTCGGGTGTTTCGCTGTACAATTCGTGGGCATCATACACGCACGTTTTACCCCTCAGTATGGATACAAAATAACAAGGTAAAATACTGTCTAAGTCAATGCCGCAGACAATATCGAAGCGTTGAACCAACAGCCAACAAAACAAACGGAGATTATATTCGATGTAAAACAATTTACCTTTACTGAAAAAAATGTGAAAGCGGTGTGCCGTAAAGTATTGATTGTCAAAAGGTTTTGACGATTGAAGCAAGCGACCAACCAATTGAATCTGATACCCCTCATTAGCGAGGGTTGTACAGATACGCAACATACGTTGGTCGTAAGTCAAGTCATTAGTAACGGTGAAAATAATTTTTTTCATATCGTAAACTTATCCCCTACCTTTTTCAAAACCTTTTCATCCAACATAAAGCCAATCGTCTGAATGACCTTTGTGCGCTGTCTTTCGGCGAATGAATCCACAATTTCTTTGAGTGATAAAGGTTCTCTTTTGAGCAACACTTTTATTTTTTCTGAAAAAACAGTGAAATCATCGGTCTCCAAATTCGCTTTATCTTTTTCTAAACACACATCGCACTCACCACACTTTTCGGCATCGGTTTGTCCAAAATAATGGAGTAATTGCATCGAGCGACAAATATCTAATTCAGCATATTCGATGGATTTTTTTAAACGGTATTCTGCCCGTTTTTTTCTAAACATATACAAATTCCAATCAATCGAAAGATGCTGTGTGTCAGCTCGTTCTCTTAGAAAAACGATTTGGGGTTTGTCTTTTCGTGGGCGATAATCTATGATGTTTTCGCTGTGTAAATAGTGCAATATTTTTTCTAAATCTATAACAGACATGCGTAAAAATTGTGCAATTTGCAATTCATTAAAATTCACATAATCCGTCAATGCACCCGACAAAGCCCTCAATAAACCCTTCAAAACACGTTCAAAATCCTGTCTTCTGATTTGAAAATCATACAATTGTTCTCTATTAACCTTAAATATCAAATTGGAAGGCTGATGCACCCCCTCAGTATAAACCAGCCAACCGTCTTGTTCAAGGACTTTTAGACAAGAATAGGTTTTCAAAACATCTAATTTAAAACGTTGGGCAAACTCCACAATATCCATATCAAAACTCTGGCCCTCTCCTCCACCCACTGCCAATTGCAAATAGCTGCCGAGTGCCTCATAAGTCCGTCGAATTTCTTTCATTTCGGGAAAAGCCACCTCAAAATTCTTTTCCAAATTATTTGTATCACTTTTGTTGACTAATAAAACAGCATAACTCCGTTTACCATCACGCCCTGCCCTACCCGCTTCTTGAAAATATGCTTCTAAAGAATCGGGCAAATCATAATGCACAACCGTCCGCACGTCGGGCTTGTCAATACCCATACCAAAGGCATTCGTAGCAACTATGACTTGTGTTTTGTTCGAAATCCAAGCATCTTGACGACGATTGCGCTCTTCGGGGTCTAATCCTGCATGATAAAAATCGGCTTTAAAACCGTATTTTTGAAGCCATTCAGCCAGCGTTTTTGTTCCTTTCCGGCTGCGGACATAGATGATAGATGTGCCTTTTGTTTTCTTAATAATGTCTAATAATTTCGCCTCTTTGTTCTCCTCATTTCGAACGATATAACTCAAATTTTTTCTTTCAAAATCCTGTTGAAAAACTTGATAATTCTTTTTGAATTCCAATTTTTTGCAAATATCTGTCACCACATCAGGTGTAGCGGTTGCCGTCAATGCCATAACAGGCACATGAGGCATAAATTCACGAATGGCAGCAATTTCAAGATAAGGCGGACGAAAATCATAACCCCATTGACTGATGCAATGCGCTTCGTCAATCGCTAACAAATTGATATTCATGCGTTTAATGCGTTCTTTTGCTAAGTCTGTCATCAAACGTTCGGGAGAGATATAGAGAAATTTCAAGCCACCATAAACAGCATTGTCAAACAGTCGATCAATGTCTCGATAGTGCATACCTGAATAAATAGCGGCGGCGGCAATATCTCTTTTTTTAAGGTTTTCCACTTGGTCTTTCATCAAAGCAATCAACGGCGAAATGACTAAACACACCCCCTCAGTACACAAGGCTGGTACTTGAAAGCAGATACTTTTGCCTCCACCTGTTGGCAAAAGCGCAAGCGTATCACGTCCGTCTAAAACCGATTGAATGATGTCGCGTTGCATTGGACGGAATGCGTCGTATTGCCAATATTGTTTAAGTATGTCTTCAGGTGTCATAGTTATTAGTTGATTGGTTATTAGGGAATTGGTTATTAGGGAATTGGTTATTAGTTATACTGAAATAAAATTGGTTTGCCTAAATACAATGTCACTCACTGTTTTTCTGCAAGCAGAAAAAAACGTACTGAAAGAATTTTTATAGAGCGAAGTCAAATTTTGAATCGTTAACGATTCAAAATTTG
>JANOAU010000085.1:0-41542 GCA_031411275.1 Saprospiraceae bacterium | reverse complement strand
ACGAAATTTGTAGCGGTCAAAACGCTGTCGCATTACGCAAGATATAGAATCAGATTATTTTATTCAAATCCTTTTCAAATGAGTATAAAATAAATTCCAAGTTGGGAAAACTTTTAAAGTTATCCCAACTTGGAATATTCCGCTTGGCATAGGTTTTCGTTTTTCATACACCACAAACCACCAACAACGAGCGCCGACGCTGGCTTCGGTTTCTTTTGACCCGCGCAATAAAAGCAAAAGCCCCCTCCGTATAAAAGCACCAAACATGAAACATCCCAAATTTTCTAACATAGAAGATTCGGGATGTCTCATGTTTTACTGAGGGGGAGCATTTTAGGATTCAAAAGATTTTGTTTTTTTAATTTAAAGAAAAATCATTTCATCGAAAAAAGGGCTTTTTGCTTGAAATATATATGGAAAAAAAATTTTGAACACGCATCTATATGTATGTGAAGTATGTTTACCTTTATGACAATTACATTTTAATAAAAAAAACAATAAGAATGATGAATTTAACTAAAACACGCGCATCACACACGATGACGGCTTTTGTTTGTGTGCTTTTATGCCTGAACTTTATGACCGTAGCTGCACAATGCCCTACCCTCGTTTGGTCAGATGAATTTAATGCCACTACCTTAGACCAAACCAAATGGAGCTATCAAATTGGAGATGGTTGCGACATTAACCTGTGTCAATGGGGCAATAACGAATTACAATGGTATGCACAAGAAAATGTAACCGTTTCCAATGGTACGCTCAAAATCACGGCTAAGAGGGAGACGATACAGAATCGAAACTATACCTCGGGGCGCATACGCACGCTCAGCAAAGCCGATATTAAATACGGGAGAATTGAAGCGCGTATGAAAATGCCTGTGGGTCAAGGTCTTTGGCCCGCGTTCTGGATGTTGCCCACCGATAATGTCTATGGCGGTTGGCCCCAAAGCGGCGAATTGGACATTGTGGAATATCTCGGACATGAGAAGGCAACAACGCATGGCACGATTCATTACGGCAATCCTTGGCCCAATAATAGGTCATTAACCAAAAACTTTACACTTACTGAGGGGGGGCTAAACGATGATTTTCATGTCTATGCCATTGAGTGGACAGAAAACGACATCAAATGGTTTCTTGATGGCTTTCTTTTTTCAACAATAACACGCAATGATTTAGGAAGTGAACGCTGGCCCTTCGACCAAAAGTTTCATTTTCTATTGAATTTTGCGGTGGGTGGCAACTGGCCGGGCAATCCGAATGGTAGTACGGTTTTTCCACAGGCTTTTGAAGTGGATTATGTTCGGGTATATAATTTAGTCGGTGCGCCTTATTTATCAGGACCCCAAAAAGTACCCTTTATGGCAACCAATAGAACTTATTCTATCAACAATTTTCCGACAGGCGCGGCTATTGTTTGGACTGTGCCTACGGGAGCGACGGTTGTGAGCGGCAATGGTACTAAAGATATTGTTATTAATTGGGGTACAACAGGAGGGAAAGTAACGGCGACTGTTACGAATACCTGTGGCGTCTATAAATTTGAATTGGGTGTGCAAGTAGAAGGCAATTTTAGTACGGGCATTATACTTGAAAACTTTGATTCAGTAGGGCGTATTACCCGTACCTTTAATACTGGAACGTTTACGGATGATTTTCCAACGCCTTCAAAAAATGCCGTTAATGGCTCTGCTTTATCTGGCAAGTACGTTAGAAGTGCCGCCCAACAATACGATGTCTTGGTTTATGATGTAGCTGATGTGACAAATGGCGCAGATTTTACATCATCGGAGAAAAAGTTTTATATTGACATTT
This sequence comes from Saprospiraceae bacterium, assembly GCA_031411275.1. Classification (GTDB taxonomy): domain Bacteria; phylum Bacteroidota; class Bacteroidia; order Chitinophagales; family Saprospiraceae; genus JAAFJT01. Next base: position 39,727 of record JANOAU010000085.1, on the reverse strand, counting down.
TAACCGCTGCGCCTGTAGGCACCAATATTTTGCTTCAACTTGAAAATAAAACACAAGCCCAATCGACCAATTATCCGATAGGCAGACACAGCCGCTACACTGCTGTCACTACAAAACAAAATGAATGGGAACGTCTTTCATTTGTTTTTACTGACCGACCCGATGCAGCGGTGTCTCATCAAGCCATTAATCAATTCATTTTTTTGTTTGCACCCAATACCAATTCAGGTGCAACTTATTACTTTGATAATTTTGAGATTTATACCAAAAAATCGGTGTCAACCCTTGATTTGGCAGATGATAAAACGCTTAAAATAGCACCCAATCCTGCTTCTGATATTTTATTTGTCTCTGCCGATAAAAATAAAGCGATAGACCGTTTAGAAATTGTGGACATCACCGGCAAAAGGTTTTCCTTCCAAAATAATATTCACAAATCGGATTATCAATTGAATATTAAACATTTACAGACAGGCATATATTATCTCCATGTCTCGTTTACAGATGCGACCCAGTTGACAAAAGCCTTTGTGAAGGAATAGGATTTATAGTCTATTTTGCAGACAAGAGCCATTCCGAATTTTCGAACAAGATAAATTAATGATAAGTAATGATAAATGATGAACGATGAACGATGAATGATGAATGATAAACGATAAATAGCGTAAAACGTTGATTATCAAATATCTCCACGAAATCAATTTCCCGTTTATTTCTGTTCATCTATTTATTATTGCAAAAACGCTCTAAATTAAAGTAAAAAATGCCGTTAGGCATGGTCTATAGGTAGAAAAAAGGAGTTATACTACACAATTCCAAAGGAATGACATATTGAAGATGTGTTAAAATATGCCGTACCGATGGTACTTGGAAAATAACTTAGACTGTTTTTCTACCGATAGACCATGCCTAACGGCATTTTTATCCCATTATTCGCATTATAAACAAGTATAGACTGTTTTTCTGCAAGCACAAAAACAGTGAGCGACATTCTCATTAGGCAAATCTCTTTTGTTTCAGTATGTACGTAAACGAAAATAAACGGGAAATTAGATTTCATGCTGATATTTGATAATCAATGCTTTATGTCCATTTATCATTTATCATTACTTATATTTATCATTCATCATTACTTACTATTCTATTACCACCTTTTGGGTTGTAAAATCCTTTCCTACCTGAATAGTAAAAAGATAAATCCCTTTCGATAAAGCACTCATATCCAAGGTTGTGGAGGAAGAAGCAATATTATCGATGTGTTGTTCAAATACTTGACGACTAAGGACATCATACACTTTAAGAACTATTTTTTCTGTCGTTTTCAAATCGGTTGTCAAAGTTATTTTACCATTCAAAACTGGATTAGGCGATAGAGAAACTGTTCCTAAATCACTCAAATCCTTGGATGAAACGGAACGACAAGCCGCCACCATAGCGGCTAACCGCGTTCGCAAAGCGGTCAAACGATTAAAAGATGAATCGCCCGGGCAATCTGTTGAACAACCACTTCTATGACCATTAATTACGGGAATAACACCCAAATCACTGAGGGGTTTTACATCTATTGGATTGATATTTACATCTATGGCTTTCCATGCAAAAATGCGCTCTAAAGTTTTCCAAGCACTGTCTGTTGGCGCAACGGTTGTGTAAGTCCCCATCATACACACACCCATTGTATTGGTGTTTTTGTTACAATAATGTGCGCCAACAACATTATTGCCGCCGCCACGACCATAAAAAAGTGTTCCATCTGGGGCAATCAAATAATTGTAACCCACATCAGACCAACCATTGCCATTGACATGAAAATCAAAGATAGAAGCCACCGATGCCGCCCAATTCGTTGACGTATTATTACCTGCGCTGTGATGCACAATGAGGTGCGTAACGGTCGAGTAAGTGGGTGTATTTTTATATTGAACATTGTTTGTTAAACCCAAATTAGCACCCCAAACGGTGCGAGATACTGAGGGGGGCACATCGCAAGCCCCTTCGGGTGCATAGGAAGTAGCCGTTACAGGCGGTATATTTGTGGGATTAAAAAGTCGAATAGACAGGGTATTCAATTTATCCAAAACAGGTTTCTGAATTTTACAAACCACCTGTATATGCTGTGTTGTCTTATCTAAATAAGCCAATTCGCTTACAAATACTTGTGTTGGGTCGGCATCCGATTCATGAAAATGATGCAGTTGCACATAATTCATCCTATTTTTATCCTTGTCGCTTGCATTCATATTCAAGACCAAAGACGGCTCTAAACGCTGCCCTTCAAGGCGAACAGAGGCGGCAATAAATGGCGCATCCGTAAATGACAGGTTGCCGATATTGACCGTCACCACATCAAACTTATCGGCAGAAACAATGCTGATTTTCTTCAAATCTTCTGGATTTGTTAAATCAAAGCGCACGGTCATGCTTTCTTGAGCAGACGTTTGGAGACGTAAAAACAGACATAAAAAGGCGTAAATGATTGGTTTCATGATTGAGAAGTGTATTTATATTTAATGGATAATTTTAATCTTCCTTAAATAGTTACAAATGTAAAACTTTAAAAACCATATTTCAATTGCCCTTTCTGTTCTAACACGGCTTTGCGTTCCAAATCGTCCATCATGTCTTGCAATTCTTCGTTCAAAGAATATCTTTCTGGAAAGTCCTTTTTTAAGTCACTTTTCAGACGTTCTGCCAATGGCAAACCGTCTCGAGCTATGAGCGACTCTAAAACTTGTCGAATCCGTTGTGCAGGTGGGCGACCCAAATGCGTATAAAGGTATTCGTACATCACCTTTTTATGCAGTGCAAGGGTTGTTTCGGCGTTAAGTTTATACAAATCAACCCCATAGCGGCGCAAGAGTTCTAAGGATTGCAGGTCCTTTACCATGTGCGTTAACTTATCCAACTGTTTTTCTTCAAAATAAACAGCCGCTAAAAGATCTCTTTTTTCGATGCGGTATGTTTGTTTTTCAAGTTTCTGAATCAAGTCCTGTTTTTTGGCTGATGAAAGGTTGATTTTTTTGAGTCTTTCATAAAATTCATATCTAAATGTTGCCAACAGTCGGCGTTCAGCATAATGATAGACCCCCTCAGTATCGGACTGGTTTTCGGCAATAGTCAATAGGTTTTCTTCCAGCGTCTCTTTGGCAGCTGGGTTATTTTTAAATATCTTTAAACCATTCTCACCCAGACTTTTAGCTAATTCAAAATCATTATTAGACAAGGCATTCTGCACCGCAAACAATAGAACATCGGGATTGCTGGACACACTCAATATTAAAGCACTTGCTTCGGCAACACGCCCTGATTTTTGCAACACTTGCACCTTTTGCGTCATCAACCTGTCTCTAATTTCCAAAAATTGGCGACACGCAATGATTTGTCCCTCAATGATTTGCAATAAATTTTCAACTCTCGCATCAGTGTCCGCATTCTTCAAAAGGGCATCAAACAAGCGCGTTGAAAATTCCTGACGGCAATTTTGATTGTATTCATTGAGCATAAAATCCCAAATCTGTTGACTCAATTCAGGCGATACCAACAAGCCATCGAACCCCCTCAGTATTTCAGTCAATAACACCTGTCGCCGTTCTATTTTCGATTTAGGCGATTCAGATGTCCGCATCAAACGATGCACAAGCGGCAAAGTCACTTTTATGACATCAAAACAATGACTTAATTCGCCTCCTTTAAAAAGTGTTTCGGCTTTCTGTCTCAATTCATCTATCATCGTAAAAACCTGTTGCCAACCTTTGGGGGTGATGCGTCCTCTCGGATTTTTAACCGAGCGTAAAGTATTGTCAATGAGGGTTTTATAATGTTCTTCAACCGTACCAGAAGACAAATCGCTGGCGAAACGGGTTTTCAAAGCTAAGGCAAACTGTTTGTCATTGCGCGCATAATCTGCTATAAATTCAATAAGTTGAGCGGGTTCTATGCGTTTTAAAATATTGGGAATGGTCAATTTTGGCGGTGCATCAGTGTTTTGGGTAGCCTTTTGAGTGACCGCTTTTCTGGCTTCACTTTTTGCTTTGCGGCGTTCTAAAAGGGTCAATAAAGCAGCGCCAATATGTGAACAGATTTCTTTTTCATGAAAATCCTTACAATCACAAGTCGCCACTTTTACTTTTGTACCCACCAATTGCACTTCGGTTTCCACTAAATCACCCCCCTCAGTAAAACGAGCTAAAAAAAGGTTTTTTTCAACTTCGGTCAGTGAAACGAGCTTTTGAGCGTTGAGAAGGGCATCTGAGCCGAGCAAAATGTCGTCGTCGAGATACAATTCGAGTTTATCGAGTGAAAAATTGAGTTTCATTTTATACTTTCGCCTTACGGTTATAAAAAACTTGCAAGTTAATATAGGATTCTATGACTTTACCGTTTTTAAGTAACAAATATCAAATGCAGTTCCTATTCAAATACTTTTTCAAATCACAATATTCAAAAAATACTAATACTATGAAAACAATATTTATCATTCGCCATGCCAAATCCAGTTGGGCAGAACTTGGCGCACGCGACTTTGATAGGGTACTTGATAAACGCGGTCACACAGATGCGCCCCGCATGGCAACAATACTGAAAGAAGCGGGGGTGCATCCTGATTTAATCGTTTCCAGTCCTGCAATGCGGGCTAAAACCACTGCTTTGTATTTTGCTAAAGAGTTTGACTTTTCTGCAGAACAAATTGATTATCAATCCGATATATATGAGGCGGTAGAAACAGATATTTTCAATATCGTTCGCAATTTGCCCAATATAGCCAATGTGGTACTCCTTTTTGGGCATAATCCAACATTGACTTATTTTACAAATAATTTTAATCCAGACCCGATTGAGAACTTACCCACTTGTGGTATCGTTCGTATCGCCTTGAACGTCGATGATTGGTCAAAGTTTAGTGATAAAACAGCGCGGGTAACGGGTTTGTGGTTTCCGAAAATGTATAAATAATGGGATAAGGGATAGTTGATAATACATAATGGATAGTTGATAAAATAGAAAAAAATGAAAAATGTTTCCCATAGAGTGCTTCATAGTGAGCGGCTGACTTGGAGTCACCCGCTCACTCCTCTCATAGTTTGTACTTTACTAATGTTTAGTTTCGTTTTTACGGCGTGTCAAAGTAATCTTAACACACCTATTTCAGAAGAAAAACTCATTTCGATATTGGTAGATGTGCATACAGCAGAAGCCTTAACAGAAACAGAAATACAACGGGTTCGAGATAGTATAAATCCGATTTATTATGCACAAATATTTGAAAAACACGGTGTTACGAGCAAAGATTTCGATTCTACCATGGCAGTATATGCCCATCATCCTGAACGTTTTGACAGCGTTTACAGCAAAGTACAGCGTTTTATTAATGTAGAAAGAGACAGTTTGCATAACAAATGAAAAAAAGTTACATTATCGGGCTGTGGGCTTTACTCTTGCTCATCGTTCATCTCATTACTGCCAAAAATTATGAGTTTCATCGTGATGAGCTCCTGTATATGGCTTTGGGTCAACATTTAGATTGGGGTTTCGCCTCCGTGCCACCTTTCATCGGTTTTGTCGCTCATATCGCTGACATTTTTTTTGATAATAACCCATTAGGTATCAAATTAATGGCGGCTTTGAGTGGTTCTGCTATCGTCGTATTGGTCGGTCTCACCGCTTCATTTTTAGGAGGCAATCGTTTAGCCGTCTTTGTCAGTTGTGCGGCTTTTGCGGTTTCCCCTTCTTATTTATGGTCAACTTCCTTGTTTCAACCTGTTATCTTTGATATTTTCTTTTGGACGCTTTCTGCTTATTTTTTTATTCAATTAATTAAAAAACAAGACCCATCAGTATGGTTGCCTTTATGTGCCAGTTGGGGCATGGGTTTTTTGAATAAATATAATATCGCTTTTATGGTTTTAGGCTGTTTAGTCGCTTTATTAATCAGCCCTTCCCGCCGTTTGTTTTTATCCAAATACTTTGTTTGGTCTGTGCTTTTAGGGTTCATCCTTATTTTACCAAATGTAATATGGCAATTTCAACAAGGTCTGCCCGTCTTGTATCACATGCGTGCATTGCGCGAAAATCAGTTGGTTCATGTGTCGTTAATCCATTTTGTCGTAGACCAATTTTTGATGAATATCCACGCCGTTACGTTGTGGCTTTTTGCCTTGATCGCTGTATTATTTTATAAAAAAGAAAAAGACTTACAACCCCTTGGATTCAGTTTTATCATCACTTTCAGCCTGTTTGCTTTGTTAAATGCCAAATCTTATTACACATTGGGTATGTATCCCATCCTGTTTGGCGTAGGGGGTTGGGCCATAGAAAAGTATTGGAACAAGGCATTTCAAGGCATTTTATTAGCCGTTTTGTTCATTTTACCTATGCCACTCCTACCGATGTCTTTGTTTGCTTTGCCTCCTGCGGAAATGATAAATTATTTGCGAAAAGTGAAACCCCTCATGGGCGATAGTTTTCTACGATGGGAAGGCGGCCAGGTGCATCCGTTGCCACAAGACCATGCCGATATGACGGGTTGGCAGGAATTAGCGGATTTAGTCAGTCGGGCATATCAATCCCTTTCAGATGACGAAAAAAAGCAGTGTGCCATCTATTGTGAAAACTACGGTCAAGCCTCTGCGGTTTTGATATTAGGAAAAAATATACCACACCCCCTCAGTTTTAGCGATAATTACCTTTATTGGATGCCAGATTCGCTGCCTATTTCTACCTTAATATATGTCAATGACGAGTCGGAGGATATTCACAAACTCTTCAATAAGGTTGAGGAATTTGGTAAAGTTCAAAACCCTTATTTCAGAGAAGCACAATTACCTGTTTTCATTTGTCGAGAACCGACGCTATTTGTGCCTTTTGTTCAAGATAAAATTAAAACATTAAAAGCCAGTCGCCGCGGTTTTTAACCCCCTCAGTATTCTAACGTAACACGACCTACAGTTTGTAGTACGGTTAAGTAGGTAATAATGAATGATAAATGATGAATGATAAATGATGAATGATAAATAGCGTAAAACGTTGATTATCAAATATCTCCACGAAATCAATTTCCCGTTTATTACTGTTCATCTACTTAATTCTACTTATATAAACGGTAATTTTATTTTTTTGTAAATCTCTTATTTTTAATACCTTACAAAGACTGTCGCTTGTCGCCTACTTAGTAAACCTAATTCAATAAGTTCTACCACATCTAACATCTTGAAACCACCAATTTTCAATCGGTGGGCTATAGTAACCCACAATTACCATCTATCATCTTTACAAAACATCATATCTTTTTGATGTTTTTTGATGTCATGTCTTGTAAAGATGATAGATGGGCCAAATCGGACGTATTATCGCCCGCCGTTGAAACGACGGGTTACAAGATGTTAGATGTGATAGAACTTATTTCTAAGCTGTTACTTAGTTACAATAATTCATAACTTTCAATAAATCGCCGATAAATTTCAGACCCCCTCAGTATGTTTTTGTTGCCGATAACGACCAAATGCTTGCGCGCACGGGTCAAAGCCACATTCAATTTTCTGTCAACGCCTTCCTCTGAAAGGGACACGAGCGATGCTAATTGAGACGCATGATTGGTACACAACGAAATCAAAATGACCTCTCTGGCACCGCCTTGATAACGCTCGACCGTATCAATCGTAATTTTGTCGGTATCAAAATCCAAATCTCTAAGCGTGGCTTGTATTTGAGCAATTTGCGCTCGATACGGTGTAATCACACCAATGCAATTGGGGTTCAATACTTGATTTTTAGATTGATATATTTTTTCAAACACTTTCACTAATTGACCAATCATACGCGCCTCATTCACATTCGTTTTGTTAAAACTATTGGTCAAATCAGTATCGGTATTGATAAACAAAACGCGTCGTTCTGCTATCAGTTTTTCAAAATGCGTTTCAAAGTTATCTGATTGAAAATCAATACTTTGCAACTGAAAACCGTTCATACCATCGGGCAAAACTTTCAATTTTTGTTCATAAAAATGTTGACTCGGAAACTGCATAATGTCTGTGTGCATACGTCCTTGATGACTCAACACATCGTAAGCCCAAGACCACCCCTCAGTAATAGCTCGTTTGTAAAGGCGTTCAAAAAACGAATGACGTAGGTTTTTCAATCCAACAGTATGTAAAGTTTGAAGATCCGTAGCCGACTCATCTTCGGGCTGTTGCACCACGGCCGGCAACTGTTTATGGTCCCCAATGAGTGTAAAATGATTGAACAAAGGCAGCAAACCAACCAGTTGTGGTTCTAATATTTGAGATGCTTCATCAATGATAACGCGTTGAAAATCAGTGAGTTTCATCAATTCCAACTTGCCCGTCATGGAAGCCACGGTGGCAACGAAAATGCGATGTTTTTTGATAACGGCTATCAATTCTTTACGTGTCGTTACGTTATCTATTTTTTTATCCAATAATTGATTTTGAAAATGGGGCGAAGTACCGTAACGAGAACCGATACGAACATACTCATCTTTAACCCAATCACCCAAACTTTCAATGGCTTCGCAAATTTCATCCACTGCCCTATTCGTATATGCCAATAGCAAAATATTTTCAGTCGTATTTTTCATCAAATGACCGACCAAATGCTTCAACATCACACTCGTTTTGCCCGTTCCTGGCGGTCCCCACAGTAAAAAATAGTCTTCTGAAGCGAGTATTTTTTGCAAAATATGGTTCTGTTCCTCTGTCATTTCAGGAACATGTGTTACATTTTGAGGCTTGGACTGGGCTGGCGGCTGAACCGTTAGTAACAGATCGCGTTTACGTTGTGGCGACTTTGCAAACTCAAATAACCCTCGAAACATACCGTTGTAACTGCTATCCAGCAAATCATGTTCAACATGCCACAAATCGTATTTTTGAAAAATATATTGATTGAGTTGTCGCGAACGAAGCCGCAAAGTTACCGTCTCTTTCGTCAAAGCCACTAAAGAGCATTTGAAAATTTGGTTTAACAAAATAGCAGCCTTTTCCACAGCCTCTGTTTTTTGTTCCTCAATAGAATTTGGGTATAAAACAACAATATCACCAATCCTAAAATTGGCTAAAGCATTGGTTTTCAAGGTTTTTTGAAAAACAATTAATGGATTATCCTCCAGACTATGGTTTTCAATAATTTTTAAATGACTGAAAATAGAGAAATTTTGTTCCTTATCATCTGCCTTGTCAAGCCACAAAGAAGCGACGCCATTTGAGGTTTCGATATTGTCCTGCCCTATTTTTGAAATCTGATGTTCCCTTGCAATGAAACTGCTGAACGCTGTGAAATATTTTTTTTCTAAATCTGATAAACTGTTATATGTTTTTGAAAACAACTCAATATCCCTCTTTTCAAAACCCGAAGCTGTTTGTAACAATTTGTTGATAATACGTGTAAAAAAGTCTCCTTCACCGTTCGCTTGATGCCTACCAATAACTGTTTTTTTCTTATTCAAATTAATTAAAGCTTGTTCAAGAGACAAAATTTGATTGCGAATATTCAAGGCTTCAAATTGCTGCGAAGTCAAATTGGGCGCATATTTCAAATTATCTAATTCCAAAACCGAATATAAAATGTAGCACAATGGCTTCATTTTATCGCCAAATGCAGCTTCAACAAGCAAATTATAGAGCAAAGTTTGAGCAAAATGATTGTTTGAAATGCCATAAATATTGGGTTGATAGGGCTTACCGCTTTTTAACTCCACAATAGCCGATTTGCTCGTTTCGGGATTTTGATAAAACAAATCGAGGCGACCTTGCAAACCATATTTTGGTGCATAAAATGAAGGTTCGAGGTAACAATTTTCGCGGTTGATACCTGCTTTATCAAACCCCTCAGTAACAATGCGTTTGAGGTGAATAAAATGACCTTTGCAGTCTTCAAAAATCTGTCTGACCTCTCTTTCATCAAAAATACAAAACGCTATAGGATTGATTTTGAAGGTTTTACGAAACGTTTCTGTAAAACCAACTTCTGGATTGGCTATCAATTCATCCAGAAAAAAATTGGCAATATTGCCCTTCATGATGCTTGGAGTGGCTTGATAAGGCAAAAATTTTGTCAACATATACACCAACGGTTCGGCACTGTGATGTCTAAAAGATTCAGCAACAGCTGTCACGTCCACCAAATAATCAGGCTCAATAACGAAGGCGCGGGGGCGCAAAATACCTTCTTTGTTGACTTCCACATTGAGTAAATGTAATGTTGTTGGATAACCAAAAATATGTCGAATAACGGCGACACTTTTTCTAAAATTCTCATTGCGTTCAGCGATATAATATTGAATCCGCACCTCCTGATTTGTCTCTTCGTCAATGCCGACAAACTGCTCTTGTGCCGCATCGTCGCGCAAAACAACGACCCGCATTTGAGATTTTTTAGAAAAAACTTCGGTGGGTGAAAACGTGAAATTTTCCTTTGGTGGTAGAATATTAAGCACAATTAGAGGGGGGTCTTCGCCATAAAAAATTTTTACCCCATCGGCACAAGCACGCAAACCTAATTGATAAATAGGATGCGTATCTTCTTGAAAATCAATTTTTTGCAAAGCTTTTCTAAAATGGTGAATGGTCATTTGACGACGAATAGGTACCTCATATTTTTGAAAAGAATAAGCCATACGTGCAAAAAATGTATTAAACGGCACGCGTTCCGCCATCGTCACATTAAAAAAAATAGTGTGCAAAAGCTGCTGCAAAGCCTGTATTTTGGGCTTGTTTTCAAGAATTTCTGATTGGTGAATTTTCAGAATTTCATTATAAAAAAGGCGAGACAGTTCAATATTTTTCATATCTGATTTTCAAAATTATTGTTTCAAGTGCAACAGCAAAAGTAAAACATTTAGTCACTTTTCACTAAAAAATCAGAATCAAACCTTAAACACTTGGAAAAAAATGAATGTTTTCCTACATTCACCAACATTTTTGCATTTTAATAATTTTTATTAATGATTACCATTATATCAGGAACAGATAGGAAAGACGGTTTGACCCATATTTTAGCCAAACATTATTACCAAGTGATACAGTCAAAAACGCCCGAGAAAGTATTACTTTATTCACTTGAAGACTTACCATATGATGTTTTCGGCTCTGCGATGTATCAAAAAGATACATTAGCACCCTCGTTTAAAGATATAGAAGATGCTTATTTGATTCCAGCCAATAAATTGTTTTTTGTTATACCTGAATACAACGGCTCGTTTCCAGGCATTTTGAAATTATTCGTTGATGCGTGTTCGATTCGCTCCAAAATGTCTGTTTTTAAAAATAAAAAAGCGGCTTTGGTCGGCGTTGCGACAGGTCGCGCAGGGAATATTCGAGGTTTAGAACATTTTACAAGCGTTATGATGTTTATGAGTGTCACAGTTTTGCCTAATTTACTCCCTATTTCAGCCTTTAATAAAATGGTTGATGAAGAAAATAATATCGTTGATGAAGCAACTTTGAAGAATATTGAAAGACAAATTGATGAGTTTTTAGCATTTTGATAGATATAGTAGACGATAATCGATAATGTCGTGACATCCCCTGTAGAGTGTGAAAGGCAATCAACGCGCACACAATTTTTGTTTAGATACCCCTCAGTATTTTGAGTGAAAAAAAAATTAAAAATTAATTTCTTTTCCCTTAAATAATTGCATTTCTTGTTGCATATTAAATAAAAAACATGTCAATAATTCAGATAAACGCATATTTATCAATATTTTATAAATAATCACTATTACAATATGATAAAAACATGATAGTATTATTTTAATCTCGTCATTTTTAAAAAAATAATATCAAAAATATAAAAAAAGGGATGAACTAATTTGGCAGTTAATTTGTAATATTGATAGAACGTTGCATTTAAACCATTTTTATTAAAATGTCAATTTTTTTAACTTTTAAATGCAACTTTTTTTACTAATTATCGTCTAAAAAGAAATCTTTCAATCACATCCAAAGCTTTTAAAACGTTTCTAATCCATGCGTCAGTTAAAAATTACTAACAAAATTACCAGTCGAGAAAGCCTTGCCCTCGACAAATACTTGAATGACATCGGCAAAATTACGATGGTTTCAGGTGAAGAAGAGGCTGAATTGGCTCGCCGCATACGTGCAGGCGATGAAAAAGCCCTTGAGCGTCTCACAGAAGCCAATCTGCGTTTCGTTGTATCGGTAGCCAAACAGTATCAAAACCAAGGATTAACATTAAGCGACCTAATCAACGAAGGTAATGTAGGCTTGATGAAAGCCGCCCGTCGTTTTGACGAAACCAAAGGCTTTAAATTTATTTCTTATGCTGTTTGGTGGATTCGCCAATCTATTCTTCAAGCGATTGTCGAACACAGCCGTATTGTTCGTTTGCCATTGAATAAAGTTGGTTCATATAATCGTGTGAATGAAGCTTATATTTCATTTGTTCAAGAGTTTGAGCGCGAACCAAGCAATGAGGAATTGGGAGAAATATTGGAAATGACCCCCAAAGAAGTTGCTAATATGTTGCGCTCCAATACGCGCCACATTTCTATGGATTCGCCTTTGGGTGGTGAAGACAGCGATGCGACTATGTTGGATGTTTTTGTGACAAATGACGAACGGATGCCGGATACCTCCTTGCTCGATGAATCGCTACGCGAAGAAGTACAACAAGGATTAGCCATACTGTCTGAACGTGAAAAAGAGGTTATTTCAGCCTATTATGGCTTAAATGAATTCAAAGCTTTGACACTTGAAGAAATCGGTGAAGCCTTCGGTTTAACGCGCGAACGGGTTCGTCAGATTAAAGAACGGGCAATTCGTCGCCTTCGCAAATCTTATAATTCACAAGAAATGCGCTCATATTTGTAAAAAATTTTACACCATATAAAAGAAGCCGTGTGTTGCGAAACATTCGGCTTTCTTTTTGTCCTTATTTTTTAATGACTTTTAGCAACTGCTGCTTAAAATTGCTTTGTATTTTTAAAAAATAAACGCCACTCGCTAAACCCGATAAATCAACTTGATACTGAGGGGTTGTAAAAAAAGCTGTTTTGACACATTGCCCTATCCCATTGTAAAGGTGGATTTGTTTTGTAATATCTTCTCTATCTAAATCACATTCTATCGTTAATTGACCAGTAGTAGGGTTTGGAAAAACCTTTGCAAAGTCTTGATTAACAATATCATGCGTAGGCGTTGTACCATCCACATTATATGACATTTGATAAGCCGATAAACCGCCGCGCTGATTGCCTACAAACATCTCTAATTTATTGTCATTTGTCGCCACATTACCGATGGATAAAGTCAAAGTGCCACCATCACGCAAGACGCCATAATCATTGTTGACGAGCCTAAAAGTATCGTTTAGCCGACCGTCAATATTGTCATAAACCTTAATTCTACCCGATTCTGTGCCACAAAACAAAACATATTTATTACCCAAATTGATAAAAACTGGGGCCGCAAAACCAGTTGGAAAACCAAATTGTGCTGCATCCACAAAACCCAATTTTGATTTAGTCGGTGTTGTTGAAAAATTTGGTATGGAAGGTGTTCCTATATTCTTAAAAAAACGTATAAAACCATTGCGCGTACCCGACACAATGTCTGGCAAACCATCGCGGTCGAGGTCAACGATTTGAGGTTTACAAGCAGCACCCCCGTCAAGATTTTTCCAAACTGGAATCGGCGTTGCCATACTGAGGGATTGGTTAGAGCCTGCTTTGTTTTCAACAAAAAAGAATGTACCGCTTTCCTCACCTACGAGTAAATCTAAATCGCCATCACCGTCTAAATCGCCAAAGGTTGGGCTAAAATTATAATTATCAATACTGGATAAATTCTTAAAATTCAACCAATTGTCATTTACCAACCTAAAAACAGGTGTAGAAGCTGTGCCTACATTTTGAAACAAAAACAACCGCGCATCACGTCCACTTTGCGGCACATACAATGAACTATTGCCCACTACCAAGTCCAATAAACCATCACTATTGACATCAACCAGCGCAGGATTTGCCCCAGTGCCTAAGTCAATCATATCTCTGATGAGGAAGTCTTTTTGTTGCAGTTGAAAGGTCGGAACGGCATTCGTTCCTGTATTTTTATAAAACCAATTGACGGCATAATTCTCTATATAATTTGTAGAAGCAGGAGAAACAACGAGGTCTTTTTTACCATCAAAATCTAAATCTAACAAATAAGATGCAGGAAAAAGGGGCAAATTGACCCCCTCAGTATTTGGCGGATAATTATTGTTTTGACTGGTCATTAATGCCGCTGTGCGGGAACCCCCATTCATCAAAAAGTTTAAGTTTTCAAAAGAAATACTGCCTAATAAAACGTCTTTATCTCCATCATTATCGGCATCAAAAGTCGTGATTGATGCTCCTGGATGTCTTTGTATAATTCCCATAGCACAACCCGCTGCCGTACCTAATGTTGCCATTTTAGTGAAACCATTGTCTAAAAATTTACCCCAACAATCATCGTATAGGTCAAAAACAAGACTATCGCGTTTGAAGTTGCGCTCTACACTCAAATTTTTATACATATAAACATGACCGCCACCAACTTCAAAACTCAAAATATCGAGGTCACCATCGCCATCAATGTCATCAAAATTTGGTATATCAACGGTATTAACATAAATATTAGTAGGTGAACCATTCAAGGGATAGCTTAAGATATTGCCTCGGAAAGCAAAGTTCATTCTATCGAAGGCGATTTTATTGTTCACCATTTTGCCCTTGAAAACACGAATACCACCGATTGCACCATCGTTATAAGTAAAAATATCCGCAATACCATCGCCATTGAAGTCTCTCAACAAAGCCCAATCGTTGAGTTTTGGAAAATTTTCTACGAATTCGGGGCTAAAAACATATTTATTATTGACATTTAAATAGGTGACGGTTGCATTGCCGATGCGGTCAAAAACAAAGAGGTCGAGTTTACCATCGTTGTTCACATCCACTTCACTAAATTCTGGGCAATTGAAACCACCGACGAGTGGATTTTCATAGGCAGGATTACCAATTGCATTTTTTTGAAATGTATAAAAAGTACGACGCACATCCCTTGGGTTCTGCCCCCTCAGTAAAAAGGGGAAAAGATGGAGTGCAAAGGCTAATAGACAAGTGGTAAGGAGTGAATAGGTGTATTTTTTTAGCATTTTTCAAGTTGATTATAATTTAATTTGGGGGTATAATGTTTCAAGCAGTTCTGTTTGCTATCGTCGTTAATTAATTGACAATTTATACAGATTAAACCTTATACCCCCTCAGTATTTGCCTCAGAAAGCCTGCTTAAGAATATAGCAGACGACATTGATATATTCTAGTTAATTGAAAAAAGAAAAATCAACCTTTATCAGGTGTTAAATCCAAAATGCGTGTTACAATATATGATCCTATTAGACTGATAACAAGCCCTTCCGCCAGAATAAAAAGGCTGGCTGTAAACGGATGGAGGTACTCACCCATTTGTGAATCTTGGCGAATGGCACTCATGAGCGTTGGGTTCAACCATAGAAAAATAGTCATAAACAAGGTGAATCCGACGACACCAATGACCGATGCACTCATACCTTGTGCAATACCTGACATATAATTGCCGATATTTTCAGGATGAAGGGCATAGTATGCTCTTATGGCTCGATTTAAGAAATAAGCGTGAATGACACCATTAAATACGCGAAGTTCGATACGATGACCTAACCCCATGAAGTACATCAGCAAGAAAAAAGAAATAAATCCTGCCAACATCAGAAGACCCATTTTGATTGAAATACTACGCATGACAGTAAAGATTTTTTTGTAAAAAAAAGGATTTAAGTTGTATTGTACAAATTTAACGAATAATTTGTAAGCATGTGCATTAAATAACCAAAAATTATTGGGTTTTCGGATAAAATTTCAATAAACTGTTTGGTTAGACCATTATCCATTTATTGACCTAACTTCGTTTACGATAATTCCAAACCGCATAAGCATTAAAAAATACAGCAAAACCGACCATTTTGATAAAATGTTCTTTTATATCGCTGAAACCACTGCCTTTTAGTACAATCATGCGTATGACCTCTATAAAATAACTTGCAGGATTGAATTGTGCAACGACTTTCGCCCAATTTGGCATCGAATCAATATTGGTATAAAGCCCGCCCAACATAATAAAAATCATCATAAAGAAAAAGGAGATAAACATGGCTTGCTGTTGTGTATCTACAAACGTCGAAATAAGCAAACCCCATCCTAAAAAAGCTAATAAATAAACGGCTGCAAACGCCAAAATCAAAAAGACAGAACCCAAAGGAACGATGCCAAATATGAGCCGAGCCATCAATAAACCCATGCTTAATACCACAAGACCTAAAACCCAAAACGGTATTAATTTGCCTAAAACGAATTGCCATTTAGCAATGGGGGTGACATTGAGTTGCTCAATGGTACCTATTTCTTTTTCCCTAACAATGTTCAACGCTGATAAAAATGCGCCGACCATCGTGACCAAAATGACGAGAATACCTGGCACCATAAACAATTTATAATCCATATGTGGATTGTACCAAAATGCAGAAGTAATTTCGATGTTTGATACTGAGGGGGTAATTTTTTGCGGCGTCATCCAATCGAGCCGAATTTCGGTATTCACTTCTCTAATAATATTTGCTGCATAAGCTCCTGCCAAGCCTCCTTTGACACCATTCACGGCATTTACAGCAAGCTGAATGTTTGCTGTATTTTCACGTACTAAATCACGTTCAAAATGGGTGGGAATGACCATTACTAAATCTGATTTTTCATGCTCTATTTTTTTCATCGCTTTGTCATAAGAAAAAGAATAATCCGTCAAACGAAAATACCCAGAAGCAGTCATTTTGTCTATCAAACGACGTGAATAAGTCGAATGATCGTTGTCCACTACACTCAAATTAATGTTTTTGACTTCATAATCTGCCGCAAACGGTAAAATGATAAGCTGCATGATGGGCATCATAAAAATAATCCGCAAGATAGCAGGGTCGCGGAAAATCTGTATAAATTCCTTTTGCAGTAAAAATAGTAGTGTTCGCATTGTTAATTTATAACTGCTTAGGTCGAAACCGAATTAAATAAATTTTGTTTTATAAACTGTTTCTAAAGGAAATGATGACATATGAATGATGAAATATAAATGATGAATCATACATATCTCATCATTTATATTTCATCATTTAAAAACAACTGTTCCTAACTCCTTACCTAATTGCCCTTTCATATCGTTCAACTTCATTTGAATTTTAAGGTGACGCATATACATGGAGTCGTCTTTATCCATTTCCGCTTTGCGCAGTAGGACTTCGTTGTGACTCATCATTTTAAAGACTTTACGCAACTTGAACCGTTTGAGCGACTGTTCAGCATCCCGAATAAAATTCAAATCAGGTGCTTTTTGCGTTTCAAGTGGTCGGTTGAACTTATTTTCCCAATTTTCGGAATATTCATAAGGGGAAGACAACATGGTAGTTGCAAAATCTTGAATTTCCTTGTGTTTATGGCTCAAAAAGTATTGAATACTGAGGGGGGTATTTTTTTCTAAAAGGGTCGCCGTTTCTTGGGCAATGCGTTGATAGAGTTTATTATCAAAATCCTGTATCACATCTTCAATATTTGACAAGACAAAGGCGGCAACAGTGACATTATTTTCCACATCAAATACTTCACCGCCATGCACAACAAGGATACGAGCGATGTCTTTCTCTTGATGGTCTGCTTCACCGACAGCACTACTTTGTTGCTTTTTTTCACCAAACGTTTCTTCTATAATTTTTTGATTGTCAGTGGGTTGCCCTGCTTCGTCTGAAACGGAAGGGGGCGGTGCGGCACGTCCTGCCTTTTTGTCATCGAGTCCTTTACGAATTAATTTCCCAGTTTCCCCCACCAAAATCGATTCCTCAACACGCATCAAAGCAGCACATTCTCTGATGTATAATTGTCGTTTAACGGGGTCTGGAATCTTTGCAATACTCGCTACAATATCCTTGACCAATTTAGATTTTTTAATGGGGTCACCCGCCGCTTCCTCAAGCAGTGTTTGGGTCTTAAAAAAGATAAAATCCTTCGCTTCCTTGTCAATATACGCTAAAAAAGCGGTTGCACCGACATTTTGAACATAGCTGTCGGGGTCTTCTTTGTTTGGTAACAAAACGATTTTGACATTCATATCTTCTTCCAAAACCAAATCTAAACCTCGTATTGCTGCTTTTATACCAGCAGCATCACCATCATATATTATTTTTATATTTGGCGTAAAACGTTTAATAAGACGTATTTGTTCAATTGTTAGGGAAGTACCCGAACTCGCTACCACGTTCTCAATACCCGCTTGATGCAGCGAAATAACGTCTGTATAACCTTCGCACAGGATACACTCATCATTTTTTTGAATCATTTTTCGGGCATGAAACAAGCCATAAAGCACTTTACTTTTGAGGTAAATTTCTGTTTCAGGCGAATTGATATACTTCGGTGCTTTGGCGTCGGTTTGCATAATACGCCCTGCAAAAGCAATTGGTTTGCCCGACAAACCTTGAATAGAAAACATAACACGACCTCTGAAAAAATCGTTGTCATAAGAAGTGGTCAAACCGACTTTTCGCAAATTTTCAATTGAGTACCCCTCAGTAACAAGCGTCTTTGTGAGCGTATCACGATATTCAGGTGCAAAGCCCAAGCCCCATTTGCGAATGGTTTCTTCGCGAAAGCTACGTTGCTTAAAGTATTGAAGACCAATACTTTTGCCTTTATCTGTCTCAAAAAGTTGCTCTTGATAAAATTTCAAAGCCCGTTCATTGACGATGAAAAGGGCATCAGCCGCTTGCTTTTCCTGTATCACTTCTTTTGAAACCTCGGTTTCTTCAACGGCAATATTGTATTTTTTGGCAATATAACGTAAGGCTTCTGGATAGCTGATGTTTTCATGTTTCATCAAAAAAGACACAGAATCACCGCCTTCGCCGCAGCCAAAACATTTGAAAATATTGCGAACTGGATTAACATTAAAAGAAGGCGTTTTTTCATTATGAAATGGGCATAAGCCGCCCATATTCGCGCCTTTGCGTTTGAGGGTCACAAAATCGCCGACAATATCTTCGATGCGGACGACTGTAAGTATCTCTTGTACTGTTTTTTGCGTAATCATTGGGCGAAGTTACGAAAGTAATGGTGAATGGTGAATGGTGGATGGTGAATTTTTTAAAGCGTTGGTAATCAATTATTTGTGGCAGTTTTACAGATTTACGAAATCTTTAAGATTTCGTAAATCTTATTTGAATTTTTAAAAACCTAAAAATCCAGTTGCCCAAGTTGTTGTAGAGCGAGCAATATTTAACTCTGTTAGCAATTTAGCTTGTTTTATTTGTGCTTCTAAGAACTTAGTTTCACGACTATTGATAAGGAAAAAGGAACTTTCGCCAAGTTGAAAACGGGTATTTTCAAGAGATAGCAATTTTTCAAAATTCGTAACCGATTGATTTTGAATTTGTATCTGCGCTTGTAAGTTTTCAACCTCTCTAAACGCTAATTGTAGTTTATTCTCTAATTCTCGTTGCTTTTGTTGTTGAAAAAGGCGTGTGTTCTCAATTTTCAAATCTGCCATTTGTACATCGCCCCGTTCAGTTCTAAAAAGCGTCGAGGTACTGAATTGAATACCCCATTTATAATTGTCTGTGAATACATTATTGAACGCAAAACCGTTGCCCAAAAAATTGTAATTGAGGTTGAGCTTAGGCTTCAACTTCTCTCTTTTCAGTTGTTTATCAATATCTAATTGCGCTAATTTGAAATCATACCCCCTCAGTAAAGGATGTGTTTGAGCGATATTTTGCAATAAAAATTGTTTTTGTTCCGTCGAAATAGGCGTTATACTGAGGGGGTCTATTTTTTCAAAAGTTTGGGGTGTTAAATCTTCAAAAGCGATTGGTGGATTTGCCGTTTCACGCCACAAAAAATTATTGAGTTTTAAGGAGGCTTCTCTAAAATCCTGTTGCACCTCATTGTATTGGAGTTGACGGTCTTGAACTTGCGTCCACGATTCTAAAGTGTCCATTGCCATGCGGTCTCCTAAGTCAAAAGATTTTTTTATGAGTACAAAACGTTGTTCTGCAATATTTAACGCTTGTTGAAAAATTATTTTTTGTTGATATGCAAAAACCCATTTCCAATAAACGGTGGTTGCTTCAAGTGCTAAATCATTTAATAACATCGTGCGTTCTGCTTGATTTAAGCCTTGTGTCTGTTTGGCTTTGTCTCTATTCCCGCGCCTTTCATCAATCCTAAAACCTTGTAAAACTGGGAAAGATACGCCCAAAACAGCTTGACCGACTTGCGGCAATTTGTCGGCAGGATTGATAAAATTTCCCTCCGATGTGTTGTATGCCGCTTTAACTTCTAAACCATAAAACGCTGTGGGTACTTTCACACCATACTCACCGTATTCAAAATATTTTTGATTTTTAAAGAATTTCTGCTCAAAGTCGCCATACGCCTTTGGGTCGAAACCACCTTTTGAGGACAATATTTCTGCTTCTGTCATACGGTTTAACAATACACTTCTTTTAGCCGTTGGGTGGTTTTGCTCCACCCATTTTAAAAAATCGGATAAGGACAAAACGCTATCGGGTTGTTGAGCGTTCGTGTTTAAATGTATGAAAATTAATGAAATGAATATTATAAATAATTTCATATAATTTATTTTATTTTTATATTTTATCCTCGTCTTTGGAGTTTATTACACTTATAAAAATTTAAATACTCATAGAGAAATTACTTTTTTTTCCCTTCTTCTTTTCCAAATTCCTGATAATATTCTGGTGGAAAACCATTCAACTGCCGCCACAACTCATACCACACAGGTACATCTTTGAGTAACGTGAAACTTACAGCTCCACCACCTGGTCGGAGAGCTTGGGGCCAAGCAGGTGCATCCGAGTCGGGTGCAACAAGTAATCGAAATTTGCTTTTGGCATTGGCGACATTATCAATTGCTGCAATTTTTCCACTGTAAGTACCGAGTGCAGCATTGGGCCAACCCGCAAAAACGAATGCAGGCCAACCATCAAAAATAAAACGCACTGGTTTACCGATTTGTACCAAAGGCAAATCAATGGGTTCAATAAAAATTTCGACAGCTAAATTCATTTTTTCAGGTACAATACTGACGATAGCATCCCCTTCTTTGACGGTCTCACCTATGCCCATCGTACGGGCTTGCGTGATATAACAATCCTGTGGCGCAACGATATAATAGAATTTCGCCCTCGCTTCGTAGTTCGCATATTGATTTTTCAATTTATTGACGTTGGCTTCGGCTTCCAAACCATCAGAAAGGGTGCTGAAACGTTCACTTTCAGTTTTTGCAATTTTGCCCCGATATTCGCTGTCTGCCCCCCTCAGTTGAAACGCCAAATTGTCCAATTCTTGAACAGATTGAGTGTATTCGTTTTGCGCTTCTATCTGTTTGGCTTGCGTTTGTTGCACTTTTAAACGCTTGTTTTCAAGGTCTGTGAGTGATTTTAAGCCTTGTTTAAAGAGTTCTTCAGTACGGTTGGCTTGAATTTTTTCATTTTCAAAGTCTTTTTCAGCCGCTATCATTTTGTTGCGATTGGCTTCAATTTTGAGTTTGGTTTGCTCTATTTTGTTCTGTAATTGCTCTTTTTTGAAGCGCAATTCTTGCAAAGTTTGAGCAATTTGTTGTTGCAAAGCATTCGCTTTTGAATTATAACTCAAAACGGAATTGGCTTTGGCTTCCACCTGTGCTTGTGTGCGGTCTAAAAGTTGTGGGTCAAAATATTCTGTCTTGGTTTCCGTAATTTTTACAATTGTATCGCCTTTTTTGACCAATTGCCCTTCACGGACATACCATTTTTCGATTTGACCTGCAATAACGGTATTGATGGTTTGTGGACGTTGCTCAGGCGACAAGGTCGTGACCACACCTTTGGCGCGTATGTTTTGCGTCCATGGCATGAACAAAATGATGATATTGATAATCAAAAGCGCAAATATCCAGCGACGAAAAAGCATATGCGCTCTTACAAGATGTGTTTTTTCAAAAGCCTTGTATTTCGATTTATCAATTGTGATATGATTTTCAGATATATTCAGCATGGATTTTAATGGTGAACGGTGAATGGTGAATGGTGAATGCCGTAATTTTTCATATTTCATATTTCCTCAAACGTTTTAAATATCTTTTTAAAATGAGTGGATTTTTGAATTTGTTCAAAATTCCCTTCTTCAATGATTTGACCCTCTTTCATAATAACGATACGGTCGCAGCGTGACGCTAAAACAGGGTCGTCGGTTACGGCTATGAGTGTCCATTTTTGCGATTTATCGGTTAATAAATCAGCGATGCGGACGCGGTCAGCATAGCCCAAATTCGCCATAAGTTCTTCAATAGCAAGGAGTTGTGGATTGTTGAGAATGCCTCTCGTTAAAATTATTTTTGAAATGATACTGCGGGGCAGTGTTTTACCCGCTGGAAGCAGTAAAGTATCAAAACCTTGTGGCAATGTGCTGATAAAAGGCATAAGGCCCACGGCTTCGCAAGCTTTAACGATGTCCTGAAATTGAATATGGGTATAACCTAATGCAATATTCTCCCTAATCGTTCCTTTAAAAATATCTTCTTGAGCCGAATAATCCCCTATGGCATTGCGGAGCGAGGTTTGATTGAAATTGTTGCGTGGTACACCATTATATAAAACAGAACCTTCAAAATCGGATAAAAAACAGGATATTATTTGAATTAAAGTTGTTTTTCCAGAACCATTATAACCTGCAATACATACCTTTTCGCCCGAACGAATATTCAAATGGATACCCCTCAGTACAGGCTTGGAATTGTCACCAAATTGATAATTTAAGTCTTTTATGTCCAATTTTATACCTTGACCTGTATTCATTTCCGCAAAATCAACACCTTTTTCTGTTTCAATCGGTAAATCCGTCACCGCACCAATTTTTTCAATTGCTGTTAAAACATCATAAACCGTATCCATGGTAAGAATCATTTTTTCAGAAGAACCCAAAATCATGATGATAATAATTTCAGCCGCCACGAATTGCCCGACATTGATTTGATTATTGATGACCAACCAGCCCCCTAATGAAAGTAAGGCGAAAGTAATAAGCGTTTTAAAGCCAACAATACTGGCATATTGAATGAGCAAAATGCGAAAATGACTGCGTTTGGCATCCAAGTAATTACTTACATATTCATCGGTTTTACTGAGGGGTAAATCTGAAGTGCCTGCTAATTTGAAGGTTTGTAGAGTTCTGGCGATTTCTTCGAGCCAATAAGCGACTTTATATTTAAATTTCGATTCTTTTAGACTTGTATTAAGCCCAGTGGGCCCCGTAACACGAAAAATAAGAATGAGTAAAATCAATAATAAAAAACCAAAAAAAATAAAAAGTGGATGGTAAAATGAGAGCAATAAAAGACCAAAAACAATCTGCATCAATGCCGTTGACAGGTCTATGAGTAGTTTTGGTAAGCCTTTTTGTAAAGTTAAAGTATCAAAAAATCGGTTAGCAATTTCTGGCAGATGTTCATTTCTGACAGCTTCAGTATGTAAATTGGGTAGCCGTTTAGCAAAATCGAAGGATACACGCGTGAATAGACGTCTTTGCAAGGTTTCACTGACCGTCATTTGCATCACTACGAGCAAACCTGAGAACACAGTGCCTAAAGTGACGCCTAAAATCAACAACCACCAAGAGGACGACACAGCACCGCCTTGAATGATATTGAGAATGGCTTGAATACCAAGTGGTAAAGTCAAGTTGATGAGACCTGCAAAAATAGCGTACACATATATATAGCCTATCTCCTTGCGGTCGGTGTGTAAAATTCTAAAAAAGCGTTGTAAAGTTGTTAACGTTGGTTGAATAGTCACTGAATTGTTGATTTTTATTAATGTTGTTTAAAAAATGATAGTATTACTATCGTTTCTGAAAGACAATATTACAGCAAAATTTGTTCATTGACGGTGTCAAAAAATTGTCATAAGGAAATGAAGAAAGAAATGATAAATGATGATTGATAAATAGTGCATAACTAAAGTATTTATTTTCAATAAGTTGCATAGCAAAACTTGTCAAATATTTTATTTCTACGACTTATCTATAAATAAAAAAAACCTGTCCCAATGTATCGGGACAGGTCTCATACTTCATTCATCTAAAATCAAATTACATTTTAAACCAACCTTTTTAGAGTGTAATAGGAAAGTATTGGGTTTCATCACCCGCAATTACTTCCACAACATAGCCTCCAGAAGCCAATTTCGACAAATCATAACGTTTGTGCAACATCATAACGACATAATTAATGTCATCATAGACTTTGCGACCTTCGTTGTCGTAGATATTAACCTTTATGTTAGAGAATTTACCCAACAGAACGTTAACGTCTAATTTTGTGCCATTTTGATTGACATTAGGCATAAATTTCTCTTTACGCTCACTTTCAAACAGAACAACACTGTTGTTTGTCAACTCAAAAGGTTGAATGGTTTTGGTTGCTTTTTTCGTTACAATAACGCGGTAGCTACCTTTGTTGAGGTTAATAAGGTTGTACTTTTTAGAAAAATTGGGCATACCTTTTACTTTTTCAGTGATAAGGGTACCTTCCTCTCCTTCAAGAACAATTGTTACTTCCTCATTTGTAACATTTGTCAAGCTGACGACTACAGCTTTGGTATTTAAAATGGCAGAAATTTTTACATTAGTGCCACCACCAAGGTCGTAGCTGAATGAGCCGTTTTCGGCTTTAATGGTGTTTGTGAATAGCGAAACCGCTAAAATCAGAATAAAAAACAATCGGGTTTTCATTTTCAAAAAATTTAAATTTGTTAAACAATCGAGTGAATTATTTTAGTTTTAAAACTAACTACTAAAATCGGAATTTAATTTTGTTTGGGTCAAAATTTTAACATTTCAACCTCAATTATGTTGCAAATATACAATGAACAGTAGAACATTTCAAAATTTTATTTGGTTCATGGCGCAAAGATATTTTTTAATAAAAATTTAAAAATGTTTTTTGGGTTAAATATTTATTAAGTTTAAAGAGGTCTTTTATATGCTTTTTTCCTGTCTTTTTTTTCCTGCTTTTATGACACAAAGTTGGGTATATCAGTTACAGATTGTAAAGCCCCATTCGACCAATTTTAGGAGGTATCGGATGAAGGGTCTTTTTTTTTGTGTCAACGTTTTTTTTAAGGCTCCCGACGATCTATTTATTCGATGAACGCACCTATTTTCATACTTTATAATGTCCCTATTAAAAACTAATTGATTGAGCGTTAATAACTTAAAGCGATATCCTCTTTTTTGTACTTTTTAGAAACAACTCTTTTGCTGTTTCTACATTTAAGACACCTAATAGACTGCAAACCCTCATAAAAAGTTGCACGAATTTTTTCGTAGTTCGACGTATGCCAAATATTGACAGAACAAATCCCTATATTACTCGACCAATATTTTTAATAAAAAAACGGCTTTCAAAAAGATGAATACTGAGGGGGGTATTTTTTTGAGATTTGAACAGCATTTTCTTCGAAAAAAAAATTAATTTTTTTTTGAAAAAAACATTTTTAGCGCATTATTTTTTTTGAAATCTGCCTTATTTCTGAATTTGGAGAGTTTACCAGCAGCCTATTTAATGTCCTATTCACGCTCAAGTTGCCTTAATATTAATATAAATTCATATTTTAAAGAGGCAAAAGAAGAAGAATAGGTGAATTTTTGGAGTCAATCAGCGATATAAAATTGGATTAAAATGGGTAAAAAAAGCATTTTATGAAAATATATAGCTTTCTATATAATTAAGGTGCAAAAATTTGGCTATTACCTATCAGCGTTTTACTTTTGACACATTATTTAATAAACCATTGATGAATTAAAGCAAAAACGCTTTAACCTATTGATTATCAACATTTTATTATTCATTTAGAAATCACCGACTGAATAATCGGTTTAATCTACTGAAGTTATGAATTTACACGAATATCAAGGCAAGGAATTGCTGAAAAGCTACGGCGTAAAAATCCAGGAAGGCATTTTGTGCCATACCCCTGATGAAGTTTTTGAGGCAGCAACCCGCCTACGCACAGAACGCAACAGTGAAGGTTGCGTCGTCAAGGCTCAAGTTCATGCGGGTGGTCGTGGCAAAGGTGGTGGTGTTAAATTTGCGCCCACGCCTGAAAAAGCTAAAGAAAAAGCGCAGGACATCCTCGGCATGATGCTCATTACCCCACAAACCTCTGCTACAGGGAAACTTGTTAGCAAAGTTTTGGTTTGTGAGGACGTGTATGGTCCCGGAGTCAGCGAACCGAAAGAATATTATATCTCTGTGTTGATGGATAGAGGTAAAAAATGTGATGTCATCATCTATTCTACTGAGGGGGGTATGGACATTGAAAAAGTAGCAGAAGAAACACCACACCTTGTACATAAAGAATGGATTGACCCGCTTTTGGGCTTACGTCCTTTTCAAGTCAATAAAATTTGCTTCAATTTGGGCTTAAGTGGCAAGGCTTTCAAAGAAATGTCAGCTTTTGTCACCTCTTTATATAAGGCATATGTGGATAGTGATGCCAGTCTGTTTGAAATCAACCCCTGCTTGAAAACGTCTGATGATGGCATTTTGGCAGTGGATGCGAAGGTATCTATTGATGATAACGCCCTTTTCCGTCATCTTGACCTCGAAGCACAAAGCGACAAACTTGAAGAAGACCCTACAGAAGTCATAGCGATGGAAGCGGAGTTGAACTATGTCAAACTTGACGGCAATGTGGGGTGCATGGTCAACGGAGCCGGTCTGGCAATGGCAACGATGGATATGATTCAACTATCAGGTGGAGAGCCCGCAAACTTCCTCGACGTGGGCGGTACGGCAAATGCTGAACGTGTGGAGAAAGCTTTTAATATTATTTTAAGCGACCCGAATGTCAAAGCTATCCTTGTCAATATTTTTGGCGGTATCGTACGTTGCGATCGGGTGGCGCAAGGTGTGATTGATGCGTATAATAATATAGGCGCGATACAAGTGCCAATCATTGTGCGCCTTCAGGGAACGAATGCGGACATCGCTAAAAAGATGATTGATGAATCAGGTCTAAAAGTTTTTTCTGCCATCGAATTGAAAGAAGCTGCGGAACTTGTGAAGCAAGTTTTGTCATAAAATTGTGAAATTTTAACAATTTTTGTTGCAAAAAATGAGCCTTATATATTTCAGCCTTACTTATGATTTTTTTCAAAAAAAGCTATCGTGCCGAAATATGTTAATGCCTGAAAATTTTTGAAAAATTTTATGCTTTTTATTTGCATCATTTGTAAGTTTATGTATCTTTGTCCTATCAGAAATGAAACAAGACAACGTTTTTGATAGAAAATAGAAAATAGTCATTTCGACATAAAGAGTTTTGTACTCATGGTATAATTTTTTTGGGGTTAACAAATGTTGATTGGTCTGCGAACTTTGTTCGCAGGCTTTTTTTTTGCACTTACCCTATTATTTAATACTTAGATGATTTTATAAAATTGGATTTATCCTTTCAACGTATTAATTTTGTTGGGACTTTAATCCATTCTCTCACCTTAAAATCATCTTCAAATGAAAAGATTCACAACCTTCTTATTTTCTATTTGTACGATTTTCTCTCTCTTTTTTCCGCATTATCTATTATCACAGAACTCCATGCGAGTCGTTGACCCAAAGTTACCAGGTCGAAGTACGACACCTAATGTTATGGATGCCACTATTACGATACGCCCACGTGGGTTGTATATCGAGTATGGTGTATATATGACCTATTCGGCACAGCAGACTCAATACAATACTGTCCGTGACACCTTAGAAATTCAACATTTTTTTCAATTGCCACAGGGTTCAGCTGTCAATGACTCTTGGCTTTGGGTTGATACGTTTATTATGAAAGCCTTGTTGTGGGATAGGTGGTCGGCAACGAGTGTGTACGAAGGCATCGTCAAAAGGCGACAAGATCCTTCTATTTTGTATAAAAATGGGACAACTAACTATGAATATCGCATATTCCCCTTGGTTGGGAATCAAACGCGACGAATGAAATTGAATTTTTTTGTACCTGCAAAATGGTCGCCTTCTCAATTGACGGCACCCATACCCCTCAGTATGTTGTTGACTTCTTTAAAAATCCCGAACGTCAATCTTATTGTTTATGAATCTAATGACTGGAAATTGTCTACGGTTGATATAGCACCTAATTTAAATTGGACAACAGAAACAGACCCGACATTTGGCATATCAAAACGCGCCACATTGTCTGGCCTGAATTATTTATCATCTGCCAATATCACCTATAAATCTGTTGAAAATAAACCCTATTTCTTCTCAAATTCGCCCCTTGTAGGAACGACAGACGAAGGGCATTATCAATTGGCTTTTTTACCCAAAGCGATATTGAATGATGAGACTTCTGTGCCTAAAAAAATATTGTTTTTAGTGGATTATGATGCTTCAAATACGTCTTATTCTAACGGACAAGTCCTAAATATCATCAAAAAAAACCTGCGTGATAACTTATCACCACGTGATTCCTTCAATATTTTTTATAATAGATTGACGACCCGAAAAGTAAACAGCAAATGGGTCGTTGCCGATAGTGCTAATATTGAGCGCGCTTTTTCAACCATGAATGACCCCTCAGTAGGTATAGGCAATTCAAGCATTTTGACGAGTATTTTGGCAGAGGGCTTTGACTTTATTAAAACGCAACGTGGCGGAGAGGTGATGTTAATATCGTCGAATGATGCTTTTCCTGCTTTTGCATCGGTTCAAAGTCTTTTTAATGATTTGGAACAGCAATACAGACCTTTACCTATTACGCATGTGTTCGATTTTGCAACGCGCAATTTCCAACCGAGTTTTTTTTATCAGAACCGTTATTACTATGGTAATGAGTTGCTATACAATGTTTTAACTTCCAATACACGCGGCAATTTTGTTAATTTAGTGAATTGGAATGCACCTATTGCAGACGTTGAAAAAGGGGCTGCTGACATTTTTCAACAGCTTGTCCCTTATTCACCGATTGACGTAACGATAAAACCGACTATTGGTTTAACGTATGAACGCTATAATCCGCAAGACAATGCCTTGAATTTGATTAATCAACCTTACATACAGGTTGGCAAATACAAAGGAAATTTGCCTTTAACCGTCGAAATAACAACCACAAATGCTTTGAATCAAATTATTACAGGGAAATTAACGCTTCAAAGTAATCCAACAGCACAAAACGACTCATCGAATAGACAAATACATGGGGCGAACAAAATCCGTGTTTTGGAGGCAACACCATCGAGCAATAGTCTTATTAGTCGCATCATTCAAGAAAGTAAAGCACATCGTGTTTTGTCAAATTATACCGCTTTTATTGCGCTTGAGCCTAATTTGCAAACGCCTTGTGATACGTGTCGAGACGATACTGGTGGAATCAGACTCACCCATACAGCAGAGGCTCGAAAAGACAGTGTAAAAATCACTATTTATCCAAATCCGTTTAAGGAATTGGTGACCATAAAAATAGAGAAACCTGCTTCAGCAAAAGTTATGAAAGCTTTGATAACCAATATGTTAGGTCAACCAATAAAGATATTTAGCGAACAAGAATTAACTGCCCATTCAGACAAAATGACTTTAACATGGCAGGATGCAGGGGCAAGTGCAGGTACTTATATTTTTAGCATCGCGATAGAGGGCAAACGTTATATTCAGAAATTGGTTAAAATTCGAGAATAGTATTTATACTCAATTAAAAATGAAAAATTAAAGAAATAAGTAAGAATGTAAATTGAGGCAACTTCTGTGCTATTTTACTGAGGGGGTACATTTCAGATTTTTTGTCAAAGGCATAAAGAAATAGCGTCCTGAATGTTCGGGACGCTATTTCTTTTTAATCTATTTCACAATATCCAGTTATTGAATAATCAATTTCTGAATGACCGATTTCGTTCCTTTCTCTTGCGCTAAACGTATAATATACGCTCCTTTGGGTGCTAAAACATCGGTAAAAGGGCGTCTTTCCGCCCAAGTAAGAGCTGCAACAATACTTTCAACTAAGAAAATAGGCACGTATTTATAATACGCTAAAAAAAGTAAAAAACAGGAATCTTATAGATAAGTACTATTTTAAAGCACATTTTGATTATTCTTTACAGCAAAAGGAGTAGGTTCATATTAGGTTCTATTATTTTCATTGTATTTTATGTTCTTTTAACTTTTACTAATAAATAAAAAAAATACTTAGGTGACACGAATTGCATAAATTACACGAATGATTTTTAATACATTTTATGCTATTTTGTTTAAAATAATAAAAAATGTATCTTTTTACGCCTGTAATCTGTGCAATTCGTGTGACTTAAGTATTTAAGATAACTGTACAATAATGATTTCTCAATTAATCTATAATCAATTTTTGTACGACTACATTATTTCCTTCTGATTGTTTTAAATGAATAATGTAAACACCTTTAGGCAATGTCGAAACTTCAAAAGTTTCAGTATTAGTGCCTTTATTATAAATTGCTTTTTTTGACACCATTGTTTTACCAACCATATTACTAATAGATAAACGATATTCTCCCTCTTGTGCAACATTCATATTCAGAACAACTTGACTATGGGCAGGATTGGGCGATGCCTGTAATAAATTATCGCTAACATTATTTGAAGATGCCGCACCATTAGGCACACTGAGACTTAAAAAGTAATAAAAAGGAGAACTCCAAATACCGCCCATATTATCTACGGCTTTGGAAGACAAGGTAAAGCCCCCAGAAGGAACGTTTGTCAATAAAAAGTTATAAGGTGCAGTCAAGTCTTCACCTATTTTGACATCATCTTTGTAAAATTCAACTTTAGCAACTGTCCGTGATGTATAGGCAACAACGGCAGCTGTTATGTTTAAATTTGAACCTGGAACAACACTTTGTCCAGAAACAGGTGATGTGATAAGTACCGTATAGGTTTCTAATACATTCAAAGTATTAATCGCGCTGAAAGTTCTTGCACCACAATTATCTATAGCTTCTGCTTGAATACTGTAATTACCACCTACAATATTTGTCCAATCGAATGAATAAGGTGCCGAATTATCACTTCCTAACAAAGAACGCGTAATGGCTCCTGTCTTCGAAATACCTGTAACCAAATAAAAATTAACTTGAATCACAGACCCATCGGCATCAGCAGCCGTCGCTGTAAAGGTCTTATTTGTTACTGCAAATGAATTGTTTGTGGGCGATGTTAAGGTAATAGTAGGCGAAATTGTATTGCTACAACATCCTACCGCAGCATTAATAACGACTCCTGTTGTAGGAGTTGAGGTACAGCCTACCGCATTCGTTACCATAAAATTGTAAGTATTAGCTGCAAGACCAGATACTGTTGTACTTGTTCCCGTACCTGTTATATTACCTGGGTTAATAGTCCAACTGCCAGAAGGTAAACCACCTAAAACTACTGAACCTGTCTGAACAGTGCAATTGGGCTGTGTAAGGACACCTACTGAGGGGGTACTCGGCGTAGCAGGTTGAGCATTAATAACAATATTAGCGGAAGCAGACGAAACGCATCCTGTAGCATTTGTCACTGTATAAGTATAGGTATTTGCCGTCAACCCTGAAATAGTGGTGCTTGTACCTGTACCTGTACTTGTGACAGCACCTGGACTCCGTGTTAATATCCATGTGCCTGTTGCTGGTAAACTATTTAAAACGACACTGCCTGTTGCGACTGAGCATGTTGGTTGTGTAATGATGCCTACTGAGGGGGGTGTTGGCGTTACTAATGAACCATCAATCACAATATTGGCACTGGCAGAGGAGGTACAACCTACTGAATTAGTAACAGTATAAGTATATGTACTGGGTGCCAATCCCGAAATTGTTGTACTTGCACCTGTCCCTGTGCTTGTGACTGCACCTGGGCTACGTGTCAATGTCCATGTGCCTGTGGAGGGTAAACCATTTAAGACGACACTTCCTGTAACTACAGTACAAGTGGGCTGCGTAATTGTTCCTACTGAGGGGGCCGTAGGTGTGATTGGTTGAGCATTGATAAGAATATTTGCGGAAGCCGCTGATGTACAACCTGCCGCATTCATTACTGTATAAGTATAGGTATTAGCAGATAATCCAGAAATCGTCGTGCTTGTGCCTGTGCCTGTGGTTGTTACAGCCCCTGGGCTACGTGTCAATGTCCATGTACCTGTTGAGGGCAAACCATTTAAGATAACACTTCCTGTTGCAACCGCACAAGTTGTTTGTGTAATCGTTCCTACTGAGGGGGCGGTTGGTGTTACTGGTTGTGCATTGATAACAATATTTGTGGAAGATTGTGAGGTACAACCTGCCGCATTGGTCACTGTATAAGTATAAGTATTGGCAGCTAAACCATTTATCGTAGTGCTTGTACCTGTGCCTGTGGTTGTTACCGCCCCTGGGCTTCGTGTCAATGTCCATGTACCCGTTGAGGGCAAACCATTTAAGACAACACTTCCTGTTGCAACCGCACAAGTGGGTTGTGTAATCGTTCCTACTGAGGGGGCAGTTGGCGCACCTGCAACAGCGTTGATAACGACTGGATTGTTGACATAAGTACCCACACAAGTTGGGCTGGCTTGTAATCTCACTTTAATATTGTAATTACCTGATGCCAAACCTAAAAAAGTAGCACTTGCTTGGTAAGACGCACCATCGTTAATGCTGTATTCTAATGTACCAGAGCCTGTCGCAATGACAACTATCGTTCCTGTTGGAGTTGCACAAGTAGGTTGCGTCACCGTAGGCACAGTCACTATTGGGGGCGTACAAGGACCACCAGCTGTGATTGTAAAATTATTATTAGAAATATCAAAAAAGGCTCGACCAGTCCCCTTAACCATGATACGAGCAGTAGCTGTTGCCAAATTAGGCAATGTGATAATAGCTGTACCTGAATTTGTAACGTTAGAAGCCAATATGGTTGGATAAGTTAATCCACCATCTGTTGACAACAATATATCAACTTCGGTACAGCTGACAGGTGCTACATTTGTATTGGCAACATCCCAAGTCACTGTTTGGCTTGTCAAACCTACCCATGAGATACCTGCTACAGTCGGAATAGTGACGGCGAGAGGACCAGAAGTGGCATCAACGGTCAAAGTCCTATCAATATGGTCATTGCAACCGCCACCCACAGCATTGTCACGAACAACTAAACGAAAACTGAGTGTGCGGGCAGCATTCGGCAATACTTCCCATGTTGGAGACACATTATTAACTAAATCAGCCAATCTGGGAAAATATCTACTGCTGTCTAAACTGGGGTTAAAACTTCTAAAACTCGGTCCACCCGTAGCGGTATTGACGGGGGGCTGCGTCGCTATTTGAATATCCATTTGTTCCCAACAATATGTGATAGAAGCGTTACCATCTGCATCAGTGGCTCTACCCGTCAAAACAATAGGTGTTCCTTTCGGTACGGTTTGATTACTTGTAGAGGATACAATAGCAGGAAAAGCATTGGTATAGGCTGGTTTTGTAGAACATGTATTACCCGAACCTGTAATAAAAGTTTGCATTTCTGATAAATTACCGCCATGAAAATAGGCATCGCTGTTTGATTGAATATCAGGTGCACAAATACCTGCGTAGCCCATAATGGTTGTTCCACTGCCAGGCTCCCAAGCTGTACTTGAGTTGCGATTGCTACTACATGAATTATTATACGAGTGGTTGCCACCAAATTGATGCCCCATCTCATGCGCTACATAATCAATATCAAAAGCATCACCGACGGGCGCAGGTGACCCAGTAACACCCCTTGCTTTTAAGGTCGCACTACAAGGACTTCTCAACGAGGCAACCCCACCACCACCTGTACTGAATACATGACCTATATCATAATTAGCCGTACCAATGACCGCATCGAGGTTCGTTTGATTCTGACCAAGCATTGTACTACCATTATTGTTCGTATAAGGGTCAGTTGCCCCATCTGTATAAACAATCAAGTTATTATTAGCCACAATAATCATCCGAACAGCTAAATCGCGCTCATAAACACCATTAACCCTATTCATACTGGTCACTTGACCCGCCAAAGCACCTGCAACAGTGCCACCGTGGAAAGTTGTATATTCTCCAGTGGCGGCTAAAGCCAAACGATAGGTTCTTAATACACAATCACCAAACCGATTGCCTATATCTTCGTTATCCGAAAAATCTAAGGGGTCAGGTGCGTTTTGGGGTTTAATTTTATTTTTTGGTTCAATGATTGGTAGATTCTCTGGTTCTACACCGCAAGAAAAAACTTTGTTGGATACAAAATCTTTTTTGGCATAACTGATATAGTATTCTGTTGTACCATTGCTATAAGGATCAATGAAAAAAGTGCCTTCGGGCGAAAGCACCATTGCATGAAAACCAGCAGGAGTCACGTCAAAACGGATAGTTGTTGCCACTTTATCAAGGCTGTTGCCGCCATAAGTCTTTATGTCTGGAAACTTCTTTGCCAGACCATCCTCCATAATAGGTGACTCAAAGATGCTAAAACGTTGCATCCCGCCATCGGGCATAGGTAATTCAAGGACAGACGTTGAACTCCGTGCTGCTGCTGTATTTTCTATAGGTGACCGATTGAGCATAGTTTTTAACTGAGCGATGTCTAATCTTAAAACACGATATTTTTGGGGAATGATATATCGCTTACCTGCTGTTGTAGGGTCGCTGTCCATATTTGCCCATATTGTTGTTTGGGCAAAAATCAATTGAGGTAAGACAATGATAGTCCCGAAAAAGAAAATTCGAAATGATTTACTAAAATTCGTAAAAAATACTTTCATGCTTGTCAAGTTATTTAAGTGTAAATAAATAAATTCAATAAAATATTGGTTTGAATGATATGTCAACTAAAAATGAGTGTCTACATCCGCATCATTACTGAGGGGGTAGCAATCAAAATTTCAAAAAAAGCAAAAAAAAAGTAAACACAGTGTTTGACACTCTGATAGCTTTTAAAAAGCTTCAAAAATAAAAAATGTGATTGCTAATTAATGCTTCGGTATGTTTGGAAAAAATTTACAACTCGTCCAATAATGGGTTCTGCTTTTTGGTTGAGTCAAACGATTATGGCGTGAAACAGGTAGTAGTTTGCAATTATATTCATTCGCAAATATGCGAATAAATATAAATTATAAAAAATAATAAGTAAAATTTTTATAAAAAATTTTAAGTTCCCATCCTATCCAATTTTCTAAAATCTCATCCGTCTTACCCAAAAACAGTTAAGGCTGTCTATCTTTGTATTTTGAAAAATTAAAAAACCCGACTTAAACGATTTAAAAATGGCACGAAGAAGATGGGACAATAACGATGATGCGCCCAAAGTAAAGCTCACACGCGAGTCCATGCGCGAAGCCCTCCAAATGTATAGCTTTATTCGACCTTACAAATGGTCGTTTTGGGGTGGTATGGTCTTGTTGTTCCTTTCGACAACAACTTTTATGATATTTCCTTTTTTATCAGGTCGTATTGTGGACATAGCCCAAGGCAAACACGACTTTACGGCTGATATGTTCGGAAAAACTTATTCATATTACCTTGACTTGCCCCGCATTGGCTATATCATGGCGATTTTACTCATCATACAAGGGTTTGTTTCCTATTTCCGAATCACCCTGTTTGCAAAAGTGAGTGAGTATGGCATTGCCGATGTCAAACAAGCGTTGTACCAAAAACTTACCTCTTTGCCTATCCCCTTTTTTGAAAAAACCCGCGTCGGCGAATTGGTCAGCCGCATCAATTCAGATGTTGAAAAACTGTATAGTACATTCAGCATCACCCTTGCCGAGTTTGTTCGTCAGGTACTTGTCCTTGTTTCTGGGATTTTGATTTTAACTTTAACGACTTGGCGTTTGTCGCTTGTTATGTTGGCGACTTTCCCTTTAATTGTCATTGGCGCGATGGTTTTTGGTCGTTTTATCCGTAAAATGGCAAAAGAACGACAAACCCAAATAGCCGATACAAACATCATTTTGAACGAAACGATGATGGCAATCAACGCCGTCAAAGCCTTCACAAACGAATGGTTTGAAGTCACTCGTTTCAGCAAAGCCAATCGAAAATCGGTTGAAACGTCAATGAAATTTGCCGCTTGGCGTGCCATTTTTGCGACATTTATCGTCGTTGTCTTGTTTGGAGCTTTGTTTTTTGTACTGTGGCAAGGTGCAACGATGTTGCAATCAGGTGAAATTACGGCAGGTGAACTCATTATGTTTTTTACTTATACCGCTATTATTGGTGGCTCGATTGCAGGTTTGGGTAACTTTTATACAGAACTCGTTGGCGCTATCGGTGCAACAGAACGTGTCCGCGAAATCCTTAACACACCCTCTGAAGTTGAAGTGAAAAACCGCCCTATCCTTCCCCAAAATCGCCTAAAAGGTGACATTAAACTCCAAAATGTCAAATTCCGCTACCCAACCCGAGAAGATGTCGAGGTACTGAGGGGGGTCAATTTAACCATCAAAGCAGGTCAAAAAGTGGCTCTTGTAGGGGCCTCGGGGGCTGGTAAATCCACGATTATGCAATTGGTTTTGCGCTTCCATGAAAACCAAGAAGGCACTATCTTAGTGGATGGCAAACCAATGAAAGATTATGATATAACAGAATATCGTCAAAACCTCGCCCTCGTGCCGCAAGAAGTTCTGCTTTTTGGCGGTACCATCAAAGAAAATATCCTATATGGCAAGCCCGATGCGACGGAGGAAGAAGTCATAGAAGCCGCCAAAAAATCGAATAGTTGGGATTTTATTCGCCTATTTCCAGAAGGTTTGGAGACAATCGTAGGCGAACGCGGCATTAAATTGTCGGGCGGACAACGCCAACGCATCGCTATTGCCCGTGCCATTTTGCGAGACCCCAGTATTTTGTTGCTCGACGAAGCCACATCGTCACTCGATGCCGAATCGGAAAAAGTCGTGCAAGATGCCCTCAATGCCTTGATGGAAAA
Source organism: Saprospiraceae bacterium (assembly GCA_031411275.1). Lineage (GTDB taxonomy): Bacteria > Bacteroidota > Bacteroidia > Chitinophagales > Saprospiraceae > JAAFJT01. The sequence continues at coordinate 2,651 of JANOAU010000085.1, read as the reverse complement.
TCGTACCAGCATCATTATCGCTCACCGTTTGGCAACCATACGTGAAGTAGATAAAATTTATGTGTTAGATGGCGGACAAATCGTGGAAGAAGGCACACACGAAGAACTTTCTGAAAAAGAAAACGGTCTGTATGCCCACCTTGCTAAGTTACAGTTTGATCTACCAGTCTCAATTTAGCGAACAATTTTTTAGTAATATTTGTTAATTTCTATAAATTAATGATTTTCAATAATTTAAAAGTTTCCTAAACGATTTAGGATTAGCGAATTTTTTTTTGGGTGTCGTAATTTTTTCTTTTTTTTTGTATAAAAATGGATTCATTACTTTTATCTTTGCATTCAATCATTGATTCAATCATAAAACAATAAAATCATGCAACTTACAATAACCAATCCTTTAATAACTGATATACCTGTATATGATCCTAACCAAAAACCTTATATGGATACGGTGAAAATCATGTCAAAGATTCCACACCGCGTTCCGTTTTTGTTGGTTGATAAAGTTATGGAAGTAAGTGAGACGCATATTATAACAATCAAAAATGTCACAATGAATGAACCCTATTTTCAAGGTCATTTCCCTGGAAATCCTGTTATGCCGGGCGTTTTACAGATAGAAGCGATGGCGCAAACAGGAGGTATTTTTATTCTACGTGACACGGCTGATGATGAAATTTGGGATACGTATTTTTTAAAAATTGATAATTGTCGCTTCAAACATAAAGTTGTTCCCGGCGATACCTTAATAATCCGTCTTGATTTAATCAATCCTATGCGTCGGGGTATTGCCTTGATGCACGGCAAAGCCTATGTTGGCAATAAATTGGTTTCAGAAGCTGAATTGACGGCAATGGTACAGAAAAGGGTATAGAGTAAGAATGAAATATGAAATATTGAAAAGCGAATCGAACTATTATCTAAGTAACTTGCCAATAGTGGATTATTAATCAGATAAAAAGGATATACTTAAAATGACAATTTTAAAACGTTGATAAACAGCCTTTTCTATTTTTCATTTTTCATTTAATACCCCCTCAGTATTTTTTCAAAAACAAAGGCAAAAAACAGTATAAACCCTGTTTTTTGCCTTTGTAATATTAGTTGTAGTAAAAAACGAAAATTCGCTAAACGATTTTTTTTAAATATAAATAACCAAACAACAAAAATTGTGAATACTGTTAGAATATTATAAAACACTAAAAACCAATTAATTATCAAACTGTGACCCAACACCCCTATCTCACAATTCGTATTACACCCTTTTCATCAGACGTTGCGGTAAGCCTTAAAACTTACCGCAACAATTTTTGTTATAACCTTAGCAAATAATAATCTTGAAATGATTTAAAATCTTCTTAATATTGTATCCAACGTTTTATAATTTTCACTTTTCTTTTTTCACTTTTCATTTAGTATAGTTTAGGCAAACCATTTTTAATTGATTATAAGTAGTATTTAGAAGATTAGAATCAATTAAGTAACGTTCATAAAAACTTAAAAAAATGACGACACCAGATACACCGACCCTCAGTAATGAGGTGTCAAAAAACTTAGAAGTTATCAGTCAGATCGAGCCTTTCGTGCGTACAGCCATAGATACACTGCTTGTGGATATCAAAACCTGCTGGCAACCCACCGATTTTTTGCCCGATATGAGTCAAGAGGATGCACTCGAACAAATACGCCATTTGCGCGAACGAACGGCTGGCATTCCCGATGAAGTCATCGTTTCGCTTATTGGGAATATGATAACAGAAGAAGCGCTCCCGAGTTATCAGACTTATTTCAACCTCGTCGAAGGTATAAATCCGATGCGAAAATTGACCAGTGAAAACGCATGGGTGACTTGGTCGCGTCAATGGACTTCAGAAGAAAACCGTCACGGAGATTTATTGAATAAATATTTGTATCTGTCAGGACGTGCCGATATGCGCCAAGTCGAACAGACCATACAAACCCTTATCAGCAATGGTTTTGACGCAAATACAGACCATGACCCTTACCAAGCGATGGTTTATACTTCTTTTCAAGAGCGTGCAACGAAAATTTCGCACCTTAACACTGCTAAATTAGCCGATAAAGCTGGTGATAACACGCTTTCGCGCATTTGTACCACTATTTCAGGTGATGAAGGAAGACATGAAAGAGCTTATAAAACCTTTATGCGTCAAATATTCGACATTGACCCCAACGGTGCGATGTTGGCTTTTGAAAAAATGATGCGTAAACAAATTGCTATGCCCGCTATTTTGATAGATAAGGGTAACGAAGAGAATATTTTCGCCCGTTATGCCGCCATTACACAAAAAATCGGTATTTATACAGCGTGGGATTATGCCAAAATCATTGAACATTTGGTTGAATTTTGGAAAATCGAAAGTATCACAGGCTTAAACGGTGCCGCCGCAAAAGCACAAGCCTATTTAGCTAAATTAGCAGACCGTTATATGCGCGTTGCAGACAGAATGAAAGCACCCGAAGATATTAGTTTAGTGTGGTTAAGTTGTTAGTGGTTCAATTTACAAATAACTGCACAGTTTAAGTTTTAAGAGGCTGTCCTTTAAAAGTCCACTTAAAAGGCTTCGCCATCGTTTCATTATAATAAAGTATAAACTTTTCAATTTGTTCTTTGAGGTCTTGTTTTGATT
>JANOAU010000084.1:0-27749 GCA_031411275.1 Saprospiraceae bacterium | reverse complement strand
GCGAAAAGCATAAAAATTAGCTTCGCTCCATAAAAAAATCATTATTGTACGCTTTTTTTCGCTTGCGAAAAAACAGTGCGTAATTGTAAGTTTTAGTTTTAGAACAGTTTCTTAAAGTTCAAATACTGAGGGGTCATTTTTTTGACATAAAAATAACGATTTTTCCAATTCAAAAATAACGCATACCATTATGAAAGATTTTTTTGCACCTATTTATGAAGTTTTGAAAGCACTTTATGGCAGTGACTTGGCCGAACACCTGTATGGCTTAGACCCAAGTGGAACGGGAGATTACAATGCGCGGTCGCTGTATGTTACAGTAGGGTTTTTACTTATTATTATTACTGCTGCCATTGTTATAGCTTATTATTTTCTAATCAATAGCCCCCGTTACAATCGGTGGTATCATTGGATGGGTTTTATGGGTGTCAATTTTATTATCCATTTATGCTTAGGTTTTTATTTGCCTTACTTAGATTTTGACAAGGGCAATGTAGCGCCCACCGTCAAAGATGTAGTTGATAGTGGACATCTCTGGGGTTTTGGTTTGGCGAATGGGCTTTTATCTATCGTTTTATTTATTTTACTATCCATTATTGTTAAACGGTTTAGCCGAAATTGCTCGACAGTTCCTTTTTAATTATTGCCCACATTTACGAAATCTTTAAGATTTCGTAAATGTGTATTTATTAATTTCTAAATTTTTGAAAGTTAACACATTATGTCTAAACCAAAATTGTTTATTTTCGGTATCGGTGGCACAGGTTCAAGGGTAATCAAAGCCTTAACGATGTTGCTGGCGGCGGGTATAGATGCCCATGCTTCAGAAATAATACCGATTATCATTGACCCGCACTTGGGAAATGAGGATTTTCGACGCACCACTACTTTATTAGGGGACTATCAAACCATTCAAAACAAACTCGGTGAAGGGCGCAAGGAAGGCTTTTTTCATACACGCATCCGCACCTTAAAAGAAGTTGCGCCCGATGGCAATTTGCAAAATTCGTTTGCTTTCAATTTGCAAAATGTTCAAAATGAGACTTTTAGAAATTATATAGATTTTGCAGGTTTGGAAGGTAGTAACCATGACCTTGCAGAATTGTTGTTTTCAAAGTCAAATTTGGATACTGAAATGGATATTGGTTTTATCGGTAATCCAAACATTGGTGCAGTCGTATTGAATCAATTCAAAGATTCCGAAGAATTCAAGCAATTTGCCAGCCGTTTTGAGCAAAATGACCGTATTTTCATCATTTCTTCTATTTTTGGTGGCACAGGTGCGGCAGGTTTTCCTTTGATTTTAAAAAATATTCGCAATGCCGCCTCACCGCTTCAAAATCCTGAATATCTCCGTAATGCGCGTGTGGGGGCTGTGACGGTGCTGCCTTATTTTGGATTAGCACCAGGGGAAAGTAAGATTGATATGGCGACTTTTATTTCCAAAACCAAAGCCGCTTTGAGTTATTATGAGAGCAATGTGAGCGGCAACAAATCGCTTAACGCTTTATATTATATCGGTGACGACATCAAAAGCAGCTACCAAAATGACCCAGGGCAAGGCGGACAAAAGAACGATGCTCATTTGGTAGAATTGGCTGCAGCTATGTCTGTAATTGACTTTATGAAAATGGACGATGAGGCACTGCAAACGCATAATGGTCGGGCAGTCAATGCAAAACATCGAGAGTTTGGTATCCGTGAAGACATTGAAAATTTATCATTCAATGCGCTTGGCGAACAGACGCAACGCCTTTTGAAACGACCGTTGACACAATACCTTTATTTTTCGCGCTACCTACGTGACGAATTGCAAAACGCAATTAATGTGCGTCAACCTTTTATGCAATTGTCTGCACCCAAAATTGATAATGCTTTTACAACTTCTTATTTTTTCCAATCTGTTGTGTCCAATTTCAATAAAGCTTTTGAAGAATGGTTAACAGAAATGGCACGCAATCAACGCCGTTTTGAACCATTTAATCTTTCGACAAAACTGATGCAAGAGATGTTGCGTGATATTAAAACCAAACGCCGTCCGTATATCGGTGGTGAAAGACGCATTGATTACCACGACTTTAATGACAAACTGAATAATTCTTCCAAAAATGGTTTTGCTTCCGCAGAAGTCAAGCTCTTTGAAGGATTTTATAAGGCAACTAATGATTTACTTGTGGATTTTTATGAAAGCTTTTAACTGATTAGCACGACTATTTTTTGTCATTCTGACCCCTAAGGGGAAAGAATGACAAAAAATAGTCGTGCAGAAACACCCCCTCAGTATTTTTCGATTTTGAATCTAAAATTTTAAAAAAATACACTTATGACCAAGGTTTTAACGCATCATACGGCAGGTAATCAAGATACGCATTGGTTCGAGTCATCGGAATATAAAAAAAAGCAAATAGACTCTATTGACCTCAAAGACCCACTCGGTGGACGGACAGATATGCCGCCGACTTCGGTGCCCAGTCCTTTTGCGCAAATGGATTTGGTTTTGACCGCTTTTCGCAACGTTTCGCAAAAACGGGATTTATCGAAACTGCGACAAGTTGATTTCAAACTCATTTCGGATAGCCTTGATGTCGGTGAGATATTTTTCAATTTTGACCGATTTGCCAACGAAAAACGAGGTACATTAATTACGGTTTGGGACAAAAAAGCGCAACTCAATCAATTGTTGCATTCATCCAATATTAGGCATAAACGGCTTGGTGAAGTGCTAAAGTTATACCTCGAACAAGATGCAGCAGCTTATAATTTCGCCGATTTTCAGAAATTGAATATTATCAAAATTGACCATCGGGTTGTAGGCGGTACATCTCCAGCGACTTTGTTTTTTGCATCGCCTAATGACTTGAGTTTTGTAAATATCACCATGGCAAATGGTGACAAATTATTCGACAACACATATTATCATTTGTATGACCGAGAGCCTGATTTTCAGAAGTTTATGTATGCTTTGCGTAAGGCAATGCCTCATTTTCAACAGAAATTGGGTGTTGTGTCTGACTATCTTGATTTGTGTTTGGAAGTTTTGCGTGACCGCAATCCCTCTCTATTTGAACAAATAAAAAACCTACCAGCCAACTACTATAATGACCCAAAAGCCTTTGACAATTTGACGGTGGCGGGGGTTAATGAAAGTGCATATTTGCTCGACGAAATACCTATGCGTAAACGCAAAGGCAGAACAGAGGAAGAAATACCAGAAAGCGATTTTTTAATTCTTTCTGCTAAATTCAAAGGTAAAAAGCCACCCCTTGTTTTGCAAACAGGGCATGATGGACGTGACAGAAATGGCACTGCATTGAAATACTTTGATGGACAAGATTTTGTCAAATTGCGTCCAAATATTCCAACGTATTACGACCCCTCAGTACCGTTTGAAAAAAGAGAACTACCAGGCATTGTAGGTGAAAACTATCCATTTTTAGTGGTGTCGGATTTTCTTGAACCTTATTTGATTCGATTGCCTTATCCCGTCAATCGCACCAAATTTTTTGATGGGAATTTGAAAAACAGGCAAGAAGAAAAAGACTTTGTATTGCCCATCAAACGCACCTTTTTCGACTATTTTAATGTCGAAGACCTCAATCGGATGTTGACAATGGAAACGCGCGCTAATGGTGGTGTTTTTGTTCGTTTGAGCATTCCTATTCAAAAGCAACAAACGATTTCTTTTGAACGCTTGTATTTGCCAGCTGCTAATCCGACCGCACCACCCAAACCCAAAGAGGATAAAAACGAAGGGGTGATTATTCAGCAAGAAGTGGGTTTAACGATTTTTCCATTTGTGCGGGTTGATACACCTTTATTGAAGCCCGATTATCGCATTTTGTTGGTTGACCGTGATATTTATCACCATACTAAGCATTTATCGTATAAACTTGATTTTTTTAAAAATGAAGGGACTATAGATCGCAGTGATTTTCAAATCCGTGACCGTACCACCAAACATGGCAACGATACAGCCACGACTCAGTTTTATGTTTTAAAAGATAATTTTGATTATATCGAATTGTCGAATTATACTGAGGGGGGGATGATGGCGCGTGGCATCGTTGTGCCGATATTTCCAATTAAAAACAATGGCTCGGAAACATTCACTTTTGCGATTGATTTTGGAACCACCAATACACATATCGAATACAAAACCGCTTCGGTCAGAACGCCTCAACCTTTTGAGATTTCAGAAACAGACTTGCAAGTAGGCACCCTGCACGACCCCCGTTTTTATGATGTTGACCGCTCCATCAATGGCACTTCTGCAACGGAATTGTTCGATTTTCCAAAAGAAATTCTGCCTGAAAAAATAGGTGGCAATGGAAGCCTTTTCCGTTTTCCGCAACGCACGATTATTGGAATGCCTGTGGATATGAACGCTATAAAAGCCAAAGAAGGCATCGCTATTGGTGATTTCAATATTCCGTTCATCTATGAAAAATTACCTGTTCCGAAATATATCAAGGAGAGAACCAACCTCAAATGGTCGAATGCCAATGATGAAGTGGCAAAAAACAGTGTTCGGGCGTTTTTTGAAAAACTGTTGTTTATGATTCGAGCTAAAGTATTGTTGAACGGTGGTGTTTTGAGCCGAACACGACTCATTACATTTTATCCATCCAGTATGAGTTTCGGTCGACGCAAACGTTTTGAGCGTGAATGGAAAAAACTGTTTGCACAATATATTAGCACTGAAACCGAGCCTTTGATGTTAAGTGAAAGTGTAGCACCTTATTTTTACTATAAAAAAGGACCCGACCAAGTCAGTGCCAGCATCAAACCTGCGGTATCTATTGATATTGGTGGCGGCACGACCGATGTGATTATTTTTAAAAAAGATAAACCGACTGACTCGATTGACCGACCTGTGTTATTGACTTCGTTTCGTTTTGCGGCGAATGCGATATTTGGAGATGGGTTGATGGATCCTGATTATTCTGCTAAGGAAAGGAACGGATTTGTGTTGCGTTATCGCGACAAAATTGAAGAAATACTTAAAAACGGTAAATTGTATGACCTTGAAAAAGTATTCAATCAAATTGTTCAAAATGATACAAAACGTTCAGAAGATGCATTGGCATTTTTCTTTTCATTGGACAATAATCCTGCTTTTGTTGCCAAAAGCCGTTCTAAATTTAGTGAAATATTGAGTGATGATGATGAAATGCGCTTTGTGTTTGTGGTTTTTTATGTAGCTATTATTTATCATATTGCTCAATTGATGAAGGCAAAAGGTTTAGACATGCCGACTTTTATCACATTTAGCGGCAATGGTTCACGCATTTTAGATTTGATTGCACCCGATGACCAACAGTTGCAAGAACTGGCTAAACGGGTCATTCAGAAAGTATATGATGTAAAAGAATATGACCGTGAAGGCTTAAAAATAAAGCGCAATTTGGTAGCCCCAAAAGAAGTCACGTGCAAAGGCGGCTTGATGCTGACAGTTGAAGAAGAAGAACATTATAAGCAAATCAGCCTGGATGACATCAAAACAGTTCTTTTGGGCTTTGAAAATACGGCAAATACTGAGGGGATACCTCCAATGATTAATATCGAACATCCTTTCACTTATGACCAACTTGAAGAAAGGTATGAAGCCGTTTTTGAAGCTGTGGAAAAAAGCGTTACTACATTTGTTGATTTCTTGTACGAACTCAATATGGCTTATCCGTTTGCCCGCAATTTGACAGTGGGTGGCAATATTCAACGTTACAAAACCGATATTTTGAAATCGCACATCCGCGCCAATATTGCCCGAGGTTGGGAACTCAAACGCAATGAACGACGCGACGGTGGAGACTCTATAGAAGGCAACAATAATGAAGTAGAAGAAACCTTCTTTTTCTACCATTTTGTAGAAGCCTTAAATCGGTTGGCTTATCAAATTCATCTCGATAACGCTTAAAAATGTAGCAACTATGAATAATATAATTTTGAAATATAAAACAAGTGTTTTTAAAATGTTACGGCCCCCTCAGTATAAAGAGGGATTTAGAAGGTTTTTTATTAAAAATGGTTTCCTCCTATTGCTAACGAGTGTTATCGTTGTAGGCGTACTGTCGTGTGAAGATAAGCCCTATAAATCACCCACTGCACCAAAATTAGAAAGTATGCCGCCCCCTAAACCTGAACCAAAAGAGGGTTTAACAGTAGGGGATCAGAAAACGGTGTATTTGAATAGCGCAACATTTAAGGTAATAAATAAACCGGGTGATACTTCTAATGTTCCACTCAATAAAGGAATAGATGAACTGCTAAAAGTGTATGCTTATGCCCCAAAGGGTGATATTATGAAGGTTTTAATGAAATATAAAACGGTTTTGAATAAAGAGATAGCGGATGTCCTACATTTAGATAATGCTTTAAAGGAATTTAATGCGATCAAAGTACAAAACCCAAAATCTGAAAGTTTTATCAATTTTGTAGATGCTCTGGCTTACGTTTCTACAAATGCAGTTCAGAACGTACCCACCACTCCTAATGTTCCAACTATTACAACATCCCCTCAACCACCTCCAAAAGTAGAGCAGGAAAAAAAAGCAGATGAAAAATCGTGGTTGACCAATTGGGAAATTGTCATTCTTATATTGTTTGGTTTTGCCCTATTTCTTTTGTATTTATGGTGGAAAAATAATCAATTTAAGCATACAACACCCGCTCCCAATATGGAGATAACGGCCATGCCTTCTAAAGTAATACCGCCTAAAAGTGATGACAGAAAAGGAAAGCAGACCAATAAAGAGAATTTACAAACCGCTATTGCACAAAAAAATAAAAACGAAGTGGAACGCCAAAGATTAGAAAAAATTCAAAAAGAACTCAATATGGAAAGAGAGAAACGCCTTGAAGCAGAACGCAAACAAGCCGAAGCAGAAGCCAAACTTCAAAGTCGTTTAGAAATAGAGAAAGGAGCGGACATGCAATTACCTTCGGTGTATGAAATGAAGGATGAAAATATAGATTCTTTGTCACTCGAATCTGCTGCAACGTCGCCTGTGGATGTAACGCCACCTATTGAAAAAGCCTATCTTTCACTACCCATGAACGAAATGATTTTCAACAATGCCAGCAAGTCGCCCGTACCCATGATTGGACAATCGTTTTATGAATTTTATATCGACAACGATGGTCAGACAGCTACTTTTAAATTTTGGGATAATATTGAGGCGGTCAAACACGCGATTGACAAACCGCACAGCCATATTGAACCCGCTTGTGAGCCTGTCAATGCGCGTGATTCTTATGCTACACGTATTTTTACTGAAAAGGATGGATTTGCTGTGTTAGAGGACAATAAATGGATTGTAAAAACGAAAGCTAAAATAAAATACCTCGCATGATATTTTTGACATTTTTAGGTTTATCCCCGATAGGTGCTTTGTTTATAGTCCTTGAATTCGTCATCGTTGGTGTGGTAATCATAAGGCAACTAAAGTCAGCCAATGAGACGCAAGAAAGGATTGACAACTTTCGTGAATTGATGCCGAAGGTAGATCATCTAAGGTTAAGACAAGCTTCTATTCCAAGTAGTACGTTGGCTCAAACAGAACCCCGTCTTTTAGTTTTAGATTTGGACAAATACATCGCTTGGCAACCCTCTTTTTTTGAAGAGCATAAAGAAGAAACGGAAGAAGTTGAGATTATTGAACCACTAAAAGAGCATACAGAGACATTTGGTCGTATTCGTAATGCTCTCAATATGTATTTGCTTCGCAATAAAGGCGGTGTCGCAGATTTTCATTTGGTTAAAGACGTAGTAGAACGGCATACGGATACCATCGAACAGGAAATACAAATGACGCAATCCACGCCTTTGTATCTCGGTTTGATGGGCACTATGTTAGGTGTTATTGTGGGTTTAGTACTTTTTGTTTTCAATATCAATTTTTCGACCCCCTCAGTATCCAATGACCCAACGGCTGCCACAGAAAGCCTTTCCACATTGACGGGCGGTATTAATGAATTACTCATTGGAATTAGCATTGGTATGATTGCTTCAGTCATTGGTTTGTGGCTGACGGTTCAAAATACCACTAAAGCCTTTAAAGCGGCTAAGATTATCATAGAAGCGCGGAAGAATGATTTTTATACTTTTATACAAACAGAATTATTACCTGTTTTGTCTCAAAATGTCACAGCGAGTTTACATTCCTTGCAGTTGAATTTAACGCATTTTAATAAAGACTTTACGACCAATATCCATACATTAAGTGGCTTAATGACTAAGAACTACGATGCACTACGCGACCAAAGCCGAATTTTAGATAAATTAGAAGATATAGACATCGCTGAATTTGCCAAAGCCAATGTGATAATTTTTACTGAATTGAAACAAAGTATGGGGCAACTCGAAAAATTTAATACTTACTTGAATCAACTTAATTCTTTTGTTGGCAAAGCAGATTTGCTCAATAATCGGGTAAATGATTTGCTGGAACGTGCTGATAATTTTGAAGGTATTGCCACGAATATTTCAGAAACGATTGTGTCGAATAATGAATTGAGTCGCTTTTTATACAGTCATTTTTCAGAACTTGAAAAACGCGGTCAACTCATTTCAGATGCTGTTGTAAAAGTGGATGATGTCATTGCACGCAGCATTGAGGCTTTAAAATTAAGTGTCAACAACAATATGGATGCGATGATTCGCTTCTCGCACGAGGAGCAACATAAACTCGAAAAAGCGATGCAAGACAGTAGAACAAGCTTGTCAAATCTGCATCATTTGGCAGATTTGAGTGACACTTTGAAAAAATTTCATCAGTCCAATCAAACGTTTACAGCAAATATCAATTCTCGCCTTGAACGTATTGATAAACAATTGGCAGAAGTGGCAAAACAAAAACCAAGTATTATTGAGCGCAGTTGGATAGGTATTTCGGGTTGGCTTATAAAGAAAAAAGAAGAGTAGGAAATGATGAATTATAAATGATGAAAGATGAATATTTTAAGTATTAATTTACAATACTTTAGGCTTCAAAATAGTAGATTTTATTTCCTTCATTTTACGTAGGAATTTCAAAAGAACAACATGGCATCAAAAATCTCAAATCACAACACGCAAGGTCAAACATTTTGGACAAGTTATGCTGACTTGATGACAAGCCTTTTCTTTGTGATGTTGGCACTTTATGCTGTTACGTTTGTTGTACTTAAAGCCGAACAAGCCCGTTACAAAGCCGATGCCGAGCAGTTAAGAAAGATACGAGAAATCGAAAAAGCATTGAATGGAATTGCAGAGAAAGAGGGCTATTTTAAATACAATGATGAGTATAAAAAACATATTTTGACTATTGAAGTGAAGTTTAAACGCGGCAGTAGCGACATCAATGATATTGCAGAAGATAAACGCTCACAACTTAAAGAAGCGGGATACATCATTTCTCAAAAAATTGATAGTATCAGTCGCCATGAACCTGACATCAAATATTTGCTTATCATAGAAGGACAAGCCAGCCGTGACCTCTATAATGGACATGAATACTCCAATTATGTTTTGAGTTACAATCGGGCTTTGTCATTAATTAGATTTTGGAAGGACAGCGATATCCGAGTCGGCAAAGGAGATTTGAAAAATTGTGAATTGTTGATTGCGGGTTCGGGGGAATATGGTACGCCCCGTGATGCTGAAAATGTTAAAAATCAACGTTTTTTGATTCATATTCTACCGAAAACGGGTGCTATACATAAAAAGTAAAACTTAAAATGCGTAAATATTTTCCTTTTTTCATACTGTTTTTAACAACTATAGTAGGATGTGCTGATTGTTCGTCATCAGGTCGTAAAAGCCAACGCCGTGACCAATTAATCAACGCAAAATCTAAAATAGGGATTGATTCTATCCTTTTTACTGAGGGGGGTAAAATGAATCCAACGAACGATAAATCTCTACCAAAAGATGAATCTAAATTGCCACCTCTATCCAATATCGTGACAATAATAGAAAATGCAGAACCCTCTGTGTTTGTGGTGTATGCACTCAATGCACAAGGTCAAGCGATAGGACAAGGCACTGGTTTTTTCATCGCTGCCTCAGGCACAGGAGTAACCAATTATCATGTATTTAAGCCTGGTGTTCAGTGGGTTATCAAAACATTTGATGGCAAACAATACAATGTCAGACGCATCGTCAAACAATCAGAACGTTATGATTTTGTGGTCTTTGAAACAGAGGTGTCGCCAACTACTACATTTCCTTATTTGACCATAGCCAATCAAACGCCTCGGAAAGGGGATGAAGTCCTCATTTTAGGCAACCCCGAAGGTTTGGAAAGCACTTTGTCGAGAGGGGTGGTCTCATCCATAAGAAAGTTGGATAATGCTGATGATTTAATCCAAACGGATGCAGCTATTTCACATGGCTCAAGTGGTAGCCCTGTGATGAATATCAAAGGTGAAGTCATTGGTATTGCCACGCTTAAAATCAAAGAATGTGAAAACTGTAACTTTGCTATGAATATTCAACTTATAAAATAAATCAGAAGGCAGCACTAAACCGCATCATTCCACGTCTGTGTGATAAAAAATCAAATTAAAGGACGCAATTTCCGTATAGATTTCTTTGAAAGCATCGTATAAAATGCTTCTGTAACAGCTGAACTGCCGTGGTCTTCTAAAAATTTCTTTTGTTCCGCGCTCAAACCTTTTGGGGCTGCTTCGATGGAATTGGGATAAGGATTGGCGGGTGTGCGATCTAAGGGTGAACAAAACTCAACCGACAACACCTTGTTGTATCCGATTTCTTGCAGTGTTTTGATTACTTTTCGCCAATTAATTGAACCCATGCCCGGTGCCATACGGTTGTTGTCCGCTACGTGAAAACCCACAAGGCGACCTTTGGCTCGGCGAATAGCGGCATACATATCGTCTTCTTCAATATTCATATGAAACGTATCGAGACAGACGCCACAATTAGGACCCACGGCTTCTGCTAAGGCTAAGGCTTGGTCTCCACGATTGATAAAATAGGTTTCAAAGCGGTTAATGGGTTCAATACCGATTAAAATGCCCATACTTTCTGCATACTCATATATTTCTTTTAGACTTTCCACAGCCCACTGCCATTCTTCATCGGGCCGACCATCGGGGATTATTTTACCGACGGTAGCAGGTACGACCGACACCATTTGCCCGTCCAATTCTTTGACCATGCGGACAATATCTTTAACATACTGCACAGAATTTGCTCTTTGCATTTTATCTTTGGCGAGTAGATTGCGTTCTCCCAACATTAAGGTCACAGATCCCCAACAGCCAATATTGTGGTCTTTGAGCAATTTTCCGACTTTGGCGGTATCATATTGCTCTGGGGCGCCTTGAATTTCGATTTTATCGTAGCCTAATTTGGCAATGCGTTTAACCGTTTTTTCAATGGTTTCTGCCCGCATCCAATTATGAATTGAAATTTCCATAGTTTTTTTAAGATTTGAAGAGGTATTGTTAAGCATTACTAAGTGCACAATAATCCGACAAATATGTTTTAAATTTTAACGTTTGGGAATTTTTCTACTAATATTTTTACCCCCCTCAGTATTTTTGACTGTTACTTTCTTTAATTGAGCAAATAAACCTATTATTGCATTCAAAAAAAAACAGAACAATGACTAAAAGAAACGGCCTTTTTGTAGCCTTTATGTTGGTGCTAATTATGGCATTTTTGCCTTCATCTCCTAAGAAAATTCAACTCAAAAAAGGAGCGCATATCTCAATGATAGGCGGCAATTTGGGTTCTCGCATGTTAAATTATGGTGTTTTTGATACCGAAATGCACTTGCGTTTTCCTGAACACAACCTTACTATTCGCAATATGTGTGATGGTGGTGATACGCCTGGCTTCAGACCGCATTCTGCCAGAAAAGACCCGTGGGCTTTCCCAGGTGCTGAAAAATTTCAGACGGAATATGCTAACAAATCGGATAGCGAAGGCGATTTCCCAAAACCCGATGTTTGGTTGTCTAATCTGAAAACAGATGTCCTATTGGCATTTTTCGGATACTCTGAATCCTTTGCGGGCGCGGCAGGTTTGGCGAATTTTAAAGCAGAATTAAGTGCTTTTGTGGAGCATACTTTGGCTCAAAAGTACAATGGCGTTTCGACCCCTCAGTTGGCATTGGTTTCACCGATTGCTTTTCAAAATTTGACGGATAAATACGATTTGCCAAACGGTATTAATGAAAATAAAAACTTGTCGCTTTATACAAAAGCCATTGAAGAAGTAGCAAATAAATATAACGTTATTTTCTTAGACGTTTTTAATCCAAGTAAAAAATGGTTTGAAACGGGCGAACAACTCACTATTGACGGTTGCCAACTCAATACTGAGGGGTATCAAAAATTTGCTGCTTTTTTAGTTGAACAACTTTTTGAAAATAACAGTATAGGAACTGAAAACAATAGAAAAGCAATCAAAGAAGCCGTTTTAGAAAAAGATTGGTTTTGGCACAATGACTATAAAATTCCCAACGGTGTTCATGTTTATGGCAGAAGATTTAAACCTTTTGGTCCCGATAATTATCCTGATGAAGTAACTAAAGTGCGTCAAATGACGATTATTCGAGACACTGCTGTATGGTATGCAGCGGGTTTTCACGCCAACGACTCAGAAACTGCTGATAATTATACTTACGATGTGGCGGCTGCCGATGCTAAAACGCTGGTTTTAAAGCCTGTTGAAACCAATTCAAAGCTCATTGGTGAAAACTCGCCTTATCTCTATGGAGAAGATGCTTTGAAAAAGTTTACCATGGCACCAGGCTTCAAAATAGACTTGTTTGCTTCTGAAAAGGAGTTTACAGATTTAGCGAATCCAAGTCAAATAGCCTTCGATAACAAAGGCAGATTGTGGGTCGCTGTGATGCCCACCTATCCGCATTATCGCCCAGGCGACCCTAAACCCAACGACAAAATCATTATTTTAGAAGACACCAACAATGATTTTAAAGCCGATAAATTAACCGTTTTTGCAGACCATTTGCACATTCCAGTCGGTTTTGAATTGGCGCCCGAAGGTGTTTATATTTCACAAGGCACAAATTTGAAACTTTATACCGATACTAATGGCGATGACAAAGCCGATAAAGTGGAGATACTTCTAAGCGGTTTTGATGACCACGATACCCACCATGTTATTCATGCTTTTTGTGCTGACCCATCGGGGGCAATCTACATGGGCGAAGGCGTTTTCCTACATACCAGTGTTGAAACGCCTTATAGAACGGTGCGGGGCACAAATGGCGGCTTCATGCGGTACAATCCCAATCAAAAGAAATTGGATAAAATTGCCCAATTGCCTATACCCAATCCATGGGGTACTGCCTTTGATCAATGGGGACAACCGTTTTTTCTGTCTACTTCCAATCCCGATTTATTTTGGATGACACCTGGTACAGTTAAGCCGATTTATGGCTACTCGTCACCCACAGGAAAATCTATTATTGAAGAAAAACAACGTGTTCGCCCTACGTCTGGTTTGGAATTTATATCCAGTCGCCACTTTCCCGATGAGATGCAAGGCGATTTGTTGCTCAATAACACCATTGGGTTTTTAGGTACAAAAATGCACCAAGTTATGAATGATGGTACGGGCTACACAAGCAAATTCCGTATGGATTTGATGCAAAGCAAAGACCCCAATTTCCGCCCTGTGGATATGGAATTTGCGCCCGATGGCTCGCTTTACCTCGCTGATTGGCACAATACATTGATTGGTCACATGCAGCACAACGCCCGAGACCCACTTCGAGACCATGTACATGGCAGGATTTATCGCATCACTTATCCTTCCCGTCCTTTGGTAACGCCTGCCAAAGTTAACGGGGCAAGTATTGAAACTTTATTGAATAATTTGAAATTGACTGAATACCGCAGCCGCTATCGGACGAGGAGAGAACTGAGGGGTCGTGATAAAAATGACGTTTTTAATAAACTACAAATTTGGTTGAAAAATCTTGATAAAAAAGATGCCAACTCTGAGCGTTATCAATTAGAAGGACTTTGGGTCAGTTGGGGCATCAATAAAATTGATGAAAATTTGTTGCAAACATTACTGAAATCAAAAGATGAAAGAGTGCGTGCTGCGGCGGTTGAAGTTCTTCGTTTTAATATGGATAAAATTAAAAATGCAAAGGAAATGATTGTCCAAGCGGCAAATGATAAAAGTGGTCGAGTACGCATGGAGGCGTTAGTCGCAAGTACATGGTTGGACAAACCAATCGTTGAAAAAGTTCTAAAAAATGTGGAAACCCTACCCATGGATAATACTTTACGCCTTATTCACAGTTATGTAAAGAAACCTTCCCAAGACTTTAAAGATCCTAATCAAGTAAAACCGCTTGATAAAAAAAGTGATATTTATGTCAAAGGCATGGAGATTTACAATCGAGAGGGTTTTTGCGGCACATGTCACCAACCCGATGGCATGGGTTTAGAAGAGTCTGGTTTTCCACCACTTGCTAAAAGTAAATGGGTGACGGGCAGCACAGATAGGCTTATCAAAATAGTTTTACATGGCTTATATGGACCGATGGAGGTGAATGGCAAACAATATGCAGGCATTGTGCCTATGACACCTTACAGCACAATGTTAAGCGACCAAGAAATCGCTTCTGTTTTAAATTATGTTAGAAATTCTTTTGGCAATACGTCTCCTATCATCATTACGGCTGAAAAAGTAAAAGCCGTGCGCGAGGCGACTAAAAAACAAAAAGGCTTTTTTTCGCCCAAGGATTTGTTGAAATTACATCCGCTTGAGTAATAAAGTACAAAATACTGAGGGGGATATAAAACTCTGAAAGCCAATGCAAAATGTTTTGCATTGGCTTTTATACTGACGGTGTAATAAAATTTTAATGAGCAAGTGGATGCAAAGAAGTACCCCTCAGTATATCCGCATCTAAATCAGCTACACAATTGCCTTTCACAATATATAAGAATGAGGTAACCCCTTTCCGATACGGACAAAAAATTAAACAAAAAATGCCACTTTTTTCTTGTATTTTAAGTAAAATGGTAAAGCTCATTTTTATAAGAAGTTTAATTTTAGTTAGTTATAAAGCATGTATATTTGAATTATTTTTTAAAGATATCCTACAATTATTCAAATAACAATACAATTTAAATGAAAAATCTACTCAAACTAAGTATTTTACTCATCTTTTCAATGACATTCTTTTCACTAACGATGGAGCAAACCAAAAAAAAACCGCACATCGTTTTTGTCATGGGTGATGAAGAATACCGTTCGGAAGAAAGTATGCCCATGTTGGGTAAAATCCTGCATCGAGAATTGGGTGCAAAAATCAGTTTGTGTTTTCCGTTGGACAGCGCGGGCAATATCAATCCAAATATCAACAACAATATTTCGGGTTTAGAAGCTTTGAAAACAGCCGATTTGATGGTCGTTTTTACTCGTTGGCGTGAATTGCCTAAGCACCAAGCCAAAATGATAACGGATTATGCCGAAACAGGTAAACCCATCGTCGGTTTCCGCACAGCAACACATACGTTTAAGTATAATAAAGACAGTTCGATGTTTTATCTGAATGACGAATGGCCCACTAAAGTCTATGGACAACAATGGATTACACATCACGGTCATTTTGAAGATGGTAATAAACCCCTCACATCCGTTTACTTAAAAGGCGAAACCAAAACCCCCATTTTAAACGGTGTTCAACCTTTTGAAGCCTACTCGTGGCTCTACCATGTGGACGGCGGAAAGTGGCATCTCAATGGCGATAGCAAGCCTTTTTTAGAAGGAAAAGCATTAAAATCCAACCATGAAAAGGCAGGAAAATTAGACGAATATCCTCTGACAAACCCTGTGGCTTGGACGAAAACATATATGACACAAAGCGGTAAATCGGCACGGGTATTTTTCACAACTTTGGGACATCCCTATGATTTCAAAGACGTTTCTATGCGAAAATTGGCACTTAATGGCATTTATTGGGCATTGGGTTATGAAAAGAAAATACCTAATACGGGTGTAAATGCGGACTTTGTTGACCCATACAATCCTAATAATTCGGGCTTTGGCGAAAGATATAAAAAAGATATGAAGCCCTTTAAAATTGGGAAATGACTTAGGTTTGGTATCCCCTTTCCATAAGTTTAAAACTTCTGAAAAGGGGATACCAAAAAGGATATTGTTCCGAATAATAAAATATTTTATAACCTATGTTTTATTAATTCATCTTCTATGATTCATTTAATTGTTTTTATCCCATTTTATTAAATCGGCGGCAGCTTTGGGGACAAGTTGGAATTTCAAACCCTTCATATCTACTTGAACAGGAGCGGGTGCATCCACTTTCGGTGCAGTAGGAGCGGGTTTATCAGTTGGTTTGGTTGTTGACTTAGCAGGTGTTAGAATCCTTATTTTAGAGCGTTTGGTTCCAAATCGTCTTTCTAAGACTTTATTTTTTATATCCTCTTTCAATTCATTAGCTTCCTCTAATTTAGGATTTGCCCTTAAAATAGCATTGTTTAATTGCTCGGCTGCTTGTCTTTCACCAATTATAGCGGCTGCTTTAGCCACCCACACTGCTTGTGTTTGTTGTACCCGTACAGGTGCGTCCATTGCATTCAAAGTATTCAAATGAGTTGCTATAGAATCGAGTAATTTTGGATCGTTTGGTTTTTTTTCTAAGTCATTGATATTTAATTTTATTTCATCCACTTTATGTTCAAAATCTTTTTGAATCTTCCATTTCTCTTGAATAACTTCCTTACTTTGTTGTGCTTTGTCAGAATTTGGATTGCGATCCAAGGCTCGTTGAATCGTCACTTTGGCAGAATCATACAACCCCAATGCAGATTGTGCATCTGCAATCGTTGTCAAAGCATCAGTACTTGTTAGGCATCTTGATTTGGGCAGTGTTTGGATTTGCTCAATCAGTTCACGTTGAGCCAATGTATCAGTCGGGTTTTCATTAACTTTTTGAACTAATTTGTCAACCTTTATGACATCTTTACTAAACGAAATACTTTGAATACTTGGATAGCCAATCATAATAAGCGGCGCAATGAAGCCATAGAGCAGGTTCAAGTTCGTACGACCTCGCAAAGCCATGAACAAAAAAACAAAAATTAGCACCAATCCCAGTATAAATCCTAATACCATCAGCACTAATTCGTACAGTTTAATACCATCGAGTAAATTCATGTTTGTTTTATTTTCTAATTTTAAAAACAACTAAATAACGATTTGGTTATATCCAATATGCTCTTTTAGTATAAGTTTAACATGGTTATTGGTTATTGGTTATTGGTTATTGGTTATTCGGGAATTGGTTATTAGTTATTAGGGAATTAGTTATTGATTAGTAACCAATTCACCAATAACCAATAACCAATAACCCAATAACCAATAACCCAATAACCCAATAACCAATTCACCAATAACGAATACCCGTGACAGGATGAATCTCCCAAGCCGTCGAGCGTGTCACACCTTTTGTTTTTTGCTTAACTTTAGCGGATTGGTTGCCATGTTTCAAGTCATAGAACAACCAACCTTGTACTTCTATTGTTCTGCCATGCAGTTTTTTCAAAGCCGCTTGAGACCAATCAATGCCTTTTTCTTTCATTAAAAAACGCATTCGAGGGGTCACTTCTACGATAATTTGGTTTAAAACACCAGTTCGATTTTTGCTTGGCGTGAGTATAATATGAGTATCTCTAAACTCTGGATTGTTGCTGTTACAATTGCACGTTTCTTTAGGACTCATACGTACCCGCAAAACGTACCCCCTCAGTATACCCGCCTTTTTATCATCAAATTTACGACTATCTTCATCAAATTTAGTTAATTCAAACCAATTAAATGTCGGATCAAAGTCCTCTTTTTGGGGCATTGTTGTGCGATTTTTTAATTTATTCAAGGCTTGGTCATTGCTTCTTTTTGCAGAACCTATCCAAGGGCAAGGTTCACCATCCACCTCAAAATTTACTTGACTGAAAATTAGTGTGTATGAAAACAATAAAAATGAAATCAATAGCTGACGCATACAAAGGTATTTTTTTCGCTCAAATTTAGAACTTCAAAACAGTTCTTTTAGTTCTATTTGTAGTAATAAATAAAAAAAAGTCCAATTAATTGATTATCAATTAATTGGACTTTTTTTTATTTATTCAACCTTTTAACACCCCGCCCTCGGAACAGCCTCATTTTTATCAGAAACATTGTGTGGTTTATAATAAATAGCTTTAGCAATACTTATCAACAGCTGATCCATTTTGGCAGGTTTTGGTAAAAAGTCAACGGCACCATTTTCTAAAACCTCTCTGATAACGTCCTCATCTGCCAAACCACTTGAAAAAATAATCGGTACTTTTGAATCAATTTGCTGAAAATGTTCCAACATTTGTAGACCATCGAGATTGTCTAAATTAAATTCACTGATGACTACGTCATAAATTTTGTTTAAAAATTGTTCTAAACCATCAATCCCGTCATGCGCCATATCCACCTGGCAGTCTAAATTTTCGAGTACTGTTTTGTAAGCTTCTCTCATTTCAGCCTCTTCGTCAATCACTAAGATTCTCGTCATGTTTTGTAGTTAATTTTTTCATTTTATAATATTCGTTTACCTCTTTCACCTTTCCAAAACCCGTGCCACTTCGGGAATGGTTTATTGGTTTATGGGTTATTAGTTATTGGGGATTGGTTACTGGTGAATTAGTTATTGGTGAATTGGTTATTCGGGAATTGGTTACTAATCAATAACTAATTCCCCAATAACCAATAACCAATAAACCATTAATCCAATTATCTTTGTGCCATGAAAGATAAAGAACAGGTCATAAAAACCACGAAACTGTGGCTGGAGCGTTTTGTCATTGGATTGAACCTTTGCCCCTTTGCTAAACATCCCTTTCGAAATAATAAAATCAAATATGTCGTTTTCACCGAGTCTCACCTTGAAAAACTCACGGAAACATTGCTTATCGAAGCAAATGAACTGGTCTCAACGACCCCCTCAGTATTGGAAACAACACTCATCATTTTGCCCGAAGCCTTAGATGTATTCGAGGAATATCTGGATTATTTGAATATGGCAGAGTTCATTTTTGCAGAAGTTGAGTTGGAGGGCATCATCCAAATTGCCTCTTTCCATCCCGATTATCAATTTGATGAAACAGAGATAACAGACGTTGAAAATTATACAAATCGCTCTCCATATCCCATGTTTCACCTTTTGCGTGAAGACAGTGTCAGCCGTGCCTTAGAAGCTTATCCAGAAGTGGGCGATATACCAGAAAACAATATAGAAACAATGAATAAACTGGGAACAACCCGTGTAAAACAAATGCTCGATGACATTATTAGAACGAATTGAATCCCTCTCAACATTAGGAAAACGCCTATTAGAATCCTCTAATCAACATGAAGCCGTCATGCGTCGTACGGCAAATAATAATTCTTGGTTGACAATAGAAAACCAACAACAAGCCATTTCGGAGATAGCGACTCACTTTTTGAACAAGGAAAAATTAGAAATTTGGGTCAAAAACTATGATTATTTACAAACAGCAACCGAAATGCGACAACCCAAAATAGTGGGTCTCGTCATGGCTGGTAACATTCCACTTGTCGGTTTCCACGATATATTATGTGTGTTTATGTCTGGTAACAAAGCTAAAATTAAGATTTCCGATAAAGACCCATTTTTGCTGCCCTATTTGTTACAAATACTTAAAGAAATTGACCCCCAAACGGCTGATTTTCTCCAAATTACTGAGGGGTTTCTAAAAGACTTTGATGCTGTCATTGCCACAGGCAGCAACAATTCAGCGCGTTATTTTGAGGCTTATTTTGGAAAATATCCGCATATTATTCGTAAAAATAGAAATGCCGTTGCCATACTGAGGGGGTCAGAAACGTCAGAAGATTTAGCTCTTTTGGGTAAAGATGTGTTTACTTATTTTGGTCTCGGTTGTCGCAATGTCTCTAAAATTTATGTACCAAATGGTTACAATTTTAATTCTCTTTTAACCGCTTTCCATGAATTTAGAGAGATTGTGCAACATGATAAATACAAAAATAATTTTGATTATAACTTTACTTTGCTGATTCTCAATAAAATACAACATCAAGCCAACGGCTGTATTTTGATGCGTGAAAGTACAGACATGGCTTCACCGATAGCCGTTTTATACTACGAATACTATGATGATTTGACTGATTTAAAGATAA
The DNA here is from genome assembly GCA_031411275.1 of Saprospiraceae bacterium. GTDB lineage: Bacteria > Bacteroidota > Bacteroidia > Chitinophagales > Saprospiraceae > JAAFJT01. The sequence goes on along the minus strand of JANOAU010000084.1, from coordinate 7,543 downwards.
ATCTTTGGCAAAGGCGTGACGAGATACAACTTATCGTCGCCAAAGATAGGGTAGAAGGCTTACCTACTTTTTATTTTGGCGAAGCCCAAAAACCAAGTCTTTCAGATTATGCGGACGGCATTGACACAATGGATTTTTTAAAATCCGTGTAATTCGTGGCTCAAAATTTCTTCAATAGGCAATCAAATACAGAAATGTCTCTATTTACATTTTTAAAGCCATTTTCAGCGTCCATATTTGCAACCGTTTGATTCTTGTTATTGCGCATACAAATGCGACTTTCGGGTCGAATTTTTCCATTTTCGTCCTTCGTTTTTGGGTCAACTATGCCATCATACAAAATGTGTGGCACATTTTTACCAAACCTCAATTTGAAGCGGAATATTTGACCAAACCGACCCTTACCTGTTGCGCGTACATGCCGCCTTTCAAAATTATTGTCATGGACATATATTGCCGTAGGATAAGGGTAATAAGCCTTGTCCTTTATCTTATTTTCAGTCATAAAATAGCTGATAATGCCCATTCCGACCGATTTATTGTTGATAATTTGATTCTCAAAAATTTCAACATGATTGGTTGCCAATATCAAAATGCCTGTGCCGTCCGGTACTTTACCCACGATATTACCTTTAGGTGCAAAGTTCTTTAGGTTGTTTTCTTTGATAATATTTTTGAAAACACGGACGTGTCCACCTTGTTTTTGCACCAAGTCAGGTAAATCAAACACTAAAATGCCTCCCGTATTACCTGTGGCAACATTGTCAAATACGTCAGCATGAAGGGAGTTTTCAATCTCAATACCTGCCACATTTTCTAAAGCTGTACAGTTTTTTACAACGATTTGTTTCGATTGACCGACATAAATACCTGCATCGCTGGCACCGCGAGCCGTACAATTGTCAATCAACACATTTTCACATTGGACTGGATACAAGGCATAAGCACCGTTTTTTTCATTTGGTTTACCCGTCCATTCAGCTTTAATATTTCGGAAAGTGATGCCTTTGACGTGCATCGTTTTTATCAAATCGCCCTTAGAATCCTGCACTGTCATATCCTCAATCGTAATGTTTTCACATTCAGAAATACGGATGCCTTCTGCCCCCGATGTTTGATTTTTAAAACTTAAAATGGTTTTATCTATCCCTTTACCACGAATAACAATATTCTTTTTGCCTTCCATCGAAAGGCTTTTTGTTAATTGAAACGACCCCTCAGTAATTTCGACCGTTGAGCCGTCTTTGGCGAGAATCATTTGGGTTTGAATCTTTTTTTCAAAATTAGCTTGAGCAAAAGCGGCATTTATGGAAAAAAGAGAAAGTGCAATAAGTGAAATTCTTAGCAGCATATTGGTTAGTCATTTTTTAATTTAAAAAACCAAATGTAAAAAGATATTTGGATTTAAAGATTTTAGAATTTAGAATTTTAAGTAAAAAGACGATAAGACACTTCATGTAATCTTATCGTCTTTTTACTTAAAATCCTAAAATCTAAAATCTAATAAACTATTGTTTTTCAAAACGTTGTGAAACACTTTCGTTTTTAGAAACAAGACGCATGATGTATGAACCGTTTGGCAAATCGCTGATATTGACAGGAAAGACCCCCTCAGTATTTTGCAGTTTTTGAGCTTTCACCACTTGACCTAACAAGTTAACAACAAGTAAATCAGATACGCCTTTGTCGCCAATGACTTCAACATTAATTTTATCTTTTGCAATGCTTGGATAAACTTTTGTTGTCGTGTTTTTACCGAAATTGACAGAAACAGTCTTATAAACTGTTTCTTTACCATCGAAATCTACTTGACGAAGGCGGTAGTAATTGACCGTACTCATCGGTTTTTCATCTATAAACTGATAGGTTTTCAAGACATTGGAGTTGCCATAACCATTGATTTCACCTATTTTATCAAATGATTTACCATTTTCGCTGCGCTCGATAGCATAAAAAGCATTGTTTAATTCTGTTGCAGTTGACCACAATAATTTTACAGCTTGATTTACTTTTTGCGCTTTGAAATCAATAAGTTCCACTGGAATTGTTGGGCTTGAAGAGTTCAATGGTGTTGGAGTTGTATTCAAAGCAAAATCAGCGGCATTGTCATTTGTATCTTGACCGTTATTGATTCTTTTTATTGCTGATGTATTTGTTGTCGCAGGGGCTGCTCCCGTACCCTCATAAAAGTTTGCGGTGGTACCCCATCCTACTAAATCGACAATATTTGAAGTCATTGGATTAAAATTGACAAGAGCAACTTGGTCATTAACAAGAGCAACTTTACCACCTGTGGCACTCATTGCCAGCCCACCTGCTGACACGGACGTTGGCAATGTCACATCAGCTGTTGGTAAAACAGCACCTGTATAAGAAGTACCGCTTGAGTTTTGATCAGGACTTACTTTAATGAGAAAAAAACCATAAGGAGCAATCGTTGCTGCCCCTGTAATATCGGCTTTTGCCCAAGTAAAAGGAGACGTGGACGGTCCAGTAGATGAAGCATATTGTATAGACCAACCTGTTATGCTCACTGAGGAACTGCTCTTATTTAACAAAACAAGATAATCATTTTTGTAAGCGGGTCCTGCTGACGTACTACCGCCGCCGCCATATACTTCGTAGATTACAACTTGAGCTTTTAAGTTTAATCCAAAAAGCATTAATGCTAAAGTCAATGTTAAGATTCTTTTCATAATGTAAATTTTTTAAAATTTTAATAAACGTAGATTTAATTGATAAAGATATTAGAAAAAGGTAAAATTCATGTTACAAAGAAACATCAAAGTTTTGATTTTTAATAAATAATTTGTGTTAATAAATTATTGTTTTTCTATTCACAATTTTATTCCGATATAGGTATGTGGTGACAAAAGTCGAAGCTCTTCTTTGACCTCTTCTGCAATATTTAATGTTTCTACAAAGTCGAGCATCTCTTTTTTGCCAATCGCTGCTTTGCCACGTGTCAAGTCTTTTAAGGCTTCGTAAGGGTGTGGATATTTTTCGCGCCGCAAGATGGTTTGTATGCCTTCTGCAACGACCATCCAATTGGCTTCTAAATCATCATAGAGTTTTTGTTCGTTCAGCAGCAGTTTGTCGAGACCCCTCAGTATAGAGAACATTGCGATATGTGTATGCGCAAATGGCACACCGATATTTCTTAAAACCGTTGAGTCCGTTAAGTCTCTTTGAAGGCGTGAAATGGGTAATTTGGCTGCTAAATGTTCAAAAATAGCATTAGCAAGACCTAAATTACCTTCTGCATTTTCAAAATCAATCGGGTTAACTTTATGGGGCATCGCAGACGAACCCACTTCTCCCTCCTTCGTTTTTTGCTTGAAATAGTCTATAGAAACATAAGACCAAATATCACGGCACAGGTCAATCAGAATCGTATTGATGCGGCTCATAGCTTGAAAAAGAGCCGCCAAATTGTCATAATGTTCAATTTGAGTCGTCGCTTGTTGCCGTTCTAAACCGAGATATTCTTGAACAAAATTATCTGCAAAGGTGCGCCAATCAATCATAGGATAAGCAACAACATGAGCATTGAAATTACCTGTTGCGCCGCCAAACTTTGCTTTAAACGGTATTTGTTTCATCAAAAGTAATTGATTATCAAGACGTTCTACAAAAACCCGAATTTCTTTGCCCAAAGTCGTTGGGCTTGCGGGTTGACCATGTGTTCGGGCGAGAAGTCCAATGTCCCGCCAATTTGTCGCTCGTTCATCCAGTTCATTTCTTAATTTTTGAATGGTAGGCATATAAATACGGTCAAAAGCATGCAAAATACTGAGGGGGGTCGCGGTGTTGTTTACGTCTTGCGAAGTCAAGCCAAAATGAATAAATTCCTTGTATTCTTCTAAGCCTAAAGCATCAAATTTTTCTCTCAAAAAATACTCAACGGCTTTAACATCGTGGTTGGTCACCTTTTCAATATCTTTAATACGCTCGGCATCTTCAAGGCTGAATGACTCAAATATTTTATCCAAGGCTTCAATTTTATCTTCTTCAAACCCTACAAGTTGCGGCAACGGATAATTGGCCAAAGCGATAAAGTATTGAATTTCAACAAATACGCGATAGCGGATGAGCGCAAATTCGGAAAAATAATCGGCGAGTTCTTTTGTCTGTCGGGCATAACGTCCGTCAATGGGTGAAATGGCTTTTAACATACTTATAAGAAATGATAAATGATGAACGATGAATGATGAAATATAAATTATGAAATATGAATTATAAATAACGTAACTTATTGAAATTCAATATTTTACATCATTTATAATTCATATTTCATAATTTATATTTCATCATTACTTAACTATTGCCTAACAAATCGCTCTACGGTTTTGAAGTAACCATTGTCGTAAGTAAAGAAATAAATACCATTGGGTAAAGATGCAATATTGATATTTTCTTCCACTTGTCCGCTATCAACAACATAAGCACGGTGCAGGACAACACGACCTGAAATATCTGTAATTTTAATATTTAAAGTTTGTTTTTCAGTAGTTGTGGCTCTAAAAGTGACGAAATCTTTTGCTGGATTCGGGAACATCTTAAGCGAAAATGCTTTTTTCTGATTTTCGATGGTAATCGTTTTAGAATACGTTTCGACACCGTCGTTATCAACCATACGCAGGCGATAAATACTGAGGGGGTTCGGATGCGTATCATCGAAGCTGTATTTTTGGATAGTTGATGTATTGCCGGAGGCTTTAACACGCCCAATTTCACCCCATTTTTCATTGTCTTTGCGTTCAATTGAATAAAAATGAGTATTTTTTTCGGTAGCGGATTGCCACGTCAAAGCATTGTAACTGCCTTGGTTTTTACCCTCAAAGGATACTAATTCGACAGGAATGACAATACCACAGCCAAAAGCTTGAGCGACCCATTCAGGATGATCAATATAAGGATTGCCGTTACCTTGATATGTTTTAATGCAATTATTTCTATCTATATCTGCTTGTGTTACAGGGTCTTGTATATGCCAATTATAAAGTGTTTGAACGTTGGCGACATCGGTTATTGGTCGCCCATAGGTCGTGTTCATTTGACTTTCGTAAACTGTATAGAAATACAAAATAGCACGAGCCGTATTGCCTTTTTGAACTTCACGAGGTTCGTAAGAGCCTGTTCTAAATTCAGAATAGCCTTCAATATTACTTGTTGGAATGGTTGAAGTTGCTGTATTGAGTAATATTTCCCACTTCGTTGTTTGGGCATCAGGTATTTCCGCAAAGGGATAGCTGCCCCTGTCACTGTTCCATGTTTCGTAAGTCGGAAACAAATGGCACATATCGGCAACCATCGGAGAATTACTGTTGAAGAAACTTTGTGGCACTGTATGTTCTGCATTAATAATACGACCATTCGGTAAAGGAATACTCGTTGCCGTGCTGTTTTGTGGATGTGATTGCGTATAACCACCATAGACACACGTAACTGTATTGTTTATATTGTCGCAATTGCCATACATCCGTCTTCTCGCATTATCATAACCGAGGTCAATATGTGTTGGTAAACTCGCACGTACAGTTGCCCTAAAACCTACACAGTCACCTGTTCCGACGGTGTTTGTTGTAAAACTACCTGATAAAGGCAAATCCGTCACGTAATCAATAGGCGATACACAGGTTTGAAAATTGTAAATTTGAACGTAATAGGTCGTATTGGCTGTCAAACCCGTAACAGTCACACCTGAGCCTGTGCTATTATAAACCGTTTGCTGACCACTGCCATAAGTCGTTACTGCCGTGTAAGTCGTACCATCAGTGGGTGGTGTAAAGCTATTTGAAGTATTAAGCAATACTAAAGTATTTGAGCCATCGCCTTTAGTCCACGAAATCGTTGCCGAGGTATTTGCAGGTGCGGCAGAAAAATTTGACGCTTGAGCAATGGGCGTCGTACAAGGTAAAGTGCCTAAAATTTCGATATCATCGAGTTGCCATTCTTTTGCCAAGGTAGAAGTCCCATAGTATTTGAAGGCAAAGCGCACATTTCCAGAAATAGCACTGACATCAATGACAGGAATAGTCGTAAAAGTTGTAGATAGTGTTGACGTATTATTAGCAACTAAAGCAGATAAAGAGACAGCAGCCCAAGTGGTGGTTGATGGATTTCCTGAATAATTGGTCGTATAATACAGTTCAATCATTGGACCATTGAAGCGGTTTTTATACTTAAAACTGAAAGTTTCCTGAGTGCTAATGTCCATATCGATTTCTGGTGAAACTAACCAATCCTCATCATTTTGGTCGCCAAAGCCATTCATTGACGCAAAACCAGATGTAAAAGTCCAGACATCAGTTGCGCCGAGTACATCAACTGCTGTCCAATCGCCAGAAGTATTGGTATTAAAATTTTCAGAATGAATGACCGTTTGAGTGTTTGCAGAAAAAAAGTAGGTTAAAATAAATGTGAACAAAGCTAAAATTCTTTTCATAATGTTTATTTTAAAGTGACTGGTGATGTGTTTAAAAAAGCGGGCAAATATAGTTGTTTCATTTTGAGATTGGGCTAAGTTAAGGTTAAATTTATAAAACCTAAAACGGCATCCTCGATGCAATTATATCATGGATTTCACTAAACAATTTCTTAGCTTTGTACTTTAGAAATGTTTTTATTTTCATATATTGTGCAATTCTTGTCACTAACCAAAATTTAAAATCATGAAAAAAATAGTCATTCTCGGGGCAGGTGAAAGCGGTGTGGGTGCTGCATTACTGGCAAAAAAACAAGGATTTGATGTCTTTGTAAGCGATAAAAGCCCAATTAAAGACACTTACAAAGCGGAATTAGATGCCGCCCACATTCCCTATGAAAGTGGTGTACATACTGAGGGAGTCATTTTAAAAGCTGATGAAATCATCAAAAGTCCTGGTATTCCTGAAAAGATTGCTCTGATTCATTCTGTTCAAAGACATAAAATTCCGATTATATCTGAAATCGAATTTGCAAGTCGTTTCACCAAGGCACGTATTATAGGTATCACGGGTTCAAATGGCAAAACAACGACGACAAGTTTGGTCTATCACATCTTCAAAACAGGTGGTTTAGATGTTGCCGTGGGTGGCAATATCGGTAGGAGTTTTGCTCGAATCCTTGCAGAAGAGCCAGAACACGATTTTTACGTCCTCGAATTGTCCAGTTTTCAACTCGATGGCATTCATACCTTTCGTCCCTATATTTCTATTTTGTTGAATATTACACCAGACCATTTGGATAGGTATGACTACAAAATGGCGAATTATGTCGCTTCCAAATTTCGGATTACGATGAACCAAACCGAAGACGATATATTTATAACCAACAAAGAAGACCTTGAAATCAAGCGTTTTAGAGATACTAACATCGTAAATCCAAACGAATGGGTCATTTCGACGCATTTTGACTCCGATTTACTGAGGGGGCGGTTTGATATGTCGAAGACGAATCTTAGAGGGCCGCACAATTATTTTAATGCTTCTTGTGCGATTGCATCAGCCATCGTGTGTGGCGTAAGCGATGTTAAAATTCAAGAAGGTTTAGAGACGTTTGT
>JANOAU010000083.1:0-70331 GCA_031411275.1 Saprospiraceae bacterium | reverse complement strand
TGTTATTTGTTATTTGTTATTTGTTATTTGTTATTTGTTATTTGTTATTTGTTATTTGTTATTTGTTATTTGTTATCCGTTATTTGTTATTTGTTATCCGTTATTTGTTATTTGTTATCCGTTATTTGTTATTTGTTATTTGTTATTCGTTAGTCGTAAAACCATTAACCATTAACCATTAACCATTAACCATTAACCATTAACCATTAAAAAAAAAATGAAGGCACTCACTTTTCAAGGAAAAGAAAACATCGTTTACGAACAAGTCGCTGACCCCTCAGTATTAGCGGCAACTGATGCGATTGTGAAAGTAGAAATGGCGGGTTTATGCGGCTCTGATTTGCACGTTTATCATTGTCGTGAAACAGGCTTGGACAATGGGACAGTCATGGGGCATGAATTTGTTGGTGAAGTGGTGGAAATTGGGCGAGAGGTCAAGCGTTTCAAGCGAGGTCATCGGGTTTTTAGCCCTTTTACGACGTCATGTGGCGCATGTTTTTATTGTCAAATAGGACTGACGTGTCGGTGCGAAAAAGGCAGTTTTTACGGTTGGGTTGAAAAAGGCACAGGATTACATGGCGGACAAGCGGACTATGTCCGTGTACCTTTGGCAGATACCACGCTCCTACCCCTCAGTATGGATTTGACGACAGAGCAAGGGCTTTTGTTGGGTGATATTTTCTCTACTGGTTATTATTGTGCAGACATGGCTGGGATTCAGCCCAAAGGTATTTATGTCGTTATTGGTTGTGGCCCGGTGGGTCTCATGGCCGTTGTGGGTGCTAAAAATTTAGGTGCCATCCAGTTATATGCAGTTGATACCATCCCAGAAAGGTTGGAAAAAGCCAAGACCTTTGGTGCCATTCCATTGAACCCCCTCAGTATAGATGTAGTTGAAAAGATAAAAAGCGTCACCAATGGGCGTGGTGCGGATGCCGTTTTGGAAGTCGTGGGTAATCCCTCTGCCAGTCGGTTGGCGATGGATTTGGTACGCCCGGGCGGTACAATTTCAACGGTGGGTGTGCATACGACAGCGCATTTTTCATTCTCACCTGTGGATGCTTATAACAAAAATTTGACCTACAAAGTGGGGCGTTGTCCAGCTCGTTTCTATGCCGAAAAACTCATACGTGAAGAGATAGTGCAGCAATACGATATTGCTTCCATTATCTCACATCGGTTTCGGTTAGAAGAGGGTGCTGCAGCTTATCGCATTTTTGATAAAAAGGAAGACAATTGTTTGAAGTCCGTTTTGATACCCTAAGGGAAATAAGATTGTACTGAGGAAGTAAAAATCAAACATGAGTCATCCCGAATTTTCTAACAAAATAAGTTTGATGGTTTTATTACACATACGCCCCCACTATCAACTATCCACTATTTAAGCAATCTCCGAATGGCGTTGTTTTTCTATTTTTATAGGTATATCTATTGTTTTATTTGTAATACGGCACATCAGTTTGTAAAATTCGTGCGCCAAACGCATACGGTCAAAGTCTGCCGCAAGATCCGTACAGCCTGCTTGACAGGTTTTGTAGAAAGCGGCATCTGTTCTTAAAGTCATCAATTTTTCAATAAAATCCGTCTCATTTTCAGGCTCAAAACACAGACCGGCTTGGTAATATTCAATAATGTCTTGCGATTCGCCTTCGACACCCAGCAAAATCGGTTTTCGCATGGCAGCATTTTCAAAAATTTTGGAAGGAATAACCGTCTTAAACGTGTCAGATTTTTTTAAATTGACAAGCGCGATGTCGGTGATGCTGATATAATCCACCATTTCAGCTTTAGTCACAGAATCAATCATGGTGACATTTGGGAGCTGTAATTCTTCAATTCTCTGCATCAAATTCGCTTTTTCTGCGCCATCACCAATAAAAACGAGTTGTACTGAGGGGTCTTTAATACGACTGGCTGACTCAATGAGAAAATCAAGTTTATGTGCCATCCCATGCGTTCCCATATAAGCGACGACGAATTTATCGCTCAAACCCAATTTGTCAAGCAGTATTTTATTTTTGCGTTGGGGTTGATACACATCCAGCATGACCCCATTTTTGATAACTTCAATTTTTTCTGCTTTAATGCCGCGCCTGATTAAATTGACTTTAAAAGCGTCCGTCACTACCACTACACAAGTGGCATTTCGATAAAGCAGCAATTCTAATTTTTCAAGCCAGTCTAAAATACGCTGTGTATTCATCGCTTCAACAGCCCGAATGCTTTCTGGCCACAAGTCGCGGACTTCAAAAATCCAAGGAATGCGTTTGAATAAACCCAACGCACCACCCGCTAAGGCGGTAAAAAACTGGGGGGATGTCGCCACAATAACATCTGTTTTTGTAAACAGACCTGCCCAAAAAGCCATAAAAGCGAAGCTGATATAATCCAAAACGCGTTTCAAAAAGCCTTGATTAGCCGTCATATAAGACCACAGACGTACGACTTTTATACCTTCCATGTATTCTACTTTATACAATTGATTTTTATACCCTGGAAAGGCTTTGCCTGTCGGATAGTTCGGAAAGCAGGTTAAAACGGTTACTGCTGCACCTTGCTTAACCCACTCACGACAATGCTCAAAAGTACGTGTCGCAGGAGCGTTGACTTCTGGGGGAAAATTATCGGTCAAAAAGAGTATTTTCATGCTACTGTAATTTGTGTTTTAAGTGTACCAGTGAATATAACAATGATTTTGGTCGCTTTCAAAAAGGTATTATATCGTGTGGGATAAAGATAGTCTGCAAGTTCTATATTTTTTTTTAACAAATTATCTTTTTCATTTATAAAAAATTCAATTTTTCCACCTTCAAATAGGATGTCGTTATTTTCTAACGTTACTAATACATCTGGTGGGAAATGCCAAAAGGCTTTTGAAAGTACATTTTCAGCCGTTTTATCTATAATAACAAGGCTTTTCTCTTTTAACAGAAACCGCCTTTCATGTTGAACACCTATTTTTTTATAACCATCATGTACTGCCCATACAGTAGAGGCTGTATCTTCTAAAATCGTTGCTTTTGCGCGATTGCCGACGCGAAAACTGCCCCACACTTCCGATGAATTCTGCCCGTTTACTTCAACCGTATTATGACTTAATGTGGAACGCTCTAACTGCCGTCTTTCATTTGTTTCATAAGTCGAGATACCTGTATCTACGAGCAAAGGTTTATTAAAGTTTCGTAATTCAAAACTTAAACTGTCGGCGTGTGCATGTCCGGGAATATAATCAGGCCCAATAGAACCCACTTTGGCGACGAGTTCAAAATATTCGTTTTTCAATTTACGAAACCCTGAGGTACTGAGGGGTCTGTTTTGGTACGAAATATTCAATCGTTGTGCATATTCAAATAACGACATCGAAGTGGGTGCTATGCCATCCGTGGAATCACCAAAATGCGGTGTTGCACCATCACCATATGTCATATTATCCAACCAAGCCAACATTAAAACGGCTTTTTCCCTTAGTAATTGCTTTAAATTAAATATCTTTTCTTTTGATAATACGAAGGAACTAAACGTCGATTCTTTTAGAAACGCTATGTCCGTGAAATTGTTTTCCAATAGATTGTAACAATCCAACACCCTAAAAAGCATGATTTTATGATACATGGGACACAACTCGAAATGTGCGCCATCGGCTAAAATCTGTTCATTTAGTTCTTCTGATAAAATAGCATTCGCTGCTTTAAAAAAAGGCGCATATTGAAAATACACCGCCCCAAACAGCATCGAAAAACCATTTTCCAACAAATGATTGCCCAATAAATGATACTCAATATTATCTGCTAAAATCTGATATTGGTAGAAAAGCGAACGATTATATTCAGGATTTTGAATCTTATTTTTTACAAAATACTTTATCCAGTTTATACCCCGTAATGATATAGGAAATGGCTCGTTCGCATTAATTAAAGTAGGTTGGTTTTGGATAAAATCGTCTAAAACTGCGGTAAAATCTACCCCCTCAGTATTTTGATGCAAAAAATCAAAATAGTTTAAATTATACGTCCATAATTTGCCATAATGTGCAAAATCCCAATCTATGTCCTTATCAAATTTGTGGTTTAGATTTAAAAATATAAATTCATTTTTGTTTGAATAAGAAAGCGCAGAAGGAATGCTCTCTGTTAAAAAAAGAGGAGTCGCCGTTCGGGGAACTTTTGAAGTTCCCCGAACGTTTTTTTCGTACGAAAACCCAACCCATTTACGCCACCGATTGCGTATAAAATAAAAAAGGCGGTAAGCTATTTGCTTCCGCCGTAGGTACTTGAGGGTGTTGTAGTAGCGTTGGATTTTTTGAATCGTCATTGATTATTGTATGCTTTTGAGCAAAGGTACAGAAAACAGAAATTTGATTATAAAATAAATGAAATAAAATCTACGATTTTGAATCATAAAGTATTGTAAATCAATACTTAAAAAATTTATTATTCATCATTCATCATTCCCTTATTATACCTGAATCCACTTACCTTCTTTCAAAGAGGCTACGGCTGCAATAGTTGCTCTTGACGTATTGATGACTTCTTCATAAGGTATCGTCGCTTCGCCGCCATTTTGGAGGTTTTCAACAAAAAGACGGAATTGGTCAAAATGGCCTTTGTCTTGCGTCCGTTTCATGCCCGACGATTTGAAACCGAAATAAGAAGACTTGCGGAAATTGTCCACAACAATAGTGCGGTTTTGACTATAAATTTCAATGCGCTCTTTTGAATAGGCTTTTGAACCATTTGAAAAATAATTAATCACGCCTGTTGAGCCATTTTTGTAACGCAAAAGAATAGACGCATTGTCTGTATTTTCAGCAGGATTGGGTCCTAAAGCATTCATCACAACTGATTCAACAAGCGAACCTGTTAGAAACGTAATCAAATCAATAAAATGACAGGCTTCGCCAATGATGCGTCCGCCGCCACTTTGCATATCGTGTATCCAAATGTCAGCAGGTATAAAACTTGCATTCATGGTGGCAACCACATTTATCGGCGCATTTGAAGCACCTATTTGCTTTTTAGCATCAACCATAAATGGTGAAAAACGACGATTGAAACCCACTGTCAGCGTTGTATTGCCTTTTTGATAAGCCGCTTCAACGGCATCTAATTCTTCAAAAGTTAAGGCTAAAGGTTTTTCTACAAAAACGTGTTTACCCGCATTCAAGGCTTCAACAACTTGCGCAGCATGTGCGCCATGTCGGGTTGTAATCAAAACGGCATCTACTTCGGTATCATTTAAAATATCTCTATAATTCGTTGTCGAATGTGTAATCCCGTGCTTTTTGGCTAATAGTGTACCCGACAAACCTTTAGACGAAGCGATATACTTAATCGATGCTTTGAGTTTTTTCAAATTCGGTACAATGGTCGAACCTGTAAAATTCCCTGCACCAATGATACCTAAAACGCCCTTTTGTCCTAAAAAAAATCGTGTTGTGTCTAAATCAACGGTTGTACTGAGGGGGTCGTTTTTTTCAGAAACATCGTATTTTAGAATCGATGCAATGGATTTCGAGCCTTTCATATGGCCGTAAATCGCATTGTAATTCGGCAAATCTATGATTTCCGTTATCAACGGTGCCACATTGATTTGACCATTGGCAATAGCGGTCAAAATGGCTTCAAAGTTTCGTTTTTCTGTCCAACGAACAAAACCGATGGGATAATCGTTGCCACGCTCTTCATAACTATCGTCATAACGACCTGGGCCATAAGAGCAAGAGACTTGAAACGATAATTCTTTGGTATAAAAATCTGACCGTTGAATATCTAAACCAACCACACCGACCAAGACAATGCGTCCCCGCTTGCGGCTCATTTTGGCGGCTTGTTCTATCACATCATTCGTTTTGGCAGAAGCTGTTATCAAAACCGCATCTGCACCAATGCCTTTGGTCAGGCTTTCAACTAAAGTCACGGGGTTTGTACCATCGCCTACATTATACGCTTTGATGCCAAACGTTTTTGCCAACTCTACTTTTGCTGGGTCAAAATCAAGTCCAATGACATGACAACCATTGGCAACCAATATTTGACCTGCCATCAATCCTATCAATCCTAAACCTGTCACAACCACTGTTTCACCAAAAGTTGGATTAATAAGGCGAATGCCTTGTAAACCAATTGCCCCAATGACCGTAAAAGAAGCATCTTCATAGGAAACTCCATCTGGAATTTTAGCGACCAAGTTTTTAGGAATACACACCACTTCGGCATGATTGCCATTCGAGACAACGCGATCGCCCATCTTAAAATCGGCAACGCCTTCTCCGATTCCCACAACTTCTCCTGCATTGCAATAACCTAAAGGCAAGGGTTCGCCGAGTTTGCGAAATACGGCTTCCATCGTGGGTTGCAGACCATCGGTCTTGATTTTATCAAAAACCTGCTTGACTTTTTCGGGTTGTTGCCGCGCTTTGTCAATGAAATTGGCTTTACCAAACTCAACCAACATGCGCTCTGTGCCTAAGGAAACGAGGGAACGGTGTGTCCTAATCAAAACACACCCGCGTCGAATCATCGGCGCGGGTACATTTTCGAGAATGGTTTCTCCTGATTTTAGGTCTTGTATGATTTGTTTCACTGAATTATCCTATTTTTTACAAAATTTCCACCAGCCACCCATCTATCTGTTTTTGGGTTTCATTGAAATTAACGCCGATGCCGAAAATGGGTTTTTCGGTTGCTTGATATTTATCTGCGTAGTGATTGTTTTTTATTTGCTCAATCGCTTCTTCGGCTACACGATTGAATTTAAACTCAAAAATATAAATATACTGAGGGGTCTGCACCACAACATCTGCTCGACCTTGAGACAAATGTGGCTCACTTTCGATAAACATACCAATATAGCTGAAAATCAAATGCAATAAACCGTGATAAAAACCTTCTGATTGATTTTTATAGGTTTCATAAGGCAAACTTGCCAATAATGAATTGATAATTGTTTTGACTTTGTGTAAGTCATTGGTCAATAAAGCTTGATTGAGGTCGCGGATTGTTATTCCTGTATTGGTACGATGTGGATTTTTAGCAATATCATCAATCATAAATTGATACATACTTTCACGAACTTCTTTGTTCGGATAATCTAACACCATTTCTTCTGTCCATACATCAATATGTTTTACTGTTAAATAACCTGTTTGAAAACACAAGGGGATTAAATCAAGATTGTCAATATCATATTTATCTAATAAATAACCATTTGATTTGCTGTTTTCAACATCAAACCTGACTTGTTTTTTCATTTGTTGAATCAAAAACTTAGGGTTACCCGTCGAAAACCAATAATTTCGAAAACGTTTTTGGTCTAAAAAATTGAGGGTTCCGAATGGATTATATACTTTATTGATGCCATCCCAACTAAAACCATTATACCAATAACGCATCTGTTTGACCAATTCTTCACGTGTTGTTTTCAAATGATTTTCTACCAATTGAAGGTGCTCTTCAAAATTATTTTCTAATTCTTTTTGAGTATATCCTGTTATAGTTACATAGTCTGGATGTAAAGTAATATCCTTCAAATTATTCAATCCGAAAACATGGACACTTTGGAAAACTTAGAAACCCCTGTCACAAAGAAAAAACGCAAAAAAGGTTCTGCACTTTTCAGTACAGAATAAAACTGCCGCATAATGTTTTGATTGACTTTCGCCTGTTCATAAGGTGGAAATTCAAGGAAGTCAATGATGGGTTTATCGTATTCATCAATAAGTAAAACGATTTGTCCGTGTTTTTGAGATACTTTTTCCAGTAACTCTTTAAATTGTCTTGTTAAAGATTTTTCTGTTAATTCAACCCCAAAATGTATAGCCCATTTTTTAATTTCTTGAATTAAGGCAACATCTAAACCAATTTGATGGTAGCCCAAACTATCAAAAGAAAAATGAATGACAGGATTTGTTTTTGACCAATCCCAGTTATTTTCTATCCATGTTTCTTGAAATAATTCTTTTTTGCCTAAAAAAAGTTCTTTCATTGTCGAAATCAACAATGATTTACCAAAACGACGGGGACGAGATAAGAAATAATAAATGCCTTTTTCCACTAAACTGTGTATCATCTGTGTTTTGTCAACATAGACACAATTTTTTTCCCGCAACTTAGGCAAGGTTTGTAAACCAATGGGTAAGTTTTTCATTCGACAAAAATAAATCTTTCTAACGAAAAAAATGCAAAACCTATCCTTTTGCGCTCAATATCGCTGCTATCCGACCCGCCGCTTGCCCATCCCAAAATGGCGGCACAATACCTTTTTTTGTTTGACCCCTCAGTATTTCACCCACTTTTTCATCTACAGTTACGGGGTTTAAATCGGCTAATAATTGATTGGTACCGAGTTCAACGGTGACGGGGCGTTCGGTGGAATCGCGGAAGGTGAGACAAGGAATTTGAAGGAAAGTGGTTTCTTCTTGAATACCGCCTGAATCGGTGACGATGAGCGCAGCATTTTCCATCAGGTTCAAAAATTCAAGATACCCTTGTGGCTCTGTCAATATTAAATGCTCAATAGCGGCCAAACGGTCAGATAACCCAAATGTTTCCGCATTGTTGTGGGTGCGTGGATGGATGGGGAAAAGGACTTTCTTGCCGTATTTGCCAATGTTTTCTATGATGTCGATAATGCTTTGAAGCCCCACTTCTGTGTCGACATTGGCAGGACGGTGCATGGTCACTAAAACGTAATCGCTTTTGGATAATCCAAATGCGTCTATAATAGTTAACGATTGCGCTTTTTTTTGATAAAAAGCCAAGGAATCTATCATACAATTGCCCACAAAAAAGATTTTTTCGGCGGGTACGCCCTCTTTGGTCAAATTGTCTATCCCCGCTTGTTCGGTTACAAACAACATATCAGAAATCGAATCCGTCAATATGCGGTTGATTTCTTCGGGCATGGTTCTGTCGCCACTGCGTAGACCTGCTTCGACATGAGCCACTTTGACATTCATTTTGACTGCCACCAAAGCACAAGCAATGGTAGAAGTCACATCGCCGACCACTAAGACGAGGTCGGGTTTTTCGACTTCCATAACCCCTTCAAATGCCAACATAATTCTGGCGGTTTGTTGGGTATGTGAGCCGCCGCCGATGCCGAGAAAATAATCTGGTTTGGGTAATTCGAGTTGTTGAAAAAAGACATCGCTCATTTTAGCATCAAAATGCTGCCCTGTGTGAACGATTTTCGACTCGATATTTGGATGGTTTTGGAAAGCACGATGCAGAGGGGCGACTTTCATGAAGTTGGGGCGGGCGCCGACTATGTTGAGGATTTTCATGTTTATTAATTCAAAACAAATGAAATTCTGATAAAAGCGTTTATCTTTTTATAGCAAATACACAAAAACAAACTTACTTTTGTAAAAAAATAACATATGGAAATGTTAAAAACACCATTAAATGAACCGCAGTTAGAACTGTTAAAAATGTTTTCGTCCAATATCTCTGAAATAGAAGGACTCGAAATCAAACGGCTTATTGTGCGCTATTTTGCTAAAAAAGCGATGAACTCTGCTAATGATGTCTGGGATAAAAACAACTGGACTGCTGAAGATGAACAAAGAATGTTGGAAACACAGAGGGGAACACTTTAATAAACCTGCTGACTGATATGCCCAAACAGGTTTGAACCAAGCAGAATATAAAAAGGACTCACAGATTATTGTCTTTCTTGATTTCCAGAACAAAATCAACCGTTGCCACAAAATCTTCTGCGATTTCGTCAATCGTTAATTTGCCTCGTTTTAAAGCTTTTATTATCCCTTTTGTTTTCTCTTCAATTTCACCGTCTTTTTTGCCATCTCCATATGATGTATCAATCACGTTTTTCAGATCTCGATACGATTTCAAACTATCTTTATTGGGTTCTGTGCCAAACAATTTCTTAAAGCCGAAATCCGTAAAAGGATTTATATATTTCTCGGTTACAGTCATTTTTATCCATTTTAGCTGACAAAAATAACCCTTTTATCCAACTTTCTTTTTTATTTTTTGGACTAATTCCCAATTAAAAGATTCCTAATTAAAAAGACCCCCCCTCAGTATCATCATTCATACTTCATCATTATCTACAAATTGTCTGCACCACGACTCAATGGCTAACAATGACTAAATACTATAAGATGCATCAATGTCTCCATTTTTATTGTCTGTTATCTGCCACCACTTCGGTCGAGTGTAAATTACGTTCTAAATTAAAGGACTCTTCAAAACCTTGAATCGTAATCGTCTTTTGTTCCTCTAAAGCTTCTCTTGTTTTAATAACTAAATAGCCTGTATCCCAAATATATTCTAAATCTTCTGCTAAGGTATTATCTTCTAACATTTTATAACTGTCAACAACGGCCTTTTTATGCCCGTGGTCTCTTTGTGCTAAATTATAATTGGTTACTTTATCGACATTGTCTATCCGCAGTTTTTGGAAATCCTTTAACTCAAGCAACACATTTCCTCTGTGAGCATTTAAAGTTTCTCTGACACCTTCAAATGTATGCCCCTTTGCAGAAAAAGTAATAACAGCAATTGACCCATCACCAAAAATATAATTGACACTGATATCACAATCAGATTTTTCTGCTCGTGCAGGAATAATTGTAATAGGGAATCGTGATTCTGGGGGTATCATATTGTAAGTAAGATCAGTCCAATGACATAGATTTCCCAACACTCGCCCACCTTCTTTCGCAGAAAAATACCAATGATTTTCTTCAATCTGATGTCCTGCAACAAACCAATTAATCATAGTTGTACCAGTTTGTCCGTTCAAAGCCTGACTCGCCAATAAACCCAATTTACTTTTAGGCCGATTAAAACCTAATCTTACTTTCCCATTATATTGTTTTATTGTATTACAAAGTCTAATAAGTTGATCTAAATTGACGGCATGTGGCTTTTCAATATGAACTGCTTTACCTTTTTCTATTGATTTGATAGCATATTCGGCATGTGAGGCATGGTTTGAAGCAATGTAAACAAGATTTATTGACGAATCGTTGATAATATCATCAGGATTAGTGGTGTAATAAGACGTTTTGTATTCTTCAAAAACAGAAATAGCTCGGTTAACATTGCTATCCATAACACCCCTCAGTATTGCGCCTTTATTTTTGCGAAGGTAGTAGGCAATATTTGAAAATCCAAAATTACCGCATCCCATGAGTCCTACATGTTGTTTTACACTTGCTGAACGATTATTAGCAGGCAGATTTTCATATATTTTGTTCATATGATACTGCCCCTTTATTTTGATGAGTGTCCTTGAAATCCCATAAAGTCGAACATATCTGACGGTTTTTTGGAATTTAAATAGCAATGACTGTTTAGTATAATCCATTATTTTAAGATTTCTTAATTTTTACATGCTTTGATAAAAGCAATCGTCTCTTTAGCACATTTTTCCCATGAGTAAGTTTGAGCGTACTCTTTCGCCTTTACAGCTATATTTTGTCTTAAGTTTGTATCTATCAAACAGGTCTCAATTGATTTATAAATACTTTCAACAGAGAGTGGGTCAAAGTAAATACCAGCATCCTTTAAAAATTCTGGCATCGGAGCATAATTTGAACTGGCTATCGGTAACCCTGAAGACATTGCTTCTATTAAGATATTAGGCATGTTTTCACATGTTGAAGCGAATACAAATAAATCACTATTTTTATATACCCTATCAATTTCTTCGTATGGAATCAGTCCTATATATTTTATAAATTCTTTTTGAGGATCAACTTTTTTAATAATCGCATCTAATTTTTTATACGCAGGTTCATAAATATCACCTATTAAAGTTAATTCTAAAGGATAACCTTTCTGTACAAGGATAGATACGGCTTCAGCAACATTCCATTGATGCTTATACATATCGATGATGGATACATATATAATTTTAAAAGGATTTTTTTTGTCGTACTTTCCTATATCATAACATTTAATGGGTGCATGCTCAAACCGAGAGGAGATACCATGTGGAATAATTATACTGTTTGATATTTTTGTTTTACATGAAATAGTTTCTTTTGCGTATTTTGAAAGAAAAATCACCCCATCGGCTGCTTTAAAGGATTGTCTTTGAATAAAGTTTAATACTGCAAATTTAAAATTTAAAATACTAAAATATCCATAGCGTAACCGTTCTTTGTTTTCAAATGGCAGCATATTTCTGGACATTGTTACATAGGGTTTAAATACTCCTATATAACCACCTCCAGGGTTATATAATATATCTATTTTATCTTCTTTAAATAAACTCGATAATTTGAAAAGTTTCCAATATGAAGAAAGTAAAAAATTGCCATCAAAATATTTTATATGCTTTACTTTCAACTTAGGTGTTTCCGAAATCTTAACAACACTTTTTCCTCCATAAATAATAATCCTTTCTATACTCTCATCATCATTATCAATATTTTTTATCAGTTCCAAAAGATGTGTTAAGCCACCACCTCTCTTTAAATTTGACGCATCAATTCCTATAATGGTTCTATTCTTTCCTTCCATTTACTTATACACACGTTATGTTGATTTAATAACCAAATCGCTAATTAAGCTCTTCTTTAATAGGGCGAATCGTCGTCAATACTTATTTGCATTTAGAGAAATCCTATAAAAAAGTAACCGAAAGCAAAAATATCCTAAAAATAAGCGTAATAATATATTAAAAATGGCATTTGTAAATTCGCCTCCAATAGAAGACCCCGGTAATTGAATAGTCGTTATAATTAAGAAAATTCCCCAAAGTATTTTCTTTAGTTGGTTTTTTAGAAGATGAATAGTGGTAAATGAAAACGACCAAAAAATAATATAAAAAAATAAAAAAATTTGAATAAAAGCAAAAATATAACCGAAATAATACCCGAAATTAATTATCCCTTCTGCTATCGCTCCTGTACTATAAGCTGTCGTCAATGATTCATTTGACGCATTACCTAATCCAAAATTAGTCAATATCGTACCCCCAGAAGATAACTTTTCTGGCCACAATGCTCTGGGAATAAAATTTGTTAGGGCAGACAGATAAGTAGAACCATAACATAAGTCATCATAATGTTTCTCTTCAAGTATTTCTAAAGGAAAAATAGCAACTTTATAACTTACGGAATTTTCTCTGTAAAGAGTGCTCTCAAGGTCATCTTGACTAATTTCCACTGCATTTTCAGATAGTTGATTCATGAAAGAAGCTTGCCGAAAGAAACCCAAAAGGCTTGATAAAGGGAATAGAATGGCTATAAAAATAACTATATAATGGATTTTTATATTTTCAACCAAATAATGGTACACCATAATAAAAAATAAAAAATTTACCAATGTAGCACTTCTTGACCCTGTGAGGAATCCCATTGTGACAGTAACTATGGTGTGTACAATAAAAAAAATCAACCATAGTTTTCTGTTTTTTATACTAAAAACGCATAGGACAATAAAAAAAAACAAGTTTAAAACCGTCATCAGCGTTTTAAAATGAATGACATAGCCTAAGCCTGCCCATAGCTGAACCCTTAATGGGATAGATAAAAGATATGATTCTATCCCACCCATTAAATATATATGATATAATTGTGCCCCCACTGGGATAGATGTTAGAAGAACTATTCTGTATAGTATCTTATTAGAGTAAATTTTCCTTTCTTTTCTATTACTTCTAAATATAACAACTTGCTTAAGAAATTTAGAAGTATATGATCTTTCAGTAGGCATAACAAGTAATGCAACTACAATGAAAAAGAGATAGGATAATAAAACAAAAGAAGAGTATGTATTAATAAAAGAGTCATAAAAATACATTACCGCCGAAAGCAAATAAAATTTTACAGGACTAAATAAATCCTTATTATGCCAGTAAGAAACCCCTAATGCGATGATAGTAACTGCAATATTAATATTAACTAAAGGTGACAATGCTATTCTTTTATCAATTATTAGTAAAAAACAAAGAGATTATTTATATTTATTCAAAAATTCTTACTCTATTAGGTGGCGGTAGCCCTATGAACTCAAAAGAGGTCTATCCAACTAATTGATTTATAAAAACACAACTAAAATAATATTATCTCAAAAGAAGATTAGCGAATTTTTATATTCTTATAAGATATAAAATCTTTCAACAATAATAAACAACTAAATACGACAAAAATAATCTTTACAAAAAAAGGAACATCTAATAAATATTCTAAAAATACAAAAAGAATAGATAGCCCTGTAAATGCTATAAACAACTTTACTGGGTAACCTATTGTATATAACTTTTCTGAAACAATCCAAGTAAAGACAATTAAAAAAAAATTAGAAATAAGAAGAGCAAATGGAATTGCTTTTATACCAATTAGAGGTAATAGTAAAAGTAATGAAGTCGTATTTATAATAATCGAAATAAAAACGGTAACCGAAGATAAATATGTTTTCTTTACGATATCTGGTCCCATACCCACTATATTAATAAATATGTTACAAAAGTATGCTAAGTTTAAAATACCCATGAGTGGTATCATTCCCCAAAACTTAGGATCAATAAGGAGTTTAAACAAAATGTCATCAAATAGATTGAAAATTAGAAACCCCACAACAGCCAATGATAATAATTTCTTAAATGAATTCGTAATAACCTCTATACTTCTTTCTTCTTGCAAAGTACGCCAAAAAAAAGGTTGCCAAACCATTCTTATGACCATATCTGATAATAATATTAAAGAAGAAATTTTATTTATTGCCGAAAACAAACCTAAATCTACAACTGTAAGATACCGTAATAGAACAAAACGATTAACATAAGTGTTGCACCATCCTATTATTGTACCAGGTGTCGAGGGCAAAGTAAATTTTAAAATTTCTTTTAATGTATGTTGTTCTATTTTAAAACTTAATGATTTTCGATATTTGTATATCAAAATAACTACACAAGAAAAATTAGATAATAACAACCCCAGCCATATCATCGAAATATCTTGATATATTGACAATAGGCAAACTGTAAAAATGACTATTAACAACACTTGCCCGACGTAAAAAACAAAAAATGCTAAAGGTTTATCTTCAAAACGAAGCAAAGAAGTAAAATAAGTGTATAAGCAGTAAAAAAGTACATTTGCACTTGCCAAAATAATTGTTGTTACTCCATTTTGGCTCAAACCAAAATAAGCAACTACATACCATGATAAACTTGCAAAAAATATTAAAACAATTAGAGAAGCAATTAAAATTATTTGAAATGAAGAAGATAAAAACTTTGTAAAATTGACACCTCTACGTTCATAGTAAAACCTAGCCAAAGCTGATTCTACTTGTAACGAACCTAATAAACTTCCTAAAGTAAAAATTGACGTTATTAAATCTAATTCTCCAATCTGTGTTATAGATAGTATTTTAGTGTAGTAAGGAAATAACAAAAAATTCACTGCACGATTAAATATTACACTTGCTGTATAGATAAAAGTGGCTCTCAGAAAAAAATTTTTCAATTTCTTAAATTTGAGGGTGGTTACAAATGAAACACAATGTATTTTGCATCTTCATATATGATAAGTGCTTCGTAATTTTGCAGATGTTGAGTTTCTCTTTTATTGATTATAAGATAATTAATATCAGTGTTTTTTACCATTTGTATAACACTTTCGTCTGTTAAAAAGGGAAAATGACTAAATAAGTTTTTTACAGAAATGCCGCCTAATTCCTTTACAGTTGGATAATACATTAAAAATTGCCAGTCTGTATTAAGTAGTTTTTTCAAAATTTCCATACAATTAGAAGTAATCCTAACATCTTCATTGTTTGCATAAGAATAGATACTTTGTGTAATGTTTAAAGGAGTGCTTGAATCATTTTCTGGATATAATTTTTTTTTCATCTTTAAGAAAATGAGAATCTGGAAAACGGTGAGCAAAATACAGTACCCTAATATGTAATAGATATAACTAGGATGAATATTTAAAACAAAAATAGTGATAAGAACCATAAATGGAATAGACATCTCTACATACCGTTCAGGTTCACCAAGAAAGCGAGAGAATCGAAATGAAGTAGCAATAAATGCTACCAAAGAACAAAATGATATTTTTAGACTATAGTTATAAAGGAAATTATCGTTTAAAAAAAGCTCCCTTCCATTGATGAAGTTTATCAAAAATATAACAAAAAAAGGGTTAAATACTAATAAAATAAGCACAGGATTATTATAAATATAAGACAATCTATTGCTCATTGATTTAAAACCATTACTTTTCCAGAAGTCATAAACCCAATCACGCCAAATACTAAACCTGTAGTCAAGAAGAAACTTTTCGGCTAAAAAATTCTTATAAATTAAAAGATATTGCCAGCGGCTTTTGAAATATTCAGTAGCAGTTTTATTTTGAATAATAAAAAATAAGATTACTGAAATGACTAATAAAAATATCAAATGATAATCACCAAATAGTATTAACATTATTAGTGATACAATTATTAAATATTGTTGAACAAAAAGATTGCTAAGCCAAGATAAATAGGCAAAGAATAAAGCTACGATCCAGTAGTAAGGATTTACATAAATCGATATATATAAAGAAAGTATTACAGATAAGCCAATAAGTAAACCTAAACCACGAGAAGATAAACCATATAATCGAGCATTTTGACCGTAATAATATTGAGGAGTAAAGGCAACAAGTAATAAACAAATAATTATCGTTATTGTATCAAAATCACTAATTGTAATTAAGAATACTCCAAAAAAAAATAATGTTAGGGTCATCATGAAGGGATTTAGTAGCAATGTAACCAGACTTCTTTTTTTTGAGGGAAAATAAGAAATGAGTTTATAAATAAGTTGTGGATCTGTTGGGTGAATATCCCCAATAAAATTTTCGAATTTTGAAAAAAAACGGTTGCTATTTTTTTTAATAATATCTACAAAAAAATTGTGAAAATAATGGTCACTACCAGTACCAACAAATTGATATGCTATTAAAACTAAAGCTATAAAGTAAATGGATAGGATTAAAGTAAATATAAAAAAAAACATAGTTTGATAATTTAATGAGAAATTGTTTTGGGAGCAGTTCGCTATTCTTGAGACTTTTTTTAAGGAGCTATAACCTTAGACGTCATTGAACACTGATTTTCTTTTAAAAATAAGTCTAATCAGTGTCTAATTTGCAGCCTAAAAAGAAAAGCCTCCTATTCTTCAATTAATTTTTTTAAAATTTTTTGAATTTTAAAAAAATCTTTTAACTCTTTTGCTGGATTACCAGTCCAAGTTTCATTATTAGGTATATTTTTTGTCACCACTGTACCCATACCAACTAAAGAATTATTACCAATTGAAAGTCCATCTCTTATAGTACTTGAAGGAGCAATCCATGTATTATTTCCTATGATTGTACTACCTCCTATCATAGAATTTGCTATTACCAAACTATTATTGCCTATAACAACATTATGAGCAATATGAACAAGGTTGTCAATCTTTGCACCTGATTTAATGACGGTATTACCTAAAGCACCTCTATCAATACAGGTGTTTGAGCCAATTTCTACTTTATCTTCGATAATGACACCACCTATATGTGGGAAGTTTAACAATTCCCCATCATTTTCATAATAACCAAATCCTTCTGCTCCAATAATACTTCCTGCATTTATAACTACATTATTTCCAATTTTTACATTATCGTATAAATAGCAATTTCCAAAAATTATGGTATTATCGCCAATAGCACATTTTCCAATAAAAGTAAAAGGACCTATAAAAACATTAGTTCCAATAATAGCATCAGGGTGAATTTTTGCTGAGGAATCTATGCCATATTTGATTCGTTCCTTAAATAACTTAGTAACTATTTGAGCATAAATTTTCTTAGGTTCATCAACTATAATTAATAACTGATTATAGTTGTATTCCCCATTAGAAGTTTCTGAATCACAAATTATTACACATGCCTTTGTTTTTTGTAAATATTCACTTTTATTTTTTTTATTTTTATCAATAAAAACAATTGAACATTCGTTTGCCTCCAATATTGGTTTGGCATTGTCAAAAATAATATTTAAGCTGCCTTTCGTTGAGTAGCCCAAAGGCAAGAGATTTTTTAAATCTTCAAAAGAAATTTTTTTCATCTTAGTTATTTTTCATTATCGTAAAAATGGTTGTCAAAATAAGTATCAGGGTGAATTAAAGCGTGTAAAATAGGATGTTCATCAACCAAATGTTCCGATAAACTACGGTGGTCTCCATCAACACGATTCCCTTTGTTATAGCATTTCCAACGTGTCCACTCGCTATCGCTGACATAAAAACTTTCTTGAAATAGATTGTATTCAGGCTGTTTATCATACCCTTCATAAAGTAAACCAAATTCACTCGGTTTCCTGTCTTTCCAAAAATCAAGGTTGTTTAAACCTGTCGCACCACCATGACTTGCTACACCTAATATTTTAATAGTAAGCATACGCTCCATGACTTCTAAATCGCGGAGAAGATTTGCCTCCGTATCTTCTTTCCAAATGGCAGCTTGGTCAACAATTTCAGAGTGGTACCCAAGTTCATGTCCCGACTCTATCAAAAATTTCAGAATTCGATAATTTTCAAAAGAAAATGGGTTATATTCTGGTGCATGTAACCTAAGAAAGAATGTTCCTTTTATTCCTAACTCATTGAAAATCGTCCCTAGTCGTCCAGCCTTTTTAACCGAAAAATCAATATCTGAACGGTTTACTAAGATTTTTTCGTGTAATCCAGTTTTTTTTAAACGAACATAATCAGCACAAGTAATTACTGTATAGCCAGCATCAAGTACAGCTTTATATTCTTTTTTTATATTTTCAAAAGTAAATTGAAAAGAACTCATATTAATTAATCAATTTTTGGAGTATTGTGTTATCAGGAAAATTAACCAAAACACCCATACCTTTTTTTTGATAAACAATCATGCTACCAAGAGCAACAGCAGAAGCATTACCTTTTTTGACAACTTCACCTATATGTCCGATACTACCAGCACCTCCATTTGCAATAACAGGAATAGATACAGCATCTGTAATTTTTCGAGTTATTTCAACATCAAAACCTGCCCAAGTGCCGTCTCTATCCATTGAAGTCAACAAAATTTCGCCAATGCCTTGTTCTTCCAGTTGTTGTGCATATTCTACAGGATCAAGGTTTATTTTTTCTTTACCATCACTTATAAAAACTTGATATTTGCCCCATATATTTTTTTTCACATCAATAGAACCCACAACAGCTTGTGCGCCAAAATGCTCTGAAATCTTCTTTAATACTGAGGGAACCTTATACGCAATGGTGTTGAGTACAATTTTTTCAAAACCAATCAATAAAATCTTTTGTGCTGTCTCAAAATCTTTCACTCCACCGCCATACGAAAGCGGCATAAAACACTCATTAGCTATTTGCTTTAGTATTTCTATATTTGGGGAACGTTTTTCAATAGAAGCACGAATATCCAGAAAACAAAGTTCATCCACTTCTAATTCGTTGAAAATACGGACAGTATTAATAGGATCGCCAATGTACCCATGATTGCCAAATTTGATTGTTTTGACAAGGCTTTCTCCAATGAGTTGGAGGCAAGGAATAACGCGCGTTTTGAGCATTTTTTAGAATTATACTGAGGGGGTCAAATTTTTGCAAAATTTTCTAATAACTTCATACCGAATTTATGGCTTTTTTCGGGGTGAAACTGTGCGCCAAAAACATTGTCTTTTTGGATAATTG
Organism: Saprospiraceae bacterium; assembly: GCA_031411275.1. Classification (GTDB taxonomy): domain Bacteria; phylum Bacteroidota; class Bacteroidia; order Chitinophagales; family Saprospiraceae; genus JAAFJT01. The sequence goes on along the minus strand of JANOAU010000083.1, from coordinate 50,630 downwards.
AATGGAAATCAAATCCAAAATGAGTGGTCATAAGTACATGTTCTGGATCAATGACCTGTACATGATAAGAATGTACAAAATAAAAACGTGGTTCGTTTGGGAGATCTCTGGTCAATGGGCTTTCACGAACTTCATGAACTAAATTCCAACCCATGTGAGGGACTTTAAGGTTTTGGTCTTTATTAAAAGAAAACTTAATGGTTTTAGCGGGAATCCAACCTAAGCCTTTTAAAACACCTTCTTCACTACTATCTGTCAATAATTGCATACCTAAACAGATACCTAAAGTAGGCACTTTTTCTTCAAAAACTTTTTTATCCAATATTTCACGAAATCCACCATTATTAATGCGTTGCATAGCGGCGTCAAAAGCTCCTACACCAGGCAATAATATTTTTTCTGCTTTTGCTATCAGATCTAAATCCGCTGTTATTTGACTTTGAGCACCAATACGTTTGAACATATTTTGTACAGAGCCGAGATTGCCCATACCATAATCAATAATTGTTATCATATTATTTATTTGACTGGGAAACAATATTTTATATAAAAGCTTCTCGGTACTAAATTGGCTTTCATCAATAGATAGAAAAACGATCTTAGTTTTTCAAAACGCTTTTTATAGGTAGGAAACTCTTGCCAATATCGCGGTTTTTTATTCATTATTGAGGTGTATTCTTCATCAGATAAGCCTAAGCGTTTTTTAAAATAACCTAATAATTCAGGTTCTATATAAGGTGGTCTTTCATAGTATTCTGTAATTGCGTCTGCTCTATCCATTTTTCCAGAACGAACTGATGCCGATAAACTATTATTCCGATAATCAATATTGAATTTTTCAGGACAATAAACACTATGAAAAAATGAAGTCATCCTATTTTCTAAATGATGTCCGCCATAATATTCCCAACCAAATTCTTTTTTCAAAAAAGCCATTGCATCTTCTTTACTATATTGAATATACCATAATGGTCTAATTTTTTGAATTCGATATATCGTTGTCCACTTGATAAATTTCCAAAAGGTCATTAAAGGATAAGTTTTCATAGGTAACTTGCCGTACATTTTATGGATGCTTGAGATATACTTACCATCAAAATAATTTTTCCCAAGTGGTGATATGCCTTCTGCTAAAAACGAATGCCCTTCCAATACATATTTTAATTTATACTTTGCCGCTGCTCTATACATCGTTTCTGCAAGTGCTAAATCAGTAGAAGCTTCTATTTCAGGTACACTTGCAAAAAAAAATGATTTGAAAATATCATCTGCTTCTTTGTTGTCAATAACATGTGTATATAAATCCACATTTAATTGACCTAATACCTTCCTAATATTTTCAGTTGCAATTGAGGTATTCCATGTATTATCGTAATGAACCGCTAATGGTCTCAAACCTTTTTGAATTGCCCAATAAACCATGTACGAAGAGTCCGTCCCTCCACTAACTCCAATTACACAATCATACTTTTTACCTTTTCCATCTTTTTTAATCTTTTCAATAGTCTCATTAATAATTTTTTCTCCTTCAGGTTTTCCAGTATGGTATTCCTCAATTAGGTCGTCTACCATTTTACAATAATTACAAACGCCCGCCTCGTCAAATGTTATTGCAGGGGTACGATCATCGTAAATACAACGAGAACAAATTTGATGATTATCAATTATGGATTGAGCTGCTGTTGTTTCTATTGACATTTTAATATTATTTTACATCACTTTTTGTGTTCTTAAAAACCGTTCACCATTTTTGATTTCTACAATATTTTTGCAGGATTACCTGCGATTTTGGAATCACATGGAAAAGATTTATTAACAAAGCTGTTTGCACCAACGATTGTACCTTTACCAAGAGTTACACCCTTAGATATAATTGAGTTAGGACCAATATAACAATTATTTTCAATTATCGTCATTGCATACTCGTATGGTATCAAACCTCCAGAGACTGCCCACTGAACGCTATCGTGTGAATAAATTTGTACCCCTGCTGATATTGAACAATTATCACCAATTTGTAACCCACCAGACGCATCTAAAATTGTATACGGACCAATCCATGTATTTTTACCTACTTGCACATCTCCTAAAATAATACAAGAATCATAAACACTCGTATTTTCACCAAATTTTAAAAATCGCGCTTTTTCCCAACGATTTGTTATTAACTCATTAACAGGTAAAACACGATTATATTTTTTATAAACTTGATATCGCTTATATTGAAACAATCGTCTTAATAAATGGCTCAATAACATTCCAAAATATTATTTACTTTAAAAATCTGCCAGAATAGCACGCTTCTTCAGAATGAAAAGTGGCAATTGTAAGATTATTCCCGAAAATCATTGTTTCAAATTCATCTTTTGAAAAACGTTTTGCATTACTTGGCGCATACCAATCGTAGTTAGTAGATTTTGAAAGTTCAAAACCCCAATCTTCTTTCCAAAAACATTTTAAAAAATTCCAATAAATAAACCGTTGAATATCATACGACCCACCTTTAATACCTAAAACAGGAATATCGGGACAATCAAAAGAGACGTTTAACTCCGATAACCGTTTACCAAGCTCCGTCAATTGGCTCGAAAATGCCCACATTTCTTCATTACTGATATTATGTGTCTGTTTACGAAAATAGTCATCTATCAATTCACGGGGCAAGGCTTTTTTAGTATAAACATAGCAAGCGAATTGCCCCTCTTTTTTAGTAATATCAGAGAGATGAGCAAATGTTTTTTCAGGGCTTTCGGTGTGCATAATTACTTGGTCACACACAACAAAATCAATGCTGTTAGATTTTAAACCAGTTTGTGCAATATCACCCTGCATAAAATATAAATTGGGCAAATGACTAAAGTTTTTTGCAGCTAAATGTGCTGCATCTGAAATATCAATACCAATAACAATTGCTTGTGGCGCCATTTCTGCAAACCAAGCAGCTTTATACCCTAAACCACAACCCGTATCAATGATATATTCTTGTTTTGATAAAAAGAGCTTTAATTCAGCTTTGTCTTCAAATCCATAAAGAGATAAAAACCATTCGAATTGCATTTCGTAAAGTTTCTCGACATTGTCGAGTTTCTCAACTTCAGTCCACTTATCTGAAAATATATCTTTGGTCTGACCTTGATTGACTTCAAAGTCTTGCTGATGAGCATCGTAAATGAAGTTATTTTTAATCGAAATAGGGTGTATAAATAGGTTCTCTAATTTATTCATATTTTTTATTCAATGTTAATACGAGTCAAAAAAACATCTATTCTATCATTTCACCATTTAAAAAGATTCGACACCACCATTCAAAATTCATAAATGACCAAATAAGCAAGCGGTGATTGATGTGCTCATTGGTGTGTTCATCAACAATTTTTTTGATGTAATCGCGATTGATGAATTCTGTTGAAACGGCTTTTTTATTCAATAAGAGTTCTTTTACATATTCTGCATTTTCACCACGATACCAACTCTCATCGGGTGCTGAAAAGCCTTGTTTTTTGCGATTGATGATTTTTTCAGGGATAATGTCCATCATGGCTTTACGCAACACGTTTTTACCATCATCATATTCTGTATAAAGTTTCTTTTTGTCTCTAAACTCATTTTCGTCAATCCTTTTCATCAGCTCAAGGTTACCCAATTTATGCCGAACTGGAATTTTCATCGCAAAATTGACCAAATCATTGTCTAAAAAAGGAAAACGCTCTTCCAATCCATTCGCCATGGATAGTTTATCTCCCACCACCAATAAACCATGCAAAAATGTCTTTATTTCAAAATAAAGAGAATTATTGATGTGTTGCTCAGGCGTATCGTATTTTAGGTTTTTATTAAAAGTAAATACACGTTCAAATATCTGACGTGGTTCATTTCTGTCAATATGCCCAGATACTGAGGGGGTAAAAAGTTCCGACTTATCGGCATCAGGCACAAGACGTTGCCAAAAACCAAAGTATTGGTCAAAAAAATCTTTCTGATTGAGGGATTGAAAAATACGATAATATCGCCAAGGATAACCGCCATACAACTCATCACCACCTGTACCTTGTAAACAGACTTTAACAAATTTGGATGCCAAACGTGAAATATAGTAATTAGGATAAGACATGCCAACACGCAAATCTTCTAAATGATGAACAACCCGAGGTAATGACCACCTCAAATCACCTGCATTCATGACTTGCTCATAGTGTTCACTTTTGAAGTGATTCGCCATCAATTCAGCATCACGGCGTTCATCATAATTTGCTTCTACACCCGTCACTTCACTCATATCAAAACCACAAGTGAAAGTACACAGTCTTTTAACATGGGATACTGCTACAGCTGTTATTGAACCAGAATCCATACCACCCGATAAATAAGAACCAACTGGCACATCTGCTATCATTTGGCGGGTGACTGCTTGTTTGAATAGCCGTGTGGTTTCTTCTCTTGCCTCTTCAAATGACATTTTTTCATCTGGTTGGCTAAAATCATAATCCCACCAAGCATTGTGAACAATAGCTTTACTTTGGGCATCTATACGAACAGTATTAGCTGCGGGAAGTAAATAAACGCCTTTGAAAAGTGTCTGATACGTAAATTGATTTTGAAAAGTAAAATATTCATTGAGTGTATCCAGATTCAACTCTGTCCTAAAGTCAGGGTGTGCAATAATCGCTTTGATTTCAGAACCAAAAACCATACTGCGTCCATTGAACCAATAATACATCGGTTTAACGCCATAACGGTCACGGGTCAGATAAAGAGCTTTTTCATGCTTATTCCAAGCCGCTATTGCAAACATTCCATTTAACCGTTGAAAAAAGGATATGCCATAAGCTGCTAATCCTTCACTTATAACTTCCGTATCTGTGGTTGAAACAAACTGATGCCCCCGCGCTTGTAATTCCTGTTTGAGTTCTAAAAAATTATAAATACAACCATTAAAACTAATGACCCAATTACCATCTTTTGAAGACATCGGCTGTGCGCCACGCGGCGATACATCCAATATTGCTAAACGTCTATGTGCTAAGGCTATATTATTCTCAATAAAAAAGCCTTCCCCATCAGGACCTCTGTGAGCAATGGCTTGTGCCATTTTTTTTAGATTTCCGAGAGCGTAAGGAGAACCATCAAGATTAAAAACACCTGCTATACCACACATAATTTAATTATTTAAGGAAGAAATTTTCCAAATATCTAAAGAATCTACATTGGATCCTCCCATTATATATAATTGATTTTTGAACTGAGCTATTGAAGATGCATGTCTGGGTTTTATATTCATATTTTTAAGTTCGTGCCATTGAACACCATTTTCAGAATACCAACAATCATTTAAATCCACTTTAAAATTATTACCTCCAAACATCCATATTTTGTCATCAAAAACAAAGATATTATGATAATATCTCGCTTGCCAAGGGGTTCTACCAATAAATTCCCAACTTAATCCATCTTTCGAAGCCCAAATATCATCACGCCGTTCTTCATGATACTTTCCTCCACCTATTATCCATACCTTGTCGTTAAAAACGACACTCCCTACAATTCCACCTCGTGGTGCAAATGGTAATATATCAGTCACTCTTTTCCATTTATCTCCATCTTCCGAATTCCATACATCAGTAAAAACAGTATCTTTAGTAATAAAAGGTCTATTTGGTATAACAACAAAATCACTAAGACTCTGCCCGCCTAATATCCACATCTTCCCTTTTAAAATGAAACTATAATGCAATACTCTATCTCCCCATGGAATAGAATCGGTTACTTTAGTCCATTTTCTTCCATCTGAAGAGTTCCAAACATCATTTTGATAATGATATTGATTAGCATCACCCCCAATAACCCACATTTTATTTTTGAAGACAATATAGCCCGCAGTGTGACGTTGTTCCCAAGGAATAGGTATAATTACTGAATCCCATTTCATCCCATCGGTTGAAAATAAAATTTGATTCGTTGTAGCGTTCACAAATTCTTTATTTCTTGTTGTCGGATTCCAACCACCAAGTAGCCAAAGTGTATCGTGAAAAGATAATAAACCAGCACCATCTCTCCCTTCAATATGATTAGTATTTGTAAGATTCGTTAGCAGATCCCATTGATAGCATTTTTGTTCATTTGAACAAGCCTTAAATGATTGCTGTTTAATAATTTCTTTATCCCTTATTAAGAGTCTTTGATATTTCTCAAATTTATTTTTTATTTGCGTAAAGAAAATACCAAACAGAAAAAAGAAAAATGCTATCGATCCAGTGACAAACCGAAGCCTAACATTGAATTTCCCAACTTTCATGCTATAAAACGGTTAAAGTAGTTGAATATTCGTTTGACTTGTATATTAATAGTAACTATAAACTTTTGAGCCTCTCTATAACATATTCAAAATCTTCCGCAGTCATACGGTTATGTAAAGGAATAGACATAGAATGGTCGTTAGCCATCTGTGCGCCAGGAAAGTCCGCTGCTTTTATGCCATAAGTATCCTTATAAAAATTCAGCATGTGGACAGCGTGCGTACCTGGACGGGTAGAAATACCATGCTGCTGCAAATATTCCATTATGCCATTGCGTGACATCGGTGCCGTTTCAGGGTCAACCAATGTTACATAAGACTGCCAACCGTGCTTATAATCGCTGCTATACTGAGGGGTCTGCAACCACTCAATCGAAGCCAGTTCACGATGGTAATACTGCGCCCATTCTGCCCGTTCATCAATAAATTGATCCAGTTTAGCCATTTGTACAACACCTACTGCACCTTGCAAATCAGTCATACGGTAATTGTAACCCAAGAGGTTAAAGTCTGGAAGGATATACGGTTTTGCCCCTTTATGTCTTTGTTCCTCTGAAATAGATGCACCGTGATTGCGTAACATTTGCAATTTCTCTCCTAAAACGTCATCATTTGTTGTCATCATCCCCCCTTCGCCAGTTGTAATTGACTTCCGTGGGTGAAATGAAAAACAGCCAATTTCGCCTAAACTTCCCGCAGGTGTGTTCTTATATGCTGCACCCGCCGCACAGGCACCATCTTCAATAAGTGGAATATTAGGTGCAACAGCCCGAATAGCATCCATATCGGCACATAAACCAAACAAGTGAACAGGAATGATTGCTTTTGTACGCGAAGTGATACGACGTTTTAAATCATTCACATCTATATTAAAAGTCGTTGGATCAACATCCACAAAAACAGGTGTTGCACGACAATAAAGAACCACATTTGCCGTCGAGACCCATGTAAAAGCAGGGACAATAACTTCATCACCTTCTTTAATATCTAATGCCACTAATGCTAAATGCAAAGCAGTTGTTGCACTCGTGACGGCAATGGCATGTTTGACATTATGCCGTTGCGCAAACATTTCTTCAAACTGTCTAACTTTAGGTCCCGCCGTTAACCAACCAGACATTAAAGGTTCACGAACCGCTTGCCATTCTTCTTCTCCTGTTACAGGGAGTGAAATTTGTATTGTACGTTTTGTCAATGTTGCCATTTTCAAATTAAGATTTTAATGTTAAAGTTAAGCTGTTGTGAGTACAGGCTTATCAACACCTGTTTCAATACGCCAATCAATTAATTTTTGAAGACCTTCAGTCAAAGTAATTTTATAAGTAAAGTCCAATTCTTTTTCAGCCTTTGCCCTTGATCCTATCCGATTTTGAACGAGTGAACGCGCATCATCGGCTGTATATGGCTTATAAATGACTTTCAAATCTGAATCTTTTAATGCCAATATTGTATCGCACAATTCTTTGATACTGGTTTGAATTTCAGTACCTACGTTGTACATACCAAAGTTTGTATCACTTTTAAGAGCTGCCACATTACAACGTGCGACATCTTCAACGTAAATAAAGTCATACGCTTGACTGCCATCACCATTGATAACGGGGGGTTCATTGGCTTCAATTTTATTGAGCATTATAGGTACAACACCTGTATAGGCAGCTGTTTGGTCTTGTCCAGGTCCATAGACATTCATATAACGCAGACCAACTATGGGCAAATTGTAACGGTCGTTGAATGCCGTACACATTGCTTCACCTGCAATTTTAGACGCACCATAAAAATTTTTATTATTATAAGGATGTGTCTCTTTCATGGGCACTTCAACAGCATCACCATAAACCGAAGCAGAAGAAGAATAAATGAGTTTCTTCACCCCGTTACGGACACAGGCTTCTAACACATTAAATGTTCCACCGATATTGACTTCAAAAGCTGTCCGAGGGTAGTCTTTACAATGTAAAAGCCACATAGCAGAGAGATGAAAAACGTAATCTATTCCTTTTGTTGCTGTGTCCAGAATATCGGTTTCCCGTATATCCCCGCCAAAAGGATAAATTGTACAACGGCTGTCTTTAAGCGGTTCTACAATATTTTCCATTTTGCCGCGAGCGAAGTTGTCAAAAATAATAACTTCTGCTACGTCTTCTTTTAATAGCTCTTTTACTACGAAAGAACCAATGAATCCTGCTCCGCCAATGACAAGGCATCTGCTTCCTTTGATTTCCATGCTATTTTTTTTATGTTATTAATTCTATAAATGCGTTCTATAATTTCTACGACTTTCATGCCTTCAATGGCATTTGTTGTAATACTACCCTTTCCATTTATGACATCTACAATGTTTTCGTAAATATAATGGTGATTAGCGGCAGAACCTTTATAAGGACCATAATCATTCGGTGGATTAGCAGGCGCTAATTCGGGCATGACATAGTCTTTGATATGGCAATATTCTACTTCATTCATATATTGTCCACCTACTTTTACCGAACCCTTTTCGGCAATAACCGTAATTGAGCTTTCCAAGTTTTTATCCCAAACGGCAGTCGAATAATTCAAACTACCCATACCACCATCTTTAAAATCAAAACTTACAAACCCCGAATCTTCAAAATCCGTTGAGTTTTTGTGGGTGAAATCATTAAACTTGGCTTGAATATTCGTGATGTCTCCAAAATACCAATACATCAAGTCAATAAAATGGGAAAACTGTGTAAATAAAGTGCCGCCATCTAAACCTTTAGTTCCATGCCAACTTGATGGTTTGCCTGTCTGAGCATCTGGTTTGTAATAGCGATCATCTCTATTCCAGTAGCAATTGATTTGAACCATAAAAATCTTACCTAATAAACCATTATCCAATACTTCTTTTAACCATACTGAGGGGGGAGAATACCGATTTTGCATGACGCAAAAAACTTGTTTATGTTTATGTAAGGCTTTGAAAATCACCCGCTCACAACCAGCCTTTGTTAATGCCATGGGCTTTTCTATGACAACATGACAGCCTTTATCCAACACTTTTAAGGCTTGCGCTTCATGAAAGCCATTTGGTGAAGCAATTGCCACTATATCAATATCAAATTTAGAATTTAATAAATCATCAATAGAGTTAAAAAATGGCACATCGTATTCTTCCAAGCCTAATATATCTTTGGCTTTAACATCACATAAAGCAACCAATTCGCAATCAGCGTTGCTTTTTATCATACTCGCGTGGCGTTTACCTATGTGACCACACCCAATTACTGCAAATTTTATTTTTTGTTCCACTTTCATTTATACATTTAAAGCTTTTCTGTTAATTAAATTCAATAAATATATTGCATCACGACTCCACAATAACCCCGCCCCAAGAGTATCCTACACCAAATCCAGCAAGCAATATTTTTTCATTTTTTGAAAACTTACTTTCACGCAGCATGTAATATAAAACGATAGGGATTGTTGAAGAAACAGTATTGCCATAGTTTTCCATTTCGATTACAAATTTTTCAACAGGAATACCTATTTTTTTTCGCAAATGATTCAGCATATATTTATTGGCTTGATGAAAAACAAAAAAATTAACATCCCCTAATTGAAGTTTATTTTTTTCTAAAGTACTATTGACCAATGCAGGAACTGCTTGAAGTGTGAAATTAAAAATTTCACTGCCATTCATATATAAATGATCTTCCGAGATAACATTTCCAAAGTCATCATTTAGTGTCATGCCATTTTTTACAGGATTCCGAGAAGCACCATTTTTTACAATTAAATTGTCTGCACCTTCTCCATTTGTTCCCAATTCAAATTCATTAATTTTCAGTATACCATTATTTGAGATAATAGAAGCCGTAGCAGCATCACCAAAAATAGTGCGATTGCCTTTGTCTTGAGGATGTAGAAACTTAGAATAAGTTTCTGATGTTATCAACAATATATTTTTTGCAATACCTCCAATAATTAACCCTTTTGCTAAGGATAAACCATAGATAAATCCCGAACAGCCTTGATTAAAATCAATCGCACCACAGGAGGTTGAAAGACCTAATTTTTTTTGAACTAAACAAGCTGTCGTAGGCAAAAAATAATCTGGACTTTGGGTACATAGTAATATAAAATCAATCGAGGACTTATCGATATGTTGTTCTTCAAATAGCTTCGTAGCAGCTTTAATTGCCATATCCGAAACAAATTCATTTTCATCCGATATGTGCCTTTGTTTAATTCCGACTTTTGTGGCAATTTTATCAATTGTCCATTCTGGGAATTCATTAACTAAGTCTTCATTGCTCAACACTTTAGAGGGCAAATAAACTGAAATAGCTTTAATATATGCTTCCATTCTGTATTTAATTATTGGCATGTGAATCCTCCATCAGCAACTATCGTAGAACCTGTTATCCATTTAGCCGCGTTAGATACAAGGAATACCGCAATCCCTGCAATATCTTCCGGTTGTCCATACCCTAAAGGATATTTTTCTTCATCTTTGGCTAATTGTTCTTCTGACACCGCCATGTTGTTATTGATCCACATTTCTGTCCTCACCATTCCGGCTGACACACCATTTACTCTGATTTTTTTTTCGGCAAGTTCTAATGCCAACACTCTAATTATACCATTCACAGCACTCTTGCTTGCGCTGTACATGAGATTTCCTTTTGACCCAATTAAGTTGCCACTTATGGACGATATAAATGTGATAGCAGCGTTATTGTTTACTTTTTTTTTCTTTAAAAGGGCTTGGGATAAATAAAAAGGAGCGTATAAATTTATTTTCATTATTTTCTCAAAAGCATTAGTAGAAATTGCTCTATATGGTAGTAAATGTATAATACCCGCACTGTGAATAATTCCGTCTAAATTTGGACACTCATCAGTTATTTTCTTTATTCCTTCTTGCTCTGAAATATCCGCACTTATTAGCAAATGACCTTCACCATCAAGTGATTGCAAAACTGAATCTAACCGTTCCATATCTCGTCCACTAATGACACATCTTGCACCCAAAGCCGCACACATTATTGTTATCGCTTTACCTATACCAGATGAAGCACCTGTAATAAGTATGGTTTTATTTTCCAAGCTAAAATTTGTCACTTTCTTTATTTGCTTTTGCTTTCTATAAGGCTATATAACTCTCGTAAAGTATTTGCTGTTTGCATTTCTTCGGCAGTCAAATTGACTTTATATTTAAGGTCTAACATTGCCATAATAGACAATGCTGTTAAAGAATCCCAAGCATCAAGCTCTCTGAATTTAACTTCTGGTTCTAACGGGGTTATTAATTCGTCTTCAAGTTCATCTGAAAAGTCAGTTATGAATGTTTGGATATTCATCAATATTATTTTTTAGTTTATTAATAAAAAAATTGTACACTTTCTGAAATACATATCAATATGTCCTCCCCCATTTCTGCATAAATAGAGTTTTAGGATAAGCTTCCAATTCAAGTAAACCTTTAGGTTTAACATCGCACAAAGCCAATAATTCACAAGCTACATTTATGCTGGCAAATAACCACACGAACAACGGCAAATTTAATTTTTGGCAATGAGTTCATTTTCTAATTTGAGTATTTGAGTTTCCTTTTGAGCTTTCAATGTTTTAATCAACCCTTCTTTTATGTTTATTTTGACTTCGTATCCTAAATTTGATTTGATTTTATCAATATTCGCCAAACTGTCTTTAACATCACCTATTCTTTCTTTCCCATAGTTTGGCATTAATTGAGAGTCCACAATCTCTTGTAAATATTGCCACAACTGATTCAAGGAAGTTCTTTCGCCACATGCCACATTATATACTTGATTCAGTGGTTCTACTTTTTCTGTAAGTAGTGCCAAGATATTGGCATTTACAGCATTCGCTACATACGTAAAGTCTCGGCTATGTGAACCATCCCCATTGATAGTAGGCTGTTCATTATCTAAAATACACTGAATAAATAAAGGGATAGCCGCAGCATAAGCACCATTGGGGCTTTGTTTGGGTCCAAAAATATTGAAATATCGTAAACCAATTGTATTCAGTCCATAAGTGGTATGGAATACTTTGGCGTATAACTCACTCACATACTTAGTCACAGCATAAGGAGACAAAGGATTACCTATTTTATCTTCAACTTTTGGCAAACCTGGGTGGTCGCCATAAGTTGAAGAAGACGCTGCATAAATGACTCTATCAATATTACTTTCTTTTGCTGCTGTAAAAATATTGAGCGTACCCGTGATATTAACGGCATTTGTCGTTAAAGGGTCATTTATTGAACGCGGAACAGAACCTAAAGCGGCTTGATGTGAAATCAAATCTATGCCTTCACATGCCTTCATGCACGTATCAAAATTCCGAATATCGCCTTCTAAAAACTCAAAATTGGGGTTATTAAAGAACTCTTCAATATTGTGTATATATCCTGTCGAAAGATTGTCCAAAACTCGAACTTTGCCAATTCTTTTGTCTTGTAGTAAGGCTTCAACTAAATTTGAGCCTATGAAACCCGCACCACCTGTTACTAAAATATTTTTTTTCATTCTATGACTGAATCTTTGATACTCTTCCGTTTTCTAATTTATATTTTTCTTTACTTTCCGAACAAACGGCATACCCCTCAGTATCAAAGGTCAAACGATGTCCATATTCACTCATCCAACCCATTTGTCGGGCGGGATTACCTACGAAAAGTGCGTAAGGCAAAACCGTTTTTGTTACAACTGCACCCGCACCAATAAAAGCAAAAGCGCCTATATCATGTCCACATACAATTGTCGCATTTGCACCAATACTTGCTCCTTTACCAACGTGTGTTTTAGCGTATTGTCCTTTCCGATTAATAGCACTTCTCGGATTTGTTACATTTGTAAAAACGCATGAGGGTCCAAGAAATACATCTTCGTCGCAACTAACACCCGTATAAAGCGACACATTGTTTTGGATTTTTACATTATTGCCCAAAACAACTTCAGGAGAAATGACCACGTTTTGACCTATATTACAATTTTCACCTATTATACAATGAGACATAATATGGCTAAAATGCCAAATTTTTGTTCCTTCTGCTATCTCACACCCTTCATCAATTATAGCCGTTTCGTGAGCAAAGAATTTCTTTTCTGGCATTATTGAAAAAATTGTTTGATGCTTTCTGTAATGTATTTCAATGTATCTTCATTCATTTCTGTATGAATAGGCAATGACAATACTTCAGTACAAAGCTGCTCCGTTACAGGCATGAAAAAGCCTTTTTTTACATACTTTTTAAACGCATCTTGTTTATATAAAGGCACAGGGTAGTATATCATGCTTTGAATACCTTTGTCCTGTAAAAAAGCTTGTAAAGCCGCCCTTTTGTTGTTTTTTACCTGTAAAGTATATTGATGAAAAACGTGAGTTGAATGTTCACTTCTTGTAGGTGTTTGTAAACCATCCATATCTTTGAAAGCCGCATCATAATAATCGGCAACAGCTCTTCTTGATGTACAATAAGTATCTAAATGCCGTAATTTAATATTTAAAATTACGGCTTGAAGTGTGTCTAAACGAGAGTTTACGCCTACAACTGAATGATAATACTTTTTCTTTTGTCCATGATTGGCAATCATTCTTATAGATTCTGCAAGAGCATCGTCATTTGTCATTAATGCACCACCGTCGCCATAACAACCTAAATTTTTAGACGGAAAAAAAGAAGTGCAACCAATATGACCAATTGTTCCCGCCTTTCTTTGCGTTTTATCTCCTGAAATATAATCCGCACCAATGGCTTGTGCATTGTCTTCTATGACCCACAATTTATACTTGTTAGCCACCGCCATTATTTTATCCATGTCAGCAGCTTGTCCAAATAGATGAACTGGAACAATGGCTTTTGTTTTAGGTGTAATGGCTTTTTCAATAATGTCTGCTGTGATATTGAAAGTATTCGGGTCACAATCAACCATTATAGGTTTTAATCCTAATAAGGCAATGACTTCAGCTGTGGCAACATACGTAAAGGAAGGCACTATCACCTCATCACCTCTTTTTAATCCTAAAGCCATCATCGCAATTTGTAAAGCATCTGTGCCATTTGCACAAGGAATAACGTGCTTTACACCTAAATAAACTTCCAATCCCTTTTGGAATTCTTTAACAGAAGGTCCATTAATAAATGCAGTGGACTCAATACACTTTATCAATGATGCATCTATTTCTTCTTTTAAATGGTGATATTGACTTGCCAAGTCCACCATCTGAATGTTTCTACTTATTACTGTCATAATTTGATACAAAAAAGCTTGTTATACTGAGGGGTATAACTTTATGATAAACGACTTAATACCATTTCTGAAATGGTCTGACCGATTGCCAAAGAAGAAGTTGCTGCTGGTGAAGGTGCATTACAAACATTGATGACACCATTTTTTTCGTAAATTAAGAAATCATCAATAAGGTTTCCTTTCGAATCACATGCTTGAGCGCGTACACCTGCCCCACCCGGAACAATATCATCACTTTGAATTTCTGGAATTAACCGTTGTAAAGCCTTAACAAAAGCACGTTTTGAATAAGAGCGATACATTTCATACATGCCATCGCGCCAATATTTAGCCGCCACTTTTTGGAAACCTCTAAACGTAATACTTTCCCACAATTCCTTAAAGTGTATATCTGTATTGGTATAACCTTCTCTTCTAAATGCAAAAACGGCATTTGGTCCAGCTTCAACGCCACCTTTTATCATTCTTGTAAAATGAACCCCGAGAAAAGGAAAATCGGGATTGGGAACAGGGTAAATGAGGTTTTTAACGAGGTATTCTTTTTCTTTTTTGATATCGTAATACTCGCCTCGAAATGGAATAATTTGTAGGTCAACGTCTTCAGATGTTAATTTAGCAATTTTATCAGAGTACAAACCCGCACAATTAATGACCCATTTTGATTGGAATGTGGTAACATCTGTTTCTATGTAATTGATACCCTTTTGTTGTTTGATATCAATGACTTTCTGTCCTAAATGTAATTCACCACCTTTTTCAAGGAAAATATCACAGTATTTTTGTGAAACATCTTTATAGTCAATAATACCCGTTTGAGGTACTAAAATACCTGAAAGACCACTACAATGAGGCTCAATCTCTTTAATTTCGTGTTGGTTAATCTTTTTGATCCCCATCAAGCCGTTTTCAACGCCTCTTTTATAGATACCTTCTAATATGGATAATTCTTTCTGTTCAAATGCCACGATTATTTTGCCACACAAGTCAAATTCAATACCGTTGTCTCTGCAAAATGTCAACAGTTGATCATAGCCCGTTTTACAATTAATCGCCTTTAAACTACCTGTTTTGTAATAAATACCCGAGTGAATAACCCCACTGTTATGCCCTGTTTGGTGCAAAGCGATGGATTTTTCTTTTTCAAGAACCGCGATTTTAAGCTGTGGTTTTTGCACAATCAATTTGTAGGCAGTAGCCAATCCGACAATTCCTGCACCTATAATAACTACATCGTAATCTTTCATAATCGCCAATAAGTCAAAGTATCATCTTTATCAAAATCATACAATCCCTTTAAATCCATTAAAATAGGACTGTCTTTTAGAATAGATTTAAAATAGGTGCTGTCTAATTTTTTGTATTCCTCGTGGGCGACTGCGACCAAAACGGCATCGTAATCATTAGAAAGATTGTCCACAAGTGTCATTTTATATTCGTGTGCCACCTCATTAGGCGATGCCCAAGCATCGGTGATATGTACATTGACGGAATATTGCATCAACTCTTTGATGATATTCACCACTTTTGAATTGCGTATATCGGCAACATTTTCCTTAAAGGTCAAACCCATCACCAATACTTTAGCTTGTCCAGGGTTTTTACCTTTTTGTATCAGTAGTTGCACCAAACGTTTAGCCACATGAGAAGGCATATTGTCATTGATGCGCCGTCCGCTTAAAATGACTTCCGAAGTATAACCCAATTGCGCTGATTTATACGCCAGATAATAAGGGTCAACACCAATACAATGACCACCCACCAAACCGGGTTGAAAATTCAAGAAATTCCATTTTGTTCCTGCCGCTGCCAATACCTCTTTTGTATCAATACCCATTTTATCAAAAATCATGGATAATTCATTGACAAAAGCGATGTTGATGTCACGCTGTGAATTTTCTATAACTTTTGCGGCTTCGGCTACTTTTACGGAGGGCGCTTTATAAATGCCAGCTGTTATGATATGACCATATACTTTGGCAATTTCTTCTAAAGCCTTTTCGTCGCTTCCAGATACAATTTTTAGGATTTTGGTTAATGTCCGTTCTTTATCACCTGGATTAATCCTTTCAGGCGAATAACCGTAACGGAATGATAAATGCTGATGAATGAATGATGAATTTTCCGTGTTTAGTGCTTTTAGATTACTTATTTGTTCTACTATGGGTATGCAATCTTCTTCAGTACAGCCAGGATAGACCGTTGATTCATAGACAACATAGTCTCCATTTTTTATCACTTTTCCAACCGTTTCAGAGGCTCTCTTTAAAGGCGTGAGATTGGGGACTTTGTGTTCATCAATATCTGTTGGCACAGCGACGACAAAAAAATGTGCGCTCCTCAGTATATCGAGATCATTTGTGAAGAAAATGTCTGTATTATCGAATGCTTCTGATTCTAATTCCTTTGATGGATCAATACCTTGCCGCATGAGTTCCAAACGGTGTTCACTGATGTCAAAACCAATGACACTAAAATGTTTTGCAAATTCTAAGGCTATCGGCAAACCGACATAGCCTAAACCAATGACGGCTATTTTTTTTTCTTTGGTTAGTAATGCGTTGTACATGTGTTGCTTTTATACGCTCATTTCAAGCATCGGTTTTAGTCTGGCTTCAGTTTCTTCCATGAGGCGTGTGACCAAGACCCCCTGCGAAAATAACGACTTTCATTAATTGGTTATGAGTTATGAGTTATGAGTTATGAGTTATGAGTTATGAATTTTGTTTTTTCTGCTCACTAATTGTTTATGCTTTTCTCAATTTGTCTGGCGGTTTCACAATTTGTTTTTTTCGCTCACAATTTGTCTGGCAGTTTCACAATTTGTTTTTTCTACTCACAATTTGTCTGGTGGTTTCACAATTTGTTTTTTCTGCTCATAATTTGTCTGGTGGTTTCACAATTTGTTTTTTCCGCTCACAATTTGTCTGGTGGTTTCACAATTTGTTTTTTCCGCTCATAATTTGTCTGGCGGTTTCACAATTTGTTTTTCCGTTTAGTGTGGGGGTGATTTAAAATCTAATGTCGTTACAAAAAAAAGAAGGAAAATTTAGCGGCATAGAAAATAAAATTCGCTTTTAAAATATATTTTGGCATATATTTTGAATATATTTTTTTCGTATCTATAACTTAGTTAACCCACTTATTTTAAAAAATAAATTTTAACAATATTCTAAATTTATGTCCAATGATAGCGAATTCATATAACACCATGCCACCCACAGAGTTGGAGGCATTTAGCGCAACCATCATAAAACGGGTGGAAAACAATCCTATTTATAGCCCTATCAAAGAAGCAGCACTTGTTGATTTAGTCCCCGCGCATAACGCTTTTTCGACGGCAAAATTGGATTATGATACCAATCGTGGCACAGATCGCGGGGCTTTACGTGAAAGTTGCCGTTTGGCGTTGGTCAAACAACTTTTTCTAACGTCTGTCATTGTACTGGCTTTCGCAAAGACAGATACGGACATCCTTAATGCGTCGGGATATGTTTTGCGCAAAACCACCCGTCCTAAAAACAGTGCTAAAAAAGAACCCGTTTTTGTCACAGTACCGACTAATTTCACTGTTGCTAATGTAGAAAACAAACCTGGTTTTCTCAATTTGACTTGGTTAGGTGTTAAAGGTGCCCGCAATTATGGTATTTTCAAACGCTTGAAAGGCACCCCCGTTTGGATGAATGGGATTCAAACCAGCAATAAATCCATCGAATTGTCGGGTTTTGAACCCGATTCTGTATGGGAGTTTTGTATCTGCACCTACGGCCCTGGCGAGCTTAAAAGCGAACAAAGTTCTGCCTTTGGTATTTTGGTTAAATGAGTAAAAAATGAAAAATTTAACACATAGCACCATCAGCCATCAGCCATCAGCTATCAGCTGATGGCTAATAGCTGATAGCTGATAGCTGATAATTATAATGAAAGCGTGAGCACAAATTCTTCACCTTGTTCTTCTAAATGCAAGGTTTTATTGTTTTTTAAGGCGGTTTGATAGACCATTGGAATACCACGACCCAATTTATCGATATACTGCAAGTTTTCCATAAATTTGAGTAGGACAGGATTGGGTACATAAGAGACACCACACTTCATTTTTTCTACCGTGACGGTATTCGGTAATCTTCCTGGACTTCTGACTTCTAAATGGTCATCAAAAAAAAACATCTAAATCCTATCCCTTCCTTACTATCCCAAAAATCCTAATTCAACCTCCTACCCTTTCTTAGAAAAAAACGCTCTCAATCGTTTACCCCAGGTTTTCTTTGGCGTATCCTCGCCATAGCCGTAACCATAACCATAGCCATAACCATAGCCGTAACCATAACCCCTGCCCGTTCTGACCGCATTGAGGACAATACTTGGGTTCGGCAATTTACCTTCTTTGTGCATACTGTCCACAATACGCAATTGCCCTTTTTTGGTGACACCAAAACGGGTGACATACAGGGTCGTAGCCGCATATTTTGCTAACAAAACGGCGTCAACGACCATGCCTGCGGGCGGTGTATCAATGATGATAAAATCAAAGTGTTCTCTGAGGTACTCAAAGAGTTTATCAGTCCGTTCTTGCATTATTAATTCGGCGGGATTCGGCGGCACTGGTCCACTTGAAATATAGTATAAAAGTGGATGAACAGCTGATTGATGCACTATTTTCTCCACAGCCACATCACCGACTAAATAGTTGGTCAAACCTTCATTATCCGTTTTATCAGATGTATTTTGCAAATAAGTGGTCAACTTCGGTTTACGCAAGTCAAAACCGAGAATAATTGTTTTTTTATTGGACAGTGCCATACTCACTCCCAAATTCAAGGTGACAAAACTTTTGCCTTCACCACTCATGGAGGAAGTAGTCAGCACCGTTTTATTGTCAGAAGCCGCCAACATAAATTGCAAATTGGAGCGCAATAAGCGAAATGTTTCTGCTGTAGCTGTTCGACTGCCTTTTTCGACGACAATCTGGTTTTTAATGTCTTTACCCATCGTGACATAACCCAAAAATGGTGTAGCGGTTTGTGCGCGAATATCGTCTTCGTTTTCGATGGTGTCATTAAGCAATATAAGAATATAAATAACGGCTATTGGTATGATGATACCGACCAGCAAAGACACCAATACTATTTGCTTTTTATTGGGCTTAATCGGATTTTCGGTACTGATAGCCGCATCTAAAATGCGGGCATTAGCGACAGTCGTTGCTAATGATAAAGAGGTTTCTTCCCGCTTTTGGAGAAGGAATAAATAGATGCTCTCTTTAATGCTTTTAACTCGTGTAATCTCTAACAGTTCCCGTTGCTTTTTAGGCGTTTCGCGCAATTTCTGCACGGCGGCTGAATTTTCAGATTTGAATTTGTCTAAGGATAGGTTGATTTCTTGCTGGATATTCCGCAAATTGGCATCAATATTCTGTTGGATATTTTTTCGGGTATCTCTGATTTGGCTTTCCAATACAACAACGTTTGGATTTTCTTTTTTGGCGAATTTCAACAACCTTTCACGTTCCAAAACAAGTTTATTGTATTCCGATATTTGCATCGAAAAAGCAGAATTATTTTCTACCAAATTCATCGGCATCAAACTAAACTCATCCCTACCCTCTTGATTTTGCAGCGATTCGAGCAAAGCTTTAAACACCGATTTTTTGACTTCTAAATCTGTTACTTTAACATCGGAATTGCCCAATTTAGTAAATAGGTAATTTAAGTCCGTCGTAACATCTGCTGTAATGCCTTGAGACCGTTTGTAGTTTTCAATATCTTTTTCGGCAGAATTGACTTCATTGGTGAGTAGTTCTATGCGACCATCAATAAAGGTCAAAGCACCTTTATCGCCACTGTTTTTATCTTCAATACCAAAACGGTTATAGACTTCGACTAATTTTGTTAGAACATCCACCCCGCGTTCAGGTATGGCATCTTCTAAAGTGAGCGATAAAGCATTCGAGACACCTGAACCACCAGCCGCTTTTATAGGTGTGACACTTAGCTTTTTGAGATACTCTTGGCTCAATGACTCGCTGTCTTCAAATTCAATGGAATAAGAGTAAAATGTAAAATCCCCAACTTTTTTAAGAATAAAAAAAGATTTATCCACGCCTACGGGTACACCAAACTGTCCCGTTATTCCCTTATCCTCACGGATTATTTCAAAGTTTTGATTGTCTATGACGTTGATGTCTAAAGTCAATCTTTTTTCCCCTTTTTTAAGATCCAGATAAAAAGAATCAACGACTATCGGACTGTCGTTGTAATATTCCGCACTTTTCAATCTGCCTTTGACAATAATGATGGGGTTGATATTCAATTCTTTCAATACCTGTGTCATCAAAGTTCTGGATTTCAAGATTTCCACTTCATCTGCCACATTTGATGCATTGCCACTGAACAACATGGAGGCATCAACAGAACCTGTTTGCCGACTGTTTTTCTGCTTATCGTCTTTTCTAATCAGAATCGTCGAAGTCACTTTGTATTGCGATACTAAATAGCGTGTATATAAGGCAGCCAAACCAACAGACAATAAAGGAAAGATGACCAACAAATACCAATACCGCAATACTAAGCCAATGATACGACGTAAGTCAATCGGTTTTTCTTCTTCGAGCTGTTGTATGTTTGTTGTATTAAAAGGAACTTGATTATTCACTATATGAGTTATGAGTTATGAATTATGAGTTATGCGTTATTTTTTGAACACATAATCCACATTACCTACTGAACAAATAAATTAAGGATGTTAAAGTGGCGATGATAGACAAACCTGACACAATGGGTTGTATATAGGTATTGATCGGTTGCTGAATTTGAGCAATTTTGCCTTTTATTGGTTCAATATAAATGACATCATTTTGTTGGAGAAAATAATAAGGGGAGGAAAAAAACTT
Source organism: Saprospiraceae bacterium (assembly GCA_031411275.1). Taxonomy (GTDB): domain Bacteria; phylum Bacteroidota; class Bacteroidia; order Chitinophagales; family Saprospiraceae; genus JAAFJT01. Next base: position 29,206 of record JANOAU010000083.1, on the reverse strand, counting down.
GGTATCTTTAAAATCTAAATCGCCAATTTCACGGACACCATTTTTTTCTCTGATAATCATCACATGACGCCGATTGCTATAGGGTGTAAAATCTCCTGCTTCTGCCAATGCTTCAAGAATGGTCATACGTTCATTTGGCACCTGAATCACACCTGGCCGTGCCACTTCTCCAGTGACAGAAACTTTAAAGTTAATCAAGCGCACATTTACTGAGGGGTTGACCAAATCTTTAGACACGCGTGTTAGGATTTCCTCTCTCACTTCTTTGACCGTCAATCCTGCTGCTTTTATAGTACCGATAGTGGGCAAATCAATAACCCCTTCCCTGTTGATGAGATAGGTGGTTGGTGAATTGGGTGTAAAAGTTTGAGCCCCTTGCTGTGTGGATACAATATTAAAAGGCGTTGCCAAAACGCCATCAGGTGAAGCAATGATAATGGCTAAGACATCATTCGTTTGCAACTTGATATCGGCTTGGTTCATGATGTCTTGTTTCGACATATTAACCAAAGTAGGTGTCGGCTCCTCCCCTGTTCTAAAGTTTATCAATTCTTTGTGCGTCAAACAGGAAGTGAAAAGCGACAAGTGGCAAGTGAAAAGCAAAAAGTAAATAATCTGTTTTACTGAGGGGTTACTTTTTACGCCTTTCATTTTCACCTTTTGCAACTGCTCTATGCTGTTAGCCGAAAATCTCGGCATTTTGAAATTCATATTTCGATAAGATTTGTTGGAATTCTTTATTTTTAATATTTGACTTAAGGTATTCAATATGCCCTAAATGATGGGCATCCGTACCGATGAAGTTAATGAGTTTATCTTTTAGTAGTTTGTGTGCAATGAGTTTCACAGGTTTTCCATAATAACCTGTGATGGAGGAGGCATTGATTTGAAACAAAACACCTTTGGCTTTTAACTCGTGGAAATGGTCGTAATCGTTGTGAAAGAAGATATACCGTTCTGGATGCGCCAGTATAGGGGTAAAACCTTTTAGCTGTATTTTAAAAAGATAATCTTCTAATTTAGGCGGTGCGCCAAAAAACGACATCTCCACCAAAACATATTTTTCTTTTAAAGGTCGGATATTCTTATCGTCCAACAAACCTTCAAAATGTTCATCCATAAAATATTCGGCAGAGGCTTCTATCGGCATATGGATATTGGCCTGTTTCAAGGCTAATTTTACATCAGCCAGCCCCTCCCCTATTATTTCTTTTGTATTGGGGTAATGCTCCTTATATATATGTGGCGTTGTGATGATTTTAGAAAACCCTAAATCTTGCAAGCCCCGAATCAATGCTAAAGAATCATCCAAAGTTTTTGCCCCGTCGTCAATCCCTGCAATCAAATGTGAATGGATATCTACACCAATATTTGAAAAATCGAGGGCAGCAGAATTTTTATTTTTGAAAAAAAAATCGAACACAATTTTAGGTTTATTTGATGTGACGGCAAGGCTTCGCCTTTCATGTGTCCCAAACACTGGCTCCTTTAAACATAGAATAAAGGCATTTACTATGAACTGCTTACTATACTAAATGAAAAGTGAAAAACGAAAAATATAAAACGTTGGTTATTAATGATTTGATTCTATTATTCTTGGCAAACCATTTTCAAATGAGAATAGAACAACCACACTTATATTTTCTCCAAAATCTTACTAAACAGACACTTACAATAAGACAAAACAAAAACGTATCTGTATATGGCATCGAAATTGAGTAGCAAAATTACACAATATCTTGATTATTTACATACAAGGACAAAATATTATCAAAAAATACAAGTTCCGTTGCCGACCTTTCCATGACAGGATGGTCATAAAACAAACTTAATTTTCAAATTTTGTATGGGAAAGACAATGATGAAGTGTTGGAAACGAACAAGGTAGTAGCACCCGAAATTGCCCACGATAATAATCTAAAATAGCCAAAAACTGTCTTTAATTTATGATTCATGTGTAAGTTGATAACATCAAAAAGTTCCTAATTCGCCGCAAAGGTATAAAACAAATGGAAAACAAGTTTTATTTGATGAAAAAATATCATTTTCATCAAACAAACATTTACTCATCCCTTTGGGGTGTCTGATTTTGGTGTACGCTAATTGTTTTTATTCTTACAAATTTACATCAACGACACCTTAATAGTATATGCGCACCGAATCTTTGATAATCTACAACCTCTCCTGAGTTCTATTCCACCAAAACAAGAGTTTTTTTTCTAAAATTATCTCATGGTTTTTCAAAACAATTATTAAAATGCAGTTTTGCAGTAAAAATGTTTTTGCGGCAAAACATTTAAACAGATAAACGCTTTGCAGTAAAAATGTTTTGCTGTAGCTTTGCGCCCAGGAAAGGCTGTTCGTTTGGTTATAGTGTTTGTTCAACTCACACTCGTTCCCTACCCTATTAACAACAAGGCTTTTTTTGTATACTTTAAGACTAAAAAACAAAGCAACTGCCACACAGTCAGAGAAATAATATAAATGTGGCTTAAAATAAACAAATCTAAAAAAGGCATCAAAAACATTTTGCAGCATAAAAGTGAAAACATTTTTACTGCAAAATGTTTTCACGTAAAACCTTAAAAACGCATGATAATTTCAGTTACTTCGCTCAAAGGTGGCGTAGGCAAATCTACCATCACACAGAATTTGGCGGTGTGTTTTGCCCAATCGGGTTACAAAGTCTGTATTGCAGATGCCGACACCAATCAAAGCGCGCTGCGCTGGTCAAGTTTGCGTGAAGCAGACTTACCGCCGGTCCCCGCCTTCGGAACGCCCGAAAAAACTTTATCGAGCAATATCAAACAGCTCAATGCCGATTATGAAATTGTCTTGATTGACGGTACGCCCTCGCTCGACCGTGTGACGAGCCGCATTATTTTACTGGCAGATATTGTGCTGGTCCCCATTTTGCCCAGTGGTTTAGATATATGGGCAACAGAGCAATTTTTAGAACGACTTGCCGATGCACGGGCGCAAAAAGAATCGGGTCAGATACCTGCCTACTTCATTTTGAATCAGTTTCAATCGAATCTGAACTTGAATAAAGAGTTTAAAGAAGTGCTAAATGACACCGAGATACCTGTCCTTGAAAGCATGTTGCGTCCGCGGGTTGCCTATCGAGAAGCCGTTATTAAAGGTTTGGGTGTCTATGAATTTAAGGATGAGAAAGCCAAAAGTGAGTTTATTGCGCTTTATAATGAAATTTTGGGTATTATTACAAAAGCATAAAAAACATTTTTACTGTAAAACATTTTGCAGTAAAAATGTTTTTACTTAATTTGCACCCCTCAGTATTTTCAACAAAAAAATCATTAAAACATGTCAGATAAAAAACTTGGATTAAAAGATACATTAAGGCTCGCGCCTAAAATTGCTCTCCCCAAAAAAGAGCCGAATGTAGAGGCAACCGACCGCATGGTGCAGCAGCTTCATGACGGAGAGGTTAAAGAAACCGTTATTGAGCCTATTGTGCCGCAAACAATCGTCGAAGAAGTACAACCGACCTTCGAAAGCCGACGCATTACGCTCGATGTACCTCTTGACCTTTATAAACAAATGAAACGGCGTGTATTCGATGACGGTGTCACCCTCAAAAAGTATATATTGACCTTAGTGAATCAGGATTTGAATCCTTAAACGGGTAGCGTACCAAAGTGTATAAGTAAGTCAAGATGAATAATCGGTCGTCCATTTCTCATAATAAGTTGATAAAGAACCACTTATGAAAATAAGCGATGTCCATGAGGGAAGAAAAGCGACAAAAAATAATAGGCGTACCAAACTTCACGTACTTTTTCAGATTAAAGGTTTTCCGTTTAGGTTGCTTTTATGCCCTTATTTTTCTTTCTTTTCATCGGTTTTTTTATTTTTAAAAAAGTCAAAACAACAATTTTGTTGTTATAGGAATAAAAAAACTATAGGAATACTATTATAGGTTTGTGTACCAAACTTCACGTACTTTAAGTACCAAACTTCACGTAGAAAAGGGTCAATTTTAGTACTAAACTGAGCGTGGAAAACTTTGTCAATTATTACCTTTTTGTAATTGGAGTAATTTTTGCACCAAATTGAACGTGGAAAAACGCGAAAAGTACCAAATTGAACGATTAGAATCCAAATCGGTACCAAACTGAGCGTACTTTTCTTTATGTAAAGTACCAAACTTCACGTATATATATAGGTGTAAAGCGCGACATTTCTCTTAGGCGCCTCATAAGTAGAAAAGAAGTACCAAACTTCACGTAAGTTTTAAGCCAAAATCGGGAATCGTATGGATTTTCTGCGGAATCGGGGTAGGAGAGTTGTATAAGTAAAGCCCTTTATTCGCATCTTCTTCAAAACGGGCTTGAATGTATTGAAGTCTGACCATAATCAGCGTTTTGCGAAAAACCTGTTTAAATTTCTTCATTTCACCATAACCACTCCCAAATTGGTCTTTTAGGTTTTGCCAAGACACAAACTGAGGTTTATCGCGGTCAATACGGTGCAAACGTTGGGCCAACCAAGCATAAATATCCAAAGCCATAGCATTATGAGACAATGCACCCAAAGCTCTTTCGTCAAGCGGTATGGCATGATTCATCAAACTATTGAAATAATCGTCGGTCAATTGCACATTTGAATTCCAAATAATCCGCTTATTGTCGTCTTTTGGAAACCAAGAGTCAAAAGCCTTCACAATTTGTAAATTCACTTGCATTCCGCGCTCTCCATCCGAATAGCCCAAACTAATGAGCGAAGTCGTCAATCGGCGCAGCTGTTCTTTCACTTCATTTATCGTCCGTCCATCGGTATTTAAGCCAAGCGATTTGATGAAAGCGGACATCGTATCCTCAATATGCAGGGTTTTGTCTTGCGTTTTTATCGCCTGCGAGTTGATATGCGCCAAAATCAGACGTGCTTTAGTGCCATAAGGCAGACCCACGAACTCAAATTTCCCAGTTTCGGGGTTCAAGGCATCATTTGCTTGAACGGCAAGGCTCACATGACCTTGTTGCTGCTGCCAAACACGAATGTCGTCACCTGGATTGCGATAGGGGAGGAAGGTCTGACACAAAACCGAATGCTGAAAAATGGCTTCTTTAATCGTCGCAGGGTGGATGATTAAGTCCAAAGCCGTTTTTTGAATGCGGTCTTTGATGGGTGTCGTTTTATTATCTTGTGACATAAGGCAGTCTGTTTTTAAGTCCGAGAAGTCGCTGCAAGTTCTACTTTCTTTTTCAGAATAAAAAATTAGAAATTAAGCAAAAAGAATGCGGAAATACTGAGGGGGTATTTATCTTCACCCAAAAGTCTTAATAAATTCATTTAAAACCAACAACAAGAATGAAAAAATACATTCTCGCCATTGACCAAGGCACTACAAGCAGTCGAGCCATTGTTTTTGATAAAAAAGGCAATATTATAGCTGTATCGCAGCAAGAATTTACACAATATTTCCCTAAACCAGGCTGGGTCGAACATGATGCGGATGAAATTTGGCAGTCTGTCCGAAATGTCGTTCGCGAAGTCTTGCGTGAAGTCAATCCTTCCGATATTGCAGCCATTGGTATCACAAATCAACGGGAAACAACTGTTATATGGGATAAACGTACAGGAAAACCCATTTATAACGCCATAGTGTGGCAAAGCCGACAAACCATGAGCGTTTGTGATGCGCTCAAAGCACAAGGACTTGACCCCTCAGTACGTGCCAAAACTGGGTTGCTAATAGATGCTTACTTTTCAGGCACTAAAATAAAATGGATACTCGACCATGTTAAAGGCGCAAGGGCAGATGCCGAAGCTGGGCATTTGCTTTTTGGCACCATTGATACTTGGATTTTATGGAACTTAACAACTGAAAAAATACACGCCACCGATTATACAAATGCTTCACGCACAATGCTTTATAACATTCACGACCTTAATTGGGACGATGAATTATTGACCGCTTTGACCGTTCCAAAATCCATGTTACCACAAGTCATGGACTCCTCGGTGGTTTATGGCATTGCTGATGCAGATGTAGTAGGTATAGCTGGTATCCCCGTTTCAGGCATTGCAGGAGACCAACAAGCTGCTTTGTTTGGTCAAGCGTGTTTTGCAGAAGGTATGGCAAAAAACACGTATGGTACAGGTTGTTTTATGCTGATGAATACAGGAGAAAAGGCCGTATCTTCAAAAAATGGCTTATTGACAACCATCGCTTGGGGCATAGGTGGAAAGGTCGAATATGCGCTCGAAGGCTCGATTTTTGTAGCCGGCTCGGCTGTCAAATGGCTGCGCGATCAAGTCGAATTGGTCAAAGATGCCGCCGATACTGAGGGGTATGCCAAAAGTATTTTAAGCAGCGATGGCGTTTATGTCGTACCTGCTTTTGTCGGTTTGGGTACTCCGTATTGGGATTCAGAGGTGCGGGGTGCTATTTTTGGTTTAACCCGTGGGTCTGGAAAAGCTGAACTCATCAGAGCCACTTTAGAAAGTATCGCTTATCAAACGAAAGACGTTTTGAGTATTATGGAAAAGGACTCTGGCATCAAACTTAAAGCTTTGCGCGTTGACGGGGGGGCTGTAAAAAATGGCTTTTTGATGCAATTTCAATCAGACCTTTTGGCTACAAGAGTCGAGAGACCGGTGGTGCAGGAAACCACCGCTTTAGGCGCAGCCTATCTAGCAGGCTTAGCGGTCGGTTTTTGGAAAGATTATGCCGATATTGCTACAAATTGGCAATTAGATGCCGTATTTAAGCCAAAAATGAAACGATTGGAAGCCCAAAAACTCTATAAAGGTTGGCAGTTAGCAGTCAAAGCAGCCCGTGTTTTTAAACCTAAATAATATACGTTTTTACAGCAAACAGTAAAAACATTTTGCAGTAAAAATGTTTTTATGTATTAAAAAAACACGCTCTGTATTGGAGTATGTTTTTTTAATAAAAAAAAAGAGTACTCCCGTATCTTGCACTCAAAATATCTAAACTTTATACTCTTTTGAAAATGGTTTGCCTGAAACAATAGAATCAAATCATTCAGAACCAACGTTTTATATTTTTCACTTTTCATTTAGTATATATCAAAACGATGACTATTAAAACCATTATTTTCGACCTTGGCGGTGTGCTGATTGACTGGAACCCCAACTATGTTTTTAAGGAACTAATTCCAGATGAACAAAAACGTCAGTTCTTTTTTCAAAAGGTTTGCACGAATGAATGGAACGCAGAACAGGATGCAGGTAGATCGCTTGCAGAGGGTACAGCTCTCAAAATAGCTGAATATCCCGAATGGGAGACCGAAATACGCGCCTACTATGGGCGCTGGCCCGATATGCTCGGCGGCGCACTAAATGACACTGTTGCCTTGTTGAAAGAGTTGATTGACCATCCCGATTATCGTGTTTTGTCACTCACAAATTGGTCTACAGAAACATTTCCAATTGCAGTCAGCCTCTTTGATTTCTTACAGTGGTTCGAAGGCATAGTCGTCAGTGGCGAAGAAAAAACACGGAAACCTTATAGAAAAATTTACGAAACATTGCTCCAACGGTACAAAGTGATACCATCAGAAGCTCTTTTTATTGACGATGTGCTTGACAATGTGAAAGGGGGCGAAGCGGTGGGTATTCGGGGTATCCATTTTCAATCGGCAGAACAACTTAGAGTGGCTTTGAAGGATTACGGTGTAGCGATTTGAGACCCCTCAGTATTTTGAGCTTACCAAATTATATTTTAGTTTTGTTAAAATATTAAAATATACAAAAATATAAAAACATATTTTCAGTACATAGTTCTGTCTGTTGCTCACTGACAGCAAGGACATGGAACGCCCCTACAAAAACCTTAACTTTGCGATATGAAAACCCTTCAAAGCACTCAAAGTAGATAAAAATGAAAAATCCAAAATTAACGTTGGTTGGCGCGGGTCCGGGCGACCCCGATTTGATTACGATTAAAGGCATGAAAGCCTTACAATCGGCAGATGTTGTATTGTATGATGCTTTAGCTAATGAGGACTTATTGGTCTATACACCCGTGGATTGTTTAAAAGTTTTCGTTGGAAAAAGAGCAGATAAACATGCTTATAACCAATTAGAAATCAATGAATTATGTGTGCAAAAGGCATTAAAATATGGTCATGTTGTCAGACTAAAAGGGGGCGATCCATTTGTATTTGGGCGTGGACATGAGGAAGTATTGTATGCTCAAGAGAAGGGCGTAGAGGTCAGTGTCGTGCCAGGCATCAGTTCTGCGATTGCGGTACCGTCATCGGTTGGGATTCCCGTAACAAGGCGTGGTTTGAGTGATAGTTTTTGGGTTTTGACAGGCACAACGACGGACGGAAACATTTCGCAGGATTTACGGTTTGCAGTAAAAACGGATGCGACCATTGTAATTTTGATGGGTTTAAATAACCTACACAATATTGTAGCTTGCTTCAAAGCAGAAGGAAAACCAACTTTACCCGTAGCGATTATTCAAAATGGGACTCTACCAAACGAAAAAGCCGTTTTTGGAACCATCGAAACCATTGAAACGCTGGTGCAGGAAAACGAAATAAAAGCCCCTGCTATCATTGTGGTGGGAAAGGTAGCAGAAAAATTTTTGGAAAAAGCAGATTCAAACACACCACTAACTGAGGGCGAAAATCCTTATAAAACAAAACAATTTGCTGAACATAAAAATCAATTATTTCCTATTTTTGTTAAAATGCACCAACTACAATTACTCATAGTTGGAGGTGGTTATGTGGGATTAGAGAAAATAACAGCCGTTTTGGAGAACAGCCCACACGCTGATATAACACTTGTTTCACCTGATATTCGCGACGAAATTGTTGCATTTTCTATGCAGTATCCAAACCTTAAATTAGTTTACAAGCGGTTTGATACAGATGATTTGAATGGTAAAGACTTAGTGATTGTAGCAACGAATGACAAGCCGCTGAACCAACAAATAAAAGGCTGGGCGCGGGAGCGACGCATCATTACAAATGTGGCAGATACACCCGATTTTTGCGATTTTTATTTGGGTTCTGTTGTCAAAAAAGGCAGTTTGAAGTTAGCGATTTCTACAAATGGCAAGTCACCAACAATGTCTAAACGTATTCGTGAAGTCCTTGAAGATGCTTTTCCAGATGAATTGGAACAGGTTTTTGACAATTTAAGAGACATAAGAAAGACTTTGACGGGCGATTTTACAGAAAAAGTTCAAAGGCTAAATGCCATTACGTCTGTTTTGAAAAACGATAACTCCTTTGACCATTGTGGGAAAAATCACTGTCCTTATAAATGACTTAATAGAAGCACTATGACCAAAATACTATTCACAAGACCTATTGATGAAGCTTCACGTGAGGCTTTAATCGAAGCAAAACTGGATTTTACAGAGACCAGTTTTCTGCGATACACCCCCTCAGTATCAGACGATGTTTTAAAAGCAATTAGAGCAGGGTTGTCTCAACATCTTGTTTTTACGAGCCAAAATGCTGTTCGTATTTTTTTTCAAACACTTGATAATCAAAGACTTAAGCTTCCCCACGCTACCCAATGTTATGCCATATCCGGTTCAACAAAAACAATGCTACAAAAATTTAACCATGCGCCGACCTTAACGGCTGATTCCGCAAAACTGTTGGCACGTGTCATTTTGAAGAAAGTAAATCCTGACACCGTTACTTTTGTTTGTGGCAACTTGCGCCTGCCCGATCTGCCTACTATTCTGACGAAAAACAAGGTCAATGTCCAAGAACTCGTCGTTTATCGCACCGAATGGACACCCCTCAGTATCCGCACGCCCTACGATGCGATTGTTTTTTTTAGCACAAGTGCCGTGGATTCATTTCTTATCAATAACAAACTTCATCCAGAAATGCCGTTTTTTACGCTTGGAAAAACAACGGCTACTTACCTAAAAAAGAAAATTAAGGCTCAAAATGTACTCATTTCGGCAAAACCTGAATTACCTGTTTTAGTAGATACCATCGTTAAAAATTACGCTTTGCAGTGAAAGCGTAAAAACATTTTTACTGCAAAATGTTTTTACTATTGTGAATTTCATTATATTTATTTGATTTCCAAAATTTTAAAGGCTCTGCTTTTGGTGAGGGAATGGACATAACAATACGCAATACACCTGCTGTATTGGCGCAATCGGTTTTTCTCATTTTACCGTCTGCGGCAAGCATTTTGAAATTCTGACAAACTGTCAGAGTTTGAGGGTCACGCTCTTTAAGCTTAGACCAATAGTTTTTGGGGTCTTTACTATCAGTCAAAACTTCAATGACATTAATGACTGAAAAATGCCATTCGTCTTCGTAATAAACTTTGCGAATGGATTTGCCTTCAAAAACGATGAGTTTTTTAGATTTTAGGTTTCATAGTTGAAAACGAATAGTTGTAAAAAGCAGAGCAAAAGTAAGCATAATCACTAAATTGTAGCTTAGATGATTACAAATATTATTCTAATAATTTTCAAATAACTGTATTTAATTCTGAAAAACTAATATTTATAAAATATAAAATGGTATAAAATTATTTTCCTTTAAATGCTTGATAATGTGAACAAATCGCCTTTATCTTTGCACTATTAATTCTATAAAATATGTAGAATTAAAACCTTTTACTAAAACTGGTCAACTTTTTGAAAGTAAAAATTAAATAATATTGTCAATGAGTATTTTGAATGAAATCGCCGAAACCTTAGCAGGAAAAAGTATAACAAAACAACTGACATTTTTGGCAGCCGCTTATCCGAATCAGGTATCTTTTTCGACCAGTTTTGGTATTGAAGATCAAGCGATTACACACTTTATTTTTTCTAATAAACTACCAATTCGTGTTTTTACACTCGATACAGGTCGCAATTTTCAAGAGACCTATTCAACTTGGAATAAGACCTTGTTGAAATACGGGCAGACCATTGATGTTTTTTATCCCAATACTGAGGGGGTCGAAAAATTGGTGCGCCAAAAAGGACCCAATAGTTTTTACGATTCCGTCGAAAACCGCAAAGAATGTTGCTATATCCGCAAAGTTGAGCCACTCGGTCGGGCATTGCGTGGCCAACAAATTTGGATTACGGGCATACGTGCAGAACAATCACCAAATCGCCACGACATGACCAACCTCGAATGGGACGAATCGCATGAGCTTATTAAATTTCACCCTATTTTTGATTGGACGTATGAGGAAGTACGTGATTATGTCTCCTCAAATGGAATCCCATACAACCCTTTGCATGATAAAGGGTTTGTGTCCATCGGTTGTGCCCCTTGTACACGAGCGATTGCCCTTGGTGAAGATTTTCGTGCAGGTCGTTGGTGGTGGGAAGATGCTTCAAAAAAAGAATGTGGCTTGCATATCACGACTAATGAATTGGTAGAAAGTATGCAACTTGAAGAAAATGCAAATAACTAAAAATCAATTAATTATTAAACTAAATTTTATTTTATGTCAACACTACTTATGCCTGAACCACCCGTTATGAATATCAAAACAAAGCCCTCAAAGCCCGAAACACGTTGGGATTATCTTGACCAATTGGAGTCAGAGTCTATTCATATTTTGCGCGAAGTGGCAGGTCAATTTGAGCGTCCAGCTTTGTTGTTTTCGGGCGGTAAAGACTCGATAGTGTTGGCGCATTTGGCGCTCAAAGCCTTTCGTCCGGGTAAGTTTCCGTTTCCGTTGGTGCATATTGATACAGGTCATAATTTTCAAGAAGTCCTTGATTTCCGCGATAAATTGGCTTTTGAATTTGGCGAAAAACTCGTTGTCCGTCAAGTGTTGGATTCGATAAAAAAGCATCGTTTGCAAGATGCGAAAGGCAAATTTCCAAGCAGAAACGCCCTTCAAACCTATGCTTTGCTCGATGTAATAGAGGAATTTGAGTTTGATGCGTGCATCGGTGGCGCACGTCGTGACGAAGAAAAAGCCCGCGCTAAAGAGCGTATTTTCAGTCACCGTGACGAGTTCGGTCAATGGGACCCTAAAAAACAACGTCCTGAATTGTGGTCAATATATAATGGCAAGTTGCACAAAGGTGAAAATATGCGGTGTTTCCCGATTTCAAACTGGACTGAATTGGATATTTGGAATTATATCAAACGTGAAAACATTGAATTACCTTCTATTTATTTCGCTCATGAGCGTACTTGTGTTGTTACTGAGGGGGGGCAATTACTCGCTGTGACGGAGCATATTAGTTTAGACCATCAAGACGAAATTGTCGTTCGCAACGTCCGTTTTCGCACTGTTGGCGACTCAACTTGTACGGCAGCTGTTGAAAGTGATGCATCTACGCTTGATGATATTATTATAGATATTATAGCGGCGAAAGTTTCGGAACGTGGCGCAACACGGTTGGATGATAGAATTTCAGAAGCAGGGATGGAGGATAGAAAGAAGAATGGTTATTTCTAATTAATTATCAATCAGCAATTTATAAAATGGATATATTAAGATTTATTACTTGTGGAAGCGTTGATGATGGAAAATCAACTTTAATTGGCAGGCTACTTTTTGATAGCCATGCCGTTTCTCTTGATATTTTAAATGCCATCGAGCGTCAAACGAAGAACAAAGCGAATGGGACGATTGACCTGTCGCTTTTGACGGACGGACTGCGTGCTGAACGCGAACAAGGCATTACGATTGACGTGGCGTATAAATATTTTACGACAAAAAAACGCAAATTTATCATTGCTGATGCGCCTGGTCATGTGCAGTATACACGTAATATGATCACAGGTGCATCGAATGCAGATTTGGCAATTGTCTTGATTGATGCCCGTCAAGGGGTGATTGAACAAACGCGTCGGCACTCGTTAATTACCTCGCTTCTCGGTATTCCGCGCATAGTTGTGGCGATTAACAAAATGGATTTGGTTGGTTTTGACCCCTCAGTATTTGAGCAAATTGTTGCGGATTACAAAGTTTTGGCGGCACAATTGGGTTTAAAAGATGTGAAATTCATTCCACTTTCCGCTTTAAACGGCGACAATGTGGTAGATAAATCCAAAAATTTGGCTTGGTATGAAGGCGGCACATTGCTTGAATACCTTGAAAACGTAGAAGTTACGGTTGATGTAAATGCAACAGATGCGCGTTTTCAAGTGCAATATGTGATTCGTCCGCGTGATGAAGAGCATCATGATTATCGCGGATATGCGGGTCGTATTCAAAGCGGTGTTTACAGGGTTGGTGATAAAGTGGCTGTTTTGCCGTCAGGCATTGAAAGTACGATTGCACGTATAGAAACTAATTTGAAAGATGTAACAGAAGCACATGTTGGTCAATCTGTGGTACTGCATTTAGCAGATGATATTGATATTTCACGTGGTGATTCGGTTGTTGTGATGAATGAAACGTCAGAAGCGACCGTTTCAAACGAAGTAGAAGCCCATATTTGTTGGTTCGATGAACGTCAACCGTTGCATGAAGGCACTAAATTGTTGCTTCAAAATGGCGCAAATACAGTGAAAGCTATTGTCCGTGAAATAGAATATAAATACGATATTTCAACACTCGAAAAAGTGTCAGCTGTGGGCGATAGGGGAGCGGTAGGTAAGTTAAATGATATTGTAAAAATATTGTTGAAAACAGCAAAGCCTATTGTTTTTGACAAATATGGTCAAAATCGTCAAACGGGTTCGTTTATTTTGGTCAATGAAAATACATGCAATACCGTTGCGGCAGGTATGATTACAGGAAAATATCTTGTTGATGATTTTGAAATATAATCACATCAATCTATAAATCAGTTTAAATCAGTGGTAGAAATGGCTGTTTTACAAAATTCGACTTTACCCATAGAATCGGCAGAAAATAGTAAGTTAGATCAACTTATTGCGACCTATGATGACCGACAACTGCTTTGGTTGAGCGGTTATCTCTACGGTTTGGCAAATGCAAAAGCAGAAAATCGGGTGTCCTCTGACATCGTCTATCGCTCGCCCGTCACCCCCTCAGTAATAACGGGTACGAATGGCAATGCGGCGATTGCAGTAAAGCCGTCGAAAGTGACAATCCTTTACGGTAGTCAATCTGGCAATTGCAAAAAGGTGGCGAATCAAGCGGCAGAGGCTTTGAAAGCAGCTGGTTCGGAGGTTGTTGTAACCGATATGGGCGAGTACAAACCAGCTCAATTGAAAAATGAAAAGCTGTTGCTTATCGTTGCGGCGACTTATGGTGAAGGCGAACCGCCCGCAGCAGCAGAGGAATTGCACAAGTTTATTTTCAGCAGCCGTGCGCCGAAATTGAGTGCCGACACGCAGTTTGCAGTCTTGGCTTTGGGTGATAAATCATATTTGCAATATTGCCAAACAGGTAAAGATTTTGACCAACAATTAGAAAAATTGGGTGCAAAACGCATCGCTGACCGCATTGATTGCGATGTAGATTATCACGATGACGCTGATAAATGGGTGAAAACGGTTGTCGAAAAATTACCTGCCTCACCGCAAAAGGGAGCTAATGGTGCATCGAATGGCAATGGACAGTCCGCTTATGTAACGGCTACAAAACAAGAAGCACCCGCTTCAAAATACGATAGAAAAAACCCGTTTGAAGCCGAGGTCTTAGAAAAAATACAACTTAATGGACGTGGTTCGGTCAAAGAAACATGGCACGTGGAGTTAAGTTTGGAAGGTTCAGATTTGACTTACGAACCAGGTGATGCCTTGAATATATTTGCCACAAATTCAGAACGTTTGGTGGCAGATGTTTTGAAAACATCGAAATTAGATCCCTCAGTATTAGTGGACTTCGATGGGCAAAATCAGAAATTGGGAGATGTATTATTGGAAAAAGTAGAATTGTCAGTTTTGACCCGTGATGTATTACAGAAATACTATACTTTCACAAAAAATGATAAACTAAAAGCGATACTCGACGACCCAAAAGCATTGCAGGCATATATATATGGACGCGATGTCGCCGATTTGTTCGTTGATTTTCCATCTGAAGTACCCCCTCAGTATTTTGCCGATTTTTTGAGAAAAATGCCGGCTCGTGCGTATTCAATCGCTTCAAGTTTGACGGCTCATGAGGACGAAGTGCATCTGACAGTAGGTGCTGTGCGTTATAATTTTAGAGGTCGCAAAAAGGAAGGTGTGGCTTCGTCTTTCCTTTCTGACCGTGTTGCAATCGGCGAAAAAGTGAAGGTTTTTGTTGAAAAAAATGAATATTTCAAATTGCCAAATGACCCGAATGCGGACATTATTATGGTGGGTCCTGGTACAGGCATTGCGCCGTTCCGTGCTTTCATTGAAGAGCGTGCAGAGACAGGTGCGGAAGGTAAAAACTGGTTGTTTTTTGGTAATCCGAACTTCACAACGGACTTTTTGTATCAAACAGAATGGCAGCAATACTTGAAAAAGGGCAATTTAGACCGCTTAGATTTGGCTTTTAGCCGCGACCAAAAGGATAAAATATACGTGCAACACCGTCTTTTGCAAAAATCGAAACTTATTTTTGAACGTTTACAAAACGGTTCTTTTTTCTATGTGTGTGGCGACAAAAACAAAATGGCAGGAGATGTAGAGCGCGCTTTGGTACAAATTGCCGTGAAAGAAGGTGGTTTTTCAGAAGAAAAAGCAGTAGAATTTATTAAAGAATTGAAGAAAAAGCGGCAGTATTTGGAAGATGTTTATTAGTGGATAATGGATAAATGATAGTGGATAATGATTTCTAAAAAAATGAAATATGCTATAAAGGCACTTATTTATATTGCAAATGCAGAAGAAGCGTTTGTAAAAACAGGTGATATTGCAGAAAAAGCACAAATTCCTAAAAAATTTCTTGAACAAATATTGTTAGAACTTAAAAAAGGGCGTATTATCAATAGTAAACAAGGTAATGTAGGCGGTTTTTATTTTGTTAAAAACCCCAAAGATGTGACACTTGCTGACATTTATCGCCTCATTGACGGACCGATTGCCTTAATTCCTTGCGTTTCTAAAAATTTTTATGAGCCTTGCGATGATTGCATCAACGAAGATATATGTAGTATTCGCCATGCTTTGATTGATGTACGCGATGGCACTTTAAAAATTTTGGAGACTAAAAATATCGCACAATTAGCGGAAGGGTATGTGCAAGAAGCGACTAATTGGATGATTTAGATTGGTTTATATGTTATTAAAAAAATGGTTATTGGTTTGTTAAACTGATAACCATTTTTTATTATCTGAACGCGCCAATTATTTAAGTAATTCTGCGACCCCTCAGTATATTAGCCTAATGGTGACTGTTTATAACTGAAAATGATATTTTTTTAAGAAAAATATCATTTTCTTACCTGACTCGGTGAATTACCAAATTTTTTCCGAAAGGCTTTACTAAAATGTTGTAATGACGAAAACCCCAAATCAAATGCTATTTGACTGATTTTTGTTTGACCCTCTATAAGCGTTTTTAAAGCAATATCCATTTTGTAATCATTGACAAAATTGTGGATGGTTTCACCAAACAATTCTTTAAAGCCATTTTTCAATTTAAACTCATTGATACCTGCAATGCGTGCCAGTTCAGCAATAGTAGGTGGCAAATCGTAGTGTTGCAAAAGGTAAGTTTTTGCAAATAAAAGCCGTTCTCTATCGTATTCAGACTTGCAATACACCCAATTTTGAGGCGGTTGCTCCACTTCTGCTGAATATAAAGCCAGCAATTCTAAAGCTTTTGCTTCTAAAAAAAATGCCCGCACTTGTCCTTCAAAAGTACAGGTGATTATGCTGTTAATAATGCCTTTTAGAGGTATTGAATTACATTCAAAACCGTTGTTATCAGTCACTTTTCCTTCTAAATTGAAAGTCAAAACGATGCCAGATAAGACATGTTTGACATGCCCCATTTCATGAGAAAATAGCAGTTCTAATCGCTCGTTTTTTAAAAAAAATTCCATTTTGCAAAGATAAGGCATCCATATATGGTAATTTTTAGAAAAATTTATTTATCCCAAAAATATAATATTTTATTCCAAAAGTATAATAACTAAAACTGTTTTCATCTACACCTTTGCATCAATAAAAGCAATAAAAATGGTCGAAGTTTTTAAAACGAATATTTCAAAAAGGAGGACAGCCAAGCAATTGATGACAGCCCTTTCAAGCGTTTTACCTTCTTGTAAAATGACTTTTGATTTAGAAGATTGTGATCGGGTTTTTAGAATTGAAAGCGTTACAAATGCCATTGATATTGAATTAGTTAAAACATTTTTCAAACAAAATGGCTTCGTTTGCGAGGTCTTAAATGACAATTGAAATGAATAGAATTGCTTATTTAAACGATTTTTTTGCAACAACTGAAAACCTCTTTCTATCTTTGGAACATCGTTTTGATGATTGGATAGATATGAATTTTAAAAGATTAAGACAATTAGTTTCCATTCAAGGCAATGGACATTTGACAACAGAGGAACGCTCTGTCATCAGTTTTCTACGTCTGCACATTTCTCTTCCATGTACTTTGGAGTTGATTGCATCCGATGAAGAAAAAATCGTTGTGACCACTGACGAGAATCTCCAATCGTTTATCAGTACCGTCAATTCGGGTAGAACTTTGTATGTGTCTCTTAGAACTTCGTTCAATACGTGTGATTTTACCTCTTTGAAAATACAGATTTATATTCGCCAAATGGATACTTTAAATATTGGAGCCAATGGAAATGTGATAATGACAGAAGCTTATAAATCACTATTGCCTTTAGATATTAAAGTACAGTCTTCGGGTCATACTGAATTGTTATTGAGTGCGCCAAGTATAAAAGTCAATGATCAATCTCATGGAGATTTCAAAATTATAGGTGAATGTTCTGTTTTTGCAGCTAAAACGCAGTCGCATGGCAATTTTGATGCGAAGAATTTATTGGCTCAAAACGTCACATTTAATACACAATCTAAAGGTAATGCTTGGTTATATGGCAGTGAGTCGTTGATAATTAAACATTCTGCGGATGGTTTTGTGCATTATTATGGTGATGGCATTTTGAAAGATGTGCGGTATCATGGCACTGGTGAGTTGAAGCATTGTAAAGAGTAACAAAAAAAAGCGGCGAAGTACCCCTCAGTATTTCGCCGCTTTTTTGAAAAATTCATCCTAAAACAACCCCTCAACCGACCAATAACGCTCACCTGTATCATAGTTAAACGTCAAAATACGTGAGCCTTTGGGCAATTCAGCTAATTTTTTAGCAACAGCAGCAAGAGAGGCACCTGTGGAAATTCCGCCCAAAATACCTTCTTCTTTCGCCAACCTTTGAGCATAGTTAAACGCTTCATCGCGTGTCACCGTAATAACACCATCTAATATGTCGCGATGCAAATTGTCAGGAATAAAACCTGCACCGATGCCTTGAAGCGGATGCGGACCCGGCGCACCACCACTGATGACAGACGAAGCAGCTGGTTCAACCGCAAAAACTTTAAGATTCGGGAATTTGGGTTTCAGTATTTCAGCTACGCCTGTGATGTGTCCGCCTGTGCCTACGCCTGTGATGAGGGCATCAAAACCTTCTGGAAAGTCGTTTAATATCTCAATAGCCGTTGTCTTTTTATGGATTTCGATATTCGCTCTGTTGCTGAATTGTTGCGGCATCCAAGCATTTGAGTTGGCATTGACCAATTCGGCAGCACGTTCTATGGCGCCTTTCATGCCTTTTTCGCGGGGCGTTAACTCAAATGATGCGCCATAAGTTGCCATGATTTTGCGGCGTTCGATAGACATAGATTCGGGCATAACCAACACCAATTTATAGCCTTTTACGGCACAAACCAATGCCAAACCGATGCCTGTATTGCCAGAAGTCGGCTCAATAATGACACTGTTTTTCGTCAAAATGCCTTTCGATTCAGCATCTTCAATCATCGCAAGGGCAATGCGGTCTTTGATGCTTGCGCCGGGGTTGTTGCGTTCCAACTTCATAAAAACGTCATAGTCGGCAGGAAATAATTTGTTCAATCGCACATGAGGCGTATTGCCAATGGATTGTAAAATGTTATTGAATGTCATTTCTTCTATTTTTTTGAAAATTTATATTTGCTAATCGTCTAATTTAATACTATGTTTCTGTGACAAAGTTACACTTTTTTTTGATATTCTACTAAAAAGATAGAAATAGTATGAAATAGTAAATTTTTTGCAGTTTTGCAGTAAAAATGTTTGTAATAATAATTTAGATAAAAAAAATTTTCAAAAAAATGCACAGCAATAGGATGCAAAAATCAAGCAAAAAAACGCAAAAATCCCTTAAATTGCTTTAAAAATGATGTTTTTTATAAAAAAATTGGATGAAGGAAAAATAATTTTTTTAAAAAATATTTTCTAATACTACTAATTCTATAGAATTATAGTATATTTGCATTATCATTTAATAACAACCTAATTTTTCATCTAATACGCTTTTTAAAAAAGGTATAAAAATGTAACAAAATGGACTTTTCAAACAACTATTATGTATCCGATAATGCGTCATTTGTATCAAGTACGACCCCTCAGTATAATACTGTTCCCCTGCCTAAAAAGGGCAATGTTTATGCAATAACTGAACCTGTCCATACAGATAACAACGTTACATCAATTATGCAAGTGGGTAAAACGTCTGAAAAAGGCGCGACCGAAAAGGCATCATTTTATATTTATGGCAACAAAAAAAATAATTTGTTAGATGATATAACAAAGATTTTAGTAACGATTGTACAAGAACAAGATACCCTATCTTTTGTTTCTGTTACCAACTTAAAAGCACCTATCCATTTTGATGAAGACATTGACTTAGAGATAGGAAAGTATTAATTTTGATATTTAAACCATTGATTATCTAATTTTTATCTACAAAACCTGTTCTATACGGAACGGATAAAAACTGAAAATCATGCAACAAGAAGTCATTTATAACCACATTCCTTGTTGTCCCTGTCGGGGCTAATCCTACATTTTTGAATCCGCAACCTTGCGGTATCAACCAAATTAATTCAATTAACTTTTAGGTTTCAACACATCATTAAAATGAAAAATTCTAACATTGCATATCTATGCCTTTTCTTTTTTATGGCTTTGACTTTCAACGTGGCACACGCCCAAGAGTCACTCGTTATCGTTATAGGTAAAGTGACGGATAACAAAAAAGAACCCCTTCCTGGGGTGTCTATTACTATAAAAAATACGATTTCAGGGACTATTTCAGACGACGACGGCACATTTACGCTGAAAACAAAATTGAAATTCCCTTTTACTATTCAGTTCAATAGTATCGGTTTTGCGCCGCGTGAAGTACAAGTATTAGATGCTCAAAGCAAGTTGTCTATCGAACTCAATACGCAAGATGTGTTAGTGAATGAAGTAGTGGTTTCGGCTTCAAAAATCGAGGAAAGCATCTTAAAATCACCTGTTGCTATTGAAAAATTGGACATTCGTGCTATTCGGCAAGCCGCAGGTGCGAGTTTTTATGATGCCTTAGAAAATGTCAAAGGTGTACAGATGCTCACTTCGAGTTTGACTTTCAAAGTACCCAACACACGGGGTTTTAATGTGCCAAACAATTTCCGATTTTTACAACTCATTGATGGTGTGGACATGCAAGCCGCAACTTTGGGTGTACCGCTTGGCAATGCGATTGGTGCAACGGAATTGGACATTCAAAGTGTGGAAATTATTCCTGGGACGGCTTCGGCTCTGTATGGCATGAACGCCATTAATGGCTTGGCAAACCTTCAAACCAAGAGTGCTTTTATCAATCAAGGCTTGAGTTTGTATCAAAAAGTAGGCGTTAATCACGTGGACGGCGTGGATAGAGACCCCTCAGTATTGACCGAAACAGCAGTGCGTTATGCTAAAGCCTTTAACGATAAATTCGCTTTTAAGCTCAATTTTAGTTCTTTGCAAGGGACAGATTGGGTGGCAAATGGGCTCGTTGACCAAAATCCGCAAAATTTAGGCACTGCCAATCCTAACTTCCCTGAATTGTCGGGTGAAAATAATCCTGCTCGCGATCAATGGAGCCGCTACGGTGATGACCGACAAGCACGACAAGCGATTACAGTCAATTATAAAGGCAAATCGCAGAGTTTTAATGTAGCGAGAACGGGTTATCTTGAAAAGGATTTGATTTATCCGACCGTTCGCAACTTGAAATTTGATGGCGGTTTGTTCTACAAATTGAACGAAAAAGTGGAATTATCCTACAATTACCGCTATGGTATTATGGACGGTATTTTTCAACGTGGCAACCGTATTCAGTTGAAAGATGTTACGGTGCAAAACCATAAAGTGGAATTGCGGGGTAGTGATTTGCTTTTGCGTTTTTATGTTTTGCAGGAAAATACGGGTAAATCCTACAATTTGAATCCATTAGCCTACAATCTCGACCTCAATAATGCGACAAATGCCGTGTGGGGAACAAAGTTCAAAAATGAATTGCAAACCCAAATCAACAATGACGTGGATTTGGCAACTGCCATGAGTTTGGCGAGAATCGCAGCCGATAAAGGACGGGCTGAACCCAGTACCCCTCAGTTCGATGCGCTTAAAAATACGATTGTTAACTCCAATAATTGGGATATTTTGTCATCTGTTCCAACGGGCGCACCAAACGGCGGCGCAGCCTTGTGGCAATCAAGTCATACGTATCACTTTGATTTTCAATACAGTTTCAGTAAGTTCAAGTGGGCGAAAGTATTGGTCGGTACCGATTATCGCCGCTACGAAGTCGTACCTGATGGCAATACGTTTGTGGATTTTGCAAGACCTTTGGAAACACGCACATTGCCCGATGCTAACGGTTCTTTTGGTGCCAACCAAATTTACACGAAGTATGGCGTATTTGTGCAAGCGACTAAATTATTTTTAAAGGATAAATTGAAAGTAACGACTTCCGCACGGGTGGACAATAATCCTGAATTTAGTCCTAAGTTCAATCCACGTGTTGCTTTTGTTTATACAATAGCAGAAAAACACAATGTCAGAGCATCGTTCCAAACGGGCTACCGTTTTCCTGCTTTGTTTGAAGCATTTTCTTTTCTCAACAATGCAAGTGTAAGACGTGTCGGCGGTTTAGCGAGGGTAAATGAAGGCATTGGCTTTAACGAAAATTCTTATACGTTGGCTTCTGTTGACATTTTTACGGCAGCCGTTAATAAAGACATTGCAACAGGCATTGCTAAAAATGATGCGGCTTTGAAAAACCGTTCTTTGTTGACAGTGGCTAATTTGCCTTCTATGAAGCCTGAACAAATCAAATCGTTTGAAATTGGTTACAAAAGTGTCTTGTTTGACAATAAATTATCGGTTGATTTTGATGCCTACTTCAATGCTTACACAGGCTTTTTAGGTCAAGTAGAAGTGTCGGTGCCTACTTCTGGCAAAGTAGAATCTGATGCTGCCGTGATTGATATGTTGACGCGGGCAAAACAGAATCGTTTTAGGGTTTATACCAATGCTAAAAACGTTTATAAGAGCTACGGTTCTTCATTAGGGTTAAATTACAATTTCTATAAATCATTTACGGTTTCAGGCAACATAAATTATAACGCATTATCAAAAAATCCAAATCCCGACATATTTTTGACAGGTTTCAACACACCCGATTGGGTGGCAAACGTCTCGGTCGGCAATCGTGAAGTCATCAAAAATGTCGGTTTCAACGTTGTTTGGCGTTGGCAAGACACAGTATATTGGGAAAGTACCTTAGCAAATGGTCAAATTCCTGCTTTTTCAACCGTTGATGCACAATTCAATGTGAAAATACCAAAACTGAAATCAACGATTAAAGTAGGTGGTTCCAATATTTTCAACAAACGCTATACACAATTTGCGGCTGGTCCTACAATTGGTGGTTTGTATTATGTAGCGGTGACGGTTGATGGGCTTTTTAACTGAAATAAGTGATGTGTCTTTTAGTTTAAGGTAGTAGAGGTTATCTCAAATATTTGAGTTAACCTCTTTTTTACTGAGGGGTAAAAAGTCGGCAAAAGAATTGCTTAGTAAGAATTTTTATTGAAAGGTAATTAAATAATACTAATTCTATTATATTAGTAGTATTAACTACAATGTTTATTATCTTTGTGTCAAATTTTTATTTTATAGATAAAATGTAGTCATAACAAAATGAATAAAAAAACAATAGACGACGCCAACAACAAAAACATTTCAGTCGCATTAAGCAAATCTCTACAGAAAAATGAGCTTCGGACATTTTGGATAGCTATAGGTATAGTGACTATTTCAGTTGCTTTTTTTATCTTTTTAATACCCACAGAAACATTTGAAACCATAAAAAATGCCTTAGCAGCAGAAAATCATATCTTTTATTGGATGATTCTAGTCGGTATTGGTGCTGAAATTGTGGCAGGTTCGATGGGCATGGGTTATGGCGTTATTTGTACAACATTATTGTTATTGCTCAATATACCGCCTATTTCAGTGAGCGCAAGCATACATTCTGCAGAGACCTTTACAAGTGCAGCAGGCGCAATGAGTCATTATAAATACGGCAATATCAATATGAAATTGTCAAAAGCCTTGTCTATTCCAGGGGCGATAGGCGCAATTGTCGGTGCAGTAGCTTTAATTGCTTTACACCACAAAAGCCCTGTATTCATCAAATTGATTATCTCTGCTTATACTTTTTATTTGGGTGTAAAAATCATGCAAAATGCTTTTAAACAAGGAGTTATTGAAAAAAAACAAACGAATATTCCCGTTATAGCCCTTATTGGAGGTTTTATTGACTCTTTTGGCGGTGGTGGTTGGGGTCCTTTAATAACAGGGACGCTGATTAAAAATGGCGAAACACCCCGCTATGCGATTGGCAGTTCGAGTCTCGCTAAGTTCGTTTTGACTTTTGCAAGTGCTTTTACTTTCCTTGTTGGTGGCGGCTTTGGGCAGTGGCGCCTTGTAGCAGGCTTACTTATTGGCGGTGTCGCGACGGCACCTTTATCGGCATTATTAACAACACGATTGCCGACAAAAAAGATGTTTGTCATTGTGGGTATTGTAGTTATTGTGTGTAGCCTAATTTCCATTTCTCGTGTTATTTTAAAAATGCTTTCATAAATATATTCAACAAGTATTAAATAATTTAAAGATTTATGAAAAAACCCTTCCTTTTTGCTTTCATATTGATTGCATTGACAATCAATCATTTATCTGCTCAAAAAACCATTACAGAAGATGAGCAAACGTGGTTTGCTGTTTTCAATCAAACCCGTTTTACGGATAAATGGGGTCTATGGGCAGACAGTCATTTCCGTTTGAAAAATGATTTTGTAAAAGACCCTTCTCTTTTTCTCATACGCGTAGGACCTACTTACTATGTGAATGATGATGTGCGTTTAACGGCAGCTTATTGTTTTGCCAATATTTTTCCTGAAGAAGGGCATAAAAACATTTCGCAGCCCGAACATCGACCATTTCAACAGATACAATGGTTTACAAAATTGCCTTTTGGCAAACTCATGCAGTGGGTACGCTTGGAGGAGCGGTTTCGCCGAAAAATTAAAAATGACAACGAATTAGCAGATGGCTATAATTTCAATTGGCGGACACGCTGCAATTTCGCTCTTTTTGTACCCCTCAGTAAAAAAGGCTTTGCACCTGGCAGTTTTCAATTTTTGTTGAATGATGAATTAATGGTCAATTTTGGAAAGAATATCGTCTATAATTACTTCGACCAGAATCGTCTTTTTGGCGGCTTTGTGTATCAAATATCAAAGGAATCGCTTGTGCAATTGGGTTATATGAATGTGTTTCAACAGCAATCAGCGGGTAATAAGTACAAAAGTATTCATACGCTTCGATTATTTTATTCTCACAATTTTGATTTTAGGCAAAAGGCTGAAACGAAATAGTATTATCACACATGCCAATAATGGTTCTTAGCGGAAGAGTGCGCGGAAAATACTGCGCACTCTTTTTGTAAATATGAAAATGTAAGAAAAAAAATTTTCAAATACGACTATTTTTATAGACTTAGTGTAAATTTACAAAAAATTAATTTTTCAACTTGAAAGTGCGTTAGGCGTTAAGTTATTTTAACTTCGCATTTGGTTTAATCAAACATTGTTCAAACTAAAATTTATATTCTAACATGGAAATAGGACTTGTACTAGGATTATTGGTTGTTGCTATTATTTTATTATCAATTGAAACTATCTCGCCCGATTTCATCGCTTTAGGCTTGCTAATCGTTTTAGTTTCAACGAAAATACTCACTTTTGATGAAGCCTTTAAAGGTTTTGGAAGTGAATTTATCATAATGTTAGCCGCCGTATTCATTGTCGGAGAAGCACTCCAACAAAATGGCATGGTTGACCTTGCGGCTAATCGTATTGGACGTATTCAAAATATCCCTATTTGGGCATTAATAGCTGTTATTATGACGTGTGCAGCAGGGATTTCAGCCTTTATGAACAATACGACTGTTTCGGCAGTATTGCTTGCACCTGTCATCAGCATCGCTAAAAGAGTGGGTATCAGCCCATCCAAACTTTTAATGCCTATGGCATTTGCGGCATTAATGGGTGGTACATGTACGCTCATAGGCACGTCAACAAATATCGCAGGTAATGCGTTTCTCGTTAAAAAAGGTTTCGAAAGTATGACCATGTTCGAATTGCTACCAATAGGTTTGCCTTTGACCCTTATAGGTATTATCGTCATGGCTCTTGGACACCGTTTGATTCCTGCGCGTGCGGCCATTGCCACTGAAACTGGATTTACAGAACGCTACGAAATTCGTAAGTATCTAAGTCGTGTGCGTGTGTTAGCTGAATCTCCATTAGTGGGGCAATATGTTTATACCCTCAAATTATCTCAAATTGAGATGCGTATTCTAAAAATCATTCGCGCGAATCGAGATGTTTTTTTGGATGCCAATACTAAAATTCAAAGCGATGATTTACTTATTATCGAAGGCGTACAAGAAGACATATCGGCTCTCCGCAACGAACAGGGGCTTGAATTGGCAGATGGAATAGTGAATGATGCCGATTTGCAAGATAATTCTGTTCGACTTGTCGAATTGTTGATTGAACCTACTTCTGCATTGGTCAATAGCACATTAATCGGCACTAATTTTCGCAAAAAATACCATATAGCTGTTTTAGCGATTCACCGAAAAAATGCAAATATTAAAGGTGATATAGCGCATATTCGACTGCGTACAGGGGATGTTTTGTTAGGTCAAGGGCGAGTTGAAGATCTTGCTCTTTTGCAAAATAGCAATGATTTAATTGTTTTGCAAGAAATCTCTGAAAGTAAACCTTTTGATATGCGTAAAGGATTGATTACTTTATGTTTATTCTTTGCTGCCATACTATTAGGATCAATCGAAATTGGCGGTAAACCCATTTTGCCATTAGGCATATCATTTTTGGGGGCAGCATTGTTGAGCATAGCAACGGGTTGCATCACGCCCGAAAATGCCTATAGTGCAATTGACAGACGTTTATTAATTCTCATTGCCGGTATGACTGCTTTTGGTATTGCTATGAGCAATACGGGGGCGGATAAGTTTTTAGCACAAGCAGTCGTCCAGTATTTATCGCCCTTTGGTACGCTCACGGTTTTAGCGGGATTTATGGTGTTGACCATTGTATTGACACAACCCATGTCGAATGCAGCAGCAGCCATGGTCGTTTTACCTGTGGCTATAGAAACAGCGAAAGCCTTGCATGTTAATGAACGCACCTTTGCTATAGCTGTTATTGTCTCTGCCTCTATTTCGATGATTACGCCGTTTGAGCCTTGTTGTATTCTCGTAAGTGGTGCAGGGCAATATAAAGTCCGAGATTTTATGAAAGTGGGTGGGATCATGACGCTCGTTTTCTTAGTCGTCATGCTTATTTTGATTCCTATGATATGGAAGTTTTAATTGTAGGACTTGGATATTTATTAAAAATGAAAAAATTATTTATCTGTATTGCCTTTGTTTTCAATATTTTATTATTAAAATCGCAAGTCGTTCATCAACAAGCTTATTGGACGCGCCTTTATGTGCGCGTAAAATTTAATGAAATATGGTCGGGACAAATACAAGCCGATAACCGCCGTTTTTTTGGTGAAAATCAGCAATTGCAATTTATTACGCATACAGATATTCATCGAAAATTGGGTAAAAATACTGAGGGGTCGCTGGGTTTTTCTTTTTCAGAAGTTTGGCAAGGTATTTTACCCGTTCCCGAATTAAGACCGTTTCAAGAGTTTTATTTTTTTCAAAAATTGACGGATAAATGGCGTTTGTCACATCGTTTCAGAACAGAAGAACGGTGGTTTCACAACTATGCTAAAGATGCATTCGGGTCAGAAATCCTCACAAGCGGATATAATTTCAAATTCCGTATGCGTTATATGTTGCGTTTTGACTACAAATTGTCTGAAAAATGGTTATTGAAACTGAATGATGAATTGATGTATCACACCGACGATTTTGACCAAAACCGCATTTATGGTGGTTTTGAGTATAAGTTCAGGAAAGATGTGTCGTTGGAATTGGGCTATTTGAAGCTGTATCAAAAACGAGCGAATAATAAAGGTTTCTATGATAGAGATAATTTGAGAGTAACTTTGTTTAAGGATTTTAACATAAAAGCTAAAAAATAATCATTTTTATCAAAATAAAACACCCAAATACTGAGGGGTCTTTTCTATGGAAAATCAAAAAGTGTCAGAAGTAGAAATTATTAAAGACAAAAGCCGCTATTTACGCGGCACATTGGTCGAGAGTTTGCACAATGAAGTAACAGGTGCTGTGGCTGCCGACGATACGCAATTGATAAAGTTTCATGGCTCATATCAGCAAACCGACCGTGACATCGACAGTGAGCGCAAACGGCAAAAATTAGAGCCGTTGTACTCGTTTATGATTCGGGTGCGGGTGCCAGGCGGCATTTGTACGCCGCAACAATGGCTGAATATGTCAGATTTGGCAGATAAATACGGCAATGGGGGTTTGAAATTGACGACACGTCAAGCGTTTCAATTGCATGGCATTTTAAAACGTGATTTGCAGAAAACCATCAAAGGCTTTAACTCGGTTTTATTGGATTCGATAGCAGGTTGTGGCGATGTGAACCGCAATGTGATGATGAATCCGAACCCTTACGAAACGGCTGCACATGAGCAGGTGTATGAACACGCGAAGCAAATTTCGGCTCATTTAACACCAAAAACGTCCGCTTACTACGAAATTTGGCTCGAAAACCAAGAAGCGGACACGTCTGAAAGGGTTGATGCTGATTCCGAAATCGGTAAAATCGTTGCGAAAGCAAACGACCTTTTGACCCGCACAACGGCAACGGACAGCGAACCGATTTATGGCAAACACTATTTGCCACGTAAATTTAAAATTGCTTTGGCGATTCCACCGCACAACGATGTGGATATTTTTGCCAATGATGTTGGCTTAGCGGCTATCATCGAAAACGGTGTTTTGACAGGTTATAATGTGGCTATTGGTGGCGGTTTTGGGATGACATTTGGTATGCTCGATACATATCCACGCTTAGCAGATATGATAGGTTTTTGTGATAAAAATCAAGTAGTTGACGTGTGCGAAAAGGTGATGACGCTGCAAAGGGATTGGGGAAATCGTGAAAATCGCAAGTTTTCGCGCTTGAAATACACGATTGATAGGGTAGGGTTGGACGTTTTCAAAGCGGAATTGGAGAACCGTTTGGGTTACAAGTTACAAACCACAAAACCTTATAAATTTGAAAGCAACGGCGATGCTTACGGTTGGTCAACGAACCACAATGGTAACATGAATTTGACGCTTTTTGTTGAAGGCGGACGGGTGAAAGACACCCCTCAGTATAAATTGAAAACGGCGTTGCACAAAGTAGCTATGCTCGGTGTAGGCGATTTCCGCTTGACAGGCAATCAAAATTTGATGATTTGTAACGTTCCAGCCAGCAAAAAAGCCAAAGTTCAAGACATTTTGAGTCAATACGGTGTGATGCGTGAGACCTATAAACACACCGCTTTGCGCCTAAGTTCAATGGCGTGTGTAGCTTTGAATACCTGTACGTTGGCGTTTGCAGAAGCAGAGCGTTACTTGCCCCGTTTGATTGATAAATTGGATACTTTGGTGCGGGTCAATGGTTTAGATAATAAAGAAATTGTGATACGTATGACAGGTTGCCCAAATGGTTGTGGTCGCCCGTATCTCGGTGAGATTGGTTTGATAGGTAAGGCTATTGGTCGTTACAACCTCTATCTGGGCGCAGCGCACAATGGC
>JANOAU010000082.1:0-22003 GCA_031411275.1 Saprospiraceae bacterium | reverse complement strand
ATTATGTTTCAATCAAAATATCTTAACGTCTTGAAAAATAATTCTTTTTCAAAAACTGCAAACAAAAAATTATATTTGCTCAATTTTAAATCCTAAACTTTGATTCTTCCAACAAGTGATGTTGGAAATAATTTTAAACATTATGATAATGAAAAAAATTTCATTTGTAGTATTCGCTTTTTCAGCATTCGCTTTTTCAAATTGCAAAAACAACAGCGCAACACCAACAGCAACCCCAGTCGTTGTCAATGAATCTGCTGCCCAAACAAGTATGATGGTCGCATCGAAAGTCGTTTTTGTCAACATTGATTCTTTGAAAGAAAAATATACATATTTCAAACAGCAACAAGCCTCTTTTGAACAAAAAGAAAAGAGTTTAATTGCCGAACTCGACAGAAAAGCGCAAAAGTTTCAAGAAGAATATGGCGTCCTCCAGCAAGAAGCACAAAAAGGGACTGTCCCACCGGCTGTATTGCAACAAAAAGGTCAAGCGTTGCAAAACAAACAGCAATCCATCGTGGCTGAACGGGATAGAAAATCAAAGGAACTGATGGACGAAACCCAAAAATTTAATGAAAATTTACAAAAAAAGCTGAATGAAGTCCTTTCAGGTTTGCAAAAGCAAAAAGGATTTGACTATGCAGTGAGTCACTCCAAAAGTGGTGGCAGCCCTTTTTTATATGTCAATGAAGCATTAGATATTACTAATGAAGTTGTTGCTATTCTAAATGCAGAAAAAAAATAATTTCATAAATACAAATGATGAAATATGAATGATGAAATATGAAACACTTTTATAACCAAATTTTATTCTTAATGAAAACAAAGGAGTTTATTTAATTAAGAATAAATTTTTTTTATCAAACATAGATTATAAATTAAATTCTGTGAAATAAGCGTATTTCAACATTCATATTTCATACTTCATCATTCATCTTTCATCTTTAACTAAAAACCAACCTCACCTATGAAAACAGATTTTACAATTGAAGGGAATTTTGTAGATATTCGTCAGCGCAGTATTTACCCTGCCCGATTAGTCATTTCAAATGGCAAAATCCGCACAATCAGACGGCTCAGTAGTTCTAAAACACGCTATATTTTGCCTGGTTTCATTGATGCACATGTCCATATCGAAAGTTCAATGCTTGTGCCAACAGAATTTGCAAAGACGGCTGTTCTGCATGGAACAGTGGCAACAGTCAGCGACCCGCATGAGATTGCCAACGTCTTGGGTACTGAGGGGGTGTGGTACATGATTGAAAATGGGCGCAAATCACCTCTGAAATTTAATTTTGGTGCGCCTTCTTGTGTTCCCGCAACAATTTTTGAAACGGCTGGTGCAGAAGTAACATCGGAAGACATAGCTCATTTGCTCGCCTCTCCCGAAGTGCGTTATTTGGCTGAAATGATGAATTGGCCGGGTGTTATTTTTGATGATCCCGCCGTACAACACAAACTCGACATCGCCAAAAGGGCGGGCAAGCCCATTGATGGTCATGCTCCGGGATTGATGGGTAAACAGGCTTTGAAATACATTTCTAAAGGTATTTCGACCGACCACGAATGTTATATGATTGACGAAGCCCGATTTAAGTTGAAACACGGTATGAAAGTCATCATTCGGGAAGGCTCGGCAGCGAAAAATTTTGATACACTCGCACCGTTGATAAATAAATATTTTGAACACATGATGTTTTGTTCAGATGACAAACATCCTGACGATTTACTCTTAGGGCATATTAATTTGTTGGTTCGCAGAGCAGTTGCCCGAGGTATAGATGTGTTCAAAGTGCTGCAAATGGCTTGTATCAATCCTGTAGAGCATTATGGTTTAGACGTTGGCACAACGCAAATAGGTGATTGGGCAGATTTAATTGTCGTTGATAACTTATCGGATTTTAATGTCATAAAAACATATATCAATGGCGATGTCGTTGCAGAAAGAGGACGCGATTATATCAAAACAGAACCTGAGCGCATTGTCAATAACTTCCAAATTGGTCGAAAAAAGCCTTCTGATTTTATTTTACCTTTGACAAAAACAGAGGTTAATGTTATAGAAGTGCTTGATAGACAACTTATTACAAAGACTTTTGAAGGAAAAATTAGTTTGGAAAACGGTTTGGCTCTCCCCTCAGTAGCCGACGATATTTTGAAGATAGCGGTCGTCAATCGGTATGCCGATGCGCCTATTGCAACGGCTTTTATTAAAAATTTTGGAATCAAACGCGGTGCTATTGCGTCGTCTGTTGCCCATGATTCACATAATATCATCGCCGTTGGTGTCAGTGATGAAGCGATATGTGAAGCGGTCAATATTTTGATTGACCATAAAGGCGGTTTATCTGCTACGGATGGCACACATACAGAGGTTTTACCCTTGCCGATTGCAGGTTTGATGTCAAATGAATCGGCGGAAATAGTAGCGAAAAAATATACGGCACTCGTCAATATGGCGCGGGATTTAGGGTCAACTTTGACATCACCTTTTATGTCGCTTTCGTTCATGGCTTTATTGGTGATTCCAAGTTTGAAATTGAGTGATAAAGGGCTTTTTGATGGTGAAAAATTTGTTTTTTGCCCTATTGAAAGATAAGCCCGTGGGAAATGATGAATGATAAATAATGAATGATGAATTTGCAAAACGTTGATTTTAAACGTTTTATAAAAACATATTAAGGTATCCGATATTTTAAAAATATCCGATACCTTTTTATCTTTAAGCAATATTTATAGACTGTCTCAATCCTCTGGTCTGCCCAGCATTTTCCCAGCGTTTTGTATCTTTTTTTCGGCTTCTTTTTGCTCTTTTTCATCGGTTGTACTGAGGGGGCCATCTTTTAAATTCGACAAATCAGGTTGCCCCGCATCCACCCATGCCGTGTACCACGCCGAGCCAACAGCCAAAATGGCGCGCCGCATTTGCTCCTCTACCATGCCACCCAAACGATCGTGGTATGCCTTTGCAAAATCGAAACACGGCTTTTGTACTTCGTAGCCGTTGATGGTTTCTGGGCAATATTTTTTATCCACTTCAAACTGTTGTGATACGCCTTTTTCTATTTGTAAAACATTGGAAGATAATTTATTAGATTGAAAAATGATATTCCAAAAATAAGGTCGTTGTTGTTCGATATAAGCGGCTTTACCGACAAAAAAATCGTATTGATTGTCGGCAAATAACTCTGGTAAGCGGCTTTCCCAAAAGGCGTGAATACCGTTTTGGTTTGTATATTGCCCATCATAATTAGAAACCGTATGCAGTGGAATATGGGCATCTGCGAGGTAGTGTCCCAATTCAGCCGCCAATTTTAATATCCTCAATTTATTTTTGGACATAAAAGCCTCCGTCAATTGTCGCTGTACGGTTTGTAAATGATAAGGCAATATGCCATGTTGCGTCAATTTATCTTTTGCAAAAACGGATTTAATACCTTCTTTTTCAGCCTTCTCTAACAGCATGAGTCTTTCTTTTTTAAAAAAAAGCACTAATGAATCGGGCGAAATAGGTAGGGGTTCATCTGGTTGAATTCTGGACACATTATACATAAAAAAACGGCGATAAGTAGAGTCTGCAACAACGATAGAATCACGTCCAAACAACCGTTTAATGCTTTTAGCTTTTAAATAATAATCCCGTTTGTGTTTTCTAATGGTTTGATAATCAACAAGTAGTGAAGTATCGTTTTTTTCGTTTACAATAAAAATATCCGTGTGCAATATCTGTGCTTCGATTTTATCTTGGGGCAAAAAAGACCATTTATCCAGATTAATATAGTGCCTGTACCCCTCAGTAGGTACAACGAAACGGCGGCGGTCAGGGTCAACTGAATGCTCTGTGAGGTACTCAATTTCTTTTTTAAACAACGGCAGCATCTCTGCTGGCAAAGTAAAAACAGCCAAACGGTTGATGCGTTTATGCCCAAAAAAACCCCAAGTCGGTGTAGGTTTTTGATAAAAAGAAGTGAATAAAATGAATAGAAATAAAGACACTATTGTTTTCATTTTAGCTATTTTCGTTTGTTAATAATGGTTCAAAGTATCGGATATTTTCAAAATATCCGATACTTATGTAAGTAAACATCACCAATCTTTTGTCGAACGCGACGGCTTTGGTTTTCCTTTATGGAGGCGTTGTTGTACTTTGCGTTCTTCATCATCCATAATTTTAAGGATTTGCCGCGCCTGTTCTTTTTTCATTTCTTGTGGCGATTGCTGTTGCTCCTGTTGTTCCTCTTTCTTATTCGGGTCTTGTTTTTCTTGTTTTTGGTTCTGCTGGTTTTGCTGTTCTTTTTTGTCCTTTTTATTATTTTTATTGTTCTTATTTTGGTTCTCTTTGTCTTTTTTCTCTTTCTCTTTTTGCTGCTGCAACATGCGTTGTGCCAAGGCTAAATTTCTTTTCGCATCGTAATCATTGGGATTCATACGCAAAGCATTTTTGTAACTATCAACGGATTTATCATATTCTTTTTTCCAAAAATGAGCATTGCCTTTATTGTATAATGAATTGAATTTCAATGCATTATCTTTCGTTTTAAGGACAATATCGCCATATTGTTTTGCCGCTTCATCGTAGCGTTCTTGCTGATAAATAGAGTTTGCTAAGTTGTAATCACCCTTCTCCGTGCGTTGGGCTTGTTGTGCTTTAGTGTAGTTTTCTTCTGCTGATTTAAAGTCATTGTTGAGGTAGTTTTTGTCTGCTTTCCTCAATAAAGTATGTGCTGTTTGTGCGGAAACCTCCGTTTGTGCAGCAAAAATAAAAATCAAAGAAGCGATTTTTAAAAAGCCCCCCCTACTGACTGCTTCGGGATGTGCCAGTCCTATAAATGCTAATTTTTTCATAAACAAGTGATTACCAAACAATTAAAAAAAAGTTTCCACAAAAGTACATACCTCTTTTTTGAATAAGCCATAATCCATCTGTAAATTTTTGTTAAAAATTGTTGGGACGTTGTAACCTTTTTGCCGAACTTTGAATCATAGAATCAGAAAGTTAAATAAAAAATGTGAACCAAATTGCTATTATTGATACCGATGCAGAGAGAATTGAACGCATACTGAGGGGTGATGCGGCTGCATTCCGCGAACTCGTGAATCGGCATAAAGACTATGCTTTCACGCTTGCGTATCGTATTTTAAACAGCCGCGAAGATGCGGAGGAGGCAGCGCAAGATGCTTTCGTAAGGGCGTACAACGGCTTGGCAGCGTTCAATCGAGATGCTAAATTTACGACTTGGCTTTACCGCATCGTTGTTAATTGTGCTTTAACCGTGCAGCAACGTCGAAAAATACGGACAGAAGACATTGATAATGCGCGTATACTGAGGGGGGCAAATGACACGACGGACAATCTAAAACAGAAAGAACAGAAGTTTTACATCCAAAAAGCCTTAAAACTTTTGTCGCCCGACGATGTTACAATGATAACGCTCTTTTATTTGAAAGAAAATTCTTTGGAAGAAATTGGCGATATTGTTGGCATCGAGACCAATACCGTAAAAGTAAAATTGCATCGCGCACGAAAACGTTTGGCTGAAGCGATGCAGACTTTATTAAAAGGAGAAGCAAAAAGTTTACTTTGATTGGTTGTTGGTTATTTGGAAATTGATTATTGGTGAATTGGTTATATTATAACAATCAATTCACCAATAACCAATTTCCCAATAACCAACAACCAATAACTATTAATCATTAATAACATGACTGAAGAACAAATTTGGGACATCCTTGACGGCAATGCTTTGCCAGAAGTAGAAAAGGAACACGCACAATTGCTGAAAACAAATGCCGAATATCGGACGCATTTTGACAGTTATGCTACGCTGCATGACCAACTTTGTCACTTAGATTTGGATGCGCCTTCGATGCGTTTTGAACAAAACCTCATGGAACGGTTGCAGCCTGTCACTCAAACTAAGCGTTCCACAGACCGTCTGCCTTTGTTTTTCTTGGCAGCTATGTCTATTTTAGCGGCTATTGTGATGGCTTTATTGCCAAAATCAAGTGCACCAACGCCCACAACGGACTTTCCACTCTTAGAAGCTATCAATACTGAGGGGGTGACTTCTTGGCTTACCAGCCCCGTTCTATTTTATGGATTTATCTTGATTAATGCTGTTTTGCTCTTTGTTATCTTAGATAAAAAAGTGTTTAAGCCGTTTTTTGAAAAGAGAATGAAATGAAAGAGTAACGCCCCACTTCCCTATTAACAGTGCTTCAACTGCCTCGTTTTGACCATTTGTATTAATAAATGGTCAAAACTTTTATTTTTTAACGCATATTGTTTTAAATTTCGGGCTGAATTAAATGTGGGGATGTGTCCCAACATTTAATTCATTTTTTATTTTGTTAATCTAATCAAAGCAACTATTAAACAACTGCCAATTTTCTCAATCTCAACAATAATTACAACATTTAATTAATTTATGAAAATACTAAGTTATAATACAAACGGTATTCGTTCCGCTATAAATAAGGATTTAAAAACTTTTTTAGAAAGCGACAATTACGACATTGTGTGCATACAAGAGACGAAAGCGCGTCCTGAACAAGTCAATATGGAAAGTTTATTGCAACTTGGTTATACAGAGCATTATTGGGTATCGGCAGAGAAAAAAGGGTATTCAGGTGTCGCTATTTTTTCAAAAATGAAGCTTGATTTGGTGGTTGAAGGCATGGGCAACGCACGTTATGACTCTGAAGGGCGTATTCTTCGCGCTGATTTTGGTGATTGGACTTTGCTCAACTGCTATTTTCCTTCTGGCACTTCTGGCGAGGAAAGACACGGCGTTAAAATGAGTTTTTTGTCTGATTTTTTTAATTGGATTGAAGAATTGAAAAAAGAACGACCCAAACTTATTATCGTAGGTGATTACAATATTGCACATACTGAACTCGATATTCACAATCCAAAAGGCAACAACAAAACATCTGGCTTTCTGCCCGAAGAACGTGCTTGGATGACGAAATGGTTTGAAAGTGGCTTTACGGATGCTTTCCGCTTCAAAAATCCAACCTTGCAGGAATATTCTTGGTGGTCAACCCGCTTCAATTCAAGAGCGTCCAACAAAGGTTGGCGTATTGACTATCATTCAGTTACGACTCAGATGGCAGATAAAATCATAAGTTGCAGACAACTGAATCATGC
This sequence comes from Saprospiraceae bacterium, assembly GCA_031411275.1. Lineage (GTDB taxonomy): Bacteria > Bacteroidota > Bacteroidia > Chitinophagales > Saprospiraceae > JAAFJT01. Next base: position 14,853 of record JANOAU010000082.1, on the reverse strand, counting down.
AGTTCATTCTGATCATTGCCCAGTTTTGTTGGAGATAGATTTGTAGTTGGTTATCGGTGAATTCCATGAATCCTTAAATTTGTAGCTCATAAATTGTTTTGTATAGGTTCTTTCGCTAAAAGAATCTATTTTTGTAAAAAAAGATGAAAGAAATAGAAAAATATATAGCAGACCGTTCAGCCCTTTTTTGGTCCGTTGGTGATTTAAGTCGCGTAAGTGATACATTATTAGTTGAAACAATATTAAACTATGGTTCTTCTGAAGATGTTCGTGAACTCATTCGATTATTAGGACTTAATCGCATAGCAACTATTTTTTATGCTTCTACTGTAGGGCGTACACGTGACAATTACTTTCCAGAAGTTAAAAACTTTTTCACATATTATTTTACTCGCCATGCTCACGTTTCATCCTGAAATATTGAATAATGAGCAACAGGCTCTTTTGCCGTTTATTCAAAGTTTTGCCCGTGAATATTATTTAGTGGGTGGAACTGCCGTCTCGTTGCAGATTGGACATCGGCAATCTATAGACTTTGATATGTTTAAAAAATCAGGCATTTCAAAAACAAAAATTGTCAAGCGATTAACCGATTTTGGTTTGTCATATCAGTTACTTTATGCCAATAGCGAAAGTTTTCATGTTGTTGTTAATAATGTGAAAATCACATTTTTTGAATATCCATTTGATATCCCAATTGAATTGACCTTCGAGAAAATTAAAATGCCCAATTTAGAAACCTTAGCAGCCATGAAAGCTTATGCGCTTGGAAGACGAGCAAAATGGAAGGATTACGTAGATTTGTACTTCATTTTACGCGATTATTCAGATTTAAACACAATAATTGACCAAAGCCAAAAGATATTTGGCAGTTTATTCTCTTCAAAATTATTTCGACAACAATTATGTTATTTCAATGACGTAAGTTATTCAGAAGAAGTCTTTTATGTGAATAATGCTGCTGTATCAGAAGAAGATATTAAAGTCTTTCTAACAGAGGTTGCGACAAGAGACGTATAATCGTTGCAGTCTTATAAATAATATATATCCAAAAATAGAACCCACCAAAATGACTGAAGAGCGCATCTCCGTCTTCGATATTTTCAAAATTGGGGTCGGCCCTTCCTCATCACATACGCTCGGACCATGGCGGGCGGCACAGCAATTTGTTTCAGAATTGCTTGAAAATCAGCTTTTTACATCTGTTCAAAAAATTCACATTCTGCTTTATGGCTCTTTGGCAAAGACGGGTCATGGTCATGGAACGGACATTGCTGTGCTGATGGGTTTGCTCGGCGAAGACCCTGTAACGACGGATACGTCTTTGATTGATGAAAAGATAAAACACATCCGTGATACTGAGGGGTTGCTTTTGGATGCTAAACGTCTGATTCCTTTCAAAATAGAAGAAGATATTGTGTTTTTGATGGAGGCTTCCTTGCCTTTTCATCCTAATGGTATGACTTGCGTGGCGGAATTGATGAGAGGAGAGACGTTTGCGCAAAACTATTTCAGCATCGGCGGCGGTTTTATTGTCAAAGAAGACGAGCCTGTGGGAGAGCGGACGGAGGTGGTGCGGCTGCCTTATCCGATTGACTGTGCCGATGATTTGCGGATGCATTGTTTGAGCAATGGCATGGATATTTTGGAAGTTGTTTGGCAAAATGAATTGATGTGGCGCAGCGAATACCAAATTATGAAAGGACTCTTGACAATTTGGGAAACAATGCGCGACTGCATCTGGCGGGGCGCACATACTGAGGGGTTGCTGCCAGGCGGTTTGAATGTGAGCCGAAGGTCTGCGGCACTCAACAAACGGCTTTTGCAAGGGGCAACTTATACGGATTATGACACTTGGTTGCAGCAAATACAAGCACGAGGCAATCATTTTTCGACGGTTTTGAATTGGGTGAGCTGTTTCGCTTTAGCGGTTAATGAGGAAAATGCAGCCTTTGGACGAGTGGTGACTGCGCCGACGAATGGGGCAGCGGGCGTTATTCCAGCCGTTTTACAATATTATATCGCCTTTGGTGGGGGGCATACGTCTTCAAAAATCACTTCTTTTTTACTTGTAGCAGGAGAATTGGGTAGTATTTTCAAGAAAGGAGCGACTATTTCGGCTGCTATGGGTGGTTGTCAAGCCGAAATTGGCGTGTCGTCTGCTATGGCGGCGGGTGCTTTGACGGCGTGTCAAGGTGGCAGTGTGCGGCAGGTGTTGATGGCGGCTGAAATTGCAATGGAGCATCATCTCGGTCTGACGTGCGACCCTATTGGCGGCTTGGTTCAAGTACCTTGTATCGAGCGCAATACGATGGGTGCGATTAAGGCGATTACGGCAAGTCAATTGGCTTTGCAAAGCAATCCCGATAAGGCACGGGTCTCGTTGGACAATGTCATTGCAACGATGTGGCAAACGGCTCAAGATATGAACTCAAAATATAAGGAAACGAGCGATGGGGGATTGGCAGTGAATGTGCCTATTAGTTTACCTGAGTGTTAAAAATCATTGACTTATGTTCAAAAAATCATTGTCTGACATAACCAGTTTTATTGCTGGTGATAAAACGATTATCAAGGAATTTGTGCATCCAAAAAACGATGCGGTAGATGTGAATTACAGTTTGGCTCATGCAACGGTAGAAGTTGGACAAGCGAGTGAACCGCATATCTTGTCAAAAAGTAGTGAATTATACGTGATTTTAGAAGGCGAAGGTGAATTGTTTGTCGAAAATGAGTCGGCTATACTGAGGGGGGGCGAAACGGCTCTTGTTCCTGCGGGTGCGCGGCAATGGATTCGGAATGTAGGTGCTGTGCCTTTGGCGTTTTATGTGATTGTGTCGCCGCCGTGGGAGGAGGAGCAGGAGCAGGTTTTTGAGTAAAAATACTGAGGGGTCTTGCCGATGATTTCGGAAAACCCCTCTCTATTTTTATTCAAAAAATTAATTTAATTAGTTGTAATTACTGAAAAAGAGGGTGCTTTTGTACCTGTTCCGCCTACTACGCCCCTCAAAAGAACAATGGCAGAACGATTTGCAGCAAATTTAGTTGCCCCTAATGCAAAAACAAACGCATTGGTTGTTGTACCAGGTGTTCGCAAGAAAATTGTATCAGCTACTGCACCTGTAGGCGCGAACTCAATGTATGGACTTGCTTCACCATATTTAATATTTGCAAAAGGTTGAGTGGGCTGCCGTGATAAGAAAATATCATATCCCGTTGTTGGAGATTTGACTAAGAAATTGGCAAAACGGAAGTATGTCAAATTTGAGTTACGGTTGTCATCACGAATATCAGGAATCATGAAAAGTTTAGGTGAAGGAAAAGTATCGGCAGCTAAAAGTACATAATACTTTCCGTCCTCTAAATTATGCGTCAATTCTGCCACAACTGTATCTTTGGCATTGAGACTAAGCGGCAATTTTGCCGTAAACTTAGTTGAACCTGCTGGTAAAGTAGCATAATCAATCGCTGGAAATAAGCCTGTATATATGACCGAATCTGTATATTTTGCGGTGGTGAGGACAGAAGTCCATTTTTGGCTATTTTGTGTTACCGTCAAAGGAGAACCACCAGATACAGCATGAAAAAACTTAACTCTTGCTCCTTGTGCTGGCGTAATAGAGCCATTTAAATCAGCTTTTTCGCCACAGCTGTTCATTATTAAGACAATGAGACAGGCTGTAAAAGCTAAAAAGAGGTTTTTAATATTTTTATTCATTGTCAATTTTATTTTTATTTGATAAAATATAGCTTTTACTGAAGGGTATAGAATTTTAGGAAGATTTATAAATTTTCCTAAGATTTCTATTGATTATCAAGGTTGTACGAACCACGGCTCATAGGTGTGATAATCTGCATTATTGCCACCAAATTTGTTCAAAGCATCACGATTCCAAACGTATTCAGAGTTGTAGCGTGGACGAGCGCGATAGGCTAATTTACCATTGTTGTCTGGGAAATATTGTGCTGTTGTAGGCACGACGAAATTTGTAAAGACTTGGGTATCGTATTTGAAACGACGTAAATCCACCCATGCTTCGAGTACGCCATGTCCCCATAGAGCAATGTATTTTTGTTGCATGATGTCCGCCATTGTCAAGGTAGCATCTGTTTTAATGGCAGCACTTGCGAAGAAAGTAGCTTTATTAGCAGCCGTTACGCCACAAAAATCCATGTGTAAGTCTATACCTTTTTTGTAAGCCGCTAAAGCCAACACTTTATCCCCTTTTCTAAAAGCCGCTTCTGCTTTAATGAATTGAATTTCGGAAGCGGTCATGAGATAATGTGGTTCAGCATCTTTGAATATCCAACGGCCCACTGTTGTAAATCCAGCATTAGGAGACAAAGCCGTAGTAGTTGTACCGGGTGTGGCACCCCAAATGTTGGGAATACGCTTCGTATTACCTGCTACATTGTTGGCATCGGCTGTTAAAACTTGTAAGCCACGGAAAATAGAATCTGGAGAAGGTGGAATCATAATCGGTAAACGAGGGTCTTTAACGCCACTAAATATAGTACCGTCAAGCAATTTCACGATGCCTGAAGAAGCCCGATAGTTGCTCAAATTGTTACGCAATGGACCAAAAAAATTGGCATCTAATGAACTTGAAGCAGCATGAGGCACATTGAAGTTATCTGTATTGGCTGCTAAAGCGAGGTCGCAATATTTGATAACATCATCAGGTTTGTAAATACTTTTGTTGCTGAGATGGTTTGCATTGCGCGCAAGGTTGCCATAGATGAACTTTTTCCATTTAGCCACATCGCCAGAATAAACAATATCAGCTAATTTCAACTTCGCACCGCCTTTATCAAAATCAGCTAAAGCTTCATTACTTAATCGAACAACTTCTGCATAGATTTTATCCTGCGTGTCAAAATCGAAGACATAGCGGTTGGGTTCCCATGCCTGCGTCAAAATCATTTCGTTGTAAACGTCAGTTGACGATTGCCAAGACCAAGCACGAATTGCTTTAGCCGCACCTACGAGGTCGTAACTGGATGAATTAACACCATCTTCAATGACGAGGTCAACGTTTTTACCAATTGACCAATAGTGCGACCGCCATTTTTCGCCTGCCGCATCTGAACCTGGAATGTATCCATGTCTTTCCCATGTATCACCTGTTGAGCTGACGGCAAACATTTGAGCATACAGACCAAAATAGCGCATATCAAAAGTCTCGCCACGCACCATTTGAGAATAAATAGGTGCCATTAGAGTGGATGCGCTCACTTTTTGTGGCACAGAAGGGTCAGTATTGATATTCAAGAAGTCTTGGCAACTTGACATAAACAAAATGACAGCTCCAAAGAGTATATATCTTATTTTTTTCATTTTTTATCAGTGATTTAAACTAATTCAATTGATTATGTTGCCCCGAGTGCTCGGGATGAGAAAAATACTGAGGGGTTAATCTTAAGGGTTAATCTTAGTAAAATTTTAAATCTTACTAAGATTGGACATTACTGCAAGGAGAAACGAATACCCGCTGAAACGGAACGGGGTCTGCCGATTTTACCGAAGTCAAAACCCCAAGCACCAACACCCGCAGAAGTGGCTGTCGTACCATTGACAGCAGGGTCGCCGCCTGTATAGTTTGTCCACATATACAGTTCAGTTCCTGTTACGTATATTTTCACATTTTTGAGTGAACGCATATTTTTGAACCAATTTTCAGGAAAGGTATAGCTTAATGTCACATCGCGGATACGCAACCAATTGATGTCGTGTTCTACAAAGTCCTCTTCTGCAAAGCCTGTATAAAAATCAGAGCGTGTTTGAGGTGTTATTTGGATGGTATTAACCGTTGGTTTTTCAGTATTTTCAGCACCATCACGCAATACGCCTTTGAAGAGGTAAGGCACTGTGCGGTCAAGACTTCTTGCACTCAAACCTTGACGGAATAAGAACATTTCGTTGCCGTTGAATACATCGCCTCCTTTGCGAACATCGAGATTGAAATTGAAACCAAAACCTTTATAAAAGAAAGTATTTACGATGCCAACCATAAAATCAGGATTACGGTCGCCAATTGGCAAAAAGTTAGCATTTATAACAGGTAAACCACTTGATGGATTGATGAGTACATCGCCATTTTTGTTGCGTGCATAGCTGTAACCACCCACAGCCGTAGCAGTGCCTGCACCTACTTGATTGCCAGAAATATAAGGGAAAGGCGTTGTGGCGTATAATTTTTGTAAATCTTCATAGCCAATAAAAGCACTGGCACGGGCATTATTATAAAGCCATGTATCCGAGTTATAATATTCAGCTTGAGCGGCAGGTAGGTTTAGAACGTTAGTTGAGTTTTTAGTAAAGTTAACCAGCACTTCCCACTTAAAGTCTTTCTTTTTTACGGGTGTTAAGCCCAATTGCGCTTCCCAACCACTTACTTCAAATGAGCCACCGTTTATCAAACCAAAAACGAAACCTGTACCATAACTCAAACGTTGAGAAACGATTTGCTTAGAGCGTTCATTTTTGAAATAAGTAACATCAAGGGACACTCGATTTTTCAAAAAACGCATTTCTGCTCCTAACTCACGACCAATAACAAACTCTGGTTTTAGGTCTGGATTACCGCCAAAAAAGTTGTATGCAAAACCACCACCTGTCGTTGTTTGAGGTGCTAATGCCGCTTCGATGCGATAAGGGTCAGCATCTTTACCAGATACAGCGTAAGCCGCTCTTAGTTTTATGAGTGAGACATAATCATTGTTTTTAATATTCAATAAGTCACTCAAAATAATACTGCCTGATACTGAGGGGTAGAAATAAGATCTATTTTCAATAGGTAAAGTAGAAGACCAGTCATTGCGACCCGTTACCTGTAGATAAATAAGGTCTTTCCAACTGAAATCAGCCTTCGCAAATGCGCCTAATAAACGATTGCGTCTGATAGTCAATTTGTTACGCATTGTAAGTGGGTCAACATTGTTTATACTGTTATAAGTGGGGTCGAAGAGCTTTTCGCCACGAATAGAGGTTACTTCAGCATCTTTGTCAAAAATATCAATACCAACAGTCAGAGATGCTGTAAAGTCTTTGATAGTTTTCTTAGCGGTTGCTAATAGGTTGCCATTAAGGAGACGACTATTGAGGGTATAATTTTCGATTTGACCTTTGAGACTGATATAGCCATTCGCTTCGGGATGTGCAAAAAAGTTGCCTCTTGTGCTGTACTCATCCACACCAAACCGACCAATGACTGTCAACCAACTTGAAGGAGTCCATGTTGAACCAATGTTTATTAAAGTGCGATTCGTCAAATCGGTATTTATCAGTTTATTGGCAAGGAAATAAGGATTATCGTATTCAGTAGATGTAGTTTGTAAGCGACGACGTGTACCATCAGGATTGAGGTAATTTGTCATATCTTCATAAAAGGGCCAGTTGAACAAATTGACCAAATAACCCGTCGAACCTACGGGCGATTTTCTCAAATTCGTATTTGTAAATGAAACAGATGTATTCATTTCCAAATTATCTAACAATTTGGTTGTGCCAGATAAACGCACATTGAACAATTTCATGCCTGTATTTGGAATGACATCTTCTTTATTCGTGTAGTTAGCAGATAAGCGATAACTCAAGCGGTCTGAACCTGTTTCGAAAGACAAGTTGTGCGCTTGACGGCTACCTGTTTGGAAAAATTGGTCATAATTATTGTAAACAGGAAGACCAGCCGTTAATTTTGGACCAAAAAAACGCAACTCATTCGCATCAAAAACGCCGTTAAATCCGCGCATATAAGTCGTCTGAACTTTTGGAACACGATAAACCTCGTCTTGACTAAACGAATTGTCATAACTGATTTTGCCACGACCTTTTGAGCCTTTTTTGGTGGTAATGATAATGGCACCCGAAGAACCTTGGCTGCCATACAATGCCGCTGCTTCGGGTCCTTTTAAGACTGTAACACTTGCAATATCGTTGGGATTGACATCCGCAGCGCGGTTTTGGTAGTCATTATTACGGTTAGGTAAGTCACTTACTAAAGCACCCTGAGCGAATGTAGAGTTGTCAATTGGCAAACCATCTACAACAATAAGTGGTGAATTGTTGCCGCCGATTGACGATGCGCCACGTAGCTGAATCAAGGCAGAAGAGCCAGAAGCCCCACTCGTACTGACCATCATCAAGCCCGCAACGCGACCTTGCAGGGCTTCCATGAAATTATCGCGTTGTGTTTCAGCGATTTCTTCACCTTTGACGGTTTGGTTGTTCGTCGTCAAACTTCGTTGAGATTGACTTAGACCCAAAGCAGTTACGACATATTCGCCCAATTGCGTATTCCCACCTTTGAGAACAATATTGAGCGTCGAAATGCCTTTTGCAACAAGCACATCTTGTGCCTGATAACCGACAAGCGAAAACGTAATCGTTTCGCCTACATTAGCTGCAATGTCATAATTGCCGTCTAAATCAGTAATGGAGCCTTTGGTTGTGCCTTTCACGACCACAGATACGCCTGGAATCGGCAGCGCATCTTCTTCGCCTGTCACAACACCTGACACTTTTTGTGCCCAAACGGACTGTCCAATCATCAAGAGGAACAGCCCTAAGAGCCATGAGTACATCTTTTTTTTCATACGACTAAGTGGTTTGGTTTAGAATAAAAGTTTTTTCAAAAAACATTTTGGTAGAGTCCAAAAAAATTTAGTGCAAATTTGCAAAATTTGCATAATAATCTGCAATTAATGCAACTTTTTTTATTTCGATAAATGTAGAAGTAATAATTGTTTACGTAAGAGGGTAAAAAATACCCCCTCAGTATTTTTACCTAAAGGAAACTGATTTTCTATAAAAATTTCTCAGGAGCTATAAGAAAAGTGAATAAAGTATCAGGAGGGTTATAAATAGAATGGACAATGGAAAGAGCTTTCAAATCTAAATAACGTACAGCGCCCTCAATATGCTTCCATACTGAGGGGGCTGTTTTGCAAATAAATTTGCAAAATTCTCAACCAAGATTTTCTAAGGCTCTTTTGGCATTCATACGGGCATATTCGTTGTTAACAATAAAAACGCCCACCATAATAATGGTTAAAGCAACCCAAGTAATAAGGCTCAAATGTTCACCTCCTAATGCCCAACCTACTAAAACGGCGACAACGGTATTGACATATATGTGTATCGAAAGACGTGCAGGCGCCATATATTTGACGAGATACACAAAACTCAAATAACCTATCAACGACCCAACGAATATCAGATAGGCAATATCCCACCACCCGCGTGCATCTATTTTAGAAAAATCGGGTTGTGGTTCAAAAATAAAACTAATCGTAATATTGATAAGGCTGGCGGGTATCATCTGAATGCCTGTTTTCAAAAAAGGATGTTGCTCAACAGGATATTTTTTCATGTAAATGCTGCCCAAACCCCAAAAGATATTGGCCACAATCGCCAATGAAAAACCCATCCAAAATTCAAAAGACATGGAGATACCGTCTTCAGGTTTGGACAACAAAGCAATGCCTACAAAAGCGATGAGTAAGCCCAATGTTATTTTCCAAGTTATTTTAAAATTTGGGAAAGCATAAATGCTCATCAAAGTGATGAAAATGGGCGCAGTAGCACTCAAAATACCCGCATAACCACTTGATATGTACTTGACCGCCCAAGATAACAGGGCATTACCGCCTGTTATCATAAAAATACCCGCTATTGAGCCATTTTTTATATCTGTCCAAGACGGTTTTTGACGTGACTGTGTGAGGTATAAAAGCAGAAATATTATGCCCGCCGCACCGTGTCGAAACGCCGAAAAATAGAACGGTGGGAAATATTCCATCGCTACTTTAATGCCGAAGTACGTTGTACCCCAAACAATACAAACGGCTGCAAAAGCAACCCATACAAGGGTCGGAAAGCCTTTAGTGGTCATGATAAAGAAAGTGTCGAGTGAAAAAGTCGGCAAAAGTATGGAATTGGAGAGTCCTCGTCCGTTTTTAGTGTTTTTTTTAAGAAAAAAGAAAACAAATTAGATAAAGGCAGCATTTTTGCGACCACTTTTGACTTAACACGTTTTAATCTTGTCTAATCAATGACGACTATAATAGACCATTTACCCAGCCGAACTGTTCAACTCAATGGCGAAGAGCATTTATTTTTTAGCGGTACGTCTTATCTGGGTATGGGACATCAGCCCGATTTCAAAGCCGCTGTGATAGAGGGTTTTAATCAGTATGGCACCATTTTTTCCGCTTCGCGGAACAATAATGTGCAGTTAAAAATCTATGAAGCAGCTGAAGATTTTATAGCTCATTGGACAGGTGCAGAATTTGCATTAACGGTTTCATCAGGTCTTTTGGCAGGACAATTAGTCGTACAAAGTCTTGTTAATCAACAATTTATATTTGCACCATCTTCCCACCCAGCTATTTGGACCACGAATGCCGCCCCTCAGTATTTTTTCAAAAATTTCGATGATTTTTCAACAACAATCGTTCATATCGTTGAACAGGAAACAAAGCCGGTTGTGATAGCGGCTAATGCCATTGACCCTTTACGAGGCGAGTTTTATGATTTTTCATGGCTACAAAATTTACCTCTTGATAAATCTATTACCTTATTACTCGATGATTCGCATGGTATAGGCATTACAGGTACTGAGGGGGGCGGTATTTATCAACAGATTAAAGAGTTGATTGGTGATAAATCAAATATCAACCTCGTTGTCATAGCTTCACTTGCCAAAGCAGTGGGTATTCCTGGGGGTGTGATTTTAGGAGATAAAAAAATGATTGCTGCGATTCGTCAAAATCCTATGTTTGTGGGGGCTTCGCCGATTGTACCTGCTTATCTTTTTGCATTTTTAAAGGCTCAAAAAACGTATACAGAAGCACGAGCAGTGTTGCAAAAAAATATTCAACAATTCACAACTGCCCTTTCTCAATGTCCTCATTTACCTATAACGTACTTACCCAATTATCCTGTTTTTTTCATAAAACAAAATGAGTTATTTGATTTTATGTTGAATCATAAAATATTGATTTCAAGTTTTCCATATCCCAAATCAACCGACTCGCCGATTACAAGAATCATATTAAGTGCACTGCATACTGAGGGGGATATTGAAAAATGTAAAATATCCATTAACGAATATAAAATGTAAAAGTATGTCGAGTTGTCGCTCTTCATACTTTTACATTTTATATTCGTTAATGGATATTTTACATTTTTCACTCGTATCTCAATGATTCGATTGGGTCAAGCCGCGCCGCTTTGAGAGCAGGATATAAACCAGCAAACAAACCGACAACAAAACAGGTAACAACACCCAATGTTATCCATGCCCAAGGCATTTGAAATGTACTTTTCATCGCCAGAGAGACACCTAAACCTGCCAAAACGCCGAGGAAAATACCGACCAAACCGCCAAATTGACATATCATAATGGCTTCGGTCAAAAATTGAGATAAAATACTCGACCGTGTTGCGCCCAAAGCTTTGCGAATACCGATTTCGCGGGTGCGCTCTGTGACACTGACAAGCATGATGTTCATCAGACCTATTGACGCACCCAGAAGTGTAATTAACCCAATTCCTATCGTTGCCCAACGAATACTGACCGTATTTTCTTTTAAAATAGACAAAAGACCATCCGATTTTGTGATTTCAAAATCATTGTCTTGACCTATGCGGAGTTTGCGAACTTGCCTAAAAAGTCCTGTTGACACATCGGTTGCGGCTTCCATATCGGTTGCTGTGGCAGTAGAGACATTGATACTATAATCCGAACCTTTCGAATCATACACTTGTTTTGAGGTTAATAAGGGGATAATGACAGTGCGGTCTGCCCCTTGAGATCCACCGCCAGAGCCTTTTGATTTCAATACACCGATAACACGATAGCGGAGGTTACCAATTAAAATATCGTCGTTTACCGCTTTTTGGTCATCATTATCGAATAATAATTTGACGATTTCACTGCCAATAATGGCTTTATTGGCACCTGATTTTATTTCACTATCTGAAAAATTGCGCCCAAAAGTCAAGTCCTTACCTTTCACATCCAAGTAATTTTCGTCTGCACCCGTCACGGAAACGGTAGGGTTTGTCTTTTTATCGCCTTGTTGCACGACAGCATTGCCTGTGGCATTAATCGAAATTGTCACTTTGGCAGGATAATCAAAACGTTCTTTGAATTCTTGGGCTTGATCAAAATCAATCGGTTCACCGACCCGCGCCCGCCTACCGCCCCTGTTGCCCTTGATGTCTTGAAACTTGCGCTCAATCGTAAACGAATTACTGCCCAAGCTGTTGAAACTTTCGTTGAGCGAGTTGAGGACAGAATCTAAAGCTGCCAATATGCCCACTAAGGACATAATGCCAACCGCAATGATGAGCAATGTCAAAACCGACCGTAAGGCATTGGCGCGGATGGATTCAAGAGACATTTTTAAGATTTCACTAAAATTCATCATATTTTACAAATTGAGACGGATTTTATGATTTTTACTGAGGGGGGTGTTTTGTGAATTTACAAAACACAAAAGTCGTTTTTCTGAACACAAAAGTCCCTTTTGATAGACAAAAGCGGCTTTTTTTTGGATTAGAGGGGTGGTTATTGGTTATTGTTATTGGTTATTGGTTATTCGTTATTGGTTATTCGTTATTGGTTATTGGTTATTCGTTATTGGTAAATTAGTTTTACGAATAACGAATAACGAATAACCAACCCTACTGCCCAATCAATATCGGTGCAGATTTGCCATTCATAATCACTACTTTGGCATTAGGTGACAAAGCCAATTCTTTTTGCGCTTTTATCTGCTCGTATTGTAGCATTTTGTCGCTCAAACCTGTGGACAAAATGCGTTGATAATCGGCGATACCTTGTGCTTCGACGCGTTTTCTTTCCGCCTCTTGCTTTTCTTTTTGTAAGACGTATTGCATCTTTTGAGCATCTTGTTCGGCATTGATTTTCTTTTCGATTGCCTCTTTTACCGATTCAGGTAAAGCAATGTTGCGAATGAGTAATTGCTCCAAAGTCAAGCCACGTTGTTTGAAAATAGTGTCAATATCCTTGAAAATACGGCTTTGGAACTCTTCCCGCTTGTTTGAGTAAAGGTCAATCGCTGTATAATAAACTGCATTGTCTCTAATTTTTGTCCGCGTAACAGGTCGTACGATGACATCTTCAATGTCTTTACCAATCTCACGAACGATGCGCGGGGCTTCCGTTTTATTGACGTGGTACAAAACAGTTAAGTCAATTGTCAACTCCAAACCGTCTGTGGACAGGATACGTATCGCATCATCACCTTCTTTTTGTCCTTCGCCATGGATACCTGACATGGTGTAGTTTTGTGTTTGAACATTCATATCCGTCACGCTGACAAGCGGATTGACGAAATTTAAACCACTTTCTAAAACACGGTCTTCGACTTTACCAAACAACTTTTGAACGCCGACTTCCCCGGCATCAATTTGTTTGATGCAAGCCGTCAATAAACCAAGGGCGATGACAGCAAAACTAACCATACGAACACTTTTCGATGCCTGTGCTATTGGGCGATTGTCCAAACCCATTAAAACGTAGCTGACTGCTAACAGAATACAGCCTAAAATAACGAGTGTCATGTATCTTTCTATTTTTATTATGGTGAATAATTGTTTTATAAATAACCGTTAAGATAACACTTTTTTAGAGGTATGAATCCATAAAATGCTTTAAAACACGACAGATTAAGCGGCATAGACGACGAAAAAGGTATTTTTACAATTTATATCCTTTTATATTTCCTTTGAAACTTTGCTTTGCTATTTTTGTTAGAAAAACCATCCAATAACCCAATCACTTAATCACTGATTCCACATGAAAGTTTCTGTTTTCCGAAAAGCACATTTTAATGCTGCCCACCGTTTGCACAATCCACACTGGTCGGACGAAAAAAACCGTGAAGTGTTCGGTTTGTGCAATAATCCTAATTATCATGGGCATAATTACGAATTAGAAGTAAAAATTACAGGCGATATTGACCCTGAAACGGGCTATGTTTATGATTTGGGCAAATTGTCTAACATTATAAAAGAAGAAATTGAGCATCGTTTTGATCATAAAAATTTGAATATTGATACGGTTGAATTTCGTGATGTAAACCCATCAGCAGAGAATATTGTGGTTGTGATATGGAAAATACTGAGGGGGTGCATTGAACCCGAATTTGATATACAAGTAAGACTTTATGAAACACCGCGTAATTTTGTGGAGTTTCCAGCTTCATAAGAACGTTTTTTTGTCATTCTGAACGCAGTGAAAGAATCTAAATAAAAATACATTTAGGTTCTTTCACTGCGTTCAGAATGACATAAAGCGGCAGAATGACAAAAAAAGCATCTTCATTTCTTCCGCCGATAAGCCGTGGGACGCACACCATACTTTTCAATAAATGCTCTTGTGAAGTGGCTTTGGCTTTGAAAACCAACTTGAAAACAAATTTCACCAATGCTCAAATCTTCTTTTTCTATCATCTCCTTTGCTTTTTTTAAGCGCACATCACGTATATAATGTGCAGGTGATTGATTCACCAAAGGCTTCAGCCGCCGATGCAACTGCATGCGACCCATTGCCATTGACTGCGCCAAGTGCTCGACATCAAAAGTTTCATCGCCTATATGAGCATTGATGACTGCCATGACTTTTTGTAGAAAAATAGCCTCTTTGGGCTTATCTACCGCCAAAATAGCCAAGCGATTCTCTTGTTTCTTGAAATGCACACTCATTCTGTTCCGCACAGCCGCATAAAAACCACGTACATCATCAGGCGGATGCGAAACAGTCGGTGATACTGAGGGGCTGGTCTCTAATGGCTTTTCTAAAATCCAATGTATTTCATAAG
>JANOAU010000081.1:0-20569 GCA_031411275.1 Saprospiraceae bacterium | reverse complement strand
CAGGTCGAACGACCTTTTGAAAAGCGACTTTAACCCCTTATTCGCATAAATAACAGGTTATCAATCGATTTCAAACTAAAATTTGATATACATGATTACAAATTTCATATAAGCGAATACTAATTTGATATAAGCAATTAGGAATTTCATATAGGCAATTACGAATTTGATACAGGCGATTACGAATTTGATATAGGCGATTACGAATTTGATATAGGCGATTATAAATCTGATATAGGTGATTAGGAATTTGATATAGGTGATTAGGAATTTGATACAGGTGATTAGGAATTTGATATAGATGATTAGGAATTTGATATAGGAGATTAGGAGTTTGATATAGATGATTACAAATTTATACTAAACTGAAAATGGAGATTTTATTTTATTGTCTCCATTGCCCACATCTTTAGATAGAGATTTTATTTTATTGTCTCATTTGCCTCCATCTTTAGATGGAGAATAGAAAAATAGAAAATTTTAATTGGCTTTAGCCACATTTTAAGCAAATATGACTAAAGCAGAGATACTTTGCTCATTTTATATTCTCCATCTAAAGATGGAGGCAATTGAGACAAGTCCGAAAACCACTTTCACTTTAGTATAATATAGGCAATTACGATTTTGACACTCAATTTTCGGAAACTCCCAAAAAAACGCCTTAACAGCTTCAAGCCATTAAGACGTTTTGTACGACACGTAACGGAAACCATTGTATTATCCGATACGTCGTGTTATTTCACCCTTATTTAGGCAACAACAGCTGTTTTTTCTGCTTTCTTTTTAGCGGCTTCATTCTTTTTTCGGGTTTCAGCGGCTCTGATGGCACGAGTTTTAGTTTCGGCGATGTCATTGTAAATAGTCAATGTGCCTTCGACATTCTGTTTGGCAGCACTGCCGACCGCTTCATGCACAATATTGCTCAAAGAATAGCCTTCTGACAAAGCAATCGTGGTGGCGGTTTCCAATTTGTCCGCCAATTTTCTCAATTTAGCGACAATCACGGTCATTTGTTGGATAAAAATCCATTTCAAGGTCAGTCGTGCGACCGTATCGTCACTGACAAGAACACCTTTGGCACGAATAGCAGGTAGTTTTTCGACAACCGTACTGATAAATTCAACATCTTCAGTATTGGCTTTGTAACTTGATTTCACATCTTCGGTAGTAAACTCTCTAAGCGATTCATACGCTTCTGATAAGTGCATAACTTCAGACTTAACAACATTGAAAACTTCATCTGTCATACGGAATGTAAACAGGTTTTTGACTTCTTTAATATCCATTGTTTTAAGGATTTAAAGGGTGAGATAATAGAGTTAAAGATACAAATGTTTGCGCATGTTGTTTTTTGAATTATAGACACAAAACTAATATGTCTTTTTAAAAGATGCAAATTTATTTAATAATAATTTCTATTTATTGTACAGATTAAAGTGCTGGTAGCAATTGTTTTATAGCGTTTGATACCAATATTGAAATGTGCTAAAATAGTGAGTGACATCTATCATCTTGTAACCCCCGATTTTAATCGGCGGGGGAATACGCACCTATCGCCCCTATATCTATCTTCTTTTTAGAACATAACATCAAAAAGTACTCATTTCGATGTTATGTTCTGAAAAGATGATAGATGTGGGAGGTGGCTTCTCAAATCCCCCCGATTGAAATCGGGGGTTACAAGATGATAGATGTCACTCACTATTGTAGTACTTTACTATGTCATTAAAAGTATGAAGGGATGGTATGTTACCCCCTCAGTATAGGCGGCATTTTTCACCTTTATGACATCCATAGTCGTTTGGTACGACATGCTGTTTTTGAAAAAAATAGTTATATACTCAAGCGGCAAGACCTAAAAGCGGGTATGTATATCTTTATAATGCAAATAAAAGAGGGGCGTTGGGCGTTGGGTAAGATTGTTGTTTTGTGAGTTAAACAAAGTGAGAAAAAAATAACCCCTCAGTATTTCGTCCTTTTAAGACTTTATACTGAGGGGTAAAAAATCATTCAAAACTTTTCCTCAATTCAACACCTTCGGCTTCAAGTGTTTATCTAAAAACTCAAGCGTCCGCTTTGATGTAGTGATTTGATTCTCTTTTTTAACAAAACCGTGTCCTTCGTCGGGATACAGGACGTACTCGACAGGGACGCCGTTCTTTTTGACGCCTTCCACGATTTCATCGCTTTCCGCTTGCAAGACACGCACATCGTTTGCGCCTTGAAAAACAATCAACGGCTTCGTAATTTTTTGATAATTGAATAAAGGTGAGATGCTTTTTAAGCGTACACTATCGGCAGAGTTCGGGTCGCCCAATTCTTCATACAAGGCTTTGCGATTCGCTTCCCAATACGGTGGAATACTTCTTAAAGTGCGTATCCAATTGGCAACGCCGAACAAGTCCACGCCGACTTTGAACTCATCGGGATGAAAAGCGAGCGCACCGAGCACCATGCAACCGCCATAACTACCGCCATAGATGCCAATGGCTGAACTATCAATATAATCTTGTTGCGTCAGCCATTTTTTGCCCCAGATGCAGTCTTTTAAGTCGCCATTTGAGTGATCTTTGTTGTCCATTTTGTAATAAGACTTGCCATAGCCACTGCTGCCGCGATTGTTGACGGCTAAAACGGCATAACCATGATTGACTAAGTATTGGATTGAATTGCTGAACCCAACGCGGCTTTGTCCGCCCGGTCCGCCATGCACCCACACGAGCGCGCCGACCTTATTTTGCTTCGAGGCTTGCAAGGGTTTGTAATAAATAGCAGGAATTTCTTTACCGTCAAATGATTTGAAGCGCACGACTTCTGCTTTGACTAAATCGTTTTGGTCAATCGCTTTATTGAGTGTTGAAGTCAATTGTTTTAACTCTTTATTCTCAACATTATAGAGAAAAAGATTGGGCGGACTTGTACTACTGCCAACTGTCAACAGCATTTTCTTTTCGCTGTTTGAAATAGTGACATTTAGGACATCGCCATCTTTAATTTCTGGGAAAGAAATAGGCTTATTGGTCGCATGATCGAACAAAATGACCTTGTTTTTACCATCTTCATTGATGAAAACAGTGTGGTACTTTTCGTTTTCGCTTAAAACCATGAACGCCACATCCCATTTTGATTCATATACTTTGTCCGCCTTACCTGTTTGGATATTGTATCGAACCAAATAACTGAACTCACTGCCATCGTTTGTGACGTAATACATAATGCTGTCGTTTTTCTCAAAAGCCATGGCGTTCCAAGTCGCTTCGTTGGCGTTACTGATGCGTTTCGTTGTTTTGCTGACGGCATCGTATAAATACAGCTCATTTTTGTCCGTGGTTATGGATTTATTCAAAGCAATATACCGTTCCGATTTAGAAATAGCAGAGGGTGTTAAACCTGAATCGTTTTTGAATAACAGGGTTGGCTGCCACTTGCCGATGTCCATCTTTACGAGGTCAAAGTATTTAGGGTCTCGTTTATTGGTGCTGACATACATCGCTTTTTTGTCGGCACTCCACCCGAAGAAGCTGTTAGAGCTTTTTGCCCAATTAGTAATGTCTTGCGCCTGTTGCGTGCCTTGTTTGACGAGATATAAATGGCTGTTTTCGTCGCCGCCTTTATCTGCATCGTAAATAAAATCGGTGCTGTTGGGCAAATAAGCATCCGCAAAAAAGGATTCTTTCAAAGAACCTGTTAGGGGTTTCATTGAGGTATCAACCGTGTTCAATTCATAGACATTATAAATGCCTGTTTTGTTACTACTGACGAGTATTTTTGACTCATCGGCACTAAAATCTGCCGCATTAACGGCTAAATTGTCATACAATTGCTCAATAGCGAACTGTTTGGGCATATGTGATTTCTGTTCGTCGGTACGACAAGACGTAAGCAATAAAATAAATGTGGAAAAGAATAAATGGCATTTCATTTTAAACATGATTTGGTTTCAATTTTAAGAAATGTTAGGAAATTTGGTTTGAATATTAAATGAAAAGTGAAAAATGAAAAGTGAATATTATAAAATAGGAGTTATGAATAATTTGAGTTTATTATTTTAGGCAAACCCTTTTTCAAATGAGTATATATGAATGAACAAAGCTAATAAATCTCTATTGATAACTTCGGATAACTCAATTTAATACTTAAAAATGCCGTTAGACATGGTCTATCAGTAGAAAATAATAGACAATCGCGCACAAGTTTCGTAGGAACGGCATATTTTAATATTGTTTCGGTATATCGTTACTATGGAACGCCATGACAAGGACTGCTTTTTCTACCGATAGACCATGCCTAACGGCATTTTTAGATGACAAAAGAGATGCTCGAAGTTAACAATATCTCAAAATATGCACTTAAAAAGGATAGATTACTGAGGGGTCATGATTGACTGTTAATAATTTTTAGGACTGTATCCCCTGTCTCCTTTATTTACTGTCGTCTACTAAAAGCCTTCCCACATTAAATGCCGTTTTTTCTAAGTTTTCTGCTGTCAATGCTAAGGCTTCAGTCAAAAGACATGGTTTTTGAGCAATAGAAAAAGCCGCTTTTAAGCCTAAATGATTTAAATACTGAGGGGTGGCATCGAGCGCACCACATAAGGCCACAACGGGTTTTTGTTGCGCACGCGCTATAACACCGGCTATCAATTTGCCTTGTGCCGTTTGACCGTCAAGCCGTCCTTCGCCTGTAAAAATGACATCTGCCCATGAGACTTGTTTATCAAAATCGATCAAATCCATCATCGCCTCAATGCCGCGTTTGATAGTCGCCTCTAAAAAGAACAATGCGCCAAAGCCTAAACCGCCTGCTGCCCCTGCGCCTGCCGTTTCTGCTTCCACTTTGCGAAAACTTGACACTTTCGCAAAGTTTTTAGCACCTGCTTCTAATGTTTTAATAGCCGCATCGCTCGCTCCTTTTTGTTTTGCATAAGTATATGCAGCACCTTTTTCGCCTAATAGCGTATTGGTGACATCACATAAGACTTCAAAGGTTAACTCTGGTGCTATACCAGATTCTATTTCAGATTTAGTAAATTTTAATAAATTACTAAATCTATGTCCAAGGTCAGGAGCATGTGGGGGTATAATGGTTGCGATTTTACCCAAATTCTCTCCAATAGGTGATAGTTTTTCCTTGTTTTTATCCAAAAATTGCCAACCCAAAGCAGTTGCCATGCCTATACCCAAATCATTGGTCGCTGAACCCCCAATACCGAGAATGATGCGTATCGCCCCGCGTTCCACAGCGTCCTTTATCATTTCCCCCACACCAAAAGTTGTGGTTTTCAAAGGATTACGCTCGTCCTCCGACAAAAGTTGTAGCCCTGCGGCTTGTGCCATTTCGATAAAAGCCGTTTGACCATCGGCACTGACACTATAAGTGGCTTTTATTTTTCTAAAAAGAGGGTCGTGGACTTCTGTCTCCACCTTTTTTAAACCTAAATGAAAGTTTAAAACATCAGAAACACCTTCGCCACCGTCAGCCAGTGGGAAAATACGCGTATTTACTGAGGGGTCAACCAACCGCAAACCCTGCTCAATAGCACGACATACGGAGGGAGCATCCAGCGCATCTTTGAAACTGTCGCAAGCGATGAGGATATTCATGAATAATGGATAATGGATAGGTTTATTAAGTAATGATGAATGATAAATGATGAACGATGAATAATGTAAGTAGTTGATTATTACATACTTGTGATAAATACATGAGGCTGTATCAAAAGGCAATGCTCAAATTTCGAAAATAGAATTTTATTTCGGAACTCGTTCAATCTTAGGAAGATTTAAAATCTTCCTAAGATTATATGCTCGAAAACCTAATAATATTCTGTACGAAAAAACGAGTTTTACCTTTTGATACAGCCTCATTGATTTCGTGCACATACTTTGATAATCAACTTCTTACATTATTCATCGTTCATCATTTATCATTCATCATTACTTATCAAATACTTACAAAAAATAATTTGCTATTCTACAATGGCCTTTGACAAGGGCTTCATCTGCATTTAGAACAACCACAGCGTTTTTCATACCTCTTTCTTCCAAAGCAATTTTGTAGGACTGTTGTAATTGTTCGCCGCAAACCAAATAAATAGGCATGTCAAGAGGAAGGTCTTTTATCTCAGAACCAATCAACAAACCACTCAAATAAGCGTAATTACTGAGGGGAGAGGATTGATTCAAAATATGGCGTGTCCGTACCAAGAAGGCGTTGTGCAATAGATTATCGTGGGTGAAAGCCGCTTTGACACCTGCGGAAAAGGCTTCCAAATCGTCTCCTTTTGCAACAGAATGGCCTAAAACGCTTTGAGTTGCTAATAGATTAAATACCTCACCCGTCATAAAGGTTTTAAAATTAACTGCCGTTTTATTATTTACCCACACATGTTTAGAATGAGTGCCAGGTAAAATAAAAATTCTTTCAGAGTTGTCATCAACGTCACAACCCAACAATAAGGTTTCTTCGCCCCGCATGATATCTGTATCTGTTTTGAAACCAGACAATACATACAAAGGGTAGGGAAATGAGGTATTTCCGTCTATTTTTTGAATAGGCAAAGGAGCAATATCCCATGTCAATGGAAAATTTTGATACGGTAATTCCAGTAAACCCATCGTAGATGAAGCCATGCCCGAAAGAAAAATAGGCGTATCAGGGTCAATAGGGTTGGGTAAATGTTGCATCGCACCCCTCAGTATATTTGTATAAAAACCAATCCGTTCCGTTTCCCGCATACCCGTTGCGCGCCAGTTTTGATAGATTTCTGCAATGCCTTGTTTGGATACAACTTCGCTCACAATTTCCTGTGTATTGGCATTTACTAAGCGCAGCCTAAACGATGAAGTACCCCAATCGCAACTTAGGATTTTTTTCATGACAATTCTCCTTATTTCGTTTTCAACAATGCTTCCTTTACGTTTTCCGAGATGGTATTAAAAGCCTGAGCAGCCATCAATTCACGAGAAGCCAACCACGAGCCACCTATTGCTACCACGTTTTTGAGTGCGAGATAGGTCGTCATATTTTCTAAAGAAACGCCGCCCATGGGTATGAATTGTAGGTTCAATCGAGCATAAGGTGCCTGCATCGACTTCAAAAAACCAATACCGCCTATTTGTTCAGCTGGAAATAATTTTAAAATAGAAAAACCCATTTCAGTAGACAACTCTATTTCAGAAGGTGTCATAACACCTGGAATAAAAGGAAATTGACGCACCAAAGCCTCCCGACAAATAGTCGGATTGAAACCAGGTGCTAAACCAAATTGCGCCCCTGCGTCTATGGCTTCCTGTATCTGTTCGACTGTCAACAAAGTACCTGCCCCGATGAACATTTCAGGAAATGTTTTTCTGATAGCCTTAATAATAGCAGCCGCTACGTCGGTTCTGAAAGGAACTTCCATGACTTGCAAACCACCTTTTAGTATCGCTTCCGCGACGGGCAAGGCTTCGGCTACAGAGGAAAAAGTGACAGCAGGTAATATTTTTTGCTGTAAGGCTTGGTGTAAAAAGGAATTGTTCATTGCATGATGCTTTCTATCATTTAGGAATGCTGAAAAAATAAAGTGCTAAACTACGTTTTACGAAATTGTTGATAATCAACGTTTTGAAAATTCATCATTTATAATTCATTATTTCCTTAGAAGTATAGTGTATATCTGCCACGGCTCTCAATTTTTCTGCCGCCTGTTCTGCCGTAATATCGCGCTGTGGCATACCCAACATTTCGTAGCCCACCATAAACTTTTTGACGGTTGCTGACCTCAATAAAGGTGGATAAAAGTGCATGTGCCAATGCCATTCTGCATGGTCGCCGTCATTGACAGGACTTTGGTGCATACCTGCCGAATAAGGGAAACTGGTCTCAAACAGATTGTCGTAACGAATGGTCAGTTGTTTGATGATATTGGCTAAACTCTGTTTTTCTTTATCCGTAAAATCTACGATTGAAGTAATATGTCGGCGGCTAATAATAAGAATTTCGTAGGGCCACACTGCCCAAAAAGGTATTAAGGCGACAAAATCATCATTAACGCACACAATTCTCTCTTTTTTTTCTAATTCTATATTCAAATAATCAGCGAGTAAACTGCTGCCTGTTGCGTCAAAATGCTTTTTAAATTGAATGGTTTCTTTTGCTACTTCCATCGGCACTTCGCTTTGACTCCAAATTTGACCATGCGGATGCGGATTGCTACAACCCATAATAGCCCCTTTGTTTTCAAAAATCTGAATGTATTTTATCCAATCATTGTTAGACAATTCCACAAATTCGTCTTGCCATAAGTCAACGACCTTTGCAATATCTGCCTCCTCCATTTGCGGCAACGTCAAAGCATGATTAGGTGAAAAACAAATGACCTTACAAATGCCGCGTTCACTTTTTGCTTGTAGCAAATTTTGTTCAATATAAGTACCATCGGGCGTATCGGTCAACAAAGCAGAAAAGTCATTTGTGAATGAATAAGGCGCTATATACTTTGGATTTGACGAACCATCTGCCCTTGTATTGGTTGGACATAAATAACAATTGGGGTCATAATTCGGGCGATTATCGGGTGGCAAAGATTCCACTTTTCCTTGCCACGGGCGTTTGGTGCGGTGGGGTGATACCAAAACCCATTCGCCTGTAAGGATATTGAGCCGTTGATGCGGGTGTTCTTTATAATCAAAACTGTTTGTCATAATAAGCGAATTTGATTTTGTATAAACATTTTAAATTACTGAGTTTAGAACAGTAGAAATGTAAAATGTAGAAGTCGTGCGCCCTCACTTTTACATTTTACATTTGTTAATCTACATTTTACATTTCTACAGGTTTACTAAACAAAAACGGATGTACCATCTTTAAGCGCAATGACATAACTTTTCATGTCTAACTGCATCGCTGCTTTATATTGAGGGGTGATGCGTTTTATCAAGTCATCAACCGCTTCTTCTTTTACTAAGTTAATGGTGCAACCACCAAAGCCGCCGCCCATCATGCGCGCACCCAATACTGAGGGGTCATCTTTGACTTGGTCAACAAGAAAATCGAGTTCCCGACAGCTCACTTCATACTCTTTGCTGAGACCCTGATGCGTGGCGAACATCTTTTTGCCAAATGTTGCAATATCGCCTTTTTCAAGCGCGGCACAGCCATCGAGTAGCCGTTGTTTTTCTTCTACAATATATTTACACCTATTATATACAAGCGTATCGGCTGGAATACATGCGTTGATCATATCTAAATCAGCATCTCGAAGGCTTTTTACTGAGGGGTATTTTTTTTGAATCAACACCACCCCTGCCTCACATTGTTCCCGGCGAACATTGTATTCAGACGATGCCAAAGAGTGTTTGACGTTGGTATCAAGTAATACAATTTTAAGTCCGTCCATTTTTAAAGGAAAATACTCATACGCCAAAGAGCGACAATCGAGGCGCAATACATGGTTCTCTTTGCCAAACATACTCGCAAATTGATCCATGATGCCACATTTGACACCTGCGTATTCATGCTCTGCTTTTTGCGCCATTTTCACCATTGTCAACCTATCTAATCCGCCTTGTAGTAGCTCATTGAGTGCAAACGTAACAGCACATTCTATCGCAGCCGATGAAGAAAGTCCCGCACCAATCGGCACATCACTTGCCAAAATGGCATTAAAACCTTTGATTTTTATGCCTTTTTTGGCAAATTGAGCAGCAGAACCGAGTAAAAAATTGGGCCAACTCACATCACCAATCGGTTTAAGATTGGAAATATGCGTTGAAAAGGTTTCTTTCAAATCATAAGCCATCAAATGTATTTCCTCGTCTTCACGCAACGCAATGGCTAAGTAAGCGGCTTTGTCAATCGCGGCAGGTAACACATATCCTTCATTATAGTCCGTATGTTCTCCAATGAGATTTATACGTCCTGGGGAGCGCACGACGATGGGTTCTGCTTTGTATTTTTCTTTAAAAAGGGCTTTTATCGCCTCTATTTCCTTGAATTGCATGTTGATTTGTAATGTTTGATAAAAATTGGTAGTTGTAAAAGATAATTTATATCGTTCTATGGTTTATAAAAAGTATTGTTATTTTAAAATGAATGTTGTTCACGAACTGTTTAATGACTCCTCAGTATTCAAACAAAATAATATTGGGTATTCAGTTGTCAATGAAGGTGCGAATTTGGTAAAATATTATGTAAAAATGGATAAATATTAAAGGCTTAAAGGTAGAAGTAACTTCACAATTAAAAAATGGAGGAAATTAACAAAAACATGCACAATATTAACCCAACACTAATTGAGGTTATAATCAAGCATTTCTTAAATTTCGCCCCCTCAGTATTTTAGCATTTATTTTGTTCCTTTGTGTTCCTATTTTAATATGAATAAAGAAATGACTGACACATTAAACATTGCTATTGCACAATTAGCACCCGTTTGGTTGAATAAAAAAGCGACCTTAAAAAAAATTGAGAAAGCCATTGAAGAAGCCGCCTCGCAAAAAGCTCATTTGGTTTGTTTTGGCGAAACCCTGTTGCCAGGCTATCCTTTTTGGCTCGAACTGACCGATGGAGCGCGCTTCAACTCAACAACCCAAAAAGAGATTTTTGCACATTACTTAAAAGAAGCCGTCAATATTGACGGAGGTGACTTAAATAGCCTTTGTATTTTAGCAAAACAGCACCGCATTGCCATCTATATCGGTTGTGCTGAAAGAGCGTTAGACCGTGCAGGTCACAGTGTGTATTGTAGCTTAGTTTATATTGATAATCAAGGCATTGTACAGTCCGTACATAGAAAACTAATGCCGACCTATGAGGAAAGATTGGTATGGAGTATCGGCGATGGCAATGGTTTAAAAGTGCATCCGCTCGAAGGTTTTACTGTGGGGGGCTTAAATTGTTGGGAAAATTGGCTGCCGTTGGCACGCACGGCTTTATATGCACAAGGCGAAAACTTGCACGTGGCCGTTTGGCCCGGTAATGTCCGCAACACCATTGATCTGACAAGGCATATCGCCCTTGAAAATCGTATGTTCGTGCTGTCTGTGTCGGGTTTGATGCGCCGAACGGACATCCAAAGCCATATACCCCACCCTGATTTAATACGTCAAAATGCCCCTGATTTCCTAAGCAATGGGGGTTCATGCATCGCTGCACCCGATGGTACTTGGGTCATCGAACCGGTTGCAGAAATGGAAATAGTTGTCACGGCTACCATTGATTTGAATGAGGTACGCAAGGAAAGGCAAAACTTTGATCCGTCAGGTCATTATGCCAGACCCGATGTGTTTGAATTGACAGTCAATACACAACGACAAAAATTGGTTCATTTCAAATCTTAAAATATGTCATTACCATTCAACAATCAAACCGCTATCATCACAGGCGCAGGATGCGGCATCGGCTTTGAGATTGCGCGACAACTCGCATTACAAGGGGCATCTGTTGTGCTGAATGATGTGGATGATGATTTGGCGCAAAATGCAGCGACTGATATCACCCGACAAGGCGGTCAATGCATCGCCTTGTCAGGTGATGCGTCCGATAATTTTTTTATTGAAAAAATGGTTGCCGAAGCAGTGCGTCATTTCGGACAAGTGACAATCGGTATAGCCAATGCGGGCATTACACATTTTGGTCGCTTCTTGGATTTCACACCTGAAGCCTTGCAGAAGGTGATGAATGTGAATTTGAGTGGCAGCTTTTTTTTAGCACAAGCTGTTGCCAATCAAATAGTTAAACAACAATCAGGCGGCAGCATTTTGTTTATGTCATCGGTCACAGGTCATCAAGCACACAAGAATTTAGTGGCATATGGTATGACAAAAGCAGGTTTAGAAATGCTGGCAAAAGGTTTAGTGGAAGAACTTTCAGAGCATCATATCACCATCAATGCGCTCGCTCCAGGTGCTACGATGACAGAGCGTACCTTAGATGACGTTGATTATATTACTACTTGGTCGCGTATCACGCCTTTGGGCAGACCTGCAACGGTTAGTGATATTGCGCATGCAGCACTCTTTTTAGTCTCACCGCTTTCAAGACATATAACAGGTCAGAGTTTGGTCATTGATGGCGGTTGGACGGCGGTTAGTCCTTCACCTTATTGATTTTCATCGAAAAATAGGGCATACTGAGGGGTAATAGGACGATGTTTATCCATTAAAGCTATCTTAGGAATGTAGCTATAAAACAAGTCGTTACCTTTGTTTACGAATTTGTTCGTATTATCTCATAAATCACTAAAACCTAAATTTGCTTCATGAAAAAATCAATGCTTTACCTTACTGTTTTACTTTTCAATTTTACACTTATAGCACAAAATTCAGAAAATAAAAACGATGCTAAAATCAAAATTTTCCTTGATTGTACCCGCCCTTGGTTGTGTGATGAAGACTATTTAAAAAATGAATTTAAAATGGTGGATTATGTTCGCGACCGTTTTACATCTGATGTCCATGTTATTTTGAATACCCAATTCAGTGGGGGTGGTGGCGAACAAAATGAGCTTGTTTGTAAGGGACAAGGGCGTTTTTCGCATAAAAGTGATACGCTGCGCTACTTCAACGACCCGACAATGTCCGATGATGACAAGCGGAAAAAGCTCTTGCAATACCTCAAATTAGGGCTGATTGGTTACATAGCTCAATCATCTATTGCAGAGAAAATACAATTTAGCTACACTGATGACAAAAAAGAGACACAAACAGCTGCATTAAAAAAAGACCCGTGGAATTACTGGCAGTTCTCAGTCAATACATCTGGTTTTTTTAATGGCAATAAGAATTACCAATCTTCGGACATCAACGCGGGTCTTTCGGCTGACCGAGAAACAGAAAAAAGTCGGTTTCGTTTTCGTGCCGACAATAATGTAAGTCGTCAAGTGATAACGATTGGCAACGATGAAAAGGTGACAATTAACAAAGACCAACAATCAATATTTGTCAATTATGTTCAAAAAATGAATGAACATTGGGCTTTAGGCATCGGTGGAGACTTTTCAAGAAGCATTTTTGACAATATTGATGCGCGTTTTGGTGTGTCGCCGCGTCTTGAATACAGTGTTTTACCTTACAAGAAATTTAATAATGAGCGCATGGTTATACAATACGAAATTGGTCCGCAATATTCCAATTACCGCGATACGACGATATATTTTAAGACACAAGAAGTGTTATTTCAACAAAAGATTTCTGCCATTACTTCCTTCACAAAGCCGTGGGGTTCTATTAATTTAGGGGCTTTTTGGTCAAATTACATGCACGATTTCAGAAAAAACAATTTAGGTATTGGCGGCGGCATCAGTTGGCGGATTTTTAAAGGATTACAATTTGCTGTCGGTGGCAATTTCCAATTTGTTCATGATCAAATTTCACTGCCGTCAGAAGGTGCCTCACGTGACGATGTTTTGACACGCCGCCGTCTGATTGCGACGACATATGATTATTTTGTGGGCATGGGTTTCAGTTATCGTTTTGGCTCGATTTATAATTCGCAAGTCCATCCGACCTTTAAAGGCTTGAATTATTCGTTGAATTTTTAAATCTTAGTAGGAAACTCACAGAACATTGAAAATACTGAGGGGTGATAAAAAAGAGGCTGTCCTTTCGGGCAGCCTCTCATATTTTTCCCAAAACTCAAGGTTTTGATTATTTTTTCTTCTTAGGTCCTGCTGCTGCTTTGGCTTCTGCTGCTGCTGCGGCACGCATGGCGCGCGGAATTTCAATCATGACAACGGGAATCGCAGGTGCCATCGAGACTTCAACGCCTTCAACAACATCAATATCGCGTACACGAGCAGATTGACCCAATTCCAATTTCGAAATATCCAATGTCAATTGATCAACCAATGTTTCAGGTAAGCATTTAACACTGATTTTACGAATGCTTTGTAGCAATTTACCACCTAATTTTACACCTGGCGAAGAACCACGTAAACGCAAAGGTAGGATAACTTTGATAGGATTGCCTGGCACGAGTTTCAAAAAGTCCATGTGAAGTATTTTTTCACTGACTGGGTGAAACTGTACATTTTTAACGATGGCTGTATGGGTCGCATCACCAATAGTTATATCTACCGTTTTGAAATCGGGTGTAAAAACCAAGTGACGGACATCTGCCCACGTTGTTGTGAAGTGTACGTTCTCTTTGCCGCCGTACATAACGCACGGAATAGCATCGTTGTGACGCACGACTTTTGAAGCCGCTTTACCTACGATTTCACGCTCTTCTACTGCTAATTTAAAACTTTCCATGTCGGATTTTTTTTCTTTATTTTTTATATTTTTTATGAAAAACTGTCTTTCCCTGAAAAAGACGCGCAAAGATAGAGACTTTGTTTGAATATAGTAGTAAAATTTAGTTTTTTAAATAAGTAACGAGTAATTTATGGCTTAAAATTATCCACCAAAGTTTCCAAAAGTGAAAGCGTCAAACTACCCTGTGACAACACGAGGTCGTGAAAAGCACGGATATCAAACTTCTCTCCCAGTCGTTTTTCAGTGCGTTGACGCAATTCTTTGATTTTGATTTCACCAATTTTGTAGCTCAACGCCTGTCCAGGCCAAGCGATATAGCGATTTATTTCAGTATTTACTTCGTGCAGAGATAAAGCCGTATGACTTGCCAAATACTCAACCGCTTTCTCACGCGACCAGCCGTAGCTATGAATCCCTGTATCCACTACAAGCCGACAAGCCCGCCACATTTCGTAGGTCAAACGACCAAAACGGCTGTAAGGGTCTTTGTAAAAACCCATTTCATAACCCAAATATTCGGAGTAAAGCCCCCAGCCTTCGCCAAAAGCATTGACGTAAAGGTTTTGTCTAAAACGGGGCAAATCGGTCAATTCTTGCGCCAAAGCTGTTTGAAGATGATGACCCGGTACAGCTTCGTGGAGCGTTAATGATTCGAGAACATAAAAAGGGCGGCTGGGTAAATTGTAGGTGTTAACCCAATATTCACCTGCTGATTTACTTTTTATAGGCGCACCACTATAACGTCCGCCTGTATAACTCGGTGCCAGAAAATCAGGTACAGGTGCAACCGTAAAAGGTTGACGCGGCAGTTTACCAAATAAGGCGGGCAGCCCTGCCTCTGCTTTTTTTGACAGCCAAGCGGCACGTTGCAGCAACTCGTCTGCCGTTTTTGGGTAAAATTGAGGGTCGGTGCGTAGTTTTTGAATAAAATCTTGAAGACTGCCTTTGAAACTCACCTCGTTCATAACCGTCTGCATTTCGGCTTCGATACGTGCAACTTCTTTCAAGCCTAATTGATGCACTTCGTCAACAGTCATATTGGTTGATGTGAAATGCTGAACCCGTTGCTGGTAATAAGCCTGCCCATTCGGGAAAGGGACACCAACGCCCGCTTGCTTACGCGCTTTGGGTATATACTCTTTTTCAAAAAAAGTTTTTAGGTCTTGATAAGTAGGTACGACATCACCCATAATTCGTTTTTTGGCGGTATTGACCAATTGCACCCAAGTTGTGTCTGCAATGTTATTTGGTTTATTTTTAAATGGTTTGAAAAACAAAGATACTGAGGGGTCATTGACGATGTGCATTTCCCAAGACGGGCGCAGCCCTTCGATGATGTAAGCGGGTTGTGAAATGCCTTCTGCCAAGCCGCTGCGCATGAGTTGTAAATGTTCATGCACAAAACGGGGGAAATCTCGCAGTTTTTGAAGGTATTTTCTAAGATCTTTTTCAGTTGAATACACTTTAGAGGTCATGCCCGCAAAATGGAGATAAAAGCCTTCATCACTTAAAATAGGGTTGCGATAATGGTGAAATTCAAACTCTTTTAGCTCTTTTTGCAGCGTAAAACGCAACAATTCGAGGTTGATTTGCTGATTAAAAGGCAAGTCATTTTTAGACAATAAAGTCAATGAATCATCGAGTTGTTTATAGAAAACATAACGACGTGCAAAATCCGATTCGGTAAAATCACCCAATGGTCGGTCAGGTGCAACAGTGTCATTTCTAAATTCACGGTCTATAAATTTGTCGTAAGAGGTAATGAGTGTGTTTAGTTGCTTTTCCGTTTGAGCGGAAGCAAAAATTAGGGCAAAAAGCAGACAGATGGAGAGTAAGATGTGTCTTTTCATTATGAATAGATTTAAAGTTGTAAATAAAAAAATCCTCGTAGAGCATGACTACGAGGATTGCAAATATATATGAAAAGAGTTACTTAATTTTTCACAACTTTCTCACGCACAAAAACACCTTTTGCGGTTATTTCTGCAAAATAAATACCTCTTACAATACTTGACATATCGAGCAACACTTGCCCTGACTGTCCTTGTTTTTGCAGCACTTCTCTACCCAAAATGTCTATCAATCGGATAGTGGCTTGTGTCGCATCACCTAAGTCAATAGTCAAATCATGGCGTGTGGGGTTTGGATAAATTTTAATTTTAGATGGTCGGTTCTGACTAATACTCACAACATTTGAGTAGCTGAATTTTCCATCTAAATCATTCATTTTCAATCGGTAATACGTGGTTATACTGAGGGGGTGCCTGTCTATATATTCGTAAGTGGCGGCTTTGCCTTGGGCTTTGGTTTCGCCTGTTTTTTGGTAGCTTTTACCGTCGCTGCTGTGTTCGATGTCGAAATGTGAAGTGTTGACTTCCATAGCCGTTTGCCAAGTGAGTAAATTACCGTCTTTAGTAGTATGGGCTTGGAAGTTGAGAAGTTCGACGGGGAGCGGTGTGTTAACTGCATGAATGAAAAAATTAGAGAAAGAAGAAGTTTCAAATTCAATGAAGTAATCATTTCCATAAGGTACGACTGTACCTGTTAGTATAGTACTAGTTTGACCATTATTAACGATAAAACTATTTGTACAATTTGTTGCTTCGCCACTCACTCTCGTAATACGCAAACTTGCGGTACTAATAATATTAGGGTCTGCTGCTTTTAAGGCATCATAATCGGCTTTTTTAAAAAAAAGCCTGACTGATACGGCAGATGTAGGCTGAGAAACAAAATTAAAAGTGTAGTTTCTATCTAAATAAGCACTGTTTGAAATAGTTGTCCTAACTGTGCCTTGATTGACATATATCCCTGCACTTGTAAGACTTAAATCTTGAGATTTAGGGTTAATTAAGGCTATCAATCCATTGTTATCAGCAATCATATTCCATGTATTAGGCGTTAATGTTACACTTGTGGTTGTTTGACACGAGTTTGTCGTACCACTCCAAATATTAAGAATAGGAACATCAACGCAGATATTGTAAGTTAAATAGAGCGTTGTTGTAAGTGCGCCACCACATCCGCCGCATATCAATATATAATACGTTTCGCCAATTGTAAGGTTATTCAAAGCCTGTGTAAAGTTTCCTGTATAAGGATATGTATAATTGGACATATTCAAATTTGAAACAATTTCTAAGTTGCTCCCCTTATACAAGGTGGGTGAAAGCGTAACCAGAGCTGCTCCATCTTGATTTTTAGTATTATTTATGGTAAGTACGTGAGTCGTTTTAGTTGCAACAAACTTAAACCATACTTTACCATCATTAGAACCCAAAGTTGTTCCATTGGCACAATTATTAATTTCTGATAGATTCGTAGCAGTATTTGACTCATCATTTGGCGGAGCAGGAGACCAAGTAACTGCTTCTGTGCAGAGGTCAAAACCCATCCCTGCACCGCCTACGTTTAGATAATAATCTTGACCTACAGTTTGGTCTGTAGAGTTATAAAAAGTTCTCGAAGTATTAGATGGTATATAGTTGTATCCGTAAGATATACTTCCACCATTAGGTGATATTGACAGAGCAAAATCGCCATAGTTAGTACCTGTTAAACTTCTTATATTGGTAAATTTATATTTATGCCTACCTGAAACAGCTGTATATTTAAACCAAACATCAGACCTATACACATTGCTATATAAATTCGTTGCACCAACAGTTGAACCATTTACGGAAGCCCCACAACCAGCACCAACTGCTGCTGTCGAAAGTATAATAGCACCCGATTGCGCATCATTAGAAGGTGCAGCGGATTCTGTTTTATCTTCTGTACAAATAGTGAAATCAATATTTTGACCAGCGACATAGACATAATAAGTAGTACCGGTAACCAAGCCGTAAACGTCGAAAGAAGACGTTCTTGATGTATAGAAATTGCTATTTATATAGCTTCGTAAAGAAGATGTTGGGTTATTGCAATCTCCTACCACGCCTACAATCATTTGTTGAGAGGCATCATTCGTTGAAGAATGATAGGTGGTGATGCGATGAATACGGGCTGTTGCTGTAAATTTATACCATACATCAGGGTAACCGCTTGAATTAATAGGCGGTCTAATACTTGAAAGCGTTTTCCCTAGCGTAGTACCAGTTAAAGGTGTATTGCTACAAGTAGGTAAGTCAATTGCTCCTGAACATTCATCGTTGTTACTCGAAGAGGGAGTTGTAACCGTTTGCTCATTTGATGAACTACTTGAACCGTTAATACAGTTAACAATAATACGTACAACATACACAGTAGCACTTTCTAAACTTGTTAAAGCTAAACTTGTGGCTGTTGTATTGGGTTTGGATGTCCAAAAGACATCACTTTGGCGACGGTATTGAACCGTATATTCATTTGCTCCAAAGATAGAAGACCAAGAAACCAATATCTGACTTTGTGAAGCACTAAGAGAAAAACTCGACATTGCTTGGCAGTTTGTTGTAAATGACTTTTCTATTGATGCGTCACTAAATTCAGAACTAGTCTGAGATGAATTATTGTAGTCCCATACGCAAGATGAAGTAATGCGGACAAGGTAATTATTAGCACTTTCTAAGCCT
Source organism: Saprospiraceae bacterium (assembly GCA_031411275.1). GTDB lineage: Bacteria > Bacteroidota > Bacteroidia > Chitinophagales > Saprospiraceae > JAAFJT01. Next base: position 1,776 of record JANOAU010000081.1, on the reverse strand, counting down.
GTTAGAATGACCCAATTATTTCCTAAATCTAAATTGTAAAATTTAGTCCAATTAGCATCACTTTGACGTTTATACTCATAGATATAGTTAGTAGCATTTGATGCTCTTGAATAGCTTATCCTTGCTGAACCTGCCGTTATATCACTTACTTGTATATCTGCTGGCGGTGCACATATATCTCTGGTAATAAATGCCTTTGTTACTGAGTTTCCGCACGAAGGTGTCACTCGTACATCATAGCTTGTATTTGGTGTTAACCCTGTTAAATAATCAATAACATGACAAGAAAAATAAGTAGCGTATTCCTTTACAAATGTCCAAGTTTGCTCATTTGACTTTTTATACTCTACTTTTGTTGACTTATTACACGAAAGATAATCGTACACGAATCTTGCAGATTTGGATGTAATATCATTTATTGTTAAATCTTGTGGGGCGTGACACCCATTATCCAAATAGAAAATAGTTTCGCTTCTTTGTTGGATACTACCATCCTCACATAAAGCAGTTATTCTTACTGAATATACTAAATTTGTTTCTAATGTATTGAATGTATAATATGTTGATGATGTACTTGGTGTTGCAACAATCCATGAATCTGATGCATTACTATGCCATTTCCTATATTCAACCATATATAATGATGAAGTTGAAACTGCCGACCATGAAATTTGAGCATAATTTGGTGTTTGTGATAAGACAGTTATAACAGGAGTATAGCCATAGCAACCACTTGCTAAAGTAGTAAATGTTACTGTTTCGGTACTTGCACTTGTCGCTCCACCCGTACAATTTGTAGATATACGAGCATTATAAGTTGTATTTATTGTTAATCCCGTCAAATTAATACTCGTTGTGTTTGATGTAACTGTATTCCATATAGTTGCTCCATCTTTTTTATATTCGAATGTATAGCTATTTATATTTGTATTACTGGTAGGGGCATCCCAAGTTATCCGTGCTTGTTGGGTACTAAATGCATACGCATAGACATTGGTAGGTACTCCACAAGGCTCCGGAGCAGAAGTTGTAAATGTAACTGTTGTAGAATTTGAACTTGTTGCGCCATTACTACATCTTGTTGATATCCGAACATTATATCCTGTACTCGCTACTAAACCAGTTATTTGATAGTTCGTAGAAGTAGTACTTGACGTACCAATAGTCCAATTCGTTTCACTCGATTTTTTATATTCTACTTTATAATTTTGAGCATTTGAAGCAGCCGTCCACGAAATGGTTGCTCCTGTTGAAGTTATTGAGCCCGCTGTAATATTAGTAGGAGAAGAACAACTTGCGGATGAACTTGCAGTCGTAAAATTAAAAGCGGTAGGGATAACAGGTGTTAATGAACCGCAATCAGATTTTACACGAACATTATAATCGGTTGCAGTTTGTAATCCTGTTAATGTATATTCTGTATTACTTATGGCATTTATTGTCGTCCATGTTGATGCGCTTTCTTTTTTATATTCTAAAATATAGCTGCTATTACAACCTAAGTCAGTCCAACTAACCTTAGCTGAATTATTCGTTATGTTAGAGAAAGTAATATCAGTAGGATTTATACATGATTCTACGGCAATTGTTTTTGTATTTGACCAACCACTTGCAACAGGCACTGTAACACCTGTATAGTGGTTCAATTTACAAATAACTGCACAGTTTAAGTTTTAAGAGGCTGTCCTTTAAAAGTCCACTTAAAAGGCTTCGCCATCGTTTCATTATAATAAAGTATAAACTTTTCAATTTGTTCTTTGAGGTCTTGTTTTGATT
>JANOAU010000080.1:0-5467 GCA_031411275.1 Saprospiraceae bacterium | reverse complement strand
CCCCTCAGTATTAACACCAAATAATGCCTTTTCAAAATTATAAATCTCGGCAATATGGATAGGATTGACTTTATAATTGGGTAAAACGCGCATCGAATCATACATAATCCAATAGGCGATGAAAATAGAAAACGCCACGATGAACTGCTGCGTTTTGGTGTGTAAGAAAAATAGTAATAAAACGATGACATACAGCCATATATGCTCAGTACGTAAGCCAACGAAAAAATAGAACCACCCAAAATATATCAAAGTACCTGCTAAAAGTCCCCAAAAGTCACTTTTAGAAAATTGCCGTGCTTCGGATTTATCTATTTCAGATGCAGCGGTTATAGGCTCTATTTCTTTTTTTTTAAGGAATAATTTTTTCATAAATGGCTGCACCAGTGTTAGCATCTTTTCCAAAAATTTCTACATACTGCACATCAGGCACAAAAGAAAGCATATTGCCGCCCTCAGTTTTGACGAAAATATGTTGTAATTGTATTTTTTTCCCATTTACTTCAGTAGTAACATAGGGCTTACCATTATTATCCAAACCGAGCGTCATTTTTTTCTTGGAATAAGAAACAAGATTGAACTCAAAGGCATTTTCCTGTGCTAATTTTTTTGATTTGATACCGTAAGCAAAAGTCCTTTGAATATAGCTCAATGGCTTCGCTTCGCCATTATCGGCGTAGCGAAGCCAGTAGGCATTGATAGGATTATCTTTATTAATGGTTTTATGTGCAGAAAAATTGACATCATAAACAATTGTGTTAGTATTGCCTGTTCGTTGAATATAAAACAGTCGTTCAAACTTATCGGGTGGCGTTGGATAACCATTTTGAACGTCCGTACTTGCCATTCGGGCAGATATACTGAGGGATAGTACCAACATCAAGATACACCCGAATGACAAAAGCCAACTATTGTTTTTTTTCTTTTTTCTTTTTCTTTCCATTATCCAATTTATCCAAAGCTATTTTTGATTCTCTCAACCGTTGAATAGCCGTCCAATTGGTCAGGAAAGCCATCACAAAAAGTGGCAGCGTAAAGATAGTGATACTTTCGAAAATAGGGATAGTCGTGCCTGGTAAAGTTGCTTTAAACTCCCCTGAATAGTCTTCAAATAAACTACAAAGAATAGCTGAAATACCGACCAAAAGGATGCGTTCAGGGCGTTGCATCAAACCACTTTTACACTCGATGCCTAAGCCTTCCGCCCTTGCCCGAACGTAACTGACCATCAATGAGCCAATCATAGCCACAAATGCAAAAAGCGAACTGAGGAAGTAGTTTTGAGCCACTAAATAATAGCATATGCCCAAAAACATGACTAACTCGCTATAACGATCCAAAACAGAGTCGAATAATGCGCCGAAACTGCTTTCCATTTTGCCGATGCGCGCTAGACGCCCATCTATCATATCAAACAATCCTGCAAATAGAATTACAACACCACCCCAACCGACATAAGATAGGTCACCACGCGGCTCGTCAGCACCCAGAATAAAAATAACGGCTGCTCCAATATTGATAGCAAAACCGGTGATGGTGACGACGTTGGGTGTGACTCCTAATTTCACCAACAGAATGATGAATGGGTTGATTATTTTGTAAACTATCGGCTGACCGACATCTTTTAGGAAGTTTGCCATGTGGGTTGCTTTTGATTAAGTTAAATTTGCAATTTATTTATCTAAACATTCTTAAAAAATTCATACCAGTTGCCCCCTCAGTTATATAACGCTTTTCACAGTGGCAATTCTCTACCTCGCAATAACGTAAAAGTGGTTTTAGCTTAAAACTCTACTTTTAAGCGGGTACGAATGCCCCATTTTGAGACATTAGGGTGGTCTAAATAATTGATGCGGCGAACATAATCCACGCGCACAAACCTAAAAAGATTGCCTATGCCTACGCTTGCCTCAATATAAGGCTTTTTTTCAAGGGTGTAAGTCAATGGCTTTTTGGTGTTTTCATCTATTGGAAAACGCAATAATGCATTGTCTGAACTGGGTCGGGAGCCTTCATCCAAGCCTCCCCAAAGTGATTTGAAAGTGATGATTTCACGCCATTTCAATTTTTTTAATAGTGGCACTCTTCCGAAAACAATCCCTCCAAAATTATGATAAATATTGAATGAGGCGTATTTGTCGCTCACAAATTCTAAGAAATTCATGAGGTTAAATGACTCCATTTGGTAAGCATATGTTTGGTTGGCACGATGAATTGTGAGAAGAGGGTAGGGGACTTTACCAAATGTACGCCCCGCTTCTATTATCATATCAGAGTAGCCGAATGGTGAAAGATAAAATACTTTTTCACCTTTGAAACGCACCGTATGATAGTTGTATTCACTGTTTAACAAGCCTTTTATACCTTTATCGTACGACAATTGTAAAATAGGATATTTTGTCAAGATAGGTGAGCGATAGGTGGCTCCTTGATAAAATTTATCGTTGGGTGCATAACGGATACTGATGCCCAATTCTGTGGTCGTCACATTGTTTTTATATAATGTTTCACCTTTGTTGTCATAATCAAATAGAAGTACACCAGCGGCAGACTGTTGAAAGTTTTTCGCCGTAGTGGTAAAAGAAAAACCATTGAGATATTCGCGTGTGTATTCCGTTGCTATGGTTTTGGTATAAAACATTTTATTGTTTACGCCGCGTTTGAAAGAAAGGAGCAGGTTGTCTTCTTGAACAAATTGTAAAGCTTGACCGGGTATTTTAATTTCATCTTGATACCAAGCTCTGAATTGGCTCAGGGGAAAATGCATGAAAGGTTGATTGGTAAAATTATACCGCATCCCTATGAATCCTTTTGGTTTTTCATCTCTAAAACCGTAAGCACCATAACCCTCAAGCATGATATGTGGGCTAAATTTCACATTTGTCCGTCCGCCTACCCGTAAGCGCAAGCCTTCGATGGTGTTAAAACTATAAAATGTATTAACAGGACCTAAATCAAAACCGCCGATGGGTGTATAACCTTCAAAAACAAAACGAAGTACCTTCAAAGCACGTCTAAAAGGCTTATAATTATTCAAACTATCTACCGATTTGATAATTCCCAATTCGCGTTTGTTGAGAGAATCATGGCGAATCTCTACCCAATATTGGTTGTCTTTTTTAAAGGCGTCTGCATCTCTAAAAACAGTTGCTTTGGATTGGAAAAGACTGTCGGGCAAACGCTCATTGATGAGGTAATTTTTGTAGGATGTGGTTTTAGTACCCAGAACCGTGCGGATGCTGTCGCCTTTTGTAAATCCAAAATCAATGAAAATAGCATCTTTCGACAGCATCAAACCCCGTTTTGAGAGCGAAGTATCCCGATTACCTTCCGAATACTGAGGGGTCTCTACCCAATCATATTCTTGGGCTACTTGCATTTCATTGACCCAATTGAGGTTAATATCTTTAGGAATACCCGCTTCAATTTTACGCACTGCATAAGTAGAATCCAAGGCAATCCACATGTGTCCCATGAATGCTAAATCCGTTTTGTTGCGCGGAGCAAAATACATGTGGGCGCATGGGGTACCCTTGAAATCAATAGTATCTTGAATATAAAAACGATAAATAGTCGGCGAAATAGGACTAAGCGGGCTGATAAATTGAGTAGTCAAGAGCTCAATCGAATTTTCATAAAAATTGACATCTTGATACATATTGGTCATGTAGTTGGAGATGCCCAAATTGTCAAAAACGTTGTCAAAATTCGTGTTGCGTTCGGCTCGTACATATTCTTTGAGGGCTTTGGGGGCTTTTCGATAATATACATCTGAAAGACTTTCACGCAGGAAAAATGGCCAATTGACTTTTCCGCTGGCTCTATTAGTATCTGCATTATCAAATACAAACTTGATTTTGCGAAAAAGAAAATTATTACGCATCTTTTCAGTTACGTTGTTGACAGCAAACTCTACTTTCTCATATTTTTGAAAGCTGTAACTTTGAAAACCTTCTTTGCGGTTTTTATCCTTATGGTCAATCACTTTTTTAATCAACTCTACAGCCGGGTTGCCTTTGTTGCGGTATTTTTCAACCTTTACAACAACCTCCTGCAAGTCGGTGGATCCTTCCTCCATTTTCACGGAAAGGCTATTGACTTCACCTTGTTTAATTTTAATGGTTTGGGTTTTGTAACCCACATAAGAGATTTTTAATTTTGAAACCGCTGTTTTCGTTTCAATATAAAAATTGCCGTCAATGTCAGATGTAGCACCTATGGAAGTGCCGTCAAATTGAACATTGACATAAGGCATGGTTTCTTTGGTTTTTTCGTCAACGACCTGTCCTCTTACCGATGTAATATTTTGAGCAGAAAGTGTAACTGAAAAAAAGAGCATCAACCATGCGATGGAGATTCTCTGAGTTGTTTTAGTTTCCATTTGAAAACTTTAAATGTAATTTGTTGTCGAGTGATAAAAATATAAGTTCAAACAATCTAATTGAATACGTAGTTTTTGACGAATTAGATGTTTAAGGTTTTTGTTTATTAATTCTACTTAAATATGACCCCCTCAGTGTCTGCATCATTGTTAATGATTTCGTCTTCTTCAACTTCTGCGAAATCTTGATCAGCAATGATTTTTTCTTTTCCCAAAGGGATTCCATTGAAAAATACAACTCGTTGATTGTAAAAAAAGATCATTGACCAAACAGCTATAGCCGCAATAACTCTCGATGACCAAGCATCTATCTTCAAAATATTGTTTAAAAACCAAACGCCAGCCACATTCAAACCCAAACCCAATAAAATACCTAACACATATTTAAAGAAAAGGATTCTTTTATAGGAGTTCTTTTCACTATATTGAGTGATAGCGAGGTTTTTAAAAACCCAAGCGCGGTGCAATGAGAAAGCCACTAAAGCACCCGCTAATCGACCAATAATAGTGGACTGAACCGCCGTTAAATCCCCATAAGCCAAAGCAAAGTGGAAGATTGTGAAATCCACCGACGTCGCTAAAACAGATGTAGAGGCATATTTGCCGATTAGTTTTGCGATAATTTTTCCTTTTTGTAAAAAAGACGATTCAGTCAGCACTATATTGGGTTTTTTATGCGATTATGTAAAAATTAATGATTTGCAGAGCAATATTGGCGTAAACACCAGCCAAAACATCGTCGAGCATGACTCCCCAACCACCTTTTATATCTTCCAATTGTCGGATACCTAAGGGTTTGGAAATATCAAAAAATCTGAAAAGAACGAATCCAGCTATTAAATTGAAACCCGTGATAGGAAACCCTAAAACGGTTATCCAAACGCCTATCATTTCATCAATCACTACTTGTTTTGGATCTTTTCCCCATTCATCTTCAAGTGCATTTACTGCTTTGACGCCAATCCAAGTGAAAATAACAATAAAAAAAGTTAAGATTAGGTTGAATAGAGATTGTTTTCCCTGCGGACTGAGGGTTGATGAGGAAGGGGTTATATTGAGACATTGAAAAGGAACGAGAAGTAAAAC
>JANOAU010000079.1:0-10216 GCA_031411275.1 Saprospiraceae bacterium | reverse complement strand
ATAATCATTTATTTAATGAAAAAATAAATTGGGAAATGCTTAAAACTGTAATTGTAGATTCAGAAATGAATGTTCACTTTTGTATTATCAAAACAAGAAAGGGTAAAAAGTACATGAAAAATATCGTCCTATACATATTGACTTCGGTTTTGTTGACCATTAACAGCACAAGTCTTGCAGCCCAAGGTTGGTTGCAAAGATATGGTAATGGAACGGACAATACCTCGGCGCAAGCAATGGAACGGACGGCTGATGGTGGATACTTTTTTTGTGGTGGTTCAGACAATAGTTCACGTCTTTATTTGGTCAAAACAGATGCAGAAGGGCGCATTTTAGCGACTCAAAAGATTGATTTCGGGAAAACAATTGAAGGCAATGTGAAAATGACTGCGGCAGCAGACGGCACTTTTTGGGTGTCATTTGCGACGACTTCTTCGGTAAATAATATTGATAACATACGTTTAGTACACGTTACGCCCACTTGCAAAGTTCTTTCAACACATACTTTTGGCGATGTGAGTGATGAGCGTATAGGCGGCATAACACGACTTCAAGATGGAAATTTAATTTTATCTATAACCAAAAAAACTTTAGTTGGCGATAGTGCTGCCATCCTAAAAACCGATAACAAAGGTGGTTTGATCTTTTACAAAACCATCCCATTAACCAATCGTAACGCCACGCAAATTGTGGAGTCCCAAGACCGATCATCAATTTTTTTCGCTTCGAGAGGGGATTTGGGTAGAGATACTGCCCGAATCCTTCGACTCGATGCCAATGGGGCGAATGCGCGCGCTATTCTTGTTAAACCGTTTGGCGCGAATAGTGAGTTGCGTTTTAACAGAGTGGATGAAATTACGGCTTTGCCTAATGGTAAATTGGCTATTTTGGGTAATTATTTTGCTCAAATTGATACCAATGGTACGGTTGAATGGGCGCATCCACGTCGGTTTTACAGTTTGCCTAACACGTTTACAACGACAAAGGAGGGTGGTTTTGCAGTGGTAGCGAGTTTTGATTCTTTGAATGTGCAACGGACCTTGTTTTTAAAAATCTCTAATACAGGGGTAGAAACTTTTAATCGTGTTTTCGATATTTCTTTTACAGTAAATGCAATTTTTCGTTTACCAAACAGATTGATTCAAAACGAAGATGGTAGTTTTTTACTGGCTGAAGATGAAGAATTTGGTGCAGGTAGACAAGCCCTTTTGATGAAAATCAATGCCAATGGTTCGGTTGTTACAAATGAAATTAAAGGGCGTGTCTTTATTGATAAGAACTTTAATAATCAATTGGATGGCAATGAGTTAGGTTTTCAAAACACACTTATAGAAGCTGTTAGTAGAGAGCAGCCAAGTAGAGTTTTTCGCTCTACGCCGCTTGATTCCACAGGGGCTTATATTATCACTGTTGATTCAGGTAGTTTCGATTTGCGGTTGCAGGGTTATTCAAACACGTGGAACGTACCGAATGAGGTCGTTAGTTTTTCGAATGACGATCAATATGGCAGAACGCCTAGAACATTGGCATTGCAGCCTATGCGGGCTTGTCCGCAACTTGAAGTGAATATCACGACAGGTTTTTTGCGCCGTTGTTCGCCTTCCCCATATCGGGTTCGTTATGCAAATAATGGAGCAGGCTTAGCGCAAAATGCTTTTGTCACGATTCAACTGGATTCTTTACTTAATTTTCAAAACGCAACTTTACCCGTTTTTTTAAGGACAGGACGGACTTATCGGTTCAATATTGGTGATATTCAAACAGGGAAAACAGGTAGTTTCGACATTTTACTTGCACCCGCTTGTGGTGATTCATTGCGTGATGGTCAGACTTTATGCGTTGAAGCACACATTTTTCCCGATTCTGCTTGTGTTACAACGACCAATTGGTCAGGTGTAAACCTAACTTTGACAGGCACTTGTGAAACGGATTCGGTGGTTTTTAGAGTGAGTAATGTCGGAACCGCCACAAATAATGTAGGGAAAGTAGGGATTGTTATTGTTGATGAAGTTTTATTTTCCATTCGTCCTGCTGTTGACATTTTGCCACCCAGTACTATTAAGACGTTCAAATATCCTAAAAACGGCAGTACCTATCGCATGAATTTGCCACAAGAGGCGAATCATCCAAGCCTGTCACAACTCACGACGGCTGTTGAAGGCTGCCGTACAAATAGTCAGACGAATTACAGTGTCAATAAAGTCAATCAGTTTGCAGAAGGCGATGCGGACAAATTTGTGGACAAAGAGTGCCAAATACTGAGGGGTGATTTTGTAGCTGGCGAAGTCGAGGCGTTTCCACAAGGCTATAGTAACCAACACTTTATAAATGCAAATGATGGTATTGAGTATGAAATTCGTTTCCGCAATATGAGTTCTGATACAGTATTTGCGGTTCAAGTACGCGATACCTTGTCCGATTTTATAGACCCAAACAGTATTGAATTAGGCGCAAGCAGTCATCCATACAGTTTTTCGATGTTTGGAAAAAACTTGATAAAATTTACTTTTTTGGACTTGAATTTGCAACCCAATCGTGTGGACAGTATAAAATCCTTCGGTTTTGTAAAATTTCGAGTTAATCCGTATGCAAAATTGCCCAAAGGGACAATCATATTAAATAGAGGTGCAGTAAGTTTCAATTATGGTGGTTTTGCATCAACCAATCAGACGTTTCATACCATAGGTCAAGATTTCATCATCACAGCGACAGTGGATAAAGGGACTTTTGCTCATGTGAAAGTCAAAATATTTCCAAATCCATTTTCTGAAACAGCAACATTTGAGATAGAAGGAGACCCCCTCAGTAAAATAAGTCAATTTTCACTCTATGATATGATGGGCAGACAAGTGCAGAGTGAGAATTTTGAAGGCAACCAATTTACGTTTGAACGAAACAATTTGCCAAATGGCATATTTGTTTTCAAAATCGAAAATGAAGGTCGCCGCATCGCCACAGGAAAGTTAGTGGTGAAAAACTAAATTAAGGAATTATATTTATTAAGAATATAAAGGTTTATTAGCGTAAAAGGGACTGTCGCAAGACAGTCCCTTTTTTTTTCTACGCTAAACACATAAACCATAGGTCATTGAATGTAAACCCTTTTGAAGCAATAGTTTACGTATGACGAATACCTAATTTTTCACAAATGGCACGATAACGCGCAATGTCTTTGTCATGTAAATAAGCCAAAGTACGCTTACGTTGACCCACCAGAGCCAATAATGCACGGCGGCAAGAGTGGTCTTGTTTGTTGGTTTGAAGATGCTTTGACAACTCCGCTATGCGGAAAGTGAACAAAGCAACTTGACCCTCCGTTGACCCTGAGTCTTTTTCATTTTTTCCATGTGCGAGGAAAATTTCTTCTTTCTTTTCTTTTGACAGATAAATTGCCATTGTCTTGTTTTTTTTAATTTGTTAACCAAATACGATTACGAAAATCTGTTTTAGCTCTAAAAGCGGCGCAAAGATAATCTTTATAATGATGAATGGTGAATGGTAAATGATAAATTTGCAAAAAAAACTTACAATTCAGCATTAAATAAAAAACCCTCGCTCAATCAAAAGATTGGCGAGGGAACTACGGTTTTTGGAACCCCATTTATTAAACCTCATTTTGTGTACCTTATGTCAGTGGGACTTAGGTTCAAAATAGAAGTAACAACTATTAAAGTTATATTAATTTTTTAATAAGGATTTATTCTCAGTTTAATAAGAGTTCTCACTTGCGTATACAAATATAGAACGGTTTCTAAAAAAAAAACTGTTTTCTATAGAAAAACAGTTTTTTATGAGTGTTAATGATATATTGTATTAATATTACAAGGTTTTTTGCGTCACCAACCATTGTTATTGACGATAAGTTCAGATAAATCATAGACCATAATTTCGTCTTGTTTGTCTTTTGCTTTCATGCCATCTGACAACATAGTGATACAAAAAGGGCAATTCGCAGCTACAATTGTAGCGTTCGTATCTAAAATTTCGTCTGCCCTTTCGATGTTTATTCGCTTGTTACCAGGTTCATCTTCTTTGAACATTTGCGCGCCTCCCGCACCGCAACATAAGCCATTGGAGCGGCAACGTTTCAACTCCACCAATTCTGCATCTAACTGAGCCAACACTTCACGCGGTGCTTCATAAATACCATTTGCTCGACCGATATAACAAGAATCGTGGTAAGTTATTTTCTTCCCTTTGAACGCACCTCCTTCTATTTTCAAGTGTCCATTGTTGATAAGGCTTTGCAAATATTGCGCATGATGCACGACTTCGTAGTGTCCGCCAAGTGCTGGATATTCATTCTTTAAAGTATTAAAACAATGTGGACACGCTGTAACAATCTTTTTAACACCATACATATTCATTGTTGTGATATTCTGCAAAGCCATCATCTGAAAAATAAATTCGTTGCCCGCCCGACGTGCAGGGTCGCCGGTACACATTTCTTCATTCCCAAGAATGGCGAAATCAATACCGACTTTGTTCAATATTTTTGAAAAAGCAATGGTTACTTTTTGCGCCCGTGCATCGAAGCTACCTGCACAACCGACCCAAAACAACACTTCTGGTTGGCGATCTTCGGCAGCGAGCATGGCCATTGTTGGAATAGTTAATGGTTTAGTCATTTTTTTAAATATGAAATATGAAATATGACCCCTCAGTATAAATCATTGAATAAGCGAAATTTCGCAATTTATGAGCGTTAAAAGTAGAACAAGGTAACCAAAAAACAAAATGCCGCCGAAGGTTTTTCTTCGGCGGCACGTCATTTGGTAATGAAATAAAAATAAATAAATGAAATATTTTAACAACTAATTGATAATCAATCATTTGTAAATAGAACCTTTTTCATTCATCCTTTTTATTATGCATTACATAATATACTTGTGTAAGTTGTTGATTTCTAAATTGTAAAAAACAGGAATCTTGTTATTGGGATGTACCGTAGGATTGCATATAGCTTTTACGCTTCGCCGAATTCGCTGAGCCAGCACAGGCATTACTTTCATCGGTACTTGAAATCCATTTAACAAGATAATTAAGACGCTCATGTGCCAAATCAACAAAAGCATTGCAACGACAAGTCGGATAAGCCGACCCGTAAATCCCTTTGTTTTCTGCTGGAAAAATCATTTCCACTTGAGCATCCCTCGATTTTTCCCATGCCAATTGCGCTTGCTTGAATTTAGAAATGAAGGTGTAGTCGCGCTCATATTCGTTGAGAATTTTCACTACGACGTCATCAACTTCTTTTTTCAATCTAAGATAATTAGTACAGCTGTTGCGGGAATTGTCAAACTTAGATTCTTGAGCATTAACAGCGAGACCCAAGAATAAAACGAATAAAAAAGTGCATGTGTTCCTCATACGGTTTGTAATTAAAAGTGAATAATATATTTGCTAAAAATCAAGGCAAAGTTGTTCTTTTTTTCTATAATTATCAATTATAAATTTGTTAAATTTTTATTTGTATAAACAAATATAAGTGTTTATTAAATAAAATAACTATAGAACATTTGAAGCTACTTGCGTTTTTGTGTGCTGTATTTAAGTAGCAAGTTTATTTATCTTTGCTTCCTTTGTTAAACAATCGTATTATTATAGCTTTGCCATCAAGAATGATATAATTGACATAACGAAAACGGCTCTATTCAAAACAAATCAAAAACCACTTTTCACTTTTCACTTAATAATTTTCGATTAACCATGTCTCAACTATCTCCGCAGCTCATTATGGGCATCATCGTCGGCTACTTTTTGATGCTGATAGGTATTTCACTTGTTACAAGTCGTGGCTCATCAGATAACAATTCTTTTTTTATGGCAAAACGCCAATCGCCTTGGTATTTGATAGCGATTGGTATGATTGGCACGTCTATTTCGGGCATTACGTTCATTTCTGTGCCGGGTTGGGTCGAAGCCCGTTCGATGTCGTATATGCAAACTGTTTTTGGATTTTTATTAGGCTACGTTGTCATTGCATTTGTTTTGATGCCCATGTATTACAAATTGAATTTGATTTCTATATACACCTATCTCGATAAACGTTTTGGTACACGCAGCTACAAAACAGGTTCTGCATTTTTTCTGTTATCTCGGTCAGTAGGTTCTGGTTTTAGATTGTATTTAGCAGCTTTGGTGCTGCATCAATTTGTCACATCGCCATTTGGTATTCCTTTTTGGGTGACTGTGGCAGTGACGATTGGCTTGATTTGGACATATACTTTCAAAGGCGGTGTCAAAACCATCATTTGGACGGACTTAATACAGACTCTCTGCTTGCTCGTAACGCTCGTGATGACGATTTCTATGCTCGGCGATAAACTCGGTTTGTCCTTCAATGGCATTGTGGACACTGTATGGAGTAGTCCAAAATCTCAAATATTTTTCTTTGAAAATGGTTGGGGTGATGCGAAAAACTTTTTCAAACAATTCCTATCAGGGGCATCTATCTGTATTGTGATGTCAGGGCTTGACCAAGACATTATGCAAAAAAACCTAACCGTAAAGACCCTCAAAGGCGCGCAAATCAATATGTTGTCTTATGGTGCTTTATTGGGTTTCATCAATTTCCTATTTCTTTCCCTTGGTATTTTGTTGTTTCTGTATGCCAAACAAAACAATATTGAAATCCCCTCAGTAAATGGCACACCCCGAACGGATTTGCTGTTCCCCACTATTGCCTTGCAATATTCTACACCCGTCATTGGCGTTCTGTTTTTCTTAGGCATTTTAGCTTCTACTTATGCAAGTGCGGATTCGGCTTTGACTTCCTTGACCACTGCTTTTTGTATTGACTTCTTAGGGTTTGAGAAAAAAGATGAAGCGGGTACTAAAACAACGCGGACGCTCGTGCATCTCGGCTTTTCCGTTTTGTTGTTTTTCATCATCATTATTTTCTATTTCATCAACGATTCATCGGTTATTGAAGCCATTTACAAGGCGGCGAGTTATACTTATGGCCCTCTTTTAGGCTTATTTGCCTTTGGTTTTATGACCAAACGCTCTATTAATGACAAATTAGCACCCTATATCTGTTGTGCCTCACCGATATTGACATATATCATCAATGACAATTCCGTTGCTTGGTTAAATGGCTATAAGTTCGATTTTGAATTGTTGATACTCAATGGTTTTTTGACATTTGTGGGTTTATGGGCGATTTCTAAGAAAGGGGGTGGTGAAATGTAATGATTTACTTTGCTCTATATGATAAAAGCCTTTCAAACTTATGTTTGAAAGGCTTTCGACGATTTTATACTGAAGGGGTATCCTTTCTTAATTGCTCAATTTCTTCAAAAGTCAAGTCTGTTATTTCTATGATTTCCTCATTGGTATCACCTCTTTTTATACACTTTATGGCTATGTTTATTTCTTTTCTTTTTTCTACTCTTTCTTCTGCTTCAATTGTAAGCGTTTGTGTAATGCTTGCTTCTGTATGCAAATTCTCTAAAAATTTTTCATATCGTTTTCTATCTTCTTCCGTTAAGTTCATGATATTCAACTTTTCTCTAACTTCACTCATGCCTTTTGCATGAAATTCGTCAAGCACTTCACTATTCTTAAAAAAGTATAAACATTCATCTAATGTGTCATTGATAACATCATTGAATTTTGTTGTTTGAATAAGATAGTATTCAGGGTAAGTTTGTTGAATCGTTGTCTTTTTAAATAATTCCTTTTGAGCCTTAGTCAATTCTAACTCTCTATGAGTGTGCAGTCCTGTGAACTTAGTTTGTCCACAATAAATGTAATCATCTCCTTTTCCTATGCCGAAATAGACAATACTAATGGCGATTATCTTTTTAATATCAGAATAAGGGGCTTTAAGGTCTAAATATTCGGTAACTGCCTTTGACGTTGCATAAAGCATCTGCATGAGATAATCTAACTCTCTTGTGTTTTGGATTTCAATAATGATATGTTCGCCTTTTGAGCTCTCTGCATACAAATCTACTCGGTTGAACTTGTCGTCTTCTTGCTCTTGGTTGCTTTCGCTTTCCAAAAGTCCTTCAATCTTAATGTCCTCTTTCAAAAGCTCTGCAAGAAAACCTTCGAGAATATCGAAGTTCTTTTTGTCTCGTAACAGTTTCTTAGCTGCCCAATCGAATCGAATATGCTTTTTTGCCATCATGCTTTAATTTTCTGCAAAGTTATACCAAAAAGCCTTGAAAACAAATGCTTTCAAGGCTTTCGGTGGTTTTATACTGAGGGGTGCTTTTTTTGTTTTTAGGTCACAGGTATGAAGACCTAATAATAGTATGTGTCGCGTTTGGAAACGCTCACGAGCAAGTATGTTTTGTTTAAGTATGGGTGACAGTAGGTATTTCGTCAATCATGATGTTCAAGGCTCAACGATTTTTCGATTTTGACGACATTTATCACTACAATATTTGACTTCATGCCATACTTTTTCCCATTTTTTGCGCCATGAAAAGAGTCGCCCGCAAGTGAGGCAAATCTTTTGAGGTAAATCCGATTTTTTCTTTTGTTTAGACATAAACAAGTATTTTTAAATGAGAACTGCCTGTGCTGTTTTCCATGAGTTGTTTTGTGGGTTGTCTAAGGAATATACTTTACCATGGACTTTCAAGGCTTTTTGTGGTTTTATACTGAGGGGGGGTGATCTCATAGGTCTGAAGACCTAACAATAGTATGTGTCGCGTTTGGAAACGCTCATAAGCACGTCTGTTTTTGGGAAGAGTATGCGCCAGCGGGCAATCAACGCCCATAAAGAGATTTTCCAAAGTTTCTGCCGTTTTAAATGTGTATCGTACCATTGCTTCAACTCAATTTCTTTTTGGGCGATTATTTTTTTGATGTCTATTTTCTTATCTTTTTGCATTTTGGTAATATTATTCTTGAACCTGCATTTCAGCAATTACTTTGTTAATTTCGGGAACTGCCTTTTTAAAATTACTAAGCCATTTATGGAAATCATAGGCTGTATGTTCTACGGTACATCTAAATCCCAAATTTTGACGTAATAAATTTCCTTCTTCGCTATCAGCCCTAAGTGATGACCGTTTTTTTGTATTTTCAATTGATGCTAAAAATTCATCAATTTTAATGATATTATCAAAATATTGTTCTTCTGAACAGGTGAAAATCTGGGTTGCTCTATTCAGTTTAACACTTTCCCAAATTATTGCAATTTTATTATTCCCAAGTACAACAGAAAAAAGATAAGAATTTTCAAATGTCCACGATTGAGTTGTTGAATTAAACCGCCTCTCTGAAATATATAGAAGGGGCATATCAAAACTTGTAGTTTGTACTTTTTGTAAAAAGTCAATACATTCATGATTTCCAAAAATTTTTAACAAATCTTCATTTGTCAAAGTAACAAATTCAGGTTGCTCCCTAATTTGTTTTGGTGTTAATCCTTCTTTAAGAAACTTATCAACTTTTTCTTTTGCTCGGTTTCTTTCGACAGTAATAATTGTTTGTTTCAGTTGGTCAAGTTCTTCAATTTTTATTATTTTATTTTCCAATAATGTGAACTTTACACTTTTAAGGTCTTTTCGTGATATATAACTTGTAACGACCATATTGAAATCAGCTTTTGCGAAATACCAACCTGTTTCAATCAATTCGTTTTCTCCTATCTGGCTAATATTGAAAAATATTTTTTTATCATCAAATCCAATGTCCCTCCATGATGCTTCATACTTTTTACTACCGTCTTCAAACTCCTCAATTAGTTTGCTTGGTGCGAGTAAGCCACGAATTAGATTTTTCTTTTCTTCTTTAAAATGCTCTTTTACGTATTTTCTAAACTCAGTTGCTTCTTGTCGGTGCAATCTAAATTCATACTTTTTAAAAAGTTCAAAATTGAATTTTTCAACATATTTTCTAAGCCAAAGTCTCAATTGCCAAAGTGGTGTACACTGTTCATATGACCAATCTGCTAAATTTTTATAAAAATCGGCTTTTCTCTCATTATCAAGTATTTCACATAGTTCTCGGAATTGTTCTTCACTATCAATCAATCCAAGTTCATAAATTTTCCTTTTGCTATTCAACTTTAATGGTTGAATATGAGTAGCTGCAAACTTGCCTGGATGTTTCTTTGAATATGCAAGTCTAAATGATACTATTTCTCCAATATTTACTGTTTTTTGTGGTTTGATAAACCTAAGTATATGGAAAAAAATATCACCTAATGCAATAGTTCTAATAAATCCAAATCCTTTATTTTCAAAATATTTTG
>JANOAU010000078.1:0-72629 GCA_031411275.1 Saprospiraceae bacterium | reverse complement strand
AAGGGTAAAGGCTTCAAATTAGGTTGATTTTTTTTTATGGCTGCTAATATATTATCTCGACTATTCATATTTTATATTTGTTTTAAGTCCCCTTTGGGGATTTAGGGGCTCTATTTTTTTTATACCAATCTCTAAAACTCTCTTTTGGCGGCTCAGGCATTTCTCTTTGTAAAAACCACGGATTAAATGAATTATTGACCATAAAAGGCACATTGCGCATCACCCATCGCCCCATTTTACCACCTATTTGGTAGACTTTTGGGTGCGACAATGTAAACGTCATACCCTGCATCATCAGTTTTTTAGGGAGGGGGGCATGTCCTTCTTTCATCAAAACTTGCCGCCACTTATAGAGTTGTTGGTGAATATCAATTTTCACGGGACACACGTTTGAACAAGAACCACACAAGGTACTTGCAAAGGGCAAATCAGCATTTTTCGTCATATCTAAATTGGGTGCTAAAATAGACCCAATCGGACCCGCAATAGCTGTGTGATAACTGTGTCCACCACTCCTGCGATAAACGGGACACGTATTAAAACACGCTGCGCAACGGATACATTTCAACGAATTTCTGAAATCAGCACGACCCAATTGTGTTGAACGCCCATTATCAACAATAACGATATGCATCTCTTGACCCTTTCGCGGCTTTTTGAAATGGCTTGAATACGTCGTAATCGGTTGCCCTGTTGCGCTGCGTGCCAAAAGGCGTAGGAAAACACTTAGGTGTTTGCGTTTCGGCAATATTTTTTCAAAACCCATACACGCAATGTGTACATCCGCCAAATGTGCGCCCATATCGGCATTGCCTTCGTTGGTACACACCACAAATTCACCCGTTTCTGCGATAGCAAAATTAACGCCTGTCAAAGCTACTTTTCGAGTCAAAAAGGTTTCTCTTAGGTGGTCACGGGCGGCATTAGTGAGATATTGAGGGTCTTTATTACCTTTTTCAGTACCTAAATGTTGATGAAACGTCTCGCCCACATCTTCTTTTTTCAAGTGAATAGCGGGCAAAACGATGTGACTTGGCGGCTCTTCACGCATCTGAACAATGCGCTCGCCTAAGTCTGTATCAATCACACCTATACCATTTTGTTTTAAAAACGCATTCAAATGACATTCTTCGGTGAGCATAGATTTACTCTTAACCATCCGTGTCACACCGTGTTTTTTTAGAATAGCATACACAATCTCATTATGCTCATTCCCATCCGCCGCCCAATGAATAATGATACCATTTTGCTGTGCTTTTGCTTCAAATTCAAGCAAATAGTCGTGCAAATTCGATAAAACATTGTTTTTTATATCCGAAGCCGTCTCCCTCAGTAATTCCCACTCAGGCAACTGAAAAGCCGCTTTGTCCCGTTTTTGGCGTACAAACCAAAGCGTTTCGTCGTGCCAATTGACGCGGGCTTCGTCTTTGTTAAATTGTTTGGACAGGGTGGCGTGGTCTTGAAATGCGTGGCTCATTATCGTTTAATTTTTTATTTGATAGTCAGATTATAAGGGGTCTTAAGTTTAAGAAATTCTGTTTTATCAAATAAGTTCTTTATATCTTTAAGATTTGATACGCTTACAGTTATTATAGCTCTTTTATATATTTTAAATTCTTTGAATGGAATATCATCGTCAATCCCTGCAATAGCTTCACCAACTTCCATTTTTTCATTTGGATTTAGTTTGTATGTATCGAAACCATCATAGGTAGTTAAAGTTTTATTTTTTTCTGTTCTAAAATGTATAGTTGGTTTAATTGCAATTGATACCGTATCAGTTGTTGAGTTAGTTACAGAAATAGAATAAGTCGGGTCGCAACTTGTCATAAACAATCCAATCAAAAGAATTAAGCCTAACTTTGCAGCCTTTATTTGATATTTGCCAATTTTTGAGCGCATAAATTTACCCTTTTAATAATTTTTCAATACAATTTGACTACCCCTCAGTAAAACCCCTACTCAGGCAAAACCAACAAAGACAAATCCAATTCAAACCCTTTTAAAACATCTTCAACAAGCCTTAACATCTTTCAATAGGGTGGATGAAACCCTTTTTCCACTAAAATATTTCGCAGGTTTACGACACCCTCTCGATTCAGAACAAGGTAGCTCAACCTATTGGACTTATACCTCTGATAATGGTAAAATTTTCATACCATTCAAAGTGTTTCGCCCAAGTATCTATTCTTGGATTGTAAAGCGCAGCCATTAAACCTGTTGCAGGATCAATAGCATGAGTCGCTGTGAATTTGTGAATATTACAACGCTGACAGGAAAAAGCAAGATTGTAAAGTTCAGTTAGACCGCCTTTTGAAAGGGGTAAAATATGTTCAATCGAAAAAAAATCGGTAGAGAATAAAAAAGAAGCTAAACAGTATTCGCAGCAGAATTTAGCCCGTTCTTTAACTGTTTTTTTGATGATTTCTTTCATATTTCAATAGGTTCTATACCTAAATTTTTCATCAACCTTTCAACCGAAATGCCCTTCAATTCAGCCAATTCAAAAAGATATTTAACTCTTTGAGCATTCGCTGTTTCAATTTTATCGCCTAAATCCTTTAGCGTTTCATGTTCTTTTTCGGTTATCCTTTCTGCACGTAATAAACCCATGAGATGCCGATAATTTGTCCATTCTGCTTCTGAAATGTCCAAATTTATCTTTTTTAATAGGTCACTTTCTAAAAGTTGTTGATGATTTGGTTGTTTCCGAGAGATATGAGCAGCTTGTTGTAGCAACCGCTGTAAATAGATGTCAAGGCTAAGACCATTTGTAGCAGCCTCCTGACGGAATTGCTGTTCAATATTTGTTGGCAAATTAATTGTTAAAGACATTTTGCACAAGATTTTAGAAATAGAAAAATTCATCTTCTGAAATATCATCAGCGACGATGGTGAGTTTTGGATAATTAAATCCGCGAATGGTCGTAGAATAGCTCATTTTTCTTTGTTTTATAAGCAAATATAAGCTAAAATAGTTTATTTATTGTTCAAAATCTCCGCAATATGCACAATCTTAACCTCACTTCCTTGCCTTTTCAAAATCCCTTCCAAGTGCATCAAACAAGACATATCACCTGCCGTTATGTATTCTGCCCCATTTTTCGTATGGTCAAAAACACGGTCTTTGCCCATTTTGACGGAAACAGCTTCTTCAAAAACGCAGAACGTGCCACCAAAACCACAACACTCATCTTTGCGTTCCAACGTCACCAATTCTAAACCAGATACCCCCCTCAGTAATTGTTCGGGTTTTGAGAACGGCGCGGCATTAAGTTCGCTCATTTGAGAAAGATGCAAACCGCGTTGCCCATGACAACTTTGGTGCAAGCCTACTTTGTAGGGAAAATGCGCTGTTATGGTGTTAATTTTCAAAATATCGGTCATAAATTCCACCAATTCATAGACTTTTTGACGAATTTGAACTGCCATTGCTTCGTCTTTATCGCTGTGCAAATGCTCCTTTATGTGCAGCGTACAACTGCCCGAGGGACACACAATATAATCGTAGTCCTTGAAATTGTCCACGAACAGATTATTACAACCCATCGCCAAATGCTCGAAACCAGAATTCGCCATCGGTTGACCACAGCACGTTTGATTGGTCGGAAAATGCACATCGCAACCATGCTTTTCAAGCAATTCAAGGGTTGCAATCGCTACTTTTGGGTAGAATTGGTCAACATAACACGGAACAAATAAGCCTACTTTCAAGGACATGATTACTGAATTTTACAGATTTACAAGATAAGATGACAAGATTCTATTGATTTACAAGATTCTGTCCATCCATTAAATGAATCCTGTAAATCAGTAAAATCTTGTTATCCTGTCTGCTGTTTTAAGTCAAATATTTTATTCATTAACAACCATTTTTCACCCTGTTTTGCCATCGGTAGAGCTTGTTGGTATTGCCACATCAGCGTTTCCCACTCTTGCACTTTTGGGTTTTCAGCATCCATTTTCCCTTTTTGTTCAAAAGAAAAATCGTCCATCGTTTCCATAATCATAAACAAACGGTTGCCAAGGCGGTAAATTTCCATATCCGTTATACCTGAACTGATGATACTCTCGCGTATATCTTTCCAGATTTTTTTATGGTATTGCTCGTATTCAGCAATGAGTTTTTCATCATCAATGAGGTCAAGCGCAAGGGTGTATCTTTTCATTTTTTTTGAATATTAAATGTGCTGATTTGTAGAATCAACATCCTAATATTTATAAACTGTTAAAAATCAGTTATTTACTTCTTTAACCTTATGTCCAAAAAGCCCAAAATACAAAACAAAAAAGAAACAAAGCAATGGCACAATATACCCTACTTGAATATTATCGCCCGCATTATCAATAATACTACCCATAATCACAGGGAAAATCGCACCGCCAATAATCGCCATGACGATCAAAGAAGATGCAGGTTTTGTATCTTCTTTTAAGCCCATAATGCCCAATGAAAATATCGTTGGAAACATAATAGACATGAAAAAACCTAAACCGCCCAACGCTAATACCACAAACTGCCCCTCAGTAAATACAGCAATTGTGCTTAAAATAATGCACATAACAGCATATATGGTCAATAATTTAGCAGGTTTCACAAGGCGCATAATCGCTGTTCCTGTAAAACGACCTATCATAAATAACAAACCATAAACGCTCAAATAATAGCCTGCCGTTTTTTCATCAACGTTGCCGCCTTGTATTGCCATTCTAACAAAAAAACTGGTCACGCAAACTTGAGCGCCGACACAACAAAGTTGTGCAATGACCGCCCACTTTAAATGAGGGTATTTTAAACTATCAAAAATGCCATTTGATGAGGGTGTATCACTTTTTTCTTCCAACTCGGGCAAGTGTATAAAATAAAAAATGATTGCCAATAAAATCAAAAAACCAGCTAATATCAAATAAGGCATTTTTACAGATGCTGCCTCGCCTGTTAAGTAGGCAATTTTGTCCACTTCAGGCATTGCGGACATTTGGTCTTTGCTGTACTCTTTGCCCGACAAAATGAACAACGTTCCAATTATGGGTGCGACAAACACGGCTAAACCGTTAAATGATTGGGCTAAATTGAGCCTTGCCGTTGCCCCCTCAGTATCGCCGAGCCTTGTAGCATAAGGATTGGCTGCCGTTTCTAACAATGTCAATCCACATCCTAAAATAAATAAACCTAAAAGAAAAACGCTGTATGCCCGATTATCTGCCGCCGGTAAAAACAACAATGCGCCTATTGCAAACACCAATAAACCTGCAATTATGCCTTTTTTATAGCCAAAACGCTTCAAAATCATGCCCGAAGGAATGGCCATCAGAAAATAAGCCATATATACTGCTGTATCTACAAACGTGGATTGCATATTAGTCAACTGCAACGCCTTTCTTAAATGTGGAATCAAAATGCCATTTAAATTATTAGCAATACCCCACATAAAAAACAAACTCGTTATGAGTATAAAAGGGATTAAATACTTGGATTTTTCGTTTTGCATGATTCTTGTTTTTAAAAAATAATGCGGTGTAAAATTAGGTTTTACCGCGTTGAGAGAATGTGATTTATTTTATACTTTTTGATATTATTACAGCAACGCCCTATCCAAATGCACATAGCCACCATCTACATGTATCAACTGTCCTGTCGTATGGCTTGATTTATCCGACAATAAAAACGCAACCATGTTAGCGATTTCTTCGGCAGTCGTCATACGGTTTTCGAGTGGAATTTTGGACTTGATTTTTTCCAAAGTTTCCTCTGGATTTGGCAGCGTTTTTATCCAACGGTCATACAAAGGTGTGTAACATTCGGCAACGATAACGGCGTTAACACGGATGCCGTATTTCAATAATTCAACAGCCCATTCGCGCGTCAAGGCATTGCGCCCCCCGTTGCTTGCGGCATAAGCCGATGTACCCCCTTGACCAGTTTCAGCCGTTTTTGAACCGATATTGACAATAGCACCTTTTGATTCTTTGAGATAGGGTAGGGCATGATGCGCCATCAAATAATAGTGAATCAAATTACGGTGCAATGAGGCAACAAAGCCTTCGTAACTGCCATTTTCAAGTCCAATACCATCGTTTACACCCGCATTATTGACCAATCCATCAACACGTCCATATTTTTTGACGACCTTTTCAACGGCTTTTTGGCAGTCTTTAGGCTTTGTTAATTCAGCGACGACGGAAAAGGCTTTGCCGCGCATCGCTTTTATTTTGTCAACCGTGAGTTGATTATCCGCTTCATTGCGTCCAACGATTGCAACGATTGCCCCCTCAGTAGCGAGCACTTCCGAGATGCCTTCGCCAATGCCTTTTGCGCCGCCTGTGACGATGATGACTTTATCTTTTAGGTTTAAATCCATTATTTTAATGATGAAATATGAATGATAAATGATGAATTTATAGCATTGTTATTTTTACGTCAAATAGAAAAACTCTCTTTCCTTGTCATATTTTTAAAACTTAATGAGTGTTGAATCGCCTTTATTTACCAAATCAAACAAATCTATGAAATTAGAACCCATTTCTTTCTGTATAATTGGCACATTAAAATGGGCATTGGGGGGGATTTGAGCGTTCACTCTTGTAAATACAAACAAGGAATCGTTAGAAAATTTGTAAAAAAATGGCTCTAATCCTTTAAAAATATACTCTTTTGTACTGTCCGGTTTCCACTCATTTTTATCAGAATTTGAGATGACAGAAACTTGATGGTCGAAAGTCATACCCCAAATATTCTTTTTCAAATAGATAGTTTTCCCGCTTTTTGAGGTTAAAGTGATTGTTTGAAAAATAGGTTTATAACTATCTGTCCAACAACCTAAAATCATTGAAACAAATAAAAAGTAGGTGAATTTTTTCATATTTTATATTTCAATTTAAAGTTACACAACAGGCTTTATCACCTGACTTTCAGGTTTCAACCATGTCTCAAACTACTCCACCATATCATCTAATTTTAAAAAATTCCTAAATGTACTTTCCATCTATACCAAATCCCCATACCTAACAGCCACTTGCCGCTGCGTTCCTAAACCGTCAATCCCCAACTCAATCACCTCACCGCCTTGCAAAAAACGCGGTGGTTTGAAACCCAGACCTACACCTGCAGGTGTACCCGTGGAAATGACATCGCCGGGCAATAAAGTCATAAATTGGCTTAGGTAACTGACAATTTGTTTGACATCAAATACCATATCGTCTGTGTTAGAGTCTTGCAACATTTTGCCATCAATGCTCAACCAAAGACGTAGGTTTTGTGGATTAGGAATGTCATCTTTAGTGACCATAACAGGCCCCAACGGTGCAAAAGTGTCGTTACTTTTACCTTTTACCCATTGTCCACCCCGCTCTAATTGGAAAGCACGTTCCGAATAATCATTGTGTAAAGCATAACCGACGACATAATCTAAGGCTTCGTCTTCACTGATATAAGAAGCCTTTTTACCAATTATAATCGCTAATTCGACTTCCCAATCCGTTTTTTCAGAATTTTTGGGAATAATAACATCATCATTTGGACCGCACAAAGCCGTTGTGGATTTGAAAAACACGACGGGTTCGGTCGGTACAGCCATTCCCGATTCCGCTGCATGTTTGGCATAATTCAAACCAATGCACACGATTTTTGAAGGACGGGCGATGCACGAACCGATACGGACATCAGCAGGGACTTCGGAGCATTTATCAGCGTTTGTTTCTAACCAAGTAGCCAATCGAGTGACCCCCTCAGTACCAAAGAACTTTTCGTTATAGTCTTCGCCAAAAGCAGAGATATTAATACGTTTGCCGTTTTCAAGTTCAACAGCAGGTTTTTCTTGTTCAAATGCGCCAAAGCGTAATAGTTTCATTTATTTAAAGATTAAAGTGAATAGAATGTTTTGTCCTAAAATAGTTTGAATATTGAACATGCCCGAAAATAATTGACAAAAAAGAGTTGAAATTCAACTCAATTAGAGTCATTTTTTTTAATGCCAAGGTAGAAAAAGTTAATTAATTACCTTGCTATTTAAAATGGTTCTTTGACAATGGTGTAAAGGTAAAATGTGTTGTTCAAATGGGGGGCTAATTTTAGCTTGATACTTAATTCTACTTTGTTTTTACTGTGTGGGCATAGCAGGTGCAGGAAAAATACGTATTTTTGTTAAAAACTAAGAGGATAAATACACTATCTCTACTATAAATGCGTGTTAATAAATACAATCACGAATACGTATATGTTTCATTAAATTTATGCCCCAAGTATTGGGGGTTAAAAAAACAAATATGAAAACGATCATCTCCCCGATTCGTCCGTCCGACCGTGGCGAAGCTGTTGCAAATTTGCAACAAGCCCTTTCTGCATTAAATCTCTCTATTTCAAACGACGAGCGGAGTGCTGCCTTTTTTGGCGACACATCGACTGCCGCCATACGTCGTTTCCAAGAGTCTCTTCATTTACCGATTACAGGTTTTGTTGATGAAGCAACGGCTAAAAATTTGAATGATAATTTAAGGAATCGGCAACTTTTGGACAAGGCTTTTCGCGTCAGCGGTCATGTGTATGATGCCTTTGGGCAGCCTATGGTGCAAGCGACTGTCGTGGCATTTGACGTGGATTTGCGCGGTGTACCTCTCATAAATACCGTCACGAATGTCCGTGAAACCATGCAAATAAATGGTTTTCAATGGATTGGCTCAATAGTGACGAATACTGAGGGGTATTATCAAATTGACTATGATAACGAAAATTTTATTAATGGCGATAAATCACACGCCGATATCATCTGTTTTTTAGCTCAAAACGACAAAATTGTGGAACGGTCTCGGATGACCACAAAACGGGATTATACCGACAATGAAATTCAAAATCTCGATATTCGGTTGACAGCAGAAGCAACAATAAAAGGCATTTCGGAATATACGGCTTTGATAAATGCCATCACGCCCATACTTAGAAATAGCGATTTGCGGCTCAATGAGCTTGTCGCCAGTCCACAACAAATTGATTTTTTGGCGCAAGAAACCGATACCAATGCATCAAAATTACGCCTCGCTGCTAAAGCCGAAGCTTTATTGTTTGGACGTACTGAATTGAGTGGTACTGATTTTTTGTATGCGTTAGGACGTGAAAATGTGGGTTTAACGTATGGTGAAATCACCGATTATACTGAGGGGGTACTTTTTGAGAAACTCAAATCCGCTATTTCAAAAAATATTATTGACTCTAAAACGGATGAAGCGATAACCGATTTCGTTAAGCGGCTTTTGCGTTTAGCGGCATCTTTAGTGTTGACAAACACACGGACGACGCCGATTATTGTTCAAAATTTTAATCGTTCTTTAGATTTAACCTTAAAAACACCAGCTTTAAAAAATACTTTTATTGACCTGCAACGCCAAATTGAAACCAATACCGATCCGCAAAACTTTTGGAAAGAGACCTTGCCACAAGCGGGTTTCGATAATGACCAAATCCAATCTTTAAAACTCACCAATCAATTGCACTTGATTGCGGGTGGATATACCGACTTGGTAGAGGTCTTGCAGACACGAGAAGGCATTACTTCGCCCACAAATTTGATGGATTTAACAGATGCCGATTGGTTAGAGGTACTGCAAAAGTCAGGTTTGCCTGACAATACTGAGGGGGGAACACCAGCAGAAAGAGTTAAAAAATTCGTCTCGAATGTCCGCAATGTCTTGCACGCCACTTATCCGACGGAGAAAATTTCGTCTATGGTTCAAAAAGGAGAATTGGAAACCCGTGAGGCTGCGAATGGTTTAGTCGCTTTTTTCAATACGGCAACGGGCTTCGATTTTGCGACAAAACGCATTGCGGATTTTGAAAATGTCATACAGCAAGTTGCGCCTGAACAAGCGACTGAAGTACGGACTTCTTTGCAAACCATGCAGCGTGTTTTTCAAATCAGCCCGACACCCGAAGCTATGTCAGGTTTGATGGCAAACGGTATTACCTCTGCTTTTCAAGTGGCAGGTGTACCAGAAGCGGCTTTTGTGCGCACTTATGCAGCAGCATTAGGCGGAGAAGGTGTGGCAAAGTCTGTGCATAGTCGAGCGACATATAATGTTTTAAAAGCCAATGATTCCCTCATGTCGCTCTATGAATTGACTCATTCTGTAACGCCTGCGGCAATCAGTGGCAGTGATACGGCTTCAACTATGCCGCTTGGAATCAATGACGGCAATAGGGGTTTGTCTGATATTTCGGTAATGGATACCATCAAAAAGCATATTCCAAACTACGAAAATATATTCGGTCAAGCCAATATTTGTGAATGTCGAGACTGCCGTTCTATCAACAGTCCTGCGGCATATTTGGTAGATGTGATGCGTTTTTTATCCAAATTGCCTACTAATACGGCGGCTAAAACACCCCTTCAAGTGTTGTCAGACCGCCGCCCCGATTTGGCGTATTTGCCTTTGACCTGCGAAAATACAAATACTGTTATCCCGTATATTGACCTAGTCAATGAGGTTTTAGAATACTATGTTGCCAATAATACGCTTGATAAAAATGCAGCCCACGACACTGGCAACGCTACGATGCAGGAGTTGCGGGCGACCCCTCAGTATCACCTCGTCGAAGCCTATAAAAAATTGGCAACGGCGGTTTATCCGTTCAATTTGCCTTATCATCAGCCTTTGGATACGATGCGCTCTTTTATGCCAAATGGCCTAAAAAGGGCAGATTTGATGGTGAAAATGAATCAAAGTGGTGCAGCCGTTGTCGCTGAAAACTTGAATTTATCGCAAAAAGAATACGCCATTTTAACAGGTAAAAACTTTGATACCACGCCCGAAGGCACTGATTTATGGTCATTTTACGGCTTTGCCGACGACAATACTTTGAAAACGGCTATTCCTGCCGTTCAAACCGTTTTGCAACGGACAGGCATATTATATGTGGATTTGGTGGCTTTGATAAAAACACGTTTTTTGAATCCTAAACAAGCGGCTTTTGATTTTATTCAAGACCTTTTTAAAGATTTCCCTATTGATGCCACCCAACCTTTTAACAGCCAATTGCTCTACGAAGGTTTGCGAAATATCAACGACGATACGCTTGACCCCGATACCGACTTTAATTTTAAAGCAGCTATGGACAGGCAAGGTCTCACAAAAGACGCATTTACGGCTTGGGTAAAAACGCATTTTGAAGGTTTAAAAACGCTGGTGACTTTGTATGAACCGAATTCGGGTTGCGATATTAATACAACTTCGCTGCGCACTTTGGAGCAAATATATGATGCCGCACCGACGACCTTGAGCGATGATTTTTTAACAAAAATGCACCGCTTTATTCGCCTTTGGCGCAAAACAACTTGGACAATTGAAGAATTAGACACTGTTTTAACGGCATTACAAGCAAAGGATTTGACCCCCTCAGTATTACAGCAACTCAGCACCGTGAAAACGCTGTTTGAAAAAACACAGCTGCCGCTTGACCGTTTGGCAACAGCTTGGGGACATATTGAAACAAACGGACAAAAATCTTTATACAATCGTCTGTTTTTAACCCGCACTATCAGCCAAATAGATAAAGTGTTTCAACCCGATAAATTAGGCAATTTATTGAGCGATGCAACGCAAACGATTGGCGCACATTTGGACGCTGTTTTAGCTGCTTTTAAAATCAAAAAAGACGATTTTGACCGCATCGCAACAGATAGTGGCGTGGGTGAAGCCTCTGTTTTGAATCTGCCAAATCTGTCCATTTTATACCGTTATGTCTCTTTTCCCAAGGTTTTGAAGGTTCAAATAGCGGATTTTATTTTGATAAAACAACTGTTTGCTATCAATCCTTTCAGCATTTTTGATATTGCAACACAAAGCTATACAACAATCAATCCTGAAGACACTTTGGCTTTTGTTGAACTTCTGGATAAAACAAAAGCATCAGGTTTCAAAGCCAAAGAGTTGAATTATATTTTGACAGGCAACGACAGCGGTTTAACAGAGGATAAAATAGCACAAACGCTGATTTCCATTCGGTCAAGTTTTCAAAAAATTGAAGCCGAACACGCGGCTTTTTCAAATAGTTTGACGATTGATGAAGCGTTTTTAAAAGCTAAAATGACTTTGATAACGCCTAAGGACAATGTGGATTTATTTTTTGGTATTATCAGTAATACAAGTGTGTTTAGTGCCAAAACACAAGCGAATTTGCCCATAACAATACCCAATGATTTAAAAACAAAGGTGCAATACGTCAAGGCAAAAGGTATTTTGAGTGTGACGGGCGTTTTAACGACGGCTGAAAAAGCGACTTTATCAGGTTTGGCAGGTGCAACGGCTAATTTTATCAAAGCCGTAAATGCTGTTTATCAATTGCCCGAAGACCAATTTGTTACTGCCTTTAAATCCTATTTTGACAACCCCGCACAAGCAGCTGCTTTTGTGGAACGAACCGCACCGCTTACCGATGGGGCGGCATTAGCAGAGTGGAAAACCAATAAATTTAAGGCTTTTTACCAACGTTTTTTACCGATTTTGAAAAAAACACTGCGTGAAAACAGTATTATTCAAAATATGGCCGCTTTGGTCAATTTAAATGAGGCGCAAGTAGGCGATATACTGAGGGGGGCTAATTTGGCTAAGCTCTTAACTCTTTTGACAGATGAAGGCTTGTCTGCGACCTATTTTCGCACCCTAACATTCACGGATGTGGTGACTGAACGAACAGATAAAACGATTGATTTTAATGAAAATAACAGTTTCAATGTCGTTGGTTTGCCGCTTGACAATCTGAGTGCGTTATGGGAAGGCTATGTAACCGCACCCGTTGCCGATGAATTTACATTTGTTGTCAATGTCGCAGGTTCAGATGATGCGTTTAATTTGTATATAAACGATGTTTTAATTCTTCAAAAATTAGATGGCGATGCCCAAACATCTTGGGAAGCTGCCTTGGAATTGACCCCAACACGCTTGTATCAGCTCAAATTAGAATATGCAGACCGCGCTCGAGCTTCGAGTGTTATATTGAGTTGGCGTTCTCCGAAAACAGGGGGAACGGTCGTACCATCCAGTGTTTTATTCTCTGAAAAATCGATTATTGCTTTAAAAACAGCAGTTCAACAACTCAATCGCGGTGCAACGACCATCAATAAGTACCCCCTCAGTATCGAAGAGGTTAAGCACCTTGTGGCGCACAGCGCAATGCTTGGCAACTTGGATTTTCAAAATATGACACCTCCCCATTGGCTGACGCTGAATGATTATGCGACATTAAAACGCCTTGCGCCAGAAGCCGATTGGCTCTTGATTTTTGATACAGCTTATCATCCTGCCTTGACTTTGGACGATGTGATTGCGGTTGCTGCAACACAAACGTCTTGGGGTTTATCTGATTTGGATTTTCTCATAAAAACCCAATTTGGATTTGATAAAAATGCTTTGCAAACGCCTAATACATGGCTAACCGTCGCCAAAGCGGCTATGATTGCCCTTGAAACAGGCATTTCAGCCAGCCGTTTGGCAACTTGGGCAACACCTGAAACAGATTTTGATATTTTGGACAATCGGGCGCACGATATTCAAAAC
This sequence comes from Saprospiraceae bacterium, assembly GCA_031411275.1. Taxonomy (GTDB): domain Bacteria; phylum Bacteroidota; class Bacteroidia; order Chitinophagales; family Saprospiraceae; genus JAAFJT01. Next base: position 59,084 of record JANOAU010000078.1, on the reverse strand, counting down.
GCTATTCGAGCCAAATATGACGATAAAGATTGGACTGAATTTGCGCCAACGGTCAATAATCCGTTGCGTGAAAGGCGGCGCGATGCCCTTGTTTCTTATCTTTTAGTTCAAAATAAATTGCAAACGTGGGGCGTGACCGATGCCGATAGTTTGTACGAATATTTTTTAATTGATGTACAAATGGGGGCTTGCATGGACACCTCACGGGTGCGTCAAGCGATGTCGTCGGTTCAACTTTTTGTTACCCGTTGTTTGTTAAATTTAGAAAGAAAGCAGCCGTCAAAAGGTGATTTTTGGGTATCGCCCGAACAAATCAAGGCGCAAGAATGGGAATGGATGAAATTATACCGTGTTTGGGAAGCCAATCGCAAGGTTTTTATTCATCCCGAAAATTGGCTCGAACCTGAATGGCGCGATGATAGAAGTCCGTTTTTCAAGGAATTAGAGGCGGATTTGACGCAAAATGACATCTCAACCATTGCTGCAGAATCGGCTTTTAGAAATTATTTGAAGAAACTACAAGAGGTGTCCAACTTAGATATTGTTGGTGTTTACAACGATGCCTTGGCAGATACGCTACATGTTGTGGCACGTTCGCATGGCGCAACTTCGCAATTTTATTACCGAAACCGCAATAAATATGGGCGTTGGTCGGCTTGGGAAAATTTGGGTTTGGATATCAGAACGGCAGGAGAAGGAGAGTACAATGGGGCGCACGTGATGCCGATTCGTTGGAAAGGGCGGCTGTTTTTGTTCTGGTTAGAATTTACAGAAATAGCGAAACCCGATGACAGTGGCAGCGGTGATTCCTTTGAAAAAACAGCTAAAAATAGCAGTTCATCTGCTTTAAAAGGTAGAAAAGCATGGCGCACATTCATCGCTTGGAGTGAATTTCGGGAAGGTAAATGGCTGCCCAAACAGATGTCAAAGGTGTATATTGAATCCTATGGCACGCAAAGTCTTAAAACACTGAATGGGCAACCCGCTTATTGCCGCCCTGTGATTCGTATTCGAGATAACAAATTGATTGTACAACCGCCAGCAATTGGTGAAAGTAAATTGGACGCGAAAAGAGAAGACCGATTGACCACCATGTCCTTCATTTTGACAGATGTAGAAGCGGAAATAAGGACAGATTTTACAGAAATCATAGGCAATTTGAAGCGGATTCCGCACATAATCGAGGTGTATAATGGTACACAATATTTGACCAATGATTTTATGAAATCAAGGCGTGTCGGTACGCTGTTGTTGCGCAAAAAAGAATATTTAAAAGCCAATCGTAAACATGCTTTGGCTTTTGACAATCAACTTATGCCTTCTGATTTTGAAGCCGATATACCAACGCCGTTCTTTTATCAAGACGGTGAGCGCAACTATTTCATTCAACCCCATGGGGGCAGTCGGATTTTTGATTCGATAAAAAACATTGAAAAAGTGCCTTATTTACCTTATTATGAAATGGCGACAACGCTAAAAGGCAACTCAAGTGCCTATCAAAATGCCTTAATTACTGAGGGGGTCTCGTCAACGACAAAAGCCATGAGCTATACGGCCTCTGGCAATAATGGCGATATGGGTCGCGTGGGTTTGATGTCTAAAACGGCTACTTCATCAGCTATTTTATCGCCTGTTGCTAAATCGGCTGGTGCATTAAGCGGTGCGGTGACAGAGATTGGTGTAGGGGCAGCGTCTTATTATGGCAGTTATTTTAATTGGGATACGACTTTGACGTTTGAGAATTTTTATCATCCTTATACTGATGTTTATATTAAAAGACTGAACCATGGCGGCATCAATGAGCTTTTAACGGCTGATACATTTTTACCAGATGATAAAGGCAATTTATTTAAAACAACCTATCAACCTGTCGCAAATTTAGTGGATAAAAATGCCCCCTCCGTAAAAGTTGAGTTTGACGAAAACAGTGCGTATGGCTTGTACAATTGGGAATTGTTCTTTCATGCACCCTTGTATATTGCTACGCGGTTGAGCAAAAACGGCAAATATGCGGAAGCGATGCAGTGGTTTCACTATATTTTCAATCCCATGACAACGGATAAACCCGATGATAACAACACACAGTTTTGGCAAGTGCCACCGTTTAAAATAGGGGCGAAAGAGAATATTGAAAAGTTTTTCTTGCGATTAGCGAATAAAGAAGCGACAAAAGCTGAAACGGATAAAATTGCAGAATGGCGTGAAAATCCTTTCAAACCCCACCTCATTGCACGTGGACGACCCATTGCTTATATGAAAAATGTGGTGATGAAATACGTCGAAAATATCATAGCTTGGGGTGACGACCTCTTCCGTCGAGATACGATGGAAAGTACCAATGAAGCGACTCAATTGTATATCATAGCTGCCCATATTTTAGGACCACGTCCGCAATTTATACCCAAACGGGGCGAGATAAAAGCAGAAACTTTTGCCTCTTTGCAACCCAAATTGGATGCTTTTGGCAATGCTTTGGTGCAGATGGAGAACCTATTTCCGTATTCAAGCAGTGTACCAGTGAGCAGTACGCCCACCAATGCCAGTTTATTGGGTATTGGTACAGCCTTGTACTTCTGTATTCCAAATAATCCGAATTTGTTGGTTTATTGGGATACCGTTGGTGACCGACTTTTCAAGCTGCGGCATTGTATGAATATTGATGGTGTTGAACGCAAATTGGCGTTGTTTGACCCACCGATAGACCCCTCAGTATTAATAGCAGCAACGGCAAAAGGATTGAGTTTGGGCAGCGTTTTGAGCGATTTGTTCAGTCCTTCACCGATGTATCGGTTTAGGTTTTTATTGGATAAAAGTATTGAATTGTGCAGCGAAGTCCGAACATTTGGCAATCAATTACTCCGTATTTTAGAGAAAAAAGACGCTGCAAACCTCGCTTTGATGCGCACAACGCATGAAACAGGTTTACTAAAAATGGTGGAAGACGTGAAAACTTGGCAAGTGATAGAAGCCCGAAACCAACGCGAAACGTTGATAAAAACGCGTGAAACGGCTTTGGTACGCCTGAGGCACAACCTCGCTTTGATGGCGATAAAATCGGGCAGCGAAGGTGTAGACGTTCCCGCACCGCCGCAAATGAATACGGCTAAAAAACCTAAAAAAGACGATGAACTCGCCCGTGAAATTGTCATAAACGGCATCGGTGCGCTGGCCAGTGGTTCAGACGACAAAGTGGTTGAAGCTGCTGAGTCGAGCCTGAAATTGATCGCCAAAGAGAAGTTCGATTTAGATGTAGATGAGATAGTCAAAGACATAAAATTGGCTATTTCGGCAGGCGAGGCAATTGGCAAAGTATTGTCTATGATTCCTCAGTTTAGCGTAGCAGCTAAACCATTTGGCGTAGGCGCAGGAACATCGCTTGGCGGTATTCAATTGAGCAAAGCGGCTGAAATTTTCGGTAAAGTGCAAGATATTGTTGCTACTGTAAAATCATTAGAAGGTAAAAAATCGGTGCAAACGGCGCAATACGTTCGTCGTGAACAAGAGTGGGCGCAAGAAGCCAAACTGTCTGTTGCCGATATTTATCAAATTGACCGTCAAATTGTGATTGCCGATGTGCGTATTGCGATGGCTGAAAAGGAATTAGCCATTCATCAGCAAAATATTCAGAATATGGAAGCGGTTGAGGATTTCTTAAAAACCAAATTCACAAACGGCAATTTGTATCAATTTATGAAAGAACGGCTGTTTATCGTCTATAAACAAACCTATCAATTGGCTTTTGATATGGCTAAAACGGCTGAAAAAGCTTACCACCAGGAGTTGGGTATGGCTACCTCCAATTTCATTCAATACGGCTATTTCGACAGCGCAATGCAAGGCTTAACCGCTGGCGAACAACTGCATTTGAGTTTGCGCCAAATGGAAAAAGCGTTTTTAGATGCTAACAAACGGGAATTTGAAATCACTAAAAATATCTCTTTGTCAAAAATCAATGCAGCGGCTTTGACGCGCTTGAAAACAACAGGCATTACGGAATTTGACGTACCCGAAGAGGTATTTGATATGGATTATGCAGGGCATTATTTCCGCCGCATCAAGTCTGTGAGCATTTCCATTCCTTCGGGTGCTGCACCCAATACGTCGATTGCGGCGACCTTGCGCCTTTTGAAAAACAGTGTCCGTATCAATACGTCGGGTGCTACTTACGAGCGCAACAACGAAGAGGGCATACCGATTGACGACGAGCGTTTTGTTGAAAACAACGTGCCTTTCAAAGCTGTGGCGACCAGTCATGGGCAAAATGACGCAGGTGTTTTTGAACTCAATTTCAAAGATGACCGCTATCTACCGTTTGAAGGCGCGGGCGTTATCAGTCGTTGGAAATTGGAAATGCCTGCACAAGCTCCCTTGCGTCCTTTTGACTACAATACGATTACAGATGTTGTTTTACATGTAAAATACACGTCAAGAGAAGATGTCGGTTTATTTAAGACAAAGGCGGTATCGCACGTATTGGCATATCTGCTTAATCCTTAGAAGAAACAAAATATCCGTGCGTTTTTATAAACTGTTTCTTATCCCGCAAGGCGAGATGAAGAGGAGGAACAGATAACTGTTCATGGATTGACAATTGGGGATGACTCAAATTTGTAAGAAAATCATAAAAAAATCCTGTCTGAAAGTCGGACAGGATACTGAAATCTAAGTATAAAAAAATTTGAAACATTTTTCCTTTTTAATAGTTGTTCCTCCACCCCTAAGTATTTTCAATAATATAGATGCAACCAATTTTAAAAGGCTAAACAATTAGAATATGCCGTTTTCATGGGCCTATGCCGGATTGAAAAACAAGCTTAAATTTCAATTCTGCACCTAAATCCCACTTTTTGTTTTTAGAAAAACCATAGGAAATACCTAAATGATGGTTCGCCTACGTAAACCGCTTTTTAAACACAAAAAAGCCCATTGGATTATCAGGTCTGAATTGTTTGGACAATATCCAATAGGAAGTAAGGCTATTAATCACATTGATTTCAGCCGCATTGCGCTCTAAAATCACAGGCGACAGTCCTGTAAAGAATGTGGGTTCTTCTTTAGCTTCTTGCGCTATTAAGTTTAGAAAAACAACAAGGCAAGCACAAGTGATGAGTTTGAGTGGTATTGAGTTTTTCATATTTTGGTTTTTAGAAACTTTAAGTTTTTTGCGGCAATAGGGTATATGACAACGAAGGGCAGTTATTTCTATGGTTTTGAAGTTTTAATCCATCACGTTTGTTCCACACAAATTTAATGTATTCTTTTTTATCATACAAATATATTATAAAGGTTTGCTGACAAATAATGCCCTTTCTCTATCATAAGAAATTTAAGTAGAGTAGAAAAAATTGTAAAATACTGAGGGGTATCTTTTTTGTTAGAAAAACTGTCAGATACTTGTATGATAAAAAAGAAAAACTTAAATGTGTCTGCAAATCAAACAGCGTTGACTAAGACCTTAAAACCAATGAAATCATTAGCCATCGTTATCCTCTTACCAACGGATAAACGGCATCAAACACAGTGCAGAAATGATTGTCAGTATGTGTTTTATTTGTCGTATCGTTGAGCAAGGAACGACTATAAGCATTCTTGGATATGTAAATGGTAAAAAATACCTAATGACAATCGTCACTTTCATACGTTTGTATGATTGTTCCCTACCGTTTTAATACAGATATTTGCCGAACAAATATTTCTAAAAATGATAAAAATAGCGATAGTAGAAGACAATCTCGATGTCCGTAAACTCACAGCCAATTTACTCAATCAATTTTCGGACATTGAATGTATCGGCAGTTTCGATAGTGCTGAAGCTTTTTCCGCTGCTTTGCCCCATCTGCAAGCCGATGTTGTTTTGATGGATATTGGTTTACCCAAGCAAAATGGTATTGACTGTGTGTTTGAAAATGCACATCAATACCCCAACCTTGAATTTATCATGTTCACAGACCATACCGACAACAACGAGGTTTTCAAAGCCTTAGGCGCGGGGGCCAATGGCTATTTGCTTAAAGGGGGCATGATAGAACAACTCGCAGAAGGCATCAGAGATATAAAAGCGGGTGGTTCACCTATGTCGCGGCAATATGCACGATTAGCCATAAACTATATGCGAGAATCCGAAAAAAAATATCCTGAATTGGAGAAACTGACTGAACAGGAACACATCGTTCTGAAAGGGCTTTACAAAGGTTTGTCTTATAAAGAAATTGCAAATGGTCGTTTTGTTTCTGAACATACAGTCCGTTCACAAGTAAGGAGCATTTATCACAAACTGCACGTTCACACACGAGCAGAATTGATGCATAAATATCCGCAATGACCCCTCAGTATTTTCATCTTATTTTTTTAAAACAATCTGTCCGTTTATTGCTTGTGCTATTAGTCTGCAATAGCTCTTTTATCCATTGTTGTCCAATTGTTTGCTTCATGAAGCCATGCCAGTGTTCCCTTAATCGCTTTCTCAACTCTTTGATTGTCATAGTTTTATCAGACTATTGTTAACCTATTGCAAGGCGATATTTGGCAATCAATAATGTTAGTTATGTTTATTCGTAGGAAATGACACGTTGTCTTGTCCTGAATTTAGTTGACCACTAAAAGGATATAACATGATAAAAAGTTCAAAGCGAATATTTACGCCCTAATTTAGGGTTTCTTTTTACGAAGTCTGCTCTCAACTTTCCACTCCTAATTGTTCCCTTTAAATGCTACGCCCTCCACTAATTAAGTATTTAATTTTACAAATCCGCCATCAATCGGATAATCACAACCTGTGATAAAACCCGCTTCATCGGAGCAAAGATACAAAGCTAAATGAGCGATTTCTTCGGGTTTGCCCATGCGTCCAATCGGTTGTGTTTGAGATAGTTTTTCAAACATTTCGGCTTCACGTCCTGGATAGTTTTTTGCTAAAAAACCATCGACAAAAGGCGTGTGTACACGTCCTGGCGATATAGAGATGCAACGAATATTTTGCTGCACATAGTCCTTTGCCGTTGCCATCGTCATGGATAAAACCGCTCCTTTTGACATCGAATAAGCAAAACGGTCCGATAATCCGACTGAAGCACCAACAGAAGCCATATTCAAAATGACACCGCCACCGGCCTTACGTATGTGTGGCAATGCCGAATGCATACTATTATAGACGCCTTTGACATTCACATCAAAAATGCGGTCAAAATCGGCTTCAGTTGTATTTTCAACGTTGCCAATATGAGCGATTCCTGCATTATTGACTAAAATATGCATGTGTCCGATTTTTTCAAAAACGGCTTTTACGTCGCTTTGAATCGCCACATTACACGCATGAACCACTGCTCGCCCCCCCTCAGTAATTATTTGATTTACAGTCTCTTGTGCGGCAGACTTATTGAGTTCTATAATATGTACGGTGGCCCCTTGCTTTGCAAAAAGCATTGCAATCGCTTGACCTATGCCGCTGCCGCCGCCTGTGATGACGGCTGTTTTGTTTGTTAGTTGGAACATTTATTTAGAATGTGAATGAGTGCAGTATGGATTTTAATGCTGAATACTGAGGGGTAAGATTTACCAAATTTTAAAAATTTGGTAAATCTATTTTCAAAAAAAAATTCGTATCATCTGTGTAATGCGTGTCAAAAATCACAAATTAATCCCCGTCTGCCAAGGAATAAAGTCGTCTTGTCCTAAGATTTGAGCCTTTGTTTGGAATTGACCACTCGCCAAATCAATGCAATAGTCCAATAGTTCTTCTGCCGTTTTTTCAATTGTTTTTTCGCCTTCGATAATAGCTCCGCAGTCAAAATCAATAATATCAGGCATTTTTTTAGCCAAAATAGTATTGGTTGATACTTTGACCATGGCTGCTACGGGGTTACCTGTCGGTGTGCCTAAGCCTGTTGTAAACAAAATAATCGTTGAGCCTGCCGCCGCTTGTCCTGTTGTTGCCAATACGTCATTGCCTGGCGTGCAAACCAAATGCAAGCCTGGTTCTTTTCCGATTTCAGTGTATTTCAAGACATCAACAATCGGTGCCGTGCCACCTTTTTTAGCTGCTCCTGCTGACTTAATCGCATCGGTAATCAAGCCATCTTTTATGTTGCCTACTGAGGGGTTCATGTCGAAACTCGCACCTTGCGCTGCCGCTTGGTCTGAATATGAACGCATCAAATATTCAAATTTTTCAGCCTTATCCGTTGTCACACAACGGTTTATGAGGTCTTGCTCGACACCGCAGAGTTCTGGAAATTCTGCTAAATAGGTTTTACCACCCAATGCCACGACTAAATCGGACAAATGACCCAACACGGGATTGGCTGAAATACCTGAAAAACCATCAGAACCGCCACATTTTAAACCAATACTCAACTTTGAAAGCGGTGCAGGTTGACGTTCCAATTTATTGACTTCGATGAGTGCTTGAAAGGTTTCTTTGATAGCCGCCGACATCATTTCAAACTCCGTTCCGTAGCTCTGTTGGTTGAAATAGAGTATTTTTTTGTCAAAATTCGGATTTCTGACCTCAATTTCATTCAATAAATCGGTATATTGCGTTTTTTGGCAGCCCAAACTCAAAACGGTCATACCAGCCACATTAGCATTGTTGGCATAAGCCGCAAACAAGGCAGCCAAACGCTCTTGGTCGGAATTTATGCCACCGCAGCCCATCTCATGCGTTAGGAATTTGACACCATCAATGTTTTTAAAATAAGGCGATTTTTGCTTGCTTTTCGCAATATTATCTGCTTGATAATTGCCAATTTCAGCCGTTTTACCTGTTTTATCCAATTCCACTAAATCCTGAACTTGCTTCAAATAAGTGTCTGGAAAGGCATAGCCGAGCGACTTATCAAAAGCATCTTTTAGCTTCAAAATGTTCTTGTTTTCACAAAAAACTAAGGGAATGACGAGCCAATAATTAGCCGTCCCCACTTGTCCATCAGAGCGTGGATAACCCATAAAAGTGCGATTTTCATACTTTGAGATGTCGGGTGCTTGCCAATTACTGAGGGGGCGCCTTTTAGCTGTCGAATACTCTTCCGACTCGTGTTTGAGGTTGTCGGTTGTGATTTGCTCACCGCGTTTGATGGGTTGAATGGCTTTGCCTACTAACACACCGTACATCGTTACATGGTCGCCAATAGCTAAATCCTCCGTAACGAATTTGTGTTTTGCTTTGATTGCCTTTGGCAAAATATAGTTTTCGCCTTCAAAGGCAATGTTTTCGCCCGCTTCTAAGTTGCGTAGAGCCACTATGACATTATCAGATGGATTCACTTTTAAGACTTTGTGTTGCATAATAAAATGTATGACTTTTGAATTAATTGATTAAAAAAACAACCTTGCCGACCTCATAGACGGCAAGGTTAACAACAAGAATGTATAAAAATTAGTAACTAACTCGTTCATATTTGATGTAAAATTGTTTGACAAAGTTACAATGACATGTTATATGTTTTTAATGATATTTTATCAATTTTTGATGATATTTTATCATTATTCAATTACTTTTGAGCTAATCTTATCAATAATATCATAACAATCATGCAAGCCATACTTCGTAAAATCAATCCATCTATAGACTTTTCTTATGTTACACGTGTGGACGACTTACCTAATTTTTATAATAAATGGCATTTTCACCCCGAATTGGAGTTGTCATATATTACTGAAAGTACAGGGATGCGGTTTGTTGGAGACAACATTGCACCTTTTAGTGCGGGAGATTTGATACTGATAGGGTCAAATTTGCCCCATGTTTTGAAAAACGCCCCCCCTTACTTTGAGCCTCATTCAGAGTTGCGTGTGGGTTCACAAGTCGTTCAGTTTCTGCCCGATTGTTTTGGTAAGGATTTTTTACACCTGAAAGAAATGGAAAATATCAAAGCCTTATTTGAACGTGCCAAAAGAGGTTTGCACATTATGGGAAAAACAAGAGATAAGGTTGCAAATTTATTGAATCAATTGATTTACAAGGAGAAAGGTGTGGGACGCATTACCGTTTTGTTGCACATTTTAGATGCTATTGCTCAATCTGATGAAACCCAATATTTAAGCAGTGAACATTTTTTGGACACTTATCACCGCTACGAATCGGCTAAAATCAATGAAGTTTATGAGTTTACGTTATCGCATTACAATGAAAAAATATTGATAGAAGACGTTGCCAATATTGCCAATATGTCGGTGTCTAATTTTTGTAAATATTTCAAAAATCGCACCCGCAAGACCTATATACAGTTTTTGACCGATGTACGCATCAGTTTTGCGTGTCATTTATTAATTGAAAACAAAAAAAGTATCCAACACATCGCCTTCGATTGCGGTTTTCACAATATTTCTAATTTCAATCGCTCCTTTCGTTTGTTGAAAAATCAAAGCCCTTTGGAGTTTAGAAAACGTTTTGTTAAGGACAGATGAGTGCATCATTTTATACTAACATCTCATTCTAATTCGGTACTTTAGAAAAGTAGAACAAAGTGTATTACAGTAAATAATTAATGACTATTTAAAGGTAACCCCCGTTTCTGAAACTCACTCCAATTCAAATATTCCTCCCCTACTCGATGTTCAACCATCGTAATACAACCGTCAACAGGGCAAACAATTTGGCAGAGATTGCAACCCACACAATCGGCATCTTTGACGGTATAAGTGTTATAGGGTTGACCCCTCAGTAAATCTATCGCTTGGTGGCTCGCATCTTCGCATGTGATGTGGCACAAGCCACAATGAATACATTTTGATTGGTCAATATCGGCGATGATGTGGAAATTTAAGTCTAATTTCTCCCATTCTGTTAGTTTTTGGACGGATAAACCGACGAAATCGTTGGTACTTTCAAACCCTTTTTCGTCCATCCAGTTGGACATGCCACTTGTCAAATCCTCGATGATGCGGAAACCGTATTTCATCACTGCCGTACAGACTTGTACATTGGCTGCGCCTAAAAGCATAAACTCTACGGCATCTTGCCAAGTTGAAACGCCACCGATACCTGACAAAGGAATATCCTTAAACTTAGGGTTTTTACTCAATGTATGCAGCATTTTCAAGGCAATAGGCTTCACTGCGGGCCCACAATAGCCGCCATAAGCCGATTGACCGCCGACATTGGGGCGTACATCAAAGGTATCTAAATCCACGCCTGTAATACTTTGAATCGTATTGATGAGCGACAAACCATGCGTTCCTGCTTGCGCACATGCCGAAGCAGTCGGCACAACGGAATGTACATTCGGAGTCAGTTTAGTAATGACTGGAATTGTCGCATATTCCATCACCCATTCCACAACCATTTTGGCTATGGCAGGGTCTTGACCAACGGATGCACCCATGCCGCGCTCAGTCATGCCATGTGGACAACCGAAATTGAGTTCAAGACCATGTGCGCCTGTGTCTTCAACTTGTTTTATCAAGGTGCGCCACGATTCTTTGTCGTTGTCTGCCATGAGGGAAATGACCATCGCCCTATCTGGAAACTCTTTGAGGACTTCACGGATTTCTTGAAGGTTAATACTGAGGGGTCTGTCTGAAATTAATTCGATATTGTTAAAACCCATCACCTTTTTGCCACCATAACTCACTGCTGAATAACGTGAAGATGTGTTTTTGACCTGTGAACCCAACGTTTTCCAAACAACGCCGCCCCACCCTGCTTCAAAAGCCCTTAAGACATTGATTTTTTTATCTGTTGGCGGCGCACTGGCGAGCCAAAATGGATTGGGGGATTGTATGCCGAGGTAGTTGGAATGGAGATTTGCCATGTTGCGATTGCAATATCGTTTGAAGATTTTAAAATAAAGGTTGCTGCAAAAATTGTCCAACCCATAATGAGTGGATTGATTGACTAACAAAATTAATCTTTTAAGGGAATAAAAGACAATTTAGTAACTTTTTAAATGCTATTCCTTTTTAGCGACGATGTAAACTTGTTGGTCTCCAAGTTTATATGCTTCTTTTGATGTCGAACTATAGGTTGCAATGGTATTTAATCCATAGAATTTTAAAAGCCGTTTTATTTCACCTAAAGTAAATACATAGTGCTTAAAAGCATGTTCCTCGGTCTTACCTTCTTTGGTAAATAAAAGGTGGCTTATCATGTAGCTGTCCTCAACTTGATAAAAATTAGTAACCTCCATTCTTATATTTCCAACAGTGTATGATTTGTTTTTTGCGTAGTTCAAAAGGTTTGGTAAAATGCTTTCAGCTATCATACCCGAATTGATAATAAATTTTGCCCCGATGTCAAGGCACGAAGATACCTTTTCAACAAATACTTTCATTTTGTTGATATTAAAATAGCCAAAGCTATTGCCTAAACACACTGCGCCAGAAAATTTTTCATTGAGTTGAACGGCAAGGATATCTGCTTGAATGGCTTTAATGTTTAGTTTTTCGGCATCAATCTTTCCCGTGAGTCCTTTAATAAAAGTCTTGGAGATATCAATGCCTGTAACATTCAATCCTCTTTCTGAAAATTCTATGGCATGTCTTCCGAAACCACAAGGTATGTCAAGTATATGCTGCCCTTTTTGTAAATCTAACTCATTTAACAAAAAATCAACCTCTTGTTTTGTCATTTCAGTTGGTATGGCATTTTCCCAAAGTTCACAGTTTATGCCTTGGAAAAAATCTTCATACCAATTATCTCTAATTTCAGGTGTCATGGTTTTATGTGTTTTAATCTTCAAGATTACCCCTTGGTCTTCTACTATGTTTTTTCTTGTAGTTTTGAATGTGTTCCGTTTCAAGACGTTTTACTTTTTTACTATCGGAAATATCAAGCACTAATATTACTATACTTTTCAAAATTATAGGCAGGGGTAAACAAAAATTCTTTACCTGTTTTGCGTTTGTAAGCGTGCATTGCTACATACAACAAAGGTTCAAAAGTTAAATCTTTAGGCATTTCAGTCGGTTTATGGCGTATGTTTTCGTAAAAATCTTTACCATTTTCCACAACTGCACAACGGGCATATAAAAAATCATCTACTGATAGATAGCCTTCTTCTTCGGGGTCATCCAAAAAGACTTGAGCATGGCTTTTTGTATCTAAATACCACAGTTTTTCTGCTAATATATCTGCGAAACGATAGATGTATGCCAATGGGTGGTTCTGTAAAATCTGTACAACAGGTTCAATAACAGCTTCGTCGTTGCCTTCCTTTGACCAATCCAATTGTTCAATTATTGACCAAAACGCATTAGTAGTTAGCGTTGAATGTGCCTCAGGTCGTTCATGCACATGTATTTCGACATCTGAATGAGCGAATTGGTGTTTCAAATCTTCAACGAAGTTTGTATCCAGTTCTTGAATACCCATTTTTAGTACAGCCGTCATTGAATTTCTTTTTTTAGGTGAATGGATTGTAATTTAGCATAAGGGCAATGTTAAACAAAAATAGGTGCTTTCTTTTTACAAAGTTAGTGTTTTTAGGGGATAATACTGAGGGGGCTTCTTTAGTCAGCTATGGCTTATATCGTTAATAATTCACCAAAGCACTTTGTTTTTGCCATTTTTAGACTTAAATTGAGCATTAATGGTAGAAATCCCATCCTTTAAGCGTTAGATTTTATCCTTTAAGCGACCTCTTGGCATCCTTTAAGCGTTAGATTTTATCCTTTAAGCGACCTCTGACATCATTTAAGCGGTATAATTTATCCTTTAAGCGACCCCTTGACATCCTTTAAGCGATATATTTTATCCTTTAAGCAACCTCTCGGCATCATTTAAGCGGTATAATTTATCCTTTAAGCGACCCCTTGCCATCCTTTAAGCGCTATATTTTATCTTTTAAGCAACCTATCGGCATCATTTAAGCGGTATAATTTATCCTTTAAGCGACCCCTTGACATCCTTTAAGCGGTATAATTTATCCTTTAAGCGACCTCTTGCCATCCTTTAAGCGGTATAATTTATCCTTTAAGCGACCCCTTGACATCCTTTAAGCGGTATAATTTATCCTTTAAGCACCTTCAGGCGACCACATAAGTGCTATTGAGTTTGTATTTTTAAAGGGACTAATTACCCTTTTATACTGAGGGGTATAAAAAAAGCAGTCTGCAAACTTCCAAAGTTCGCAGACTGATATCATTGTCATTAAAAACTAAACATCTAAAATTAATGCGCCTCCATTGCTGCTTTTGCCGCTTCTGCTGAAATCGCTCCTTCTTTCTTCTTAGGTTTTACAAAAAAGATAAAAGGCAAAATGGCAATGAAAAAAAGTGAAATCAAGCGATAAGTATCTAAATAACTCAATAAATACGCTTGTTTGTCAACTGAAAAATTTAAGAGGGTTAAAGCTTGTTGTGCGGCTGTTGTGGCATCACCTGTTTTGGCAATCAATCCGTTGGTCAACGTGGTCAATCGTTCTGCTGTTATGGGATTGCTTTGATAGACATGAGAAATCAAATCAGCACGGTGTTGAGCAAAATGGGTGGACACATAATTATTCGCTAACGCAATACCAAATGCACCGCCCAATTGACGAATCATATTGTTAATGGCAATCGCGGGTGCATAATCCTTCTGTGGCAAACCCGCAACGGCTTGATTGATAAGCGGTAACTGCATGAGCGAAATACCGAAAGTCCGCAATATCAAAACGTAAAAGAAATCCCATCTATCCGCATCACCATTCATAGTGCCGCCATAAAAGCCAAAAATGATGAACATAATGCAGCCGACAACAATAAAGGGCGTTGGTGGCGCACCTTTTGACATCATTTTGCCAACGACTGGAAAAATGAATGCACCGATTAAGGTTGGTAAAAGGATGGCTAAACCCGTCTCATAAGGTGTAAAACCATTGATACGCTGCACCATGACGGGGAAAACATAAACGGAAGTAAACAAACCAATACCAACAACAAAAGTGAATACATTGGTCATTGCCAAAGTACGATTTTTTAAAATAGACAACCGAACGGCGGGATTGGGTATGACCAATTCGCGCCATATAAAACCCACAACCCCAATGAGTGCCGCTACGCTCAACCATTGAATGGTGTGTGATGCGAACCAATCTTCAGACTCACCACGCTCTAAAACATATTGCAAAGAGCCAATACCGACAGCTAACAGTAGGATACCGAGGTAATCAATCTCAATAGTGGCTTTGTTTTTCCCTTCGCCTTCCTTTTTGTCGATGAAATTATACGCCAACAAACAAGCAACAAGACCGACAGGCAAATTGATATAAAAAATCCAAGGCCAGTCCAAATGTTCCATGACCCAACCGCCGAGTGTAGGGCCTAAAGTTGGGCCTAAAATAACGCCCATGCCGAACAAACCGCTCGCTATAGCGCGGTTTTTTGGTGCAAAAGCATCGAACAAAATGGCTTGTGAAGTTGACAACAACGCACCGCCACCGATGCCTTGAATGAAGCGCCACAACACCAACATAGGTAGGCTTGTGGAAGCACCACACATATAGGAAGCGAAAACGAAAATGACCATCGAGACCAAATAGTAGTTTTTTCGCCCAAAATATTCGCCCAAAAACCCTGTTAAGGGAATAATAATGACGTTAGCAATGGCATAAGACGTTATGACCCACGCCACGTCCTCAACATTGACCCCAAGACTACCCGCCATATTGAACAAGGCAACGTTCACAATCGAGGTATCGAGCAGTTCCATAATTGCCACCGTAATCGTCGTAAGAACGATGATGAATTTGGCAAAGCCAGTAGGATATACCATGTTATTTAGTGGATAATGGATAGTTGATAATGGATAATTAGAAATTTGACCCCTCAGTATTTATTTCACTGGCACGACCACACCGACGCTCATACCTGCACGCAAAGGCATTTGCGCAGTGGCTTTGTCGGTAATCAATATTTTTGTGGGTACACGTTGTACGACTTTTACGAAGTTACCTGTGGAGTTATCGGGTGGTAAAAGACTGAATTTTGCACCTGTTGCTCCTGCAAAAGACTCGATAGTGCCTTCAAAATCCTTTCCAGCGTAAGCATCTACATGGATGGTCACTTTTTGACCAACTTTCATTTTGCCAATTTGTGTTTCTTTGAAATTGGCAACGACCCAAACATTGGCATCGTCCACAAGGCTCATCAACGGTTGTCCTGCATTGACCAATTGACCCAATTGTACATTTTTACGTGATACTTGACCAGACATTGGAGCCGTCACAACGGCAAAACTCAATTGCAATTTTGCCAATTCCAATTCAGCTTTGCGTTGTTCAATTTGCGTTTTTGCAACATTTATTTGTTGTTGAGCGGAAGCCACTTGCGTTTGGGCGACATTTTTTTGGCTGTTGCCAATACTTGTTTGACGACGAGCGGCTTCTACTTGTACTTGTGCAGAGGCGACTTGTTTTTCAGCAACAACAACGGCGGCTTCTGCGGATTCTTTTTCTGCTTTCGCTGCATCGTAGGCTTGTTGTGTACCTGATTTTTCTTTCAATAATTGTTCTGCCCGATTGAAGTCTTGTGTGGCTTTGCGGACGCGAATTTTTGCGATTTCGATATTCGCCGTTGCGGTACCAACAACTGCTTCACCGGCAGCGATACCTATGTTTTGGGCTTGAATCGTAGCATCAGAAGTTCTGACATTGGCATTGACCGTACCTGCATTGGCAGCAATCAACGAGACGTTCGATTCAGCGTTTTTTAACGCCACTTCTGCTTGAAGGACGCGGATTTTGAGTTCACGGTCGTCAATTTTCACAAGCGTATCACCTGCTTTGACTTGTTGATTGTCTTTCACTAACACCTCTGTGACCCAACCACTGATTTTAGGTAAAACAGGGATGATATTGGTCTCGATTTGTGAATTTTCAGTGTCTTCATTATTGACTATAAAACTCGCTTTTTTGAATCCAAAAAAGGCGGCAGCTGATAAAACCGTAACGATGACGACGTAACGAATGATTTTTTTATTTTCGATTGCCATTTTTTTATTTTTTATTAATCTTTGAAATTCAATTATTTAGAATAATTACTGAGGGGTGTATCAGATTTACGAAATTTAAAAATTTCGTAAATCTCTTTTAGGCACATTTATTTCCCAACCGATTTTTGCAACTTATAATAAGCCCCTACAAGGTCAGCTTTGGCTATTTCAAGGTTGATTTTAGCTTGTAAAACCAAAGCATCTGCATCTAAAAGTTCACCTATGGTGGATACTTGCGCTTGGTAACGATTTTTCATAACCCGTTGATTTTCTGTGGTTTGAACAATCGTCTTTTCTGTTACTTTAATCTTATCCATAGCCGATTGGTAGGCATGAAAATTGGCATTGACTTCCATTTTTGCCATGTCAGCAAGTTGTTGTCTTTGAGCGTTGGCAGCAACAACATTGGCTTGGGCTTCTTGAATTTGTGCTTTTGTGGTATAAAGCGACGTCAAATTGTAGGACAACTGAATCCCCATATCCCAAGTGCCTTTAAAAGCATCTTGTTGTGGAAATACACGCTGATTTGGATTGTTATAGAAATAATTAGCACCCACAGAGATGGTAGGATAATAGGCACCCCTTGCAATATCAACACCTTTGACCGTTGCTTGACGGCGCAAATCAGCCGCTGCGAGGTCTGGTCTGGTGTCAACCGATTTCAAATACGCCTCAAGTCCTGAAAGGTCTTTTTGTTCCAAAAGCGACTTATCGTCTAACTCAATACGTGTATCAGAGGGCAAACCGAGCATCAAAGCCATATTGAAATTAGCAACTTCTATCGCATTTTCTACATCTTTTGTACTCAATTCGAGTTGAGAAACAGTGATTTCAGCCTTTAATTGGTCGTTTTCAAGAGCCGTTCCGCTTTTTACGAAGTTTTTTACATCGTTCAAGCGACCCCTCAGTACATTATTGTTTTCAATCAACACAGCCTTCGACGCTTGCAATTTAAAAAGGTTCAGATACGCTGCAATGATGTTGTTTTTAACTTCGATGCGATCACGTTCTACGTCTAAAGTCGCTGCGCGTTCCAGAAATTGAGCCGATTCTAAATAATTTTTGGCTCTAAAACCTGTAAAAACATATTCTTGAACAGACACACGATTGGTAAATTGATTCAAGACTTGTGGATTCAAAACGAGTGCATCCGTGGAGCCAGGAAAAACAACAGAAAAGGGGGCAATATTGTCGCTGACTCGTGTATATACACTGTTGATTGCCACATTTGGAAGTAAGGCGTTCTTAAATTGGGTAATTTTCGCTTTGCTCACATCGAGTCGTGCGCCAGTCGCTTTAAGTTGTTGACTCACTTCTATACCCAGCCGAACCGCTTCATCGAGGCTCAACGATTTTGTTGTCTGACTGTTTGCAGAAAAAGCCACTATCAAAAGCATGAAGAGAATAAGGTGATTTCTGATATTCATCTACTTTAATTTTATATTCTAAACGTTTGTTTAAGTTGATTAAACGATTGATTAAATGATAAGTAAAAAAAAGGAATTTATACTGAGGGGGGTATTTTTTCAGAATATTGTTTGCTGAAAAGATGCGCTTTCATCATGTCTTTCAAATGTTTTTTCAATCGTATTTTTAAGGCTTCCGATTTAACAAATTTTTCATCTTTTTCCCCCAATAATCGGATTGTCCAACAAGGCATATTGATGAGTTGAAAAATAGTTCCAAAAACAGAGGCTATTGTTAGCTCCATATCAATGTCTTCTTTGAAGTCACCGCTTTCTTGTCCTTCACGGATGTATGTTTTGATGACTTCCCAATTTTTTTCGATACCTGATAAAATCAAGTCACGGTGTTCAGGCCGCTGTTCGAGGCTCAATTCTCTAAAAATAAGCTTATGAAATGAGCTATTACTCATAATTCTTTCTAAATAAAGGTCAATAACGGCCGATATTTTATCCCAAGCACTACCTTCGTGTTTTTGAATATTCCGTAAATGAGCCACCGATTTAGGAAAACGCTCTTCAATCATGGCTTTGAACAAACCTTCTTTCGAACCAAAATAATAGGCAATCATAGCAATATTAACATTAGCTTCTTTTGCCAATTCGCGGGTTGAAACGGCTTCAAAACCTTTCTCACCAAACAATTTTGCTGCTGTTTCCAGCAACTGCTCCCGTGTATCCACGGTTTCTATTTTTTTCTTTTTGACGAACATTTTTGAATGTGGTTTTATAACTTGGCGCAAAGTTAATCACTTGTTTAATTTAATCAAACGTTTAATTATTTTTTTTGAAAAAAATTTAATGAACCTTTAAAACATCTTTATGGTTGTATCAAAATCCTTCTTTTAGGATAATACAACTTAACCCCTTACATTTGCGCCGAAGTTTGGAACTAAACTTTTTAAAAGGGAGTTACAGAAGAAAATTAAACAGAAATATGGATTTTTTACACAGCATTTTTGGCAATGATTTGCAGGCAGCCGCCACTATTGTTTTTACTTTAATTATCATTGAAAGTCTCTTATCAGTTGATAATGCAGCCGTATTAGCGACAATGGTGATGGATTTACCAAAAGACCAGCGCGCGAAAGCCTTAAAATATGGCATCATCGGCGCGTATGTATTCAGAGGTATTTGTTTGCTTTTGGCTTCTTGGTTGATTAAAATATGGTGGCTCAAACTCATAGGTGGGCTTTATCTGCTTTATTTGATGATTAATTATTTCATAACAAAAGCAACCCCCAAAATAGAAGATGATACAATAGATAAAAAAAGCAATTTTATTTACCGCAATACAATTGGTCTATTTGGGAAATTTTGGTCAACTGTTATATTGATTGAAGCAATGGATTTGGCGTTTTCGATGGACAATGTTTTTGCTGTTGTGGCTTTCACTGACAATATTTACCTCATTTGTATTGGTGTCTTTATTGGTATTTTAGCGATGCGCTATGTAGCACAAGGCTTTGTGAAATTGATGGAAAAATATCCTTTTCTTGAAACCGCCGCCTTTGTTGTCATTGGCATATTGGGCTTGAAGTTAACGCTCTCTGTTTACTCTCATTTTTATCCTGAAGCAACTCTATCTAAAATCATTGAAGGGCATAATGCAGACCTCTATTTGTCTTTTCTAACCGTCGGCATTTTTGTTGTACCTATCATCACTTCAATTCTTTTTGGTTATCCGAAAAAGCATGAAATTGACGAAGTCGCTAATGAAAATGAACAAAACAAAACAGTATAGAGACACTGGTGCTATAGGGGCACTATTAGATGAATATGAGCGGGCCCTTGGAGACTTAAAAGATGTGCTGACATCTGTAACGCCCACAGAACTGATAAAGATTATGGACGCCATCACAACTGATGAAGACTGCCGCAGCATTCAAACTATCTTAACACATGTTGTACGGTCAGGCTATGGTTATGCTATTTATATTAGAAATGCACAGGAAGAACAATTGGATTTTAAGGAAAGACAATTGCTTAACAATGTATCAGATTATTGTGTTGCGCTTGATGCTATGTTCAATTATAATGTTCAATTGTTTACAGATTATCCCAATATTGTTCTCGAAGAATTGGACAATGATAAAAAGATATTATCAAATTGGGGACAACGCTTTGATGTTGAACAATTGATGGAACATGCCATTGTCCACATCTTACGGCATCGCCGACAAATTGAACGTTTTTTAATTGAGGGTAATTGAATAGTTGATAGTGCATAGATGATAGTTAATAGTGTCAGCACTATTAACTATCATCTATGCACTATCAACTATTCAATTACCCAATTCTTTAAGATTATCTTTTGCCCTTTGGTTTTCAGGTCTTATTGTCAAGGCTTGTTTGTAGCATTTAATGGCTTCGGTTTTATTGTTTTGTGTTCGATAAACATCCCCTAAATCATTCCATGCGACGACAATATTTGGGAAAGTTTTAGTGTAGTATTGATATAAAATTAAGGCTTTATCATGCTTCTTTTCTTCAATAAGCTGTCGTCCTGCTTCTAACAACACCATATCGTCTTCAATCGTCAAATTTTCCTTTGCCAATGTCGTTCCTAAATCCGTGGTAGTCGGTTTTTCTATGAGGTCATACACCTTTTTTGATAGTGGATTTTTAAATTTCGCTTGCATTGTCAAGGCATCTTGTTCAATCATGCCTTTAAAATAGAGTTGTGTGACATTGGGCAACACTTTATTCGTATTGATTGAACTTTCGTTGGTTACCATATAAAATATAAGTCCTTCTTCTGGTAAACGAATGAGTCTGGCGAAGTAAATACCGTTGCTGCCGCCATTGTCAATCATTTTAGTATTGCGTCGGCTTTTTAAAATATTACAACCATAACCAAATGAAGATTGTCCATCATAGCCTTCTTCTAAAATATGGGGTTTAAACATCTCTTGAATAGTTGTTTCTTTAAGAATTGTATGATTTGTAAAGCTATTTGCCCATAAAAACATATCGTTTAACGAAGCCTCTAAACCACCATTACCTTTTAAATTCCAATAAGGACCGCCGCCTGCTTGTGCAAAATGTTGTTGATGTGTTCCCCAAACCTTTCCGTTTTGGTATCCTATGGCTATTGCATTGTCTGATAAAGCAGGAAAATGATAACCAATCTCTTTTATACTGAGGGGGTCAAAAAGATTTTTCTTCATGTATTGTTCATAGTCCAATCCAGATATTTGTTCAATGATAATAGCCAATATGCTCATGCCGACATTGGTATAAACAGCTTTTTCCCCTGGTTTAAAGGCTAATGGTTCTGCAAAAGCCCGTTTCAAAAAGGCAGCTGTCTCCAATTTTTCATAATCCCCACCATCATCTTTTAGAAATTCATGAAAACCAGATGAATGTGTGAGCAATTGATGAATCGTAATATTGGCTTTGTCAGCAGGAATGGTCGGAAAGAACTTTTTCAGGGGGTCTTGTACCGTCAATTTATTTTGTTCCACCAATTTCATAATAGCCGTAGCCGTAAATGCCTTTGTAATACTGCCCATTGACGCTAATGTGCTGGGTGTAAAAGGTATTTTATGCTCTTTATCCGCCCAACCATAACCTTTGCTCAATATTTTTTGTCCATCTTTTATAATGAGCAAGCCACCAGAGAAATTTTTCTCGTTGGCTAATTGTGTGAGGTAATTATCAATCAATGGACAATTATCATTAGCAAGGACAACACTATTGGATGTATTTTCAGCATTGTGGGTTTGTTGTCCGTTTACGTGCGTCGTTGTTAAATTCATTAAAAATAATAGGAAAAGGATGTTTTTCATCTTTGTTATCTTTGTTTTTGACAATTTTTGTTCTATAATGGTGATATAATAAGATGGTCATTTTGTCATTCTGAACGCAGTGAAAGAATCTGCATAAACAGTTTTTATATAGATTCTTTCACTGCGTTCAGAATGACAAAAAAGGGACGTTATTATTTACACGTTATTAATGCGCTTTTATCTTTTCAATCATACGGCGTGCATTGTCGCCCGTTTCGCCTTTAGGGTCTTTAGTGATAGCTATTTCATAAACTTTAATCGCATCGTCCTTTTTACCCAATTTCCAAAGACATTCTGCTTTACTGTCGTAAGCATTGGCTGATTCGGAATAGAGTTGCACATTCGCATCTAAGAGATTATAGGCTTCTTGGAACTTATTTTGATTCATTAAAGCATAACCAGCATCGTTAATATCTACTTCTAAGCGGTCTGCATAGTAACGATTCTGCGGATTGGCTTTATATTCCTTTGCGAATGCCAATAATTCAGCCGCTTTGTTCTGTTTTGCCAAGTCCATCACCTTTTCTTTGAAGGCAACTGTTGTTTTGTAATTCAAAATAGCTTCTACTGAGGGGTCTTTGCCAGCCACATAATCTGCAAAACTCATTTCTGTAGCCGTATGCGGAGCTGTCCACAAGCGTTTGTCGCGTGGGTCGAGGTTTTGCCACCACAACCAACTCAATGAAGCCGTGAGTTTGCTATTCGGCAAAGTTTCTTGTTTGGTATCGCCATAAAAATTGACGTTTTCAGAAGTTGGTTCGCCGACAAAAGTCACTTCGGTGTATTTCTCCAATTCATTCACGAGGTTTTGGCAAGCTGAAAAAGTCCGTCGCCCAATGATGCAAAAGAATTTGCCTTTTTGATTGACCTTGTGGGCTTGAATGATGCTTGTAATGATGGGTTTATTGAGGTAATTGTTGCCACCGCCATTCATACGCACGTCCAAAATGAGCTTTTCAACATCATTTTTATCTATAAAATCAAGCATGTTTTTGAAAAAATCTGCTATTGTTTTTTCACCATCATTCAACGTAACGCTGTGGCGAACATACAGGGTTTTTGAGTCTTTCAAATAATCAAAATAGCGATATTCCTTCGGTTTACGCATCCAAAGCGGCTTATCGGAAGCAGTATTGGCATCCACCCAATCTTCTGGAATGGTCAAACCAGTTGTACTAAAGCGATTTTTAGGGAGGGGGGCTTTCTCAACTTTAATTGTTTCTTCTTTTCCATTTTTAGAAATGACAATAGGCAGATAATCAAGTTGTTCTACAATCTTCGCTGTTTTCAAAACTTCAAGCATGGTAAGGTAAAAAGGAGCATTGCCTTTGAATCCTTGTTCATTTTCATAAGGCGTATAAGGTCGAATAGCTTCTAAGGCTTGTATGGTTTCCATATTACCCATTTTCAACACCTTGCCACCAACCGCATTGGCATATTTTTTATCTGCTGCTTGAATGTACAGCCCATCTGAAAACCAATAGAATTTAACGGGAATGAAATTAAAAGCCAAGGAGGACTGCTGACCGCCTTGATGGTCGTGCATCGGAATAAGCGACAAGTTTGTATGACCAATGCGAAACATCGCAACGATTTTGGACATCTCTGCCGCCACTTCGTAAGATTGAAGTTCAGGAATTCGCTTGTCCAATGCAGCAATGGCATCGTCAAATTGTTGCGCCGTGACCTTGTGAAACAGATTTGCATACTTATGATGCACAGTTGTTTTCAAAAACTGAACATCTTCGCGCCATTGTGCCGTCGTTAAAGGCGTTTGGGCTGTCATGTTTTGTAATAAAAGGCAGGTGCAAAGGCATAAAAGAGAAAGCTTTTTCATGTAAAAGTTTTTTTTAAATGATGAAATAGGCGTTTGATAGGGAGGGGTGCTTTGGTTACGCTAATAGACAACAAATATTAAACATCCGTTACAAATTGTCCTGGCGTTTGCGACTAATGAATACGATTAGCGACGAATGAACCAACAAGGCATCCATTTTAAACCGTATTTTGCATTAAAAAAAAGAATGAACCCATTGTTTAAAGACTTGACAACTTCACGGTACTTCTACCACTATCTGTTTTGGCTGATTATTCTCCTATCCTATTTTGTAGATACGGCTGTGTTGCTGCATTTCAACACGTCTTTGTTTTTTAAAAACCTTGTTTTAAAGAATGGATTGCTTATTGGCATCGTGTATTTCAATTTGAGGGTTTTAATACCTCATTATTTAGAGAAAAAACGTTATGGCGTTTATTTTACTTGGCTTTTATTAGTCTTGATTGTTGGTACTTTAGCCATTAATGTGGTCGAATTTAATTCATGGACTACTTTATACCAGCGTGTTTTTGATACAACACCGATGCCACAGCCGTCTCATACCTTGCCAGAAGGACATGCCCCTAAAGCCATTATCATAGAAGAGAAAGACGTGAGAATTGATATGAATATCACTTCAACCCGCAAGGTGATGATTGATATTTTGACTGTTTGCCGCTATTTAGTGATTTCTATTTTATTGAAATTTATAGATGATTTTTTTAATCAACGTGAAGTATTGAACAAAATGGGATTGGAAAAGAAAACAGCTGAATTGAATTATTTAAAAGCACAAGTCAATCCACATTTTTTGTTCAATACACTCAACAATATCTACGGTTTGACGCTTGAAAACCCGCCCAAAGCCAGTGAAACGGTCTTAAAATTGTCTGATATGATGAAATATATGCTTACCGAAGGCGATTCGGACACTGTTCTGTTATCGAAAGACCTTGAAAACTTGCAGCACTATGTTGAAATTGAACGTTTGCGCTTGCGCGAAGACAGCAATATTCGTTTTGAGATTATGGGCAATGTCAACAGTCAACGCATCACGCCGCTTTTGTTGTTGCCATTGATTGAAAATGCGTTCAAACACGGTGTCAGTCGAAGTATTGCTGATTCTTTTTTGGAGGCGGTCATAAAAGTAGAAGATAACAGTCTTTTTATGTCCATAAAAAACAATATACCACCCCCCTCAGTAGAAACGGAATCGCTGGGCATCGGTATTCAAAACGTGCAAAAACGTTTGGATTTGTTTTACAAAGATAAATACAGCTTATACGTTACTGAGGGGGAGCAAATATTCACCGTTCAATTGAAAATTACTTTGTCATGAATTACCATTGCTTAATTGTTGATGACGAACCTATTGCTCACCGCATTCTGGAAGGCTATATAACAGAAATCTGCCGCATCGGAACTTTCCATCATGCCTATAATGCACCTGAAGCTCGTCTGTACATTGCAGATAATAAGATTGACATATTATTACTTGATATTCAAATGCCCGAAGAAAGCGGTATTGCGTTTTTAAAATCGTTGACAGAACGCCCAGTGACCATCTTTACAACAGCTTTTCTGAATTATGCTTTGGATGGTTATGAGTTAGGCGTGATGGATTATTTGGTAAAACCGATTCGCTTTGAACGGTTTCAACAAGCCATAGAACGAGCCGTTGAATTCCTTGATTTGCAACAATTCAAGGCTGCTGTACAAAAATCAGAAGCCGATAAGCCGACAACCTCAGAAACAATAGTGATTCAATCGGGTCAAAAACAATTTGTTATTGAACGTTCTACTATTACACATGTTCAAGGATTGAAAGATTACGCTATTATTCATACCGCCGCTAAACGTTTTGTGGTTCGAGAAACCATGCGTGAGTTAGCTGCCCTTCTTGCACCGTCGGGCTTTGTACGGGTACATAAATCATTTATTGTAGCAGCCGAAAAATTGATTTATCTACATCGTCAAAAGATAGAATTTGATGGTTTTCAGATTCCTGTGGGGCGTACTTATCGGGGGCAGTTAAAATTTTGAAGCCAATCAATGCTTTAAAGTATCAAATCAACGTGTTTTCTTAAACACCGCCGTATCAGAAGTCCAACTCGGCACAATATAACCACCCGTATCAAAGACCGTATGCGGCATTTTTTGTTGTAAAACACTCAACATATTGGACGAAATGCTTGTTTTATACAAAAAAACTTGCTTCAATTCCGTCAAATTACTGAGGGGTAGCAATCCATCGCTTGTCACCTTAGTACCCACCACATTTAAGTATTGCAAATGGCTTAAAGCAGTCAGAGAAGCCAATCCTTTATCAGTAAGGGGGGTGTTTTCAAGGCTCAAACGGGTCAAATTGGTCAATTTAGCCACCGCCACCATTGCTGAATCTGTTATTTTGGTATTGCCCAATTTCAACCAAACGAGTTGTTTGGCAAAGGGTAAAAGCAAAGCCACTTCTTTATCGCCCGCTTTGGGTATCGAAACAAAACTGGCTTGTAAATAATTACTTTGCGGTGCAACAGGCATCAACAAAATCCCTTGTTTCTTAACAGAATCTATTAATTTCTCATCTGCTTTCTCTACGGATACTGTCGGAATGAATGGATTTTCTTTTTTGGCAACGCTTGTATTGAAGTTAGCGAAAATAGCTTTGACGGCATCAGGCTGTTCGATGTCTTTCACCTTTTTATCAAAAGTCAAACCTGTATTTATCCACCAACGCAGCAACACAATGTCTTGTTCCGTTGGTTGCGTTTTACCTTTAGGCGGCATGTGGTGCTTTGCGTCCATGTCCAACACAAGGCGTTTGACCATTTCAGAATTATCGGCTTGTCCTGCAATGGCAATCACGCCATTTTCACCACCCTTTAAGAAAGCGTCTTTGTCGTCCATGCGTAATTTACCTTTTTGCTTTGTACTGTTGTGGCAATTGAAACATTTTTCTTTCAAAATAGGCTCAATAATATCGCTGTAAACGAAGGCTTCTTGAATGTTTTCTGGTAGTTTTTTAGTTGAAACGACCCCCTCAGTATTTTTAGGTTTTTCATCACTAAAAAGATAGTTTTCTCCATGCGTCAAAGTGCCACCAAAGTGACCTGTCACCGATAAACCAACGACAATCGCTAACCAAGCCCACGTATTTTGATGTTTTCTTGACAAATAAAGCAGCACAGAAGCCGTCGCAACCGCAATACCAAGCCATTTGTGGTAAAAAAGTACCCCCTCAGTATAGTCCCCGTTTTCAGATAATAACCAACCTGTCACGCAAGCCGCTACTGCACTCAACGCACCCAGAAATAAAGTCACTGGAATTGCCGCCGACAAATCTTTAAACCGCTTTGTTTTAGATAAAAACACAAAAACCGCATTGAGCAACAAAATGCCAATGGGCAAATGGACAATTAAAGGATGGAATTTTCCCATGAAAGTGAAAAATGAAAAATGAAAAATGAAAAATGAAAAATGACTGTGAAAAATGAAAGGTGAAAACCTATTTGAGGTTTAGTTTTGATGTTTTAACAGTGGCTACAAGCATAGCAATGAGTTCTTTGCAGTCATTTTGCATACTTAACGTCAATCGTTCATCAATATAGTTTGTATCGAATAAAAGGCTAAGCCAATAATCTGTTTCATTGGCTTCTTTCAAACCAATACTCATTTTGCTGATAAAATCAAGTTTACTTTGACCAAATTCACCTTCTCTAATCAAAGCACCAATAGCTGTTCCACTTCTTAATACTTGTTTACTTAAAATAAATTCTTTTTTTTCCGATTGGAGATACTGTGCAAGTCTCACTATGCGAATAGAAAACTTGTAACTTTTGTCTTTTAAAGCGTTCTCATTCATAATGTTTGGTTTTAGAATCAAAAATAATATCTATACTAATGAAAAATGAAAAGAGTAAAATGAAAAATATAAAGCAATTTTTCACTATTCACTTTTCATTTTTCATTTATATCGCTCCCGCAACACCTTCATCATATACACATTGATGTCCCATTGATTCGCAAGGGCTTGTCGGGTGTAAGGCAGTGTTGGCATATAATCGGGCGGACCAAATTCTGTTAGAATTGTTACTTGTTTGCCTGCTTGCTTGCGTTGCGCAACGATTTTATCCCACCAACTGAAATGCGCTTTCACGGCTTTGTCCCATTCAGGCGCGCGCGGGTCATTGACTTGAGGTCCTTCGGCGTGTCCGACGCGGGCGTGAATGTGTCCTGCCCTTGAGATGGCTAAATTGAGTGTTTCTACTTGATCTTCAAGCAGTGATTCATGGACGCAGCACCAATGCGAGAGGTCGCAAGTGAGTTGCAAATCGGGATTCTTTTCTAAATGTTGCCGTGCAATCGGTGCGCTGTACATAATACGGGAACGATGCGTTTCATGATAGATACCAATGCCTGTTGTAGCCGATACGCGTTTAGTCACATCAAAAAAGGCTTGACATTGTTCAGTTGTAAAATAATCTTTTCCAGAATGACAATTGATGTAAAGCGGTTTTTGTATGGTTTGAGTCGCTGCCGCTTCAATTTGCTTTGAGAAAGCGTCTAAATTGGTCTTGAAATCTGAACTGCCCGAACCACATAGGAAACCAATATCCAAGTTGTGTTTCTTTAAAGCGGCAAATAAATCGTCACGTTTCTTAGCATCTGTCTCCCACCACAATTCAATGCCGTCGTAACCTTCTGCTTTGATTTTGGCGCAGACCGCATCTACGCTGCCATTGAAGCCCCAGTTAGTGCCTAATATTTTTAAATCGGCTACCCCCTCAGTAAATACGGGTTTTGCATAACTTTCAAGGGATGCAAAGAGCGTTGTTGCCATTGTTGATTGTAAAAAGTTGCGTCTGTTCATTAAAAAAGAGTTTATTTTGGTTGGATTTAAAAATATTTTTCTCACTTGTCTCCATTGCCTCCATCTTTAGATGGAGAATATTGTGCAATTGTATTCTCCATCTAAAGATGGGGGCAATGGAAACAGGTGTAATTGAGAATAAAAATGTCATTTGGTTCAAGCGACAATTTCATTTATCACTTTTCCTGCCACATCGGTCAATCGGAACGGGCGACCTTGAAAATGATACGTTAATTTCTCGTGGTCAAAGCCTAATTGATTCAATATTGTCGCTTGCACATCATAAACATCTGTTTTGCCTTTAATCACAGAATAACCAATCTCGTCCGTTTCGCCATGCGTCATGCCTTTTTTGATGCCACCGCCAGCCATCCATATCGTAAAAGCCTCTGAATGATGGTCACGTCCCTTGAAAGCGTTGGGTTTGTTCTCTCGATTCTCTAACATAGGGGTTCTGCCGAACTCACCACCCCATACAACGAGCGTTTCGTCGAGCAAACCCCGTTGTTTTAAATCTAAAATCAAAGCGGTGACAGATTTATCCGTTTGACGACATTTATTAACCAAACCGACATCAATAGAACCGTCTTCGGACGTGCCGTGCGTATCCCAACCCCAATCAAAAAGCTGTACGAAACGAACACCTTGCTCTACTAATTTACGAGCGAGCAAAGCATTATTGGCAAAACACGATTTGCCGACCTTTGTACCATACATATTATGAATGTATTGCGGTTCAGACGTGATGTCCATGACTTCTGGAACAGACATTTGCATTTTGAAAGCCATTTCGTATTGTGCCATGCGGGAAACTGTTTCGGGGTCTTTAACAATATCATACTGAAGACGATTAACTTCATTTATAGCATCAATGGAAGCACGTCTAAGATTGCGGTCAATGCCTTCGGGGTCGTTTAGAAACAACACAGGGTCGCCTTCAGACCTACATTGCACGCCTTGAAATACTGAGGGGAGGAAACCACTGCCCCAAACACTCTTGCCCGCATCTGGGTCTTTGCCGCCCGATGTCAAAACGACGAAGCCCGGTAGATTTGCATTCTCTGAACCCAAGCCATACGTGACCCAAGCCCCCATACTCGGACGACCCAATCGAGAGCCACCTGTTTGCATCAACAATTGTGCTGGGGCGTGATTGAATTGGTCGGTGTGGACACCTTTTAAGAAGCTGATGTCATCGGCAATGGTCTGTAAATGCGGTAAATAATTGGAAATCCAAGCACCGCTTTGACCATGTTGCTTAAACTCAGCTTGTGGTGCCAGCATTTTAGGGACACCGCGTATGAATGCAAAGCGTTTACCTGCAAGAAGGGACTGCGGACAGTCTTGACCGTCCATTTTTACTAATTCAGGTTTGTAATCAAACAATTCTAATTGCGAAGGTGCGCCTGCCATGTGGATATAAATCACCGATTTGGCACGTCCTGCGAAGTGTGGCAGCCGTGGCGACAAGGGATTGATGGGGTCAATCAGCAATTCATTGCGCACATTACTGAGGGGGGTGTTTTTGTTGCCAAAACAACCGCCGAGTAAGCTGCCAAGTGCCATGCTGCCTAAGCCCATACCGCACGTTTGCATAAAATGCCGACGGGTGATGTAATTGAGGGTTTCTTGCTGTGCCTCATTGAATAGCTTGTTATTTTTATGGCTCATTGATCTTTTTTTATGTCTTTTCCTTATTTATCACATAGGTACATTAGGCGGCTTCATGTAGGAAACATCGTTTTACTATGCCCTCTCTATGAAGCCGCCTAATGTACCTATGTAATAAAAAGGAAAACCATGACTAAGATTTATTTACAAACTCATCTAAATTCAGAATTGCATTAGCGACTATCGCCAAAGCCGCTATTTCAGGCGTTTGTTCCGTTAAAACACTGGATATTTTCGATTTTTCTTTTTTACTATTGGATTGAAATTGCTGTAAAGCTGTTGTATAAAGCTTTTCTAAGACCATTCGCTTCTCTGGACTAATAGGTTGACCCATTGCCGCTACATAACACTTAGAAATTTGTTGAGACACCCCCTCAGTAAGTTTTGCGTTTTTAGCCAACGCCACTGCTGCAACCAAATAAGTCGAATCATTTAAAGTCACCAAGGCTTGCAAAGGCGTATTGGTTCTTATCCTTCTTGAAACGCATACTTCTCTATTGACCCCATCAAATGTGAGCATCGAAGGAAATGGGCTGCTGCGTTTCCAATACGTGTAAATGGCGCGGCGAAACGCTTGTCTGCCTGCGCTCGTCTTCCAAGATGCACCATTATAAGGTGTACTCCAAATTCCGTCGGGTTGAAAAGGATAAACACTCTTGCCATACAAAGAATCTAAGAGCAAACCACTCACCGCAAGGGTTTGGTCACGAATTTGCTCCGCCGACAAACGGACGCGGGACGCACGGGCATAGAGTTTATTCTGTGGGTCTTTGGTTTGCAAGACGGGTGTGATGGTTGAAGATTGTTGATAAGTGGCGGACATAACCATAGTTTTAATCAAAGTCTTCGTGCGCCAATTCATACCGTTCATAAAGTTGTAGGAAAGATAATCCAACAACTCACGATGCGTTGGTGTAATGCCTTGTGTACCTAAATCTTCAAGTGTTTCTGCCAAACCAACGCCGAAAAGTTGTTCCCAAATACGATTGACATACGTTCGGGCGGTCAAAGGGTTCTTTTTGTCGGTCAACCACATGGCTAAACCACGTCTGTCTTTTGGTGCATCGCTTGGAAATGGATTGAGCGAATGAGGAACATCTGGTTGCACTTCTGCGCCATGATTCAACCAATTGCCGCGTTCAAATACAAAGGTTTTGCGGTGCAAATTATTGGGATTTTCCATGACAATAGGCGTTTTATCTACATCTTTTGCCTCCAATAATGACCAAAATTGTTTTTCTGCCTGTTCAAATCCTGCCAATCCTTTACTCGGAAAGGTTTGCGTGAAATACAACCAATCTAACATCATCCCTTTATCATTGTCATTCTTCAAATTGGGATTAGTGTACACCATATATATATCATGCACGCCTGTTTGCAGAGGCAAATCTGTTTTGGCGACAGTCCAACCATTTTTCGAGGTATCAATCGGTATTGTTTTTACAATCTGACCCCTCAGTGAATCGAGGTAAATGGTTAAACTACCGCCTTTTATTTTGCATTGATAGGTATAAATCAATTGGTCTTTGCTTTGCAAATCAATACTCTTAATACGTGCTGACCCATTTTGACGTAGAGCTAACCATTTTTCATCGTTCAACGCACTGTTGACGAATTTGTCTGCCGTCAAAGAATTGTAAGATGGTTGCAATGTCTTGACAAACGTATTGACTTCATCAGCACGTTGTGGTGCATTGGATTTGAGCCAACCGTTGAGTTCCAAATACGTCACGCTGTCCTGTTTGCGGTATTCGCGTAAAATAGGATAGTCTCCATAAGTGTCTTCATCCCGTGTATTATTGAAAAAAGCCATGAATTTGTAATAATCTTCATGCCTAAACGGGTCATAAGGATGACTGTGACATTGCACACACGCAAAACTCGTCCCCATGATGCCTTGCCAAGTGGTACTCACTCTATCCATAACAGCCGCCGTTCTGAATTCTTCATTGTCCGTGCCACCTTCATCGTTTGTCATCGTATTTCGATGAAAAGCGGTGGCTAATAGTTGTTCATTGGTAGCATTGGGCAGCAAATCACCAGCCATTTGCTCCGTAATAAAAGTATCATAAGGCTTATCATCATTAAAAGCCTTAATCAACCAATCGCGATAACGCCAAATAGAACGGCTGTCGTCGCGTTCATAACCTTTCGTATCGGCATAACGGGCGACATCGAGCCACATCGCTGTCCACCGCTCGCCAAAACTGGTTGCTGCTAAAAGAGAATCTACAAGATTTTCATAAGCCTTTGGCGAATTATCATTCAAATACTGTTGTCGAAGACTTTCAGAAGCGGGCAAACCTGTTAAATCGAGTGCCACACGCCTTAAAAGCGTTTGTTTATCGGCAGATACTGAGGGGGTCAAATCAGCAGCTTTTATTTTATCGAGAATGAAGTAATCAATATCGTTTTTAACCCAATCGGACTTGATTAATCCCCAAAAAGAGCCTTTTGGCTTAGGCACTTCTACTTGTTTCAGTTCCGTATATGCCCAATGATCGCCCCATTCTGCGCCTTCTTTTATCCATTGACGAAGCGTATTTATCTCTCCTTTACTGAGGGGGGGCTGTTTGTAAGGCATCCGCTCTTCGGGGTCGGTTTCATTGAGGCGTTTTATCATTTCGCTGCCATCGGGATCGAAAGGAATGATGGCAGGTTTACCACTTTTGTTATTAGCCAAAGCATCTTGCCGAAACAACAGACTGAAATCGCCTTGCCGTTTCACGCCACCATGACAGACAATGCACTTTTGATTCAACAAAGGTTTGATTTGTGTATTAAAATCAATTTTATTATTGGAAAAGGAAAAAGAGAAGGCGTAAAGCATCGCCAGAACGACGAGACCGATATAGGTGTATTTGGATGTAAAGATTTTTTTCACGTTGAGAAGGCTTTTAGTTAAGTCTTAGGAAGCCTTGAAGGCTTCCTAAGACTGTAAATTTCAAAATTGCCTCGTGAATATCGGTATTTTAAGCATTTAGAAAACCATTACTTAGGTAAATTTTTATTTTTTGTTCCAATATGATTCCATGTTACGGATAAACAGCTTATCACGGCGGGCAAAAAGAAGACTTTTATTTGTACAAAAACACTTAGCCTTACTTTTGCATTTAATGAATATATAGTCCTCCTTGGAATCCTCATCGAGCCTTATTTTTTTTAATAGTACCTACCCTTCTATAAGTTTGCGGCATCCTTCTATAAGTTCGCAGTATCCTTCTATAAATCCGCCACATCTTTCTATAAATTTGCAGAAAAACTATAGAAGGATGTGGCTATACAAATATAAAATCGTCCTTAAAGTGCACTTTTACTGAGGGGGGTATCATTTCTATAAACATTCGGGGAATTTTGAAAATTCTCCGAACTTGAAGAACATCAATGCACAATAATCACTGACTGCGTAACTGCTCTTTTCTTTTTTGACTGAATACGCACCTTATAATAGCCCGTTGGCATATCAGAAACAGGAATCTCAAACAACGCATCGGTCACTTTGTCTATCTTTCTAACCAATGTCAGATGTCCGAAATAATCATATAGATATACCTCAACATTTTGGTTTTTGTAGTTCGATAAATCGAGTGTTAAAACATCATTGGCAGGATTTGGAAAAAGCCTAACAGAGTATAAACCCTTGAATTGAACCGTTTTGATGTCCGAAACCTTTATGGAACCGTCATAATGCGTAAGGGTGATACGATACGAATTATCGCCTTCGGTTGGTGCATTATCGTAAGCAACGTAGTGAGTCATGTCTTTATCAATGGATTTATTATTGATAATCTCTAAAGGCTCGAAGAGACCCGTTTTATTATCCGCTTTTTCAACTGTAAAATAATCGTTGATATAACCTGTATTATTCACCCATTCGATGAAGGTGCGGGTGGGTTCAGGATATGCTTCAAGGGCGAGTATCCCTTGTCTTTGTGAAGCCACCAACGGCGCAACAGTGACATTTTGTTGTAAATCACAAATGGCGGGCCATAACCCACCTACGCCTAAAACCGTTACCTTGACAATATAACCACCCGCTGCTAAATTCGGAATCGTCGCCGTTGTCGTACTGATTTGTTTACTGTAAACACCTGCCCATGCGCTGGTGAATATTTGAATATAAGCAGCAGATGTGGTGATACCTGTGACATTAATGGCATTGGCAGAGGCAACAATATGGGTGGTTGGGCTGCTGCAAATATCACCGCTCGTCGTTTGTTGTGTAACGGTAATGCTAAAGCTGCATCTTGCCGTGTTATTCTTGGCATCTGTAGCGGTATATGTTACTGTGGTTGTGCCAATTGGAAACGCACCATTGTTGGTCAAACCTGTTGTGGGGCTTGTAGCGAACGTTACTGAGGGGGTCGTACAATTATCCGTAGCTGTCGGGGCTGTCCATGAAGCTATGGCTATTGTACCGCCTGTTGTCAAACTCATATTTGCTGGGCAAGCCGATAGGACAGGCGGCGTATTATCTATGCCACAAGGATTCGACTGTGTGACGGATATGGTAAAACGACATGTCGCGGTATTGTTCTTAGCATCGGTAGCCGTATATGTCACCGTTGTTGTGCCGATTGGAAATGCGCTACCATTTATCAAACCGGTCGTTGGACTTGTGGCTAATGTTACTGAGGGGGTCGAACAATTATCAGTTGCTATTGGGGCAGTCCATGTAGCTATGGCTGTTATAGCGGTGGTTGTCAAATTCATATTCGCAGGGCAAGCGGTAAAAATAGGGGGTGTCACATCTGTATTACAATTACTTAATTGTGTTACCACAACGATAAAACTGCAGGTTGCGGTATTGTTTTTAGCATCGGTAGCCGTGTATGTTACTCTTGTTGTGCCGATTGGAAAGCTTCCACCGTTGGTTAAACCTGTCGTTGGGCTTGTAGTGAAATTTACTGAGGGGGTTGTACAATTATCCGTAGCCGTGGGACCTGTCCATAAAGCAACGGCTGTTGTGCCACCTGTTGTCAAACTCAAATTCGTAGGACAAGCGGTCAAAACAGGCGGTGTCACATCTGTGGTACAAGGATTTGCGCCACTTGTAACGGTGACATTTTGTTGTAAATCACAAATGGCGGGCCATAACCCACCTACGCCTAAAACCGTTACCTTGACAATATAACTTCCTGCCGCTAAATTTGGAATCGTCGCTGTTGTCGTACTGATTTGTTGACTGTAAACACCCGCCCATGCGCTGGTGAATATTTGAATATAAGCAGAAGAGGTTGTGATACCTGTGATGTTAATCGCATTGGCAGAGGCAACAATATGGGTGGTTGGGCTGCTGCAAATATTACTACCCGTACTTTGTTGTGTGATGGTAATCGTAAAACTGCACGTTGCCGTATTGTTTTTAGCATCGGTAGCCGTGTATGTCACTTTTGTTGTGCCGATTGGAAATGCGCTACCGTTGGTTAAACCTGTTGTCGGACTTGTCGCAAACGTTACTGAGGGGGTCGTACAATTATCCGTAGTCGTTGGTGCTGTCCATGAAGCCAAAGCCGTTGTGCCTGTCGTTGTTAAACTCAAATTCGCAGGACATGCCGTTAACACAGGCGGTATATTATCTGTTAAACATGGATTTGTCAATGTAATAACTACGTTAAAACTGCACGTTGCCGTATTGTTTTTAGCATCGGTAGCGGTGTATGTTACTGTTGTTGTACCGATTGGAAACGCGCCACCGTTGGTTAAACCTGTGGTCGGACTTGTGGCTAATGTGACAATTGGAATGGTACAATTATCTGTCGCTGTTGGGGCTGTCCATGAAGCCAAAGCAGTTGTGCCTATGGTTGTTAAACTTAAATTCGTAGGACAAGCGGTCAAAATGGGTGGTGTAACATCCGTCAAACAAGGGTCGGTTAAGGAGACAATGACGTTAAAACTACACGTTGCCGTATTGTTTTTAGCATCGGTAGCGGTGTATGTTACTTTTGTTGTGCCGATGGGAAACGCGCCACCGTTGGTTAAACCTATTGTTGGGCTTGTCGCAAACGTTACTGAGGGGGTCGTACAATTATCCGTAGCCGTAGGGGCTGTCCATGAAGCCAAAGCAGTTGTGCCTGTCGTTGTTAAAGACAAATTCGTAGGACATGCGTTCAATATGGGGGGTGTAAAATCCGTCAAACAAGGGTCGGTTAAGGAGACAATGACGTTAAAACTACAAGTTGCCGTATTGTTTTTCGCATCGGTAGCCGTGTATGTCACTTTTGTTGTGCCGATGGGAAACGCGCCACCGTTGGTTAAACCTGTTGTCGGGCTTGTCGCAAACGTTACTGAGGGGGACGTACAATTATCCGTAGCTGTCGGGGCTGTCCATGAAGCCAAAGCCGTTGTGCCGCTTGTTGTTAAAGCGATATTTGTAGGACATACCGTTAAAACAGGCGGTATATTATCTGTTAAACATGGATTTGTTAATGAAACAACAACATTAAAACTGCACGATGAAGTATTGTTTTTAGCATCTGTAGCCGTGTATGTTACTTTTGTTGTGCCGATGGGAAACGCGCCACCGTTGGTTAAACCTGTTGTGGGACTTGTGGCGTAAGAGACGATTGGAATACTGGCATTGTCTGTTGCGGTCGGTGCTGTCCAAGTGGCTATTGCAGTTGTGCCTGTTGTTGTCAAACTTATACTGTTAGGGCAAGCGGTTAAAACGGGCGGCGTAATATCTATATAATTTAAAATAACATTCCCTGTATGTGGATAGGCGTTAACTGTCACAATGTTACCTGTCCGTACTGAGGGGATAGGTGTACCATTTTGCGTAACATTGAAAGTGCCTACGATGCCGTTGAGATTGACATTGAGGGTTACAGGGGTGCGTAATAGGGAGGGGTCAATGGTTTTAATGGTATTGAAACTAACCGTGATGTCACCTGTTAAAATAGAACGAGAAACAAGGGGTTGAAAAGCATCCCGTTGCATTTTGTAGGTGATGGCTTCGGTTGTGGTGGCGGACCAAATATTGCCGTTATCCATTTGAGTTTTCACATAATTCAAATGGTTTGTATAGTTGGCAACCGTCATAGCCCCCCAAGAACCATCTGCAATGCCATGAAATTCTCGAATCGCATAACCTCCCGATGATACCGCTTGGTCAACCGCTTGATTGAGCGTAGAAATAGCCGAAGATGGGCTAAAAACAAAGAAATTTACATGCATAAAATCAGTGAAAGAACTGGCATTTACGGCATCTTGTGTACCTGACCGCGCGCCGAGATAACCAAGTCCTGTCAAATAATTGATAATAGCAGTCGAAGACGCATCATAAGGATGTATAAAAAAACGCGGTTT
The DNA here is from genome assembly GCA_031411275.1 of Saprospiraceae bacterium. Classification (GTDB taxonomy): domain Bacteria; phylum Bacteroidota; class Bacteroidia; order Chitinophagales; family Saprospiraceae; genus JAAFJT01. The sequence goes on along the minus strand of JANOAU010000078.1, from coordinate 21,259 downwards.
AACACCTGTATTGGTCTCTATTAACTGTGAGGACAGCCCTAATTCTGTGGCAAATTGAGCCGTATTATAAGTCGAAAGGCCAGAACATTGGGAAGAAGAGCCACCGCAAAGATGATTGTGTGAATGATTGACACATTCATGTCCATGAGCTATCATGGTGCGCGCATTTGCCCATTCCGTTGCACCACAAAAATTAGTGATGGCACCAAAGCAGAGTTTAATACCCCGGGTCGTTGCTATGGGGTCGGCGTATTGAAAAATGCCAGTGACATAATCGCTATAATCATCATGGATGATGGAATAAGCGGCTTTCTTATTGTCTTTCCAAGTAGCAAAACTGGCGGTTGGTGTTTGACTATGGAGGGGAGAGATGACAAAGGAAAAGATAAATAAAAAAAAAGAAATGTGTAGATAGTGATGTTTGTTCATTACGCTGTTCGTATTATTTTATATAAATATGGATTCAAAGTATGTTAGCACCGTGTTCAATTAAAAGGCCAATTTAAGGGGAAAAGGTGTTAAAAAGCAACTTTTTTGAGACCTCTTATACCTCTCTACGCAAAATAAGGGAGATTTAGTGACCATATTCTTTTTTATTGTTAGGTGTTCCTAATTTCTACTTATTTTATAATATAAACAAAAAATACGGGTTGGCAAACCTTACGAACCTTTAAATTAGAGTATCTTGTTTACTATTAAGGTTACACACAATACATAAATCATGAATGTTCAAGAAGCGTACAATCAATGGTCATTTATTTATGACACAAATCAAAACAAGACACGCGACTTAGAAGCCGTAGCCCTCAGACACATTTTGAAAGATAAAACTTTTGAAAACATCTTAGAAATTGGCTGCGGCACTGGAAAAAATACGGAATGGTTGCTCCAACAGACCCAAAACCTCATAGGTGTTGATTTCTCAAATGAGATGCTCAATAAGGCAAAGCAAAAAATAAAACATGAGCATGTCCATTTCATCAAAGTTGATATTCGTGAAGACTGGCAATTTGAAAACGAGACGTTTGATTTAATTACGTGTAGTTTGGTTTTGGAGCATATTGAGGATTTACACTTCATTTTCAAGCAATCTAAACGCATTTTGACCGAAAATGGCTTGTTTTATATCGGTGAACTGCATCCTTTCAAACAGTATTTAGGTACTAAAGCTAAGTTCGAGACAGAAAATGGCATCTTTGAATTGTCTTGTTTTACCCATCATATTTCAGATTTTTATACAGCCGCCACGGCCAATGGTTTTGACCTTATCGGTTTGGCTGAATGGTTTGACGACGACCAAAAAGTAGGCGTACCGAGGATATTGACAATGGTTTTTCGTAAACAATTAAATAATATATAACTATGAAAAACATCGTCATTACAGGCGTATCAACAGGTATTGGTTACCATATCGCTCAACTGTTTTGTGAAAAAGGGTTTCGCGTGTTTGGCAGCGTCCGCAACGAAAGAGATGCTCAAAGGCTGAAAGCGGCCTTAGGAAACAATTTTGAGCCGTTGATTTTTGATGTCATTGACAACAAAGCCATTTTGATAGCCGCCGAAAAGGTAAAAAACACTGTTCATACTGAGGGGGTCTCTTTGCTTGTCAACAATGCAGGTATTGCTGTATCGGGTCCTTTACAATACCTTGATAATGATAAACTTATGCACCAATTTGATGTGAATGTTATCGGTGTTCAACGTGTCACACAAGCGTTTTTGCCGCTTTTGGGTGCCACATTTCCTAACGAAACGCCTAAAGGAAAAATTATCAATATCAGTTCTGTATCTGCCATTATTACCACTCCTTTTCTCGGACCTTATTGCGCCTCAAAAGCGGCGTTGAACAGCCTAACCGATGCTTTGCGCCGTGAGTTGTTGCTCTTCGGCATTCCCGTGATTTTAGTGCAACCCGGACCTGTCAAATCACCGATTTGGGAAAAAGCCCGCACCGAAACCAATATGTATGAGGGGACAGCGTATGAAAATCTTTTAAAAAATGCTCAAAAATCCATTGATCAATCCGAAAAGCAAGCCATTGATGTCCATAAAGTTGCCGACTTGGTGTTTAAAATTTATAACACCTCCAACCCTAAAACGCGTTATACCATCATAAAAAATAAAGCTGTGATAAAACTTATCGCAAGCCTACCACCTAAATTGTTGGACTTTTTGTTGAAAAAACGTTAAACGAAAAATTGCTGTTTAACCGATGTTGACTATAAACCTCCTTTAGCATAAACACCCTCTACCATACGACCAATACCCAAGGGATTACTATCTTTCAATGCATCGGGCAAAGCAGATTCAGGAAAATCTTGAAAACAAACAGGACGAGTAAACCGATAAATCGCTGCCGTACCAACAGAGGTACTTTGCGGCGCACTCGTCGCCGGATAAGGGCCGCCATGCACCATTGCCGAAGTCACTTCCACGCCTGTTGGAAAACCGTTGAATATCAAACGCCCAACTTTTGTGGTCAAAATTTGTATCAAATCGGTATATTCCGCCAAATCCTCTGCTGTTCCATAAATTGTAGCCGTCAAATGTCCTTGTAGATTTTTGGCAAAAGCTAATATTTGCGCTTTATCCTCGGCAACCACGCCCACTGTTGAAGGACCAAATACTTCTTCCAAAATATCTGGATTTTTAAGAGCCGTTTCTACTGTTGTTTTCAATAAATGCGGTTGAGCCGCATTGCCCGAAAAATCCGTCATAGCCATTGCACCCGTCGTTTGTCGCTGATGCGCGACACCCGAGATATAAGCGGTTTTGATACCTTGTGTCAATAAAGTTGCAGCCGGTAATTTGCTTAATTGCTCAGCAATCTCTTTAAAGACCCCCTCAGTATTTTCTTGATTTTGAACAACAAATACGCCTGGATTAGTACAAAATTGACCACCTCCCAATGTAACCGATTGCGCTAAACCAGCCGCCAAAGCCGCTGTTTTTTCCTTCAAAATTTGAGGCAAAAAGAAAACGGGATTGGTACTGCCCATTTCTGCAAATACAGGAATCGGTTCAGGACGTTTGGCAGCTGTATCATATAATGCCTTGCCCCCTCGAAACGAACCTGTAAAACCCACCGCTTTTACTGAGGGGTGCTGAACCAGCTTCTGCCCTACCCTATTCGATGCGCCCTGAATTAATGAAAAAACGCCATTCGGCATTTTGCACTTTTTAGCTGCCTTCAATATCGCTTGCCCTACCCATTCGCACGTGGCTGGATGTGCTGGATGTGCCTTAAAAACGACAGGGCAACCCGCCGCCAAAGCCGAAACTGTATCACCACCCGCTGTTGAAAATGCCAATGGAAAATTGCTCGCCCCAAATACAGCGACAACGCCCAAAGGCATCTGCATCTGCCGAATATCTGATTTAGGCAAGGGCTTTCTGTCAGGTTGAGCATGGTCAATACGGGCATTGACCCATTCGCCACCCCTCAGTAATTGAGCAAAAAGACGCAGCTGCCCCATCGTCCGACCTCTTTCGCCTTGCAAACGGGCTTCAGGTAAAGCCGTTTCAGACATAGCTGTATGAATCAATACATCACCCAAGTTGAGTATCTCGTCCGCTATGGTTTCTAAAAAAACAGCCCGTTGCACATACGATTTTTGCCGATATGTGTCAAAAGCCTGTTCTGCCAAAACGACAGCACGGTTTATTTCGGCATTTGTAGCTTCATAAAAAACAGCCTCTAAGGGCGTATTGGTGCTTGGATTGTAGGCTGAAAATTGCACTTTACCTCTTCCCGATTGGCTTTTGCCTACTAATTGTTTTCCTGTTATCATAATTATTTAAGTATAAAAGTAAATAATTAAATACTTATAAAAGTAAATAATTTTTTATAGAAATTCGCAAAAATTGTCATCTATCAATCGCAAAGAAAGAAAAAGCGATTGATTACACCTCGGTAATCAATCGCTTTTTTGTAAAAATACTTGCTTTTTTCAACAAAATGAATCAATGCTTTAGGGTTTTGCCATATCCGCTTTTACTTTCTCCACAAAGGCAATGTCGACACACGCAATACGTGCCACCTTTTCATCAGAAAAATCAGATTCTAACAAAAGATTATGAACGAAATCATAGCTCTTCTGATAATTTGTTTTTTCGATTCCTTTTTCGATTCCTTTTTTATAAAGGTAATCTGTTTCATAATCAAAAATGATTGGCATCTCTTCAGTTATTTTAATTGTTAACTCTTCTATTTTTCGTAACCGAGAAAAAGTTATAAGTTGGCTAAAATACACCGATAACTCACTCTCGTTTTGGCTCAAAGTCTTTAACTTTCTGACTATTAAACGCAATATACTTTCCGTTTGTTCAGGGGGGTAATCCGCTAATATGGCTATCAAAACTGTATCTGGAATCTGCGAACTCAACAAATCTTCAGTTTTCAGTGCATGGACATTAATCAATTCAAACCCTGTATAAACCTCCTCTGGTTTCAATTGCGTTCGCATTTTAGGCGGTTCAGTTCCCAAATATACAACAACGTGACGAATTTTCAATTTTTTTCGACGTAATTCGATGCCATGATATTCTCCCACGCGGTAAATCATATCCAAAGTATCTCCACTTTCAAACTCTAAGTGGAGAATGAATTTCTCATCATCATCGGTTATAACTTCATAAAAAAAATCCATTTCCCGTTCTATCGTTTTCTGCATTTTTTCTTTTAAAGGTCGAAATGACTTTATTTTAATGCCGAGTCGTTCTTCCACCAAAGTCAAAAAAACCTTTTCACTAATTTCCTTGAACGTTTTATCGAACAGATTACCTTCTTGTTTAGGCTTAATTTCATTTGAGTTTAGTTTCTTCTTTGGTGATTGTTTTTTTGCCATCTTAATATTTAGTAGATTTTCAGACAATATGTTTAGAAAAAAAATATTCTATGCAAAAATAGCATTCCACAACAAATTCCAAGCTTTCCAATAAACAAAAAATCCGTTCATAACAAAGAAATTTATATCAAATACAAGGTTTTTAGTTGTAATTTTGATGAAATTACAACTAAGCAAATACTTATAGGCGTAATTAAGCAAACACTTATTTACGTCTATAAGTATTTGCTTAGTTACTTAAAAACTTACAATATTTTTCAAAACACCAATATGGTCAATTTCTATCAAAATATCATCCCCCGCTTGTAGTGTAAACGGATGATCGGGTACAATACAGGTGCCTGTCATCAAATAAACGCCTTGTGGAAAGGAGCATTCGCGGGTCAAATAGTCGACTAATTCTGTATGACTGCGCTTCATTTGGGAAATATGCGTTTCGCCTTCAAATACCAAATTGCCTGCTCGGATTATTTCAAGACGTATTTTAGCTTCCTCATCAATCGGTTCTTCTGGTACATATAAACAAGGACCCAAACCAGCACACTTGTCATACACCTTCGCTTGAGGCAAATAAAGCGGATTTTCGCCTTCTATACTCCTTGAACTCATATCATTGCCTACAGTATAGCCCACAATTTTGTTGGAAGCAGTAATAAACAAGGTCAATTCTGGTTCAGGCACATCCCAAGTAGAGTCTTTGCGAATGTTCACAAAACCGTTATGCCCCACGGCTCGATTCGCCGTCCCTTTAAAGAAAATTTCAGGTCGGTCTGCATCATATACTTTATCATAAAAAGTATCGCCGCCCGAGGCTTGAGATTCCTCCATGCGCGCCACTTTGCTGCGTAAATAAGTGACACCCGCAGCCCATATCTCTTGACTTTGAATCGGGGCAAGTATCTTTTGCTCTGCAAACCAGGAAGCGTCCAAAGGCTGCTGCAAAGCTATTTGCATAGTCAACCAATCATATAAATCATCACGATTAACAAAATCGTCCCAATTGGATTGATAAAAAAAATAGAATGCACTTTTTTTGACAGATTCTACAACAATACCGTCTTCTAATTTATAAATTTTCATCTACGCTTATTTTTGTTTTATATTAAAATGAAAATGTAAAGTAAGAAAAAAGCAGTTGCATACCCCTCAGTATGCCTACCCTTTTTGAAAAAAAATTTATAAAACGCTCTTAAATTGTATAAAAATTAGTCAAAAAATGTGTTTTCAACTTTTTAAATGAAACATCGGTAGACATAAACTTATTTAAGTATAAAAGTAATTACTTTTATACTTGAATAAGTTTATACTTATCACAAAACCTCATTAATATCACTAATGAATGGTAAAAAAAAGGTTTAAATGCAAGTAATTACTTATTGACTTAAATAAGTAATTATGGCTAACAAGAGGTAATCAATTATTTACTTATCTAAAGCACGCATTAAAGCATTGATTTCTGCAACACATTTTCGATAATCTTCCTCTAAAAAAGCAAATTTTTCTACATGTTGTCGCTTAATTGTCTGAATCACCATACCCCTCAGTATGGGGTCACGACGATAATCTTCGACGCTCAGTTTGGTAGGGATGACTCCCTTTAAGCCAAAATAACTTTTATTCTCTTCATTGACAATCTCAATCGCGGTGGTCGTCATATCTGGATTTTCGACCGTAATCTCTCTAATAATTTCATTAACCCGAGCACTATAATCGGCCGAAAGCTCTTCCAATTGCTTCTTGAGTTCCATTTTTTTGCGGTCTAATTCCTTGCGCTCACGTTGCCGTCTTTCCACTTCAAAGGCTTTACTGGAATAGCGATTTTTGACAGCATTGATAAAAAAACCAGCCGCATTTTCCTTGATTTTTCCGCCTTTTTCTTCCCAAAGCGTATAACCCAGACCATTTCTAACAGCCTCTTCGGGCTGTGTTTCGATGAGTAATTGCAGCACCTCGCCGCTTATGCCCCACCCTTTAACCATCGGAAAAATCTCATCATATAAAGCAGAATTGGCTTTAACTTCCTCATAGTCAATGGTTTCGGCATGAGGTATATTATTTCTGTGTATGGACGGGTTCGACACAAAGTTTTTTTGTTCTAAAGGCATATCGAAGTCAATTTCAGTCTGTATTTTAGGCTTTCTCGTCTTTATGAGTCGTGCCGGTGAATTTGATTCGATGTGAAAAACAAGCGTTACAACCGCCTTGCCGTCCTTGATTTCTTCATAAACAAAGCGAATATCCGTAAACTCTTCAAGGTCTTTTTGCGCTTTGTCTACCACCCTTTGCTTGAAATTAGCGTAGAGTTTATACTCTTTCACAATGCCCAAAATTTCTTTCAATTCGCTCACATCAAACGTCCGTGTACGCAATTTTTCATATTGCTTCAACAACTCGTAAATGCGGATGGAATAGGTACTCGGTAGTTTTAAGATATTGCGGACATCATAAACCAAAAATCGCTCTTTCAATTCCAACAAATAAGGCTTCATTTCGGGATGAAAGGAGACTTGGATAAACTTGCCGTCATCGTCATAAAGCGAGGTTCGCAAACCCGCCACAACAGGCGTTTGGAATTTTTGAGCCGATTTGACTTCCGTTTTATTAATAATCGTTACGATTTTACGCAGCAACTTTTCAGCTCCTTCGCGCAAAAAACGATAAGAATTTTTATCATTTTCAAGCGAATAGTCCTTAATAAACTCTTTCAGATAGATTTTGTAATCCTTAAAATCGCCATCATCTATCTCAATCATCGTTATCATTTTGCTGAAAACGCGCATTTCCCAAATATCGAATTTGTACCGCGCTTCTACCAAATCATTCGACTTTTTGATGAGTTTTACACGGTCATTTCGTCTTCTTTTTCTAATTATTGCTTTTGCCATACCCCTAAATTTGTTATAGTTTTACATTCAAACCCTAAATTTGTTATGGTTGCAAACCCTAAATTCGTTATAGTTGCGAATGTAAGGCTAATTGTTAAAATAACAAATTTAGTACCCCTAAATTTGTTATACTTGACCCCTAAATTTGTTATAGGTCAACCCTAAATTTGTAATAGATGACCCCTAAATACGTTATACTTGACCCCTAAATACGTTATAGTAAGCGCAGAATGCCATTGATTATCAATCAGTTAAGTAAATATTGAATTTACTGAAACAAGAGTTAAAAAGTATTAATAAAAAAACTACAAAACAAAAGATGTAATTGTTGTTGTTTATTTTTTAAAAAAGTATTTACTCTTTTAAGTACATAAGTAAAAGAGTAAATACTTTGTATGTTTTTTTTGCGCCGCGCATTTTAAAGAGATTAACGCTATGATTTTGTTATATACGGAGCGTAAGGAAGGATGTTCAATAAAAGGGCTGAAAATCAAGGAATTATACATTTATACTCAAATGAAAACGATTAGACAAAAACAAAAATCTTCAATCGCTCATAAACCCACCATTACATTTCCCGCTTTTCACTTTTCACTTCCCTCTTTCCCCTTTCCTCTTTTCGCTTTTCATTTTTCACTTACCCTTGGAGGTCTTTGTCAATGAGGGCGACAACGTATTGCATGATGGTTTGCTCAGTGTCCACAATTTTCTTTTTCAATTTTCGATGCATGTCTTTTGGAATGTCAATAGACATGCGTGTTTTCGGTTCTTCTTTTAGTTTTTCTTCAACAATAGGTTCATCTACTGAGGGGAGCGTTTTGCTGTTTGTCAATTTTTGGAAGGCTTGCTCCACTTGTTCTGGGGACAATTCAGCCGCTACTTTAGCTTTTTCACTTTGCAATTTGCCCGATAATAAGCTCATTTTTGCCATAATTTTATCTTTTTTAACGAAATGAGTGATATAAGTGTTTACGTTTTTACTTATGTACTTACAAAAGTAAAAACTTATTTACTTTTTCCTGCTTTAAACCGATATTTTTTTAATAATTATTTCTAATTCATCCGCCACATCCGACATTTCCTCCTTTGCCTTTTTGTCGCGGTATTCAATCACGCCCCTACCCTGCGGCATCACTTCACGATAGGCTATCCGCGTGGCTAAAGTGGCTGATAAAACAGGAATCTCGAACCCCCTCAGTACCTCAACAGCTTCTTTGTCGAGATTCAAGTTTTCGTTAAATTTATTGAGCAATATATAGGCTATGACGGTGGCACCCATACTTTCTTTAGCAGAACGCGCTTCTTCGTAGCCAGACATAAATTTTTCGAGTGTCCAAATATCTGCTATACTCGGCAAAATAGGAAGAATAACCACATCACTCAAGATAATGGCACGAGTAGATAATTCAAAAAGTGCGGGCGTACCATCAATAATAACAATGTCAAAATCCTTCTTGAGTGCAACCACGCGCTTCGATAATTCATCGTTTTTTACAGCAAAAGTGGGTACGGCGGGTAAGTCATCGGGGCGTTCTGCCGCCCATTTTGTCGAAGTTTGCAGTTCAAAATCCGTGTCTACGATACACACACTGTATCCTTTATGCGCGAAACAGACTGCAAGATTTTGTGTGACCGTACTCTTCCCTACCCCACCTTTCATGTTTGTAATAGAAATAACCATTGTTTAATGAGTTGATTATCAAGTGAATAAATCAAAATATGTATTTACGTATGTAAGTAAGTAATTAAAAACTTATTTAAGTTCTTTTATTAGCCGCTAATTTGAGAAAAGTATTTGAGGTTTTGCGTATCCGCTTAAATCATTTTTTCATTTTTTAAGTTTATACTTATGTGCGGATATAAGTATTTAAGGGTAATGAATCATTTTTTATTAATTTGAAATTTTCTAAATATGGATTGTTGTTTTCGTTCGCTGACAGTATTGACCTTTGAGGTATTCAATTAGGTATGCGACACAAAAATTGTCAAAGAACTTTGGTTATATGTCGAAATCAACCAAACAAAAAGCATAACTTTCCCATTCTATATTTGGTTTTAGAAAAAACGTCAAGAATGGGAAACATAAATAATTCGTTATCGCACCTTTATGACTCGGTCATTTTGCAACACAATCGCGAGCCTCATAACTTTGAAAAAAGGCAAACAGCACAGTACATATTGGAAGCCTATAATCCTTTATGTGGCGACAAATTCAAATTGTTTTGGGATATTGAAAACGGGAAGATTCAAAAAGCGACTTTTCACGGTTATGGTTGTGCCATATCGAAGGCAGCGACATCTGTTTTGGTGAAAAAAATTCAAAATATGCCCGTGGAAGAGGTTTTGCAGCTTATAAAAACGTATTTTGAGGGTTTAAAAAATGGGAATAAGGAGGGGAAGGAGTTTGGATATTTTGACAAAGAATTAGCCGCATTTTCTGCTGTATCCCAATTTCCAGAACGTTTAACGTGTGCCACATTAAGCTGGAACGCTGTCCATGCGTTTTTTAAAACCTAAACAGGATAAACTGATATATGTTATCCATTATCCATTATCAACTAAATGACATGGCAAAAGTCAATTTCACATCAGCATTAAAACGATTTTATCCAACGCTTGAACCTGTTGAGATAGAAGGCAATTCGGTTGCCGAAATCTTGGCTTCGCTCGAAAACAAGCATGTTGGATTAACAGATTTTCTCGTTGATGAACAAGGTGTGCTGCGGCAGCACATCAATATATTTATCGGCGATAGAATGTTGTCAGATCGTGAGCAATTGACGGATAGGGTAGGGGCAAGAGATGAAATTTTGATTTTCCAAGCCCTGTCAGGGGGGTAAATAATTGAATATTAACCAATTGTGAATTTTACTTAAAATAGTAAATACTTATTTGTGTTTTTAATTACATACTTATATAATGGCTGAACCACTTAAAAATATTTATAACCGTTCTTTTTTTGACCATTTTCTTACCCATTTGCCCGAGGTGGGCCCCTCAGTATTTTTGGATAAAATATACGATTTGGAATGGGAAAAACGCGAATTGAAGCAACGGATGCGTCCTATTGTTGTAACTACTTTGAAAAAGGGTTAATCAGTCACCTATACGCGCCAACAGAGTTTCAGGGAATTGACAACCCAAAAACATTATAGAGGAGAACCTGGCTTGGCGATTATTGTTAATGGGCAAGAAAAAGCAATAGTGAAATTTTACTTAGATAAGTAATTGAGTATTTAAGACTATAAGTGTTTAATTATATAAGTAAAACGAATTTTAAAAAGATATGTAGTTGACTATCAATTTATTACAATTTAAGTCACGGACTGAAGTTTGTGTTATGGAAGAATAGCGACAATTTTAACTAATCCAATTTGACGTGAAATTACTACTTGGAACGGCTAAAGGCTTGGTTGTTTATACAAAAAAAGACAATGATTGGCAAATTGAAACGGTGTATTTCACGGGTTTGCCTGTCTCAATGGTCTATGTGGATGAGCGCACTCAAACATGGTGGATCGGTATTCCACACCGTCATTGGGGTCAGAAATTGCATCGTTCCACAAACCAAGGAAAGTCTTGGCAATTAGTGGCTGCGCCGCGATACCCCCCCTTATCTCTACTGAAAAATGGCAAACAGGCGACCTTAAAATTGATATGGTGCATGGCACATGCGGGTATAGATAAGCCTAATGAACTTTGGTTGGGTACTGAACCGGGTGGCCTTTTTCATTCGACAGACAACGGCGATACTTGGCAATTGATTGAAAGCCTATGGCACCATCCTTCGCGTAAGGAGCTGTGGTTTGGGGCAGGAAAAGACGAGCCGTTCATTCATTCCATCGTCGTTGACCCTCATAACAATAATCATGTCTATATAGCCGTCAGTTGTGCCGGTGTTTTTGAGACAAAAGACTATGGAAAAACATGGTTTTCGCGCAATGTTGGCCTAAAAGCCACCTATTTGCCAAATCCAGAGGTTGAAGTAGGGCATGACCCACATTTACTTTTAGCGTGTGCAGCAGACCCCTCAGTATTGTGGCAACAAAATCACTGTGGCATTTTTCGCTCAACAAATGGTGGTATGACTTGGGACGATGTGTCGGATAAAAACGGCATTGCACACTATGGTTTTGCTTTAGCGATTGACCCTAAAAACCCCAATCGTGCTTGGGTTATTCCAGCCCAAAGTGACCAACAACGGGTGCCACACGACCTTGCTTTTTGCGTTTGTCGAACAGAAGATGCGGGACAAACGTGGCAACAACTCCGCCAAGGGTTACCTCAAAAGCATAGTTTTGACATCGTTTTTCGCCATTCTTTTGACAATTTAGGCGATATTTTGGCATTTGGCACGACAACAGGAAATTTGTATTTGTCTGATAATGCGGGTGATTCATGGCGTTGTGTAAGCCACAATTTGGCAAGGATAGATGCAGTACGCTTTGTTTTATAAAGAAAATACTTTTGAGTAATTGAGTAAATAAGTATATACCCATAAGAGTATTTGAGATAATAAGTTTATAAGTATATACTTATTTACTTGCATATAACTCTACTCATCATGCAAAGCCACGGCAGGTTGAATCGCCGCCGCTTGACGGCTCGGAAACCAAGCACAAAAGACAACGAGCAAATAAACCGATATGACGGCCAATAGCATCCCTAAAATATAGACACTCGCCGGTACATCAAACACCTTTAAAATAGGAAATTGAACAGCGAAAAAAATACCTAAAGCAAGGGAAAAGGTCGCTAAAACCATCATTTCACCTATAAATTGACCCATAATATTATCGCCCGTTGCACCCATGGCTCTGCGTACGCCAATTTCACCTTTTCGACGTGTGATGTTTTGAAATAAAACACCAAACAAACCGAAAGCAACATTGATGATAAGGAAACCACAAACGATGAAGGCGATGAGTAGTGGCAACACAATATTCTCATTTTTGCCTTTTTTCATTTCGTCCATGTGGTTGATTTGCACCGTCCAATCTTTGCCTAATTGTTGCAGCGATTTGGCAAAAAGGGCTTCAAAATCGGCAGATACTGAGGGGTCGGTTTTCATCACTATTGAGGAATAGGTGTCCTTATAAGTAGGTTGAAAAATACAATTGTCGTTTACTTGATAATCATTTTCAAATTTAAAATTGGAGATAACGCCGACGATTTTTTCTTGTCGCTTGTCCTTGTCGCCAATTATTTTACCGATTGCGTCTTCGTTGCCAAACATCTCTTCTTTCAAATGTTGCGTAATGACAATAGGTTTTTCTTTTAAAATGGTATCTACTTCTTTAAACCATACGCCAGACTCCATTTTTAACCCTAATACTGAGGGGTATATTTCCTCAACTGACATCACTTCGCTTTGAAACTCTTTATCATTATAATCAAATCCACGCGTAGAATTACTGTTGCCGTATGGAAAATGCGAGCCAAAAGAAAAGGACTTGATTTCCTTGAAAGTCTTTATTTTTTGTCGAACTAATTCGACATTTATCTTATCTAAACTATCGCTGCCTGAATTAAAGGTAATGTACGTCACCCACACGTTTTCCGCATTGATGCCAGCGGGTTTGATATAACCCTTATAAAAATAGACGCTCAAACTCGATACCGCAAATAGTATGAGGAAGGCGACAAATATTTCGAGCATGATGAGAAAATTGCTTTTGCGTTTTTTCCAGATGAGTTTAAAAAGATGTTGTACCATAATAATGATAAATTATGAACTATGAATGATGAATTTTACTGAGAGGGGTAATATGTTTTCAAAAAAATAATTTTCGAGAATTATTTAAAAAAATAAATGACATATTTTAACTTCACAACTAATTAGTAATCAGCTCTTTATCCATCATTTATCATTCATAATTCCTCCTTAAAAACTTATGCTTTCAAAGCCTCGACTACCGACAATTTCGCCATGCGCCAAGCGGGATAAACGCCTGATAATAAGCCAAATACAAGACTTAGCAGAAAAGCAACACTCGCCACCAACCAATTGATTCTTAAATCCATATATGGCACATCTGAAAAACCTACTCGATTGAAATAAGCGATGACTATGCTCGATAAAATAAGCGCCAGCACACCGCCGATGACGGTTAAAATGATGTTTTCTATAATAAATTGCAATGTCAAGGTGTTTGCAGATGCGCCAAATGCCTTACGAATACCAATTTCAGAAGCGCGTTCCATGATGCGACTAATATTGACATTAATGAGGTTTAGGGCAGGCAAAGACATAAAAAGAAGGGCAAAACCTAAGACAATGGTTGTAAAAAGGGTTTTTCCACTGCTTTCATCGTCGCCTAATATCTCATAAATAAAACTACCCATCGCTGATTCGGGACGTAGATAAATGATATTCGGCGTAAAATCACCGTCTTTTTGTAACGGAATTTTGGGCAATAGGGCAGCAAATTCGTCTTGAATATTCGCTAAATCGCCCTTGTTTTTGGCTAAAATAATGGCATTGTAACGTCCTGTGTATGAGGTGTTTTTCCCAAAACTTTTATCGGCAGTATAAGGCATATATACATCGCCAACGACAGCATGACCTTGTAGGAGAGAACAACTGCGGACAACGCCGACAATGCGAAAAATATCATTGCCAATTTCTGCCGTTTTGCCAACAACAGGCACATCTTTTCCAAAATATTTATCGCGCGTATCACTGCTTAAAACGAGGGCATTGTCACTGCTTTTTATGGTTTCGTCGTTAAAAGGTTTGCCTTCAAGGAAATCGAAAGCTGCCACTTCCCAAAAATGTGTATTGGTGTATCGTATTCTAATGAATGCTTTTTGACCATTCAAATATGTATTGATGCCGCTGTTGCCGACAATCGCCACTTTTTCAGGCGTTTTGAGCGTCGAAATATATTTTTGAATAAAATAAAGGCTCATATCACTTGAACTATTAGAGTTATGAACCGTATCTTTTTGACTGATTCTGGAAATATAAAGCGACCTATCTCTATTCACTTCTGGATAGTTGGGCGCAAAAAGATTGTCAAAAAAAGAAGTTATGACAATCAAAACCGTCAAAGTCAAGCTGATACCAAATAGGCTGATGAAGGTGTAAAACTTGCGCCGCCGCATCACTGCAAGGGTTATTTTAAGATAATTTTTAAGCATTTTATAGTGAATTTAACCTGTTTTAATGATTTTTACTGAGGGGACTTCATTTCGTTTTTAACCCATTTGCCAACATATCTTTTATGGATTCAGCTACAAAAGCTTTACCTGATTCATCCAAATTCAGGCTTCTGTTGCCGTCAAAAAGTTGATAATCAAGCTTACCTTCTGAACTGCTTTCAACCGTCACTGTCTTGTTATTTCTTTTATAGTGTACATATCCGTTTGGTGATATGCTTTTAAAATCCGTTTGGTCATCGTTCAGTTTAAGTATGCCTGCATAGACAATTTTGAGGTCGCTATTGACCTCAATTGTCGTGATAGGACCTTGATTGCTGTGCTGACAAGCTGTTAAAAACAAAATAAAAACCATACAAAGAATAGTGAATTTTAATACAAACTTTTTCATGACAAGGTGTTTTAAAACATTATAAAATTGTTTTACTGCCCAAAGGACTACTACGCTGAGGGGTATTACGAAACTTGTGAACCATCGAAAAGGCGCACCAACCGATGCGTTCGCTTCGCCATATTTTCATCATGCGTTACCATAACAATCGTTGTACCATCGTTTTTATTCAAATTTTCAAGAATTTCCATGATTTCATTACCCATTGCGGAGTCCAAATTCCCTGTCGGTTCGTCGGCGAGAATGATAGACGGTTTGCCAACAATGGCTCTGGCTATCGCTACACGCTGCCTTTGACCGCCCGAAAGTTGCGTAGGGTAATGCTTCATACGGTTGCTCAAACCGACTTTACTGAGGGCTTCGGCTGCCAAACGCTCCCGTTCTGACGATGATACTGAGAGGCGGTAAAGCAAGGGCAACGACACATTGTCCAAGACTGTCAAGTCATTGATGAGGTGGTAGCTTTGAAAAATAAAACCCAATTTTTGATTCCGAAACGCTGCCAATTTTTTATCGGCATAAGACGTAATAGATTGATTGTCAATCTCAATACTGCCTTTCGTCGGTTCATCGAGCAAACCGACAATGTTTAAAAGGGTGGACTTGCCGCAGCCCGATGGCCCCATGATGCTGAGGAATTCGCCCTGTTCGACCGACAAGTTGATATTGTTCAAAGCAAGCGTTTCAATGGTGTCTGTGCGATAGACTTTTTCGATATTTTTTAATGTTATCATGTTAAACCTGTACGATTTTTTATAAAAAAGATTATTTTTGTTAAAAATTAAAAGCGATGAAAAAAGCGTTATTAATATTGACCCAGAAATTATGGGCGGTACTCCCGTTTTTCGCGGTACACGAACACCTATTCAAGTGTTATTTGACTATTTAAGGTCATCAAGCATAGATGACTTTTTAAGAGGCTATCCGCAAGTTTCACGTGAAATGGTTGATGAAGTTACTGTATCTTTTTCCCTTTCTCAAAATCAAAAAGCGTCAACCACCGCAGCCGATAAAATGCCGCCCAATAATCCCGCAACGCCCCGATAAAATCCCTTTTAGCTTGGTCTCGTTCTGCAAATGCGATACTCAAATCTGTAATACTCAAATTGCCTAACACGTAGCGGTCTTTCGCAATGATGTACTTTTCGGAGGCTATCGAATCAGCTTTTGCAGTCAATATCAATTGGTCTTTGAGCATATCAAAAAGCGTAACTTGTGTGTAAATTTCCTGTTTTAGGTTCTGTTTGTCTTGTTCGATGGTGTATTGCACCAGTTTTTGATTCGCTTGAGCCGTTTTCATACGTGATTCTGAACGTCCCCAATCCAAAACGGGCATACTGAATTCGATGGTAATCAACTGCTGATTTTGCGGTTTTTGATATAAATCGCTCACTCTTTGACCACTGTTTGAAAATCCTAAATTGGCTGTGAGCGTTGCGTTTAACCCATTATCGCCTTTGGCTTTTGCCACATTTCGTTCCGCTTCAAGCAAACGGCGGGTGAAACCGATCGCATCTGCTCGATTCAAAAAGGCTTCAGAAGTTGCTTTTTCTGCCGAAATACTGAGGGGGGTAATTTCGGAAGGTGTCGTCAATCCAAACTTTTCAACGCCTTGCAAACCGATAAAGGCTTTCAAATTTAAGGTCGAAATTTCGACATCACGTTTGGCAGTAGCTATGGCTTTTTGCGCTTTTAGTTGTTCGAGTTGCAGTTGCAAAATCTCGTTGCGGCTGTTTTTACCAATGTCAAATTTTTCATTGGCAATCCGTAAAATATCTGTTGTATTCTTCAAATTCGTTTCAGAAATACCCAAATTGCCTTGTGCGAGCAGTAAATCAAAGAAAAAATCATTGGCACGCATGGCAATTTGTTCCAAAGACTCAATGTACTCTTGTTGACTTTCCGAATATTTTAAAGGCTCAATTTGCTTTTCCCACTTAAAAGGATTGAACCGAAACAAGGGTTGACTGATGCCTACGGCAAACAAAGTCCCATTAAAAAGCGTGTTTTTTCTATCAAAATCATCAAAACGCTGCAATTGCGTTGCCGCATAAATTGTACCGCCCGTCCGACTGATATTTTGTTCGAGCGACAAACCAACAGAGGAATTATTGTTACGCACAGGTTTAAACTGAATCGTTCCATCGGGTTGTGTAACTTCGCTAAACGTGCGTACATAAGCAGGTAAACGACTTGTTAACAAAAGTTGCGGCTTATAATTCGATTGAAAATTGCGGTATTCCCAATATTTTGTCTCCTTTGTTGTCGCGGCTTGTCGGGCTGCAATAGATTGATTCTTTGCCATATCAATGACTTGTGGCAGCATCAGTTGCAGCATGTCTTGACCCCTCAGTATCAGAGCATTTAGAATGAAAAATAAGAGAATAAAATGCTTCATAACAGCCATATTTCTTGTTTTTTAGAGAAAATCGTATATTTGAAGTGTATAAAAATCTATATAATAAACTGATAATCAATTTTTTATCTCAATTTCATTCAAGTTTTTATACTTCGACAAATCAGAAATAATCACCGTTTCGCCTTTTTGAACCCCCTCCCTAATTTCGACAAAATCGAAACTTGTCAAGCCGATTTTTATGGTGCGCCGTTCTGCTTTTCCGTCTGGTCTTAACACAAAAATATCTTGAACAGAGCCACCTTTAAATGCCGCCCCGTTACTTATGCGAATGGCTTGTTTTTGCGAAGCGGTCACTAAAAACACCTCCACTTTCATCTTTGGACGCAGTTGTGCATTCGCATTTTTATCGTCGAGAGCCACGTCGAAGGTCAAAACATTGTTCGATACTGAGGGGTGTACATTTACGATGGAAGCTCGAACCGTTGTTGACTCATTGACTTTGACCACAACGGGCATACCGACATGAATTTGCGTAGCGTAATTGTCTGATATTGAACCAATTATCTTAAAACTATTAAGGTCGGCGATACGTGCTAAAATTTCGCCTTCATTGACCTTTGTACCTAAATTTTTGTTGATAAAAGTGAGGACACCGACCCGCGTAGCAACGATATTTGCCTGTTGCAGCTTGCGTTGAAATTCATGCAATTCCTTCTCTTGGATAGATGCCGAAATTTCAGATTCGCGGATACTCGCTTGCGTAACTGCGCTACGGGTTTTAATGTCGTTTTCAAGTTGGCGTTTTTCAAGTTGAGCAATACGGAGATTGGTTTCTGCTTGTTCTATGGCTTCACGCGTGCCACCACCTGCTTTGAAAAGACGTTTAGCATTTTCTAAATCAGCGTGCAAACTATTGATTCTGAATGCTTTAATCGAATCCGTAATTTTTAAATCATAAAAATTCTTATCAAGTTCTAATTTCAGTTTTACGACGCTGTTCCGCTTTAAATCGAGTTGATCACGTTGTTTTTCAAATTCAATTTTTGTAAATTCTTTGTCCAATTCCACCAATTTATCGCCTGTTTTCACATTCGCTCCCGCATCAAAATAGGCTTGTTGAACGATGGCAGCAATGGGGGAGGTGATGACTTGTTCAAATTCAGGCTGCACTTCACCCGAAGCCGTTAAGGTGTTTTCGATGCTGCCGATTTCAGCAACGGCTGTACGAATATCTGTCCGTTTTAAAGTGGTTGACAAAGACCCCCTCAGTAACCAAGCTGCCGCAACGAGTAGGACGACCGCCGCGATTGCCCACAACCAGCGTTTGTTTTTTTGCTTATTAATTTCTTGCGTTGAAATTTCTCTGTCCATTTTCGTTCATTTTCGATACGTTATGTGAGATAGTTCTGCAAGAGGCGTGCCATGGTATAATTAATTGATTATCATTTATTTAGGGCATTTTTAAAAATAGAAAAGTGTCCGAAAT
Source organism: Saprospiraceae bacterium (assembly GCA_031411275.1). Classification (GTDB taxonomy): domain Bacteria; phylum Bacteroidota; class Bacteroidia; order Chitinophagales; family Saprospiraceae; genus JAAFJT01. Next base: position 2,130 of record JANOAU010000078.1, on the reverse strand, counting down.
CGGACACTTTGTTCGGTAGTTTTTAATTTAAAAGGAGTAATTGGGCATTTAAAAAATATGTTTTAGGGGCGGCACTGAATTATCAAAACTATGTACCAAAGAACTAAAATATCGAGCCAAAAGAACGGCTCATCGAATGAATAATAGGAGTGGTAGAATCGCATCATTCAGATTGTTCGGGTTCATTATTTTTACGTTTCCCAACATCACCCCCTCAGTAACGGGTGGCTTGGGATTTCGCAATCACCCCATATTCACCCTTATTTTTAACTAATAAATTTAAAAAACAGTCTTATGAAAAAAAGCATTTTTGTTTTAGCGTTTTTATTGGCTTCAATAGCTACTCATGCTCAATGGACGATTGACAAAGGACATTCAAAGTTCACTTTTATCGCTGAACACCACGGCATTTCGGAGGTGGATGGTTATTTCAAAAAATTTGATGGAAAAATCACATCTGCAAAAGCCGATTTATCTGATGCTGTATTTGAAGTAACAATTGAGTCCGCAAGTCTCAATACCGACCTCGAAATGCGAGATAATCACTTGAAAAGTGAGGATATGTTTAATGTGGCTCAATTTCCTTCGCTTACTTTTAAAAGCACGTCTTTGACTAAAGTGAACGGCAATAAATACACGATGGTTGGCAACTTAACCATAAAAGGTGTGACGAAATCAGTGACGTTTGATGTAACGATGAATGGTCCTGCGGCACACCCAAACCCCAATAACAAAAAGCTACAATTGGGTATAAAAGCTTTGACAACCATTAAAAGAAGCGATTTTGGCATTGGTGGAAAATTGGCGAATATTATGGTTGGTGATAATATTCAGATTCGGGCAACGGGCGAATTTCAAAAAGATTAACTTTTAGCGTAAAAATCAACTAACTCATATCAAAATGATAAAGAAAATTCTGCTTGGTTTATTGGCTGTTTTTGTGATTATTCAGTTTTTCCCAGTTACAAAAAATGATTCGGACGACCAATTGTTTGACATTTCAAAGGCTTATGATGTACCTGAAAATGTCGCTTCTATCTTGAAAGTGGCTTGTAACGATTGCCACAGCAATAAAACGGAATATCCATGGTATTCTAAAATTCAGCCCGTCGCTTGGTGGCTTGACGACCATGTAAAGGAAGGTAAACGTGAATTGAATTTTTCGGAATTTACAACCCGTAAAATAGCTATTCAGAACAAAAAATTAGCTGAAATCGTCGAGCAAGTTGAGAAAAAAGAAATGCCGTTGCCTTCATATACGTACTTGGGTTTACATTCTGAAGCTAATTTAACAGATGCACAACGCCAAACGCTTATCACGTGGGCGAAAGCACAGATGGATACTTTGAAGGCGCATTATCCTGCGGATAGCCTTGTCTTGAAAAGACCTTCTGGACCACCACCTGCGAAGTAGAGATTTAGATTTCCTGAATTTTTAAAAATTCAGGAAATCTGACTTTTAATGTTTACCCCCTCAGTAATTTGGTGATAGTTATTTTGTCTTTCAATAAAGAAAATGAGACAAGAGTTATGGCTTTTGTCTCATTTTCATACTAAAAATGAAGTTTTTAACGCTACTTTAGTATTTTTTTAGGGAAAAAGTGAGACAGAATCACATAATTCTGTCTCACGGCTTTTTTTAAAGGCAATTTTAGGATTAACAAATAATTTGGTTATTAAATAAAACAATACTCTATCTTTACAGTTTAGATAGATAAAACAAATAAAAATAAATATTATGTTAGGGCTTAGAACAACAATTTATAAAGTTTCAGACATCCAAAAAGCGACTGAATGGTATTCAAACGCATTTGAAACTAATCCTTACTACAACGAGCCATATTATGTAGGTTTCAACATTAAAGGTTACGAACTAGGACTTCAACCAGAAGACAACCCGACTTTTGATAAAGTTGAAAGTGTCGTTTCTTATTGGGGAGTAGAAAACATTCAAGCGACTTTTGACCGACTCATTGAATTAGGGGCAACCGAAAATGAAAAACCATATAGCGTTGGTGGAGATTTAATGACAGCGACTGTTAAAGACCCATTTGGAAACGTAATTGGCTTGATTTATAATCCTCACTTTCAACTAAAAGACTAACCAATGGCATCCAACACAAACTTTGT
>JANOAU010000077.1:0-70517 GCA_031411275.1 Saprospiraceae bacterium | reverse complement strand
CGAAAATGAAAAACCATATAGCGTTGGTGGAGATTTAATGACAGCGACTGTTAAAGACCCATTTGGAAACGTAATTGGCTTGATTTATAATCCTCACTTTCAACTAAAAGACTAACCAATGGCATCCAACACAAACTTTGTGGATTTTGTATTAGAACAAATCAAAAATGCTGGAGAAATAACGGCTAAAAAAATGTTTGGTGAATATGCTATTTATTCTGACGAAAAACTATTCGGTCTAATTTGCGACAATAAACTATTTATTAAGCCAACAAATTCAGGGAGAAAGTTTATAGGAAATGTTGTTGAAGCACCGCCATACGAAGGAGCAAAGCCAAGTTTTTTAATAGAAGACAAAATTGAAGACAGTGAATGGTTAAGTGAAGTAGTTAGAATATCAGTAAAAGAATTACCAGCACCTAAACCCAAAAAGAAAAAATCATAATTATGAAGCGAACAATTTTAATAGCTTTATCGCCAAGCCGTACCGTTGTTCATTAGTAAATCATTCTAAAATTTCAATCAGACCGACTAATCGCCATCTGCTTAATGCTTCCGACAGGTTTTTATTTGCGTAGTGTTATATTAAATAAGTCCGATTATTTTAAACCCCACACCCCCTAGTAAAAAACGCCTTGAAATCAATCATTTCAAAGCGTTTTTTGATATAAGACTATCACCACACAAAGTAACAAAACAGCGCGAGTTTGTTTGTCGTTTCAAAAGCATCCCCTCAGTATTATTTAGTTTATGCTTATACAAATTCTTTTAAAAAACCTGCGGGAGTCAATATAGGAATGCCTTCAAAAAGGTGAAGAACCAATAAATCAGCATCAAGGCTTACTATACAATCTGCTTCTGCCGTAACTGCGAGAGCAAGGAATTTATCATCTTTTGGGTCTCGGCAGGCTTTTATGGCAATTGAAACTGGAATATTGAGCGCAAGTAAGCTAAAAGCACGATAAAATGCCAAACGTCTGTTGAGAGGTAGGTATTTATCGAATTTAGGAAGTCTGATTTTTTCTTCAAGTTCTGCAAGAGTGGCATCCGAAACAAGAATAGTACCCATAGAATCTGCTTTTTTCAAAACATAGTATGCTCCCGAATGTCTCGATAGCATAGCTTGAAGTAATATCATGGTATCGAGAACGAATAGTTTGCTCATAATTTAGTCTTTTAGCAAGTCTTCAAGTATATCATCTGTCAAACCATTGGCTTCAGCTTCGGCATGCAGTTCATCTAAAAGAGAGAACATTGTTTGGCTGGCTGTTTTGCGTAACAACGCACGCTCTAACCAAAAATTAATGACGGCATTGATTTCTTTTTTAGCGGTTGGCAGAGCATTGCGATAGGCTTCGGCTAATTGCTCCTTGGCTTCGATTTCTAAAACAAGTGTTGTCATTCTTAATTTTTTTTACAAAAATAATTGCTTTTATCTATTCTACAAAATAATAGCTTTTAATACAGAACTATTGCCACATAAAGCATCAGAACAGCGCGAACTCGCCTGTCGTTTCAAAAGCCCCCCTCAGTATTTCCCAACCATCGAACAAACACCCCCAACCATCGAAAACCATTTGTCAAATCTTCTTCATTCAGCGCACATTTCAAAATCTTGTATTTCCTTTACAGTCTCTTTTTTAAGGAAAATTAAACTAAACAATAAAGAAAAATGAATAAATCGTTGCTTTCGTTATGTGGACTTTTGCTATTGTCCATTACTTCTGGTTTCAGTCAAAAATTTACAGAAACTAAAAAAGGCGACTTGTCCTTTATCTCAAACAAAGGCGGTCAAATGATTGGCTATGCCGCTAATTCAGGTATCAAAATTCTAACCGTTGATGGTTTTGCGTTCAAAGATTTGAACAAAAACGGCAAATTGGATAAATATGAAGACTGGCGTTTGCCTTATGATGTGCGCGCCAAGGACTTAGCAACTAAACTGTCTATCGAACAAATTGCAGGTTTGATGTTGTACAGCCGTCATCAATCGCTTCCTGCCCGTGCGGGTGGTTATTTTGGTGGCACTTACGGCGGCAAGCCGTTTCCTGCGAGTGGTGCAAAAGCATCCGATTTGAGCGACCAACAAAAGGAGTTTTTGTCAAAAGACAATTTGCGCCACGTCCTTATCACTACCGTTGAATCGCCTGAAGTATCGGCTTTGTGGAACAATAATGTGCAAGCATTTTGCGAAGGCGTTGGTTTGGGCATCCCTGCCAACAACAGCACAGACCCTCGTCATGGTACAGTTTCAACAATGGAGTTTAATGCTGGTGCTGGTGGACGCATTTCCATGTGGCCCAGTTCGTTAGGCATGGCAGCGACTTTCGACCCCTCAGTAGTGGAGCGTTTTGGAGAGATTGGGGCGGCAGAATATAGGGCTTTGGGCATTGCAACGGCTCTTTCACCGCAAGTAGATATTGCCACTGACCCGCGTTGGAATCGAGTAAGTGGTACTTTTGGTGAAAATCCACAACTTTCAGCAGCGATGGCACAGGCTTATTGCGATGGTTTTCAAACATCAAAAGGGGCGCAAGAAATTAAAGACGGCTGGGGATTTGGCAGCGTCAATGCGATGGTTAAACATTGGCCTGGCGGTGGTTCAGGTGAAGCTGGACGCGATGCACACTACGGTTACGGTAAGTTTGCTGTTTATCCGGGCAACAATTTTAAGACGCATTTTATCCCTTTTACTGAGGGGGCGTTCAAGCTGAAAGGTAAAACAAAAATGGCATCTGCTATCATGCCTTACTACACAATTTCATGGAATCAAGACACTAAAAACAAGGAAAACGTCGGTAATTCCTACAATAAATATATCATAACCGACCTTTTGCGTACTAAATATCAATTCGACGGTGTGGCGTGTACCGATTGGGGCATCACAGGCAATAAAACGCAAATGGATAATTTTACGGGTGGTAAACCACATGGCGTTGAAAATTTGACGATTGCTGAACGGCATTATAAAGTCCTCATGGCGGGTGTTGACCAATTCGGTGGTAATAACGAAGCCGCCCCAATCATTGAAGCCTACGCAATGGGTGTTAAAGAACATGGCGAAAAGTGGATGCGCGCACGTATGGAAATATCGGCAGTTAGATTATTGAAAAACATATTGCGTGTGGGTTTATTTGAAAATCCTTATTTGGACGTTGAAAATACTAAAAATACCGTCGGAAAGCCCGCATTTATGAAAGAAGGCTACGATGCACAGTTGAAATCTATTGTTTTATTAAAAAATAAGAAGCATGTTTTGCCTTTAAAAATGGAAAAGACAGTGTATGTTCCTAAGAAATTCACGCCTGCAAGTAGAAATTTCTTAGGCGAACCGATACCTGAAAAAATGGATTATCCTGTCAATATCAATATTGTCAAAAAGTATTTTAATGTAACGGATAATCCCGATGAAGCCGATTATGCCTTGGTTTTTATCAGTAATCCAAACACAGGTAACGGCTATGACTCGACAGATGTACGCAAAGGCGGTACAGGCTATGTGCCAATCAGTCTTCAATATGGTGAATACACTGCAACTGATGCACGTGAAAAAAGCATTGCAGGCGGTGACCCCATGGAAAAGTTTACGAATCGCAGTCACAAAGGGAAAACAGTTAAAGCAAGTAATATCAGCGATTTAAGCATGGTGACTGAAACATATTCTAAAATGAAAGGGAAACCTGTTATTGTTTCTGTGACGATGGATAACCCCATGATTTTCAATGAGTTTGAGAAACAAGCGAATGCGATTATGGTTAGTTTCCGCGTTCAAGACCAAGCTCTTTTGGAAATTATTGCAGGGAAAGCTCAACCATCGGCTTTGTTGCCTTTACAAATGCCCGCCGATATGACCACTGTTGAAAAACAAGCCGAAGATGTGCCGCAAGACATGAAATGCCATAAAGATACTGAGGGGTCTGTCTATGACTTTGGTTTTGGTATGAATTGGAAGGGCGTGATTAAGGATGCACGAACTATGCGGTTTAAAAAATAAAAGATTGCTTCGTCCCTCGCAATGACAAAGGGGTATTATGTTCGGGGAATTTTTAAAAGTCACGCGTTGTATTATTCTATTTTATGAGGGCAACCGTAAGGGTCGCACCCTACGAAATTCGGTGAAAATGTAGGGTGCGACCCCAGGGTTGATTAGTTCTAAATTTCAAGTTTTTTTTTGAAACAAACTGATTAGTTCTTTGACTTTGTTGGTAAAAATTGCAAAAGTATTTTTAGTTGGTTTATACCCAGCTAAACGTAAAATATTTAGGACAACGGTATTAAAACAACTCACAATAGTAGCCATCTGCGGCTGCTCAATAGTCATATTATCTTCATGAAGAATGACATCTTTGACCCAATGGAGTTTGTTTTCGATAAACCAGTGTTGTCTAATCATTTGTGCGACCTTTTTTGAAGAATTCGTTGGTTCACTAAGCATATAAAAACTTAATTTGTTAAAGTCTTTACCCCCTCGGATTCCCCAGAGAGTTACTCGGGCAATTCGCTCAATATTTTTCCACCCTTTAGGGATATTTGCTTGATTGTCAAACAGTTCGATACGCCTGTGTTCTTCTCTGCCGCGTACCTTTTCATAGGTCTCGGTGACACAAATGGGTTGAACTAAAGCAGTAAAAAGGCGAATAGTTTCATACAATTTATATGTATTTCGCTTTATTTGTATTAAAAAGTGGCAGCCTAAAGAACAGATGAGGGCAAGCGTTTTTTTTGGCTGTGCGCAGCATCCATTGTAAAAGTCGCTTCTGTTATACCCAATGTCTTGATTAATTGTCGAACAGCTTGCGCTTCTCTCATATCTTTTATGTGAGAAGCATTAAAAGTATGTACTAATCCTGTTTGATGACCGAAAACACTCACAACATTCACAAAATCATGCATGGAGTCATTGGGATGAGTCACTGTTGATCGTAATACTTTCCCATCCAATGAAAATGATTGGTCTAAAAAATTGTATTGTGACATCCAAATTTTAAACTTTTTGGCTAATTCTACAGTGTTAATACCTAATAAGATGCTCCTAAATGTACCAAAAGTAGGTACGCCATGCTTAAAATGGAAGGCATCTATCAGTTCTCTTTTATTGCTCGCTGCAAAGCGTTCAAAGCCGCGTAAGCCTATTTCGCCACTCAAGATAGCCATGATAACTATGGATAAGACGGAAGTAAGGGCAAAACGTTGTCCTTGACTCCGACGTGAATCGTGTATGTCGCCTAAAAATTCAAACAGATTGTATTGCATTTTTTACCATTTTTTTGTCAAAGAACGTACTTTTTTTAGAACTAATCAACCCTGGGTGCGACCCTTGCGGTCACCCTCCTATTTTGATGGGTATTATAACAAATTAACGCTCGACTCTAAAAAATTCCCCGAACATTTTGCTTGTTAATACCCCACCGTTTCCTTCACAACGGTAGTTCCAGCCGCTAAACCCAAGCGTTTTTTAGCTTCTTCAATAATCGCCACCGTTGCGGTTGCACCAATCCGCGTCACACCTAAGGCACGATACGGCAACAAATCATCCAATGTGCGAATACCACCCGCCGCTTTTATTTGTACTGAGGAGGCAGAATTTGCCCTCATCAAAGCCACATCATGCGGCGTTGCACCTTTATAATTGTAGCTGCCATCGGCTTGTTTCGTATAGCCATAACCTGTTGACGTTTTGACATAAGCTACCCCAACGATGCTGCATATTTTACAGAGTTTGATTTTGAACTTATCTTTAGGCAAAAAATCGTTTTCAAAAATAACTTTCAAAGCAGCGTTGTGTTTACTACATTCTTTTTGAATAGCCGCAATTTCTTTTTTCACATACCGCCAATCTTCAGACAATACTTTGCCAATATTGACAACCATATCTATCTCAGTTGCGCCATCTTGACAGGCTTGACGGGTTTCAGTAACCTTAATTTTAATCGTGCTGTTGCCATGCGGAAAGCCGATGACGCTACACACCAACACATCCGACCCCCTCAGTAATGCGGTTGCCGTAGCCACATCATAAGGTTTGACACAGACCGAAGCTGTACCATATTGTTTAGCAAGAGCGCAACCGTCTCTCAAATCCGTATCCATCATAGTGGGATGCAAGAGAGAATGGTCAATCATTTTAGCGATTTCTTGAATGGTGTACATGATTTAGATTGTTTATTTTGTCAATAAAATAGAAAGTTCTAAAAATTAGGTTGAAAAATAAGTATTTTATTATTCTAACTTTTTAAATTCCCTCTTTTTATCATAAAATTAAAACAATATGGCATACAACGAAAGTTTAGCGGACAGACTCCGTACCCATCTTTCAACACAAGAGGATTTGGAAGAAAAGAAAATGATGGGTGGTTTGACGTTCATGGTCAATGGCAAAATGTGCCTCGGTATCGTTAAAGAGGATTTGATGGTACGCTTGAATCCAGATATTCATGACCACGCCATAGAACAAAATGGCTGTCGTGAAATGGATTTTACAGGCAAACCCATGAAAGGCTATGTTTTTGTCTCACCTGAAGCCGTTGAGTCAGAAAAGGAATTGAGCTATTGGGTCAATTTGGCTCTTGACTATAACAGCATTGCGAAAGCCTCTAAGAAAAAGAAAAAATGAATGCTGTATGCTATATAAGTGGTTATTGGTCAATAATCGTCATTAGTGATTTTCATAAGTCGTTCTTTATCAAATCATTATAGAAAATGAAACTTCTTTTCTTTGGTGTCATACTGTAAATTTTAGGTGTCATATTGTAAGTTTTAGGTGTCATATTGTAAGTTTTAGGTTTCATATTGTAAGTTTTAGGTGTCATATTGTAAATTTTAGGTGGCGTATAGTAAATTTTAGGTGGCGTATTGTAAGTTTTAGGTGGCGTATTGTAAGTTTTAGGTGTCATATTGTAAGTTTTAGGTGTCATATTGTAAATTTTAGGTGTCATATTGTAAATTTTAGGTGGCGTATTGTAAGTTTTCGATGGCATATTGTAAGTTTTCGATGGCATATTGTGAAACAAAGTGAGAGGATGATTTAAAATCACCCTTTCACTATTGCTTTACAATCATTTACAAACTACTCAACGCCTTATCTTTTGGCGATTTCACTTCATAACTGAACGTCAACTTCTTACTGTCTTTGGACTTCAAATTGAAATCCCAAACCAATTTACCTGTTTCCGTATTGAAGCGCGCGCCACTGTTTTCGAGATACTCGATTTTGATGTCTTGCTCCTTGGTCACAGGCATTTGGTCTTCGATAACAAGGCGGATTGGGGTGTTTTTAGTGTTTCGTACTGTGATATCATATACTTGCGTCAAAATGTGATTATCGCTCATCATTTTGTCTTTGCATTTGTCTTTAACTTTTGTACGCGTTACAACAATGCTCTTGTCCCTGCCCAAATTGAGTTGTAACGTGTCATTTGTATTGCGCGGATTGATAAAACTTTCACCTATATACGAGTTGTCGAAGTAAATACGTGCCGTACCTGGAATCAAATTCATATCCTCCCAATCTGTTACACGCGCCATGAGGAACGCATCGGGGTCGAGTTTTGGCACAACCGAATAGGAATAAACGGCAGGAATCGTTTTGCTTTGAATGACGACATTGTGCGCCTTATTATCCGATTCAATATTGTATTTTAGCTTGATTTCGTATTCGATACGCATCATATTTTCATTAATTTGAGTATAATCGGTCACGCCGTCTTTTTCCATAGACTCGGACACATCATCTAAATCTTCTTTTTTTGACATATCAGCTATAGGTGCATTGGCAACAGCGTTTGTATTTTGAACACCTTGGGCTTGAGATATCGGTTGCTTCGATTTCATGTCTTGTCGCCTTGCTGCACCATACATTGCTTCCGTTTGCATGATAATCGGTACATTATAGACCACATACTGAGGGGTCAAAGTAGGCTTTGTGTTGCCTTGATTAGGGTCGCCTGTTGAGAGTGTCAACAATACATCTTTCCAATCAATGCCTGTGTTTTGATAAACGGCAGCACGGTGTTTCAGATCTATATTTTGATTTTCTTTTGAGGCTTTCAAATCATACGACGCCGTCCAACCCGCTTGTTGTACAAAATAAGTCAAAGTGATTTCCGCAGCCATTGGACGGTCTGCCATGACCGTCACAATGACTTGTGGCATAGGCTTCGTTGGATTGTTGTTCGTTGGCGTTCCGATGCCTTGAATAAGGCTATTGAGCGTTGCCACTCGGCTATTGAGTTGGTTGCGTAAACGGTTTTCTTTAAAGGCTTCTTTCTCCAATTTCAATAGTTCGCTATCAATATCATTTTGTCTTTTTCTTAGAAAATCAATGCTTTGCATAAATAATGCTAATGAATCACGTTGCAAATCACCTCGCATCATACGGTTGTTAATCAATACATTACGTTCAGTTTGCAGCGTATTGATGCGGTTTTGAATGTCTTTTTTAACAAAATTCAAATCGTCGAGAGAGTCTTTTACATTCCCCAATTCCTCTTTCCAACGTACCACACGCGGGTCGTCGGGTTTGACATCCGTTTTGGTTTGTTCGGCATATTTCAAGCGGTATTGAACGTCCATAATAACAAGGTCGTTTTTACCCGCCGCCTGTAAAGAATTTTGAAGAATATAGGGCGACACGTTTTCAAAAACAATGTTCGTTGTCCCCGCATTGACAGATACCAATTCAGTTGAGCTTAACAATGCCCCTTGTTGAAAAACAGTCGCTCGTTGCACCGTTGTTTTAACAGATTTTTCGTTTTGTGCCTCTGATACTGAGGGGGTCAAAAAGCAAAGTAAAAAGAAAGAGAACATGAGATTTTTCATTAGAAAAGTATTTAAGTATTTAAAAATTTAAGTATCTACGTATAAATAAAACAATGCGTTATCTGAACCACAAGTGGCATTGCCTCGGCTCTAATGATTTGATTGTTAAGTTTTTAAGTAAAAATACTGAGGGGTGTTATTGAATTGTCGAAAGACATTTTATAGATGCAAGCGTTTAAAAAATTCCATAAGGTATGCAGGTTATTTTTTAGAAACTATTTTAAAAGCTTTGTATCTTTGTCTTACTCTTTTAAAAAATCAACCTGTTAGGTAGCATTCTATTAAAGAAAATGACACGTTTAGAATTTCAACAAATCGCCCTTTTGCGGCTCGACGAAGCGGAGACACTTTTGAAACAAGGTAAATATAATGGTTGTTGCTATTTAGCAGGTTACGCACTCGAATCAGCATTGAAAGCAGCTATTTGTAAAAGAATGGACAATGATGATTTTTTTGATGTTTTGAAAAGCGAAACATTACGTGCTTTTAAAATTCATAATCTTAAAGAACTTATTATATTAGCGGGATTATCAAGAGAATACAGCATTTTAAGAACAGATAATCCTATTTTATACGATAATTGGCTTGTCATTTTTGATGAGATAAGGTGGTCAGAACAAATGCGCTATCAAATGACAATGACTCATGAAAATGCTGAAAACATGGTAAACGCTATTATTGAATCTAAAAATGGCATAATGGAATGGATAAAAAGATATTAGTAAAGCATCTTACAACTATAATTAAAAGTCTTCAAACAGACGATTTAATTGTTACAAGGGCAGAGGTTTTTCCTGCTGAATGGCGCGGTTATTATACATTAGCCATTAGTGCTGATTGGACTGATATGTCGCGTTTGGATAGACAGCGAAAGATGTCAAAAAAAATGCGTGAATTATTACCTATTGAAATTTATAAATATATTTTGAATGTTTTCACCTACAACACGCCCGAAGAAATGGAGGCAGAAATGGAATTTCTGACACAGTATCAAACGCCTACGGGTGAAAATCTTTTAACAGCGAGTGCTTAAAAGTGATGCGTGCAAAAAACGGTTAATACACTGCTTGTCAATGTATTAACCGTTTTTTATTTTCAAAATATAATGACAGGTCGTTTTTATTCCTAAATTTGCCGAAGGACTATAAATATCAAAATGCACAATTCTCAAATATCTTTACTCGACGATGCTGCTTTGCTGAACCGTTATCGTTCAACGACGGAAATGGCTTGTGTTGGTGAATTGTTTCGCCGATATAAACACTTAGTTTTAGGGGTTTGTGTTAAATATTTGAAAAATGCACACGATGCGGAAGATGCGGTTATGGAAATCTTTGAAAAATTGCATCTTGATTTACAGAAGGGCGATGTGACCTATTTTAAGTCGTGGCTCTATTCAGTAGCGCGTAATCATTGCTTGATGCGGTTGAGAAAAGCGGGTTTAGTAGTTGAATTTCCAGAAAATTTGCCCCAAAATGCGGAAAATACTGAGGGGGCATTAGATGATTTGAAAATCAAAGAAGCCTTGTTCGAAAAACTTGAAATGGGGATGGATATGTTGAAACCTGAGCAACGGCTGTGTCTTGATTTGTTTTTTTTAAAAGATAAATCGTATAAAGATATTATGCGTGAGACAGGTTTGTCTTTAAATGAAATCAAGACACATGTACAAAATGGAAAGTTGAACTTGAAAAAAATGATGAGTAAGGGATAAGTGAAAAATGAAAAGTGAAAAATGAATAATATCATTCCAAAAGAAAATTGCTTAACAGAAGTTCAGTTGTTGCACTACTTGCACGATGAATGTCGTACGGATGAGGTACGGGCAATAGACCATCATTTGACACATTGCCCGATGTGTAGTGATGCTTTGGATGGAATCATGCTGTTGGGCAAAGGTCGGTTGGAACGTTCATTGAAACACTTGGATGCTCAAATTGATACCCGATTTTCAAGTAAAAACAAGGTTTTTGACATAGAAAAGCCTGTTTTGACAGTTGTTAAAAAATCTAAAAATCGCCCGTGGTTGTGGGCAGCAGCGAGTATAGCGATATTAGCAACTGCTGGAATTGTACTGTTGACAAAGCCTTTTGATCCGACCTCTACTGTGCCAACTGTTGCCAATACGGATGGAACATCCCGAAACAATCGGGAGGGAGAAAGTACGCCCTATCAACCGACCAATCAAGAAACTATTTCTCCGCAAAATGGTGTAGCGCAAACAAATCCTTTAAAAAATTTAGAAAAAACGGGTGTTAATAGGGGAGTGGTAGATAACAAAACGCCTGAAACAACGAATATAGATATGTCAAAAGCAGAGGAAAACCCTGTGTTGACAACAACTACGAATGGTGCAAAAAGTGATGTCGAATCAACGAAGCCCGAACCCATAAAAACAACAGAAAATACTGAGGGGGATGTTTCCTTTGTTCAAAAACAAACGAAAGATGTGGAGGCGAAACGCCAAGAAGTGGTCGCGGCGGACGCAAATAAAATTAAGGAAAAACAGGCGCGACAAGCACAAGCCGCTCCGTCAAGCGTCAATAACTATCCAGGAGCAGCAGCGCAAAATGTAGTGGTTGAGTCTAAAGCGAAAGCAACACGTGAGAAACTACCCACGGACAATGGTTTAGCAGATTATCAAATAGGGATGCAGTATTATACAAAAGAGGATTATAATCAAGCGATTGCACAACTCAACCGTGTTTTGGCAAAGCAGAGTAAAGGTGTTGTATATGACAATGCCTTGTGGTATTTAGCCAATAGTTATTTGAAATTGGATAAAAAACAAGAAGGTCGCGCCTTATTGCAGCGTATTGTAACTGAAAAAGGGAAATATGCTTCACAGGCGGCGGCGTTGTTGAAATAATAAAAAACAAAACGCTTGACTGTGCCATTAACAATCAAGCGTTTATGTTTTCACCCCCTCAGGATAAAGCCCTACAAAAACTTTTCCAACAAAGTATTCTCCTCATTAATAAACGGTTGCTGCCGAATTCGTTTCCCCGTCGCTTTATAAAAAGCATTGGCAACCGCACCGCCGAGAGGTGGCAACACAGGCTCACCTAAACCCGTTGGGTCAATACCATTGTCTACAAAATGCACTTCGACTTCGGGTACTTCGTTGATGCGAATCATGCGGTAGGTATTGAAGTTGTTTTGCTCTGCGACACCGTCTTTGAACGTCATATTGCCATACATCGCATGACCGAGACCGTCCACAATGCTGCCAACGGCTTGATTCAAAGCACCGCTTTTGTTCACCAAAATGCCACAATCAATAGCGCAATAGACTTTTTTCAAAACGGGCTGCTTTTTCTCTAAAACAACGTCTGCAATTTGAGCAACATACGAATTATGTGAAAAATAGACGCTGAAACCTTGATAAATGTCTTTGCTTTTTTTACCCCAATTCGCTTTTTCTGCCACCGTTTCAATGACTTTTCTAAAGCGATCAATATCGTATTTGATGTCGCCTGTGGGATTCTTTTTAGCATTATCCAAAAGGTCAAGTCGCATTTGGACGGGGTCTTTACCCATTTTTTCAGCCACTTCGTCCAAAAAGGCTTGTTCGGCATACGCCAAGAAATTTGTTATCGGCGCACGCCACGGGCCCGTTGTAATCGGGGATTTGTGATTGACAGAATCTATCAACACATTCGGTATTGCACCCGACGGGAAGTTGTTGCCGCCCCGCGTTGCATCACCTGCATTAATGCCAACGCCCCGTTGTTCGTAGCCAATAATCGCATTGTTTTTGTCTAACGCCATGCGGAAACGATAGCGACACGCAGGACGATAAATGCCGCCCGCCATATCGTCTTCACGCGTCCACATCACTTTCACGGGCTTTTTGATGAGGCTCGACAATTCAGCCGCTTCCAAAGCGAAATCGCTGTTCAAACGACGACCAAAGCCGCCACCCATGCGTGTCATCTCCACCGAGACATTTTCTTTTGGTATGTTCAGCAGCTTTGCCACTTGGTCACGATTAGAGCCAGGATTTTGGGTTGGTCCAATCAATTCCGCTTTGTCGCCTTGCACATCCGCAAAGAAATTCATAGGTTCCATGGCGTTATGTGGCAAAAAAGGGCATTGAAATTCCGCTTCGACCACCTGTGCCGCCGTTTTGAAGACCCCCTCAGTATCACCGTTTTTTCGACGCACTTCTGCTTTGTCGCTGTTCATTAATTCTTTGAAAATACGATTGTGGTCGGACGTGTTTTCAAGCGTTTCGTCTTTTTCCCATTCGATTTTCACCGCTTCACGAGCCTTTTTAACTTCCCAAGTCGTTTTTCCAACCACGGCTACTTTATTACTGAACGATACAACATCCACAATGCCAGGCATCGCTTTTGCTGCCGCCCCGTCAAAAGATTTGAGTTTCAAACCAAAAGCAGGGGGTCGTTGCAGCATCGCAATGAGCATACCTTCCCGTTTAAAATCCAAACCATATATCGCTTTACCTGTCGTAATCGCTTGATTGTCAACGCCACTGACAAACGTACCGATGATTTTAAAGTCCTTTCTGTCTTTTAATGTGACATTTTTAGGCGGTGTGAGTTGGGCAGCCTCGGTGGCTAATGCGCCATAAGTCAATTGCCGATTGGTAGCTTTGTGCAGCACTTTTCCCTTCTCAGTGGTCAAACTACTGAGGGGTACTTGCCAGCGTTTCGCTGCCGCTTCCATGAGCATTTGCCGTGCCGTTGCACCCGCCTCACGTAGGCGTTTCCATGAGTGCGGCGTTGAACCGCTACCGCCAGCAACTTGTCTTTCAAACCGCTTACTGTCCAAAGGGGCTTGTGCGACTTTGACCAATTTCCAATCCATATCTAACTCCTCGGCAACGGTCATCGGGAAAGAGGTTTTTATACCTTGACCCGATTCAGGATTGGGTGAAAAAATGGTCGCCGTACCGTCCACGTTGATGGATAAATAGGCATTGAACGATAATGCGCCCTCTGCATCAGCCGTAATGACAGCCGAACTAAAGCGTTTAGGCGTTAATATATTGAAACCCAACAGTAAACCGCCGCCTGCGGTTGCTGCGTATTTTATGAAATCGCGTCTGTTATGTTGCATTTTATTTAATTTTAAAAGGTGAAAAGTAACGCCAACTTCCAGTTGGTGCATACATACACATTGACGTTATTTTTTTGCCGCCAACTTAACCGCTTCCTTGATACGGTGATACGTGCCGCAACGACAAATATTACCCGCTAAAGCATTGTCAATATCCGTATCCGAAGGCTTCGGATTGGTTTTAAGTAAAGCCGCCGCCGTCATAATTTGACCTGTTTGGCAATAACCACATTGCGACACATCTTTTTCATCCCAAGCCTTTTGCAAAGGGTGATCGCCTTTTTCGGACAACCCCTCGATGGTTGTGATTTTTGAAGCAGCAATCGTAGACACAGGCATGACGCATGAGCGCATCGCTTGCCCGTCAATATGCACCGTACAGGCACCGCAAGATGCAATACCGCAACCATATTTTGTACCCGTCAATCCTATATGGTCGCGCAAAACCCAGAGAAGAGGGGTGTCTTCGGCAACATCAGTTTTGTAATTTTTGCCGTTGATTTTGAGTGTGTATAAAGCCATGATGATTTGATTTAAAATTTATGAATGGAGGTGAAGACAGAATTTTTGATGAATTTGATAGGTTTTGACGGATTTTATTCTTAATATCGTCTTAAAGTAAGTGATTATATGGCAATAATCCTTCTTTTTTCGTTCAAATCATTGTTTTATAGACAAATAACTTAAGGAATGATGAATTATAAATGAAGAATGATGAATAATATAGGACATTGACTATCAAATAGTTACCAAAAATCTATTCCTGTTTTATTCTGCTTAGTTTAGTAACAACAAATGGCAAAATAAAGCGTAATTTTCCCCTCAGTATTTAAATAATGAAGAATGAAAAAACATCTATTGGTTGCTTCTCTCTTACTATTTGCACATGCACTTTTTGCTCAATCTACAAAAGGCATAACAGGCAAACGCGACACAGGCTATACCACTTTTAAAGCGTATAAAGATGTCAAAAAATCGAATCCGAACGATAACATTTCTTGGGTGCTGGACAAAACGCTCCCCTCAGTAAAAGAGCAAAGAAACATCGTTTATAATAACATTGGAGAGCGTAAACTATTGCTTGATGCGTTCTTTCCGAAGAAAAACACGAAAAAAACACGTCCCGCCCTACTCATTATTCATGGCGGCGGTTGGCGAACGGGCAACAGACAGCAACATATACCTTTAGCACAGCATTTAGCAGCATTGGGTTATGCCTGTTTCACGCCTGAATATCGGCTCTCGACTGAAGCCCTTTATCCTGCTGCTGTACATGACCTTAAAGCCGCTTTGAGGTGGGTAAGAGCAAATGCCAAAAAGTATAAAATTGATACCAACCGCATTATAACAGTAGGCTTTTCAGCTGGTGGTCAACTGGCTGCTTTGATGGGTACGACAGGCGATAATCCACAGTTTGAAGGCACTTCAGGCAATCTCGGACATTCTACAAAAGTCAACGCTGTTGTTGATATTGATGGTGTCCTCGCCTTCATTCACCCTGAATCGGGCGAAGGTGATGACAGTAAAAGTACGTCCGCTGCCACCTATTGGTTTGGTTATTCCAAAGCCGAGAATCCTGCTCTCTGGAATGAGGGCTCTGCATTGACTCATGTGGATGAAAAAACGCCCCCGACCTTGTTTATTAATAGCAGCGTAGACAGAATGCACGCTGGACGCAGTGATTATTTGAAAAAATTAGAACAATATAAAACGTATTCAGAAGTGCATACTTTTCAAAATGCGCCTCATTCTTTTTGTTTGTTTGAACCTTGGTTTACGCCAACAGTGCAGTATATTGATGCTTTTTTGAAGCGAAAGAGTATTTGGATTAAACAATAAGTAAATAATGATGAATGATAAATGATGAACGATGAATAGCGTAAAACGTTGATTATCAAATATCTCCACGAAACAAATTTCCCTTTTATTTCTGTTCATCTACTTACCGCAGCATAAATAGATAATTTTTGTTTTTCAAGAATAAACGGCTTATTTATGTCAAATTTTATTTCATTTTTAAATAAAGACATATGAAAAAGGTTCTACTATATGTATCACAGCTGCTTTTCCTGTCTCTTTTTTCTCATGCCCAATCTACTTTAAAAGTGCATGAATGGGGTACATTTACCACTGTTCAAAACAGTAATGGTTTGCGTTTGTCGGGGCTTCAAGGTGAAAAACTACCCCCATTTGTTATGGATTTAAAACTCCATGAATGTGAAACCTGTCATCAAGGGCAAGCAGGAAAAGTAGTGCTTAAAAGCATCGGTGTTCAGATGGAAACGCCTGTGCTTTATTTTTATACGAACCAAGAAACACCAATAACGGTTGAGGTCAAATTTAAAAACGGCATTATAAACCAATGGTATCCACAAAGAAATAGCGGGCAAAACAACCCAAATATGGCTATTTTGGATATGGCATCGGTGAGCGAGGGATTTTTAAAATGGAACGCCACTGTTTTGAAAGCGACTCAAAATATGGTAACAACACCACCGCAAGCCCAAGTCACTCAAGAATGGTCTGCACCGCGTGCAACGGCCTCAAATTATGTAAAAGGTCAAAATGGAGAAATAGAAAAATTCCTATTTTATCGTGGTTTAGCCAATTTTGCGACACCTTTTAAAGTAGAATTTAATGATAGAGGTAATTTGGTGCTTCAAAATCTGTTCAACAGTACATTACCTTATATCCTGGTTTATGACAATAGTCCAAATCGCCAACCGACTTTTTGGTGGAGTGGTGCAATCAATGGGCAAGAGAAAAAAGTGATTTTACCGCCTCGTAGAGACACGGAATTTAATGATATGTACAATGAAGTCATGCGTTTTAGAAATGAATTAGTTAATGCAGGACTTAATATAGACGAAGCAACTGCCATGTTGCAAACATGGTATGATGGTTATTTTACAGATGTAACCGATGTAAAAGGGCTGCGGGTGTTTTGGATAGCACCGAAAGCTTTTGTAGATGAGGTATTACCACTTCAAATCACGCCAACTCCGACGGAAATAAAACGGGTTTTTGTGGGGCGAAGTGAAGTATTCACGCCTGCTTTTGAAAAAGAACTGACCTTGACTTCACTTGCAACGCTTGAAAATCAATATGCAGAACACCGATATTTAGAGGTATTTAAAAACGGAAAAATGCTGGGTTTTCCGACACAATGGACAAATTACAATCTTAATCCAACGACACCCACAAATGATGTCAGCGATTTTCAACCGACTCATCTCATCGTTATGCCCAATCCCTTTAGTGAAAGTATCATTGTTATTTGTGACTTAAAAGAGCCAGCCAATTTAGATTTTAGGCTGTTGGATATGCAAAGCCGTATCGTTCAACATTGGACAGAGGTGCGCACCCATGCGGGAAATTTCAAAAAACAATACAGTTTACAAGGGCTTCCTGTTGGCAATTATATTTTGCAAATGCGAAATGGACAGCAACAATGGGCGGTGAAATTGAGTAGACATTAAGAACAACTATTAAACAGCTTTACATTATGAAATCAATCACTTTTACCTTGCTCTTTTTAGGTGTTTTCCAAACGGTATTTGCTCAATTCAATCCCGAAAAGCCCGATTTGATGCAACGCGCATTTTACACTGAAGCACAATCGGACTCCGTTCACCACCATTTAGCGACCCTCTATATCGACAAAAACAGTTGGGAAAAACGAGCCGCTATGATTCGGAAAGGCATTTTAGAAGGGGCTGAAATCAAGAAAATCAGCCATAAAAAGCCTAAAAACATTGTGATTCACAGCAAACGATTACTCAATGGCTACGCCGTAGAAAACGTATCATTTGAAAGTTTGGACGGTATTTTTGTTACGGGCAACTTATATACACCCCTCAGTATAACAGGTAAAACAGCCGCCATTTTATGTCCCCATGGACATGGGCCTGACCCGCGTTCCAAGGAATACACGCAACAACGTTGTGCAACCTTAGCCCGTATGGGTGCAGTCGTTTTTGCTTACGATATGGTTGGCGTGGGGGATTCAAAATATTGCGACCATAAGATTGAAAAGGCACTTAAATTGCAGTTAATCAATAGTTTAGCAGCTGTAAGTTTTTTAAGTTCTTTGCCCAATGTTGACAAAAAACGCATCGGTGTTACAGGCGAATCGGGCGGCGGCACACAAACGTTTTTGTTGGCGGCTGTGGATAACCGTATTGCTGTTTCCGTGCCTGTGGTCATGGTTTCAGGTCATTTTTTCGGTGGTTGTACGTGTGAAAGTGGTATGCCTATACATAAAAGACCGACGCATCAGACGACTAACGTTGAAATTGCAGCCCTTTTTGCACCTAAGCCGATGCTGCTTATTTCAGATGGCGACGATTGGACAAAACACACACCCGACTTAGAATTTCCACACATCAAGCGCATTTATAGCTTTTACAATGCTCAAAATAAAGTCGGAAACGCTCATTTTTCAACAGAAAAGCATGATTATGGTCCCTCTAAACGTCAAGCCGCTTATCCATTTTTAGCCAAATACTTACGGCTTGACCTGAATAAAGTCTTAAAAGATGGTAAAATAGATGAATCGGTTAATACTATTTTAACTGCAGAGGAATTGGCGGTTTTTACCAAAGAACATCCTAAACCAAGTGATGCTTTGAGTGGCAATGAAGCCATTGCAAAGGCGTTGAAAAAGATGTAAACAATTTCAGATTTTTACAATCAATCATTTTTTTTATATTTGTATTTTAATTTTAAAACACACCCTCCAACGCTTATGGCAGAAAAAGGTACAATCGGTCGCCCCCCTCAGTATAATGACACGATACAGAACAAGGGCAAAAACTACCTCTTTGCGGTGGGCATCAACGACTATGTGTATTGTCCAAAATTGAAAAATGCCGTTAAAGATGTACAGGATTTCATTCAGTTATTGACCACAAAATATCAGTTTGACCTTGAAAATGTGACTACTTTGTTTGATAGTGCTGCCAACAGCCGCAATATTCAAAAAGCTTTTCGTCAATTAGCGGAAAAGGTCAAGGCAGACGACAACCTCATTATTTATTTCTCTGGACATGGCGAGTTTGATAGGGTATTTCAACAAGGTTATTGGATTCCTGTGGATGCAGAACGCGGTGAGTTCGATTCGTATCTGCCCAATTCCACGATTCGAGACGTGCTGAATGCCATTCCAAGCCATCATACTTTTCTAATTGCGGATTCTTGTTTTTCTGGAACACTGTTTTCAGGAGATTCGGGTCGAGATATATCTACGCGCTTAGAGCGTGACGCTTCCCGCTGGGGTTTGACAGCAGGTCGAAATGAAATTGTTGATGATGGGAAAGTAGGTCAAAACAGTCCTTTTGCTGCTAAATTGTTGGATGTACTGGATAAAAATGACAAAGCACTGGGCGTAGCTGAATTGTGTGCCAAAATGATGGAAATTGTCTCCGCCAATGCTGACCAAACACCTCGTGGTGAACCTCTAAAAGTGAGAGGACATGAAGGCGGACAGTTCTATTTTCACTTGAAAAATGATGAAAAAGCGGATTGGGCAGCCGTTTTGAGCAAAAATACAATTTCTGATTATCAAAAATTTATCCAAACCTATCCCCTCAGTATAAACCAAAGAGAAGCTGAAATTCGCATCAGCCAATTAGAAAAAGAAGCCGAAGAAAAGGTACATACCGCTTTGTGGGAACGCACAAAACGCGCTAATACAGCCGATGCATATTTGCAATTTTGGCGAAATAATCCTCAATCGCCTTACAAAAATGAAGCACGTAAACGCATGGAAACAGCTGAAGACGTGGAAACATGGGAAAAAACACCGCGTACACGGACAGGTATGTTGGCGTATCTCGATAAATTTCCAAACGGTCAATACAGCGAAGAAGCATATGCTTTTTTGAATCCACAACCTAAAGCTTACATAAAACCGACTAAACCGATTGAGCCTAAAATTGAACCCAGAGTCCTTGTCAAAAAAGAACCCAAAACAGTAGAAGTGCCCAATACGCCTACAAAAACAATAGAAACAGACAGTGAAAATTGGAAAATCAATAAAATTAATGTCGGTGTTGGGGCTATCATCATTGGTCTATTTTTAGGCATTTGGTTGCT
Organism: Saprospiraceae bacterium; assembly: GCA_031411275.1. Classification (GTDB taxonomy): domain Bacteria; phylum Bacteroidota; class Bacteroidia; order Chitinophagales; family Saprospiraceae; genus JAAFJT01. The sequence goes on along the minus strand of JANOAU010000077.1, from coordinate 50,522 downwards.
CAATGCGTATGTGATTCAGCCACTTTTGCAAAAAGGGAAAACAGTGTTGATGGAAAATTCAAAAGGCTCGATACCCCCCTCAGTAAATACCCTAAAAAATGAACCGATTGACCCTTTTGAAGGCAATATGATACCTGTAAAAGGCGGTGCCTATCCTTTAAATGTTATGGGGAGCAACAAAGAGCCTATCAATATTGCCGTAAAAAATTTTTTCATCAGCAAAAATGCCGTTTCACAAGCAGAATGGAAAATCGTCATGGGTAATGATGTGCCGCAACAAGCCAATTTTTGCGACAGCTGCCCGATGATTGTGAGTGCAGAAAAAAGTAAAACGTTTATCATAAAACTCAATGAACGAACAGGCAAACCATATCGACTACCCACATTAATGGAATGGTCTTTTTTCAAAAAACAAGAAAAGGTAGATATTGAAGCAAAAGATGCATTTAGGGTGGCTCGAAGTGAATGAGATACCCCTCAGTAATTTCTTGAAAACACGCCTTTTTCACGACTTTTCTTTTAAAAACAAAACAATGACACGTTCCGAATTTGACATCTGCACAACCACAGGTATCTTCCCACCCAACGAAAATATCCTATTGAAAGCCTTGTTTCACGATGCTCAAAACGATTGGGCAGCTGCCCACGAGATTGCGTCAAGTCGTGAAGGTACCTTACTTTATGACCGATTACACGCCTATTTGCATCGAAAAGAAGGCGATACTTGGAACGCTAACTATTGGTACAGACGTGCCAAAACCATGATGCCTAATATGTCTCTGAATGAGGAATGGGAAAGTCTGGTGACTCTTTTAGGAAACTTTGAATGAGAGAGGTATCCCTTAGTACTTTTAGTAAAACTGACATATTATAAGTCATTATTTTCCTTACAAACACCTAAGAATCCTAAAAACAACGTTGCTTTGCGCCATGAAAAAAATTATGAATTGGGGACTTTTCATTGTTCTTACCCTCATTTGGGGCAGTTCTTTTATATTGATGAAAGAAGGGCTGGTGAAAATGACGGCTTACCAAGTCGCTGCCATGCGGATTTTTAGCTCTGGTGTTGTGTTGTTGCCAATTGGTTTACGCCAATTTCGCTATATTCCTAAGGGAAAAACCAAGTATATCGTATCTTCAGCAGCTATTGGCAGTTTCATTCCTGCTTTTTTGTTTTGTATTGCTGAAGAACATATCAACAGTTCATTAGCGGGCATTGTCAATGCTTTATCGCCGCTTTTTGCCATTTTGATAGGCGTTTTGTTTTTTCAGATGCGGACGACACCCCAGAAAATAGGGGCTGTACTGATTGGGTTGCTTGGTTTATGCCTGCTTTTTATACAAAAAGATGGATTTAAAATGGATGACCAAATAGGTTATTCGTTTCTGGTTGTTATAGCCACTATATGTTATGGGTGGAATGGCAATCTATTAGTACGGCATTTAAGTTCAGTAGGTTCGGTCAATATTGCAGCGATTGCCTTTCCGATTTTAGCCATTCCTGCCTTGGTTATCCTCGCTTTTTCTGGCTATTTTCAAGCAGAATGGACAGATACGACTTTTATAAAATCCAGTTTAGCCGCCGTTGTTCTTAGTGTATTAGGAACCGCAATCGCCCAAATTCTCTTTTATATGTTACTCAAAAGAACGAATGTGCTTTTTGCGTCGTTGGTCACATACACCATACCCTTTGTCGCCATTTTCTGGGGTGTTTGGTATGGCGAAACGATAACCACTTTAAAAATGTCTTGCTTAGTATTAATACTTTCAGGTGTTTATTTTGCCAATGTGAAAGAGAAAATCAACAAAACATGATTTTAACAACTGTAATCAAGATGACCTTATACCCCTCAGTAACCGAGGAGTATAAGGTCATACAAAGGCTCTAAAACCTTGAAACTAAAGGTTGTATTTAAGGAGAGAGTAGAAAGTAATAGGATAGATAGGCAGTTGATAAAGTCTTAGTTTTCAGTATTTTCCACATCTCTCTATTACTTAATCAACCTTCGGACAAATATCCTCTCCACGCCTAAATTGCCGATTTGCACCTGCTTTTCCACCGCCAAATGCTTTGGTTATCGTTAAGCCTGTATAATAATAGGCATCATTGCGTTTTGGATTGGCAATTTTTGAAACGCCATCCAGATAGTCTGTAAACACATATCGATAACCTGCTTCGGCAGACAAGTAAAAGTCTTTGGGCAGACTGTACTTTAAACCAACGCCCATAGGAACACTGGCTGTGATTTTACTATATTTCGTTTCTGTATCGGGATTAACATCCGAAATATAATTGTTGGGTAAGTTATAATCCGTTTTTGGATTAAAAAAAGAAGCACCTCCACCCCCAAAAGCGAAGCCCGTAAAACGACCTAAGTGTATGAACTCCCATTCAAGCACGGCAGAAAGCTCTGTGAGTTTGGTTTCAAAGGCCAATCCACGCTCTTGGCGCCACACCGAAGGGTGGTTCTTTTCAGAGGCAGATAACTTAGTCGTTAAGGCTTGCCCACGCACTAAAAAATTATTTGATAAGCGATATTTGACCAAAAGACCAATCGCAGGATTGATAGCTGACCCTACATTTTTGGCAACAATATCAATATCGCCATTATAAGCCGTTGCACCCAGCGTTAGCCCTACTTCAAAGTTTTGAGAGAAAGCGATATTAGAAAAGAAGAGAATAGAAAAGCAAAAAGCCAGAAATTTTGACATGATTCATCCATTTTGTGTTGAAAAGTAAATTTTGTAACGCGAAATGTAGAGAATTTGTCATATTAGAACGGTCGTTGGATTTTATGATTTCTATGCTTGGTTGATAGAAAGTATTTGGAAATAAATGAATGAATGTTTGCAAAACGTCATTTTACAAACAAAATTATGTGTCGTTAAATTTTTATTAATATTTCATGGATGTGCGGCAACCCATACCTCGCCGTCTTCAAAAATTTCTTTTTTCCAAATCGGCACTGTTTTTTTCAATTCATCAATGCAGAATTCGCAAGCATCAAAGGCAGCCCCCCGATGTGCAGCGGAAACGGCAATCACAACAGGCACTTCGCCAATATCTAAAATGCCGACACGATGATGAATAGAGATTTTAAGAACAGTAAAGGCGGATAAAGCCTGTTCAGCAATTTTTTTCATCTCACGCACAGCCATAGGGGCATAAGCCTCAAATTCAAGGCGCGTGACCGCTTTTGAGCCTGTTTTGTTCCGTACAGTACCAATAAAAACGACTGCACCACCGACTTCAGGGGACTCCACGAAGGTTTCACAAGCTGAAATACTGAGGGGTGTGGAAAGGAGTTGAATGTCAAGCATAAATCAGTTTTATATATCTAAAAAGAGCAAAGCTACTGCATAAAACCTTGCTCTTTTATTTCATAACACTGTTATTTATCGTTATTTTCAGTTTCATAGTTTTTAACTATTGTATTGATTTTTTCAATAGTCTGTCCAGTTATTCGCATAATTAAATCTATTGAAAGCCCTTCTTTGTAGGCAGAAATCACTGTTTTCCGAGTTTCCGCTTCTTGTATTTTTGGTATTAATTCCTGTGTGATTTTTGGTGTTAGTTCTTCTATCATTTCAGATACCACTTCTTCTCGAACCTCTTCTTTTAGTTCTTCTCGAACTTCTTCTTTTAGTTCTTCTTTTGCACCTAATTTCCAAACGGCAGACAATATCAACTCTCTCTCAAGTGCTTCTAAGGCACTTAATTCTTCTTCTTCAAACTTTTGTGTTTCAAGACGTTCCATTACTTCCATCATTATATCATCATTTTTGAAAGCCTCAAAATCTGCTTCAACATTGTTTTTATTGCGCGTTTTTTCGGCAAGTTCAAACCATCTAACATATTTTTTTAGCTTTTGATTTTTAACAATATTTTTTTGAAAAGCAAAAATCAAGCGATTTTTAGCTAAAAAATCAAGATTTTTGGTTTTATTGTTTAGCAAAGTTAAGATATTTTGCCGCGCTTTGTCAATTTTATTTATATCCCCAAAAGACCATAATTCTTCATTTTTCAAAAAATCTACCACTTGTTCAGGATATAAAGCATATGAAATATAATCTTCATTAAACCCCAAACTATCATCAGACATCCAAATTAAGGTAGTTGTCGGTAATAGATGATTGTAAGATCTTGTATCAAACTTTTTACCTTCAATATGAGGGTACTCTTTTTTGGGTAAAGTCTCTAATTGCAATGTGCTATTCACGGCATTATACAGATAAAATCGTTTCACAACATCGGCTTTGTACCATTGCTGCATATCAATAATAGAGTATTGACCATCTATTTTGCAGCGAAAGTCAAATTCGATTGTTGCCGAGCTGTCTGTTATCGTATGTTTTCTTTTTAGTAATTCTATGGTTTCAATTTTGACCTCCATAAAATCTTCTAAAAAACGTTTGACAATATGAGGATTAGAAAATACTTTTTTAAAAAAACGGTCATAATTCAAAGGTGCTAAATACATAGTAGGCTATTTTTGTTTTTATGAGACAACTGAATTCAAAACACAAAATTTTGTTTTTAATCTCATACTTTCAAGCAATTAAAAACATAAAGTTTTTAATAATAACAAAAATAGCAACCGTTTAGTACCAATATTAATAATTATCCTCCACTTACAGGCGGAATCAAAGCAATCTCATCCCCCGCTTTTAAAGTCGTCGTGTCATCACCATACTCTGTATTGACTGCAATCATAAGCGATGAAAGAGTTATAAAACGCGGATAACGCTCTAAAATTTGTCGTTTTAACGTATCAACAGTCGCTCCTTCTGTCGTTTCTAATGTCAAAATAGAACTACCAATGATGTCTCGGGCGATACCGAATGTTAGAATTTCTAAAGTCATATTATGTATTGTTAAATTTTTATATGGCTGTATAGTTATAATAATTGAACCATACAGCTATACATCAATATAGCTTAAATGTTGTTCCATAAAATATTTACACCTGCATACAATACTAAGACAGCGGTGAGTTGTCGCACAAGCGTTTGATTGAATCGAAAAGTGGTTAGTCTACTGCCCAATTGACCCCCAAGCAAAACGGCGCACATCAAAGGGAGGACGAAAGCCCAATCTAAATGAGGATTTTTGGTCAATTGCCCTGCCAACCCTGAAATAGAATTGATAAGGATGAAAAAACTTGCCGTTGCTGCGATGTTCTTTGGCGAATCCCATTTCAACAAATTCAAAACGGGTGCAAGGAAAATACCACCACCAATGCCCACCATACCTGATAAAAAACCAATCGAACCACCTAAAATTGACCCCCTCAGTATAGAACTGTTTTCAGAAGTTTCTACTTCATTTTTTTTGAAATAATTCTGAAAAAACATCAATAATGCGGCAATTACAAGGCTTGTACCAAGCAAAATGAAGAATGTTTTTTCTTTCAAAGGTAAAAGGCCACCGAGAAAAGCCATTGGTACAGAGGCTATACTGAGGGGTATGATTTTTTTCAAATTTAAGTACCCACCTCGCCAAAAGAGCCACATACCACCAATGACCACAACAATATTGCACAGCAATGCTGTGGGGCGCATCGTTGTCATAGAAACCCCATAAAGTGCTAATAGTGCAAGGTAACTTGACCCGCCACCAAAGCCTGCACTCGCATAGACGGCTGCAATACCAAAGAAAAATAACAATAATTCGATATGTTCCATAAGCGTTTTACTTGATTTTGACGACAAATTAAGAAAGTTGAATGAAATAATTCGGACATTTTCCTTAATCCAAATACCGCTTTGTTAAACCGCCATAATAATCAATTCTGCGGTCACGGAAGAAGGGCCAGATGCGCCGTACATCTTCGGTGCGTTGTCGGTCAATCTCAATAACCACATTTTCTTCTAAATCAGATGACGCTTTGTATAAAAATTCGCCTTGCGGACCCGTAATAAAACTCTGTCCCCAGAACTGAATGCCATTCGTTACACCTGACCAATCTGTTTCAAAACCGACTCGATTGACCGTAATGACAGGCAAACCATTGGCAACTGCATGACCGCGCTGAATCGTTTCCCACGCCCCATGTTGCCGTGCTTTCTCCTCCTCAGTATCCGAACTCTCCCAACCGATTGCCGTCGGATAAATCAACATCTCTGCACCACGCAAAGCCATCAAACGGGCTGCTTCAGGATACCACTGGTCCCAACAAACCAGTACGCCCAATGTCCCAACACTCGTTTTAATGGGTTCAAAACCCATATCACCGGGCGTGAAATAAAACTTTTCGTAGTAAGCAGGGTCGTCAGGAATGTGCATTTTGCGGTATTTTCCTGCGATTTCACCATTTTTTTCAAACACAACGGCTGTATTATGGTACAAACCAGCTGCTCGTTTTTCAAAAAGAGAGGTGACTAATACGATATTGTGTTTTTTGGCGGCTGCTCCAAAAATAGCGGTTGAAGGTCCTGGAATTGGTTCAGCCATATCAAATTTAGCCGTTTCTTCGACTTGACAAAAGTAGATGCCACAATGTAATTCCTGCAAAACAACGAGTTCTGCACCTTTTGCTGCACATTCTGCAATGCCTTTCAGGCTGCGTTCTATATTTTCTTCACGGCTGCCGCCACTGATTTGTTGGACGATGCCGACTTTTAGTTTTGTCATGCTCCTTTAATTTTTGGCAAAAATAAAATGAGTAATCGAGCATTTTAGCTTGATTACTCATTCTTTTTAGATTTTTACTGAGGGGGTCAAATCGGGATAATATTGTTTTTGAACCATTCACGGCATTCATCTAAATTGCTTTCACCTGATGCGACTTTTAGAACAAAAGCTTCTATTTCATCTTTAGTCAAGTCAAAAGATAAATCAAAACCATTTTTTTGAAGAAAAATAGTTGCGGAGACAAGCCCCGTTCTCTTATTGCCATCTAAAAATACGTGATTGCAAACGATATTGAAAAGATAGACGGCTGTTTTATCTTCTAAATTTGGATAAAGTGGTTGACCAAACATCTCGCCATTAACCGCATCAATAAGATAGTCTAAATAACTTTCATTTAGAAAATTATTAGGCGGTGTATAGTTTCCGCCATGCTGCGAGACTGTTGCCTTATTAAAGGCAATGATGTTCTGTTTGTTTAGTAAAATCATGCGAGGGCTTTATATACTTCGCCATAACGAGCAAAGTTTTTTGTAATCAATTCATCTAATTCTTCTTCTGGGATACCAATTGTATTTTCTTCCTTTATAGAAATAGCTTTTAATTCTTCTTCAATTTCTTGAAAAAAGGCTTTATCGCTTTTAAATATTTCTAAAAGAAAGTTTTTAAGCACTGTCCTATCAATATTTTTTGTCATTTTATTTGAATTTTTTACAAAATTAACTAATTCATTGTAAAAAAGCAATTCAAGAAATAAAATTATATAAAGTATATAAGTAAATACTTGTTTACTTATATACTTTATATTACTCCCTCTGGAAACTGCATCGTCACACAATGCAAAGACCCATGTTGATATATCAATGGACGACAATCCAAACCTATAACTTCTCGGTCGGGAAAGCACCCCCTCAGTATATCAATGGCTTCGGCATCTTGTGGCACGTCGTAAGTAGGTACAAGTACCGCCTGGTTTATGATTAAAAAATTAGCATAAGTGGCGGGTAAACGCTGTCCATCTTCGTCAAATATGGGTTCAGACATAGGTAGCGGCACAAGTTTGTACGGTTGCCCCGCCGCAGTACGGAAGGCGCGCAATTCATTTTCCATACTTTGTAAAGCGGCGAAATGCTCATCATTTGGGTCAGTACATTGAACATAAACAATGGTATTTTCATCACAAAAACGCGCGAGTGTATCAATATGTGAATCCGTATCGTCGCCTGCCAAATAGCCGTTTTCGAGCCATAAAATGCGGTAAACGCCAAATAATTGCTTCAATTTTTGCTCAATTTCTTGTTTTGACAGATGGGGATTGCGGTTAGGGGATAATAGACATTCCGAAGTGGTCATCAAAGTGCCTTGTCCATCGCTTTCTATGCCGCCGCCTTCAAGTGCCAAACCGCCTTTTTGTATTTTTTTTGTTTTAAAAATACCTTTATCAAACAGTCTTTGTGTTATCAAATTGTCCTTATCGGCTGCAAATTTTAAGCCCCAGCCATTGAATACAAAATCTAATAAAACAGGTTTTTCGTTGTCAAATACAGTTATAGCTGCATGGTCTCTTGCCCAAGTATCATTTGAAGGTAGCGAAACAAGCAATAAATTGTCTTGAATAGCCCCCCTCAGTAATTTCGCTGTTTTTTCTGTATCTTTACAGACAACCAGCACTTTTTGATATTGAGATACAGTTTCAATAAGTCGTACAAAACAAGGAATGACTTCATCGAGCATCGGCAACCAATCCGAATCTTCGTGCGGAAAAGTGAATTGAACTGCACTTTGTGGTGCCCATTCTGCGGGTAATCTGCGAGACATAACTTAAGATTTTTGTTTATTCCAATAATAATAAAAGGGTACACCCGACAGCGTCAAAATCAAACCCATACCCGCCTCACGTGGATTTGAAAAACACGTAATGACTATCAAAGTGATACAAAACAAGACAAATATAGCGGGTACAATAGGATAACCCCATACTTTATAAGGTCTTTCTGCATTCGGTTCGCGTACACGCATGATGAAAACACCGGCTGCCGTTGCACCATAAAAGAAAAAGGCTACGAAAATCAACATATCCGTCAATTGGTCGAAACTGCCCGACAAAACGAGTAAGCACGCCCAAAGACATTGAATCCACAACGCCACATTTGGCGTATTGGTTTCGGGATGAATGCGGTCTGCACCTTTGAAAAAAACGCCGTCTTCTGCCATGACTTGATAAATGCGCGGGGGCATCAAAATCGTTGCATTCGTACAACCAAATGTTGTTAAGACGATTAAACAAGATATAACTGTTGCCCCTAAGCCACCTGCAAAATGTCTGATGACCTCAATGGCGGCTATCTGATTTTTTGATTTGGCGATGGCAATAATATCGTCCATTGGCAGAACGTAGAGGTAGGTAAAATTGACCAAAGCATACGCCCCGATAATGATTAACAAGCCAAAAAACAAGGCTAATGGTAAGTTTTTGTTTGGATTTTGGATTTCGCCACCCAAAAAACCGACCGTATTCCAACCTTCATAAGCCCAAAATGCAGCGAGCATCGCTCCGAAAACGGCTTTTATCAAATCGAAATCGTACCACGACCGAGCCACGTAATTTACTGAGGGGGTCGTAAAATTTTCAACGCTACCGCCACCAAAGAACAAGCCTGAAATGACAATGATTGACAAACCAGCAATGACGAGTTTTGTTATCGCATTGCTCAACCATTCGCCGCCTTTCAAGCCGCGTGTGTTGAGCCTTGTCAAACCAACGATGATGAGGATGGTTAGGATTTTTACACCAAAATTGTCCAAAGGTGTCATAATGCCTAAAACGGACATTTTTTCAAGACTTTCTGACAAATGGGGGAGTGGTATGAGTGAATTAAAAGATTGTGCAACAACATAAGCAATAGCAGAAACCGATGCTGTTTTGATAACCGCAAAAGTTGCCCAACCGTACATAAAAGCGGTAAAACGCCCATAAATTTTCTTGAAATACAAGTATTCGCCGCCAGAACCTGCCATCATACCAGCGATTTCAGCATTACTTAATGCGCCTGTCAAGCTGATGATACCTGCCAAAACCCAGGCACACAGGACGAGAGAAGGCGACATCAATCCTTCTGACATAGGGGCGACTTTTTTGTAAACGCCAGAACCAATGACGGAACTAACAACTAAGATTGTCGCCGAAGTGAGTGTGATGGTTCGCAATAATTGACCTTGTTTCTTTTCCATTTTTCGTTTTTAATTTCACAAAGAAAAGAATTTTGAGACAATATTCTTCTGTTTTAAAGCAGTCTATTAAGGCTATATTTTAACAATTTTTAGAATTGTAACCACTTCCTTTGAAATCACAGCGACTTGATAAACGCCTTTTGGCAGGGCAGATATATCAAATTGATTGGCGGTATGATACTTAAAATGCTGTACCAATCGTCCTGTTAGGTCATAAATATAGACATGGTCGAAAGGCTCTGTACTTTGAATATTTATTTTATCTGTTGTTGGATTGGGTACAATAATTATATTGTTTTTTGTATCCATATTAACCGTTTCTGTTCTTGAATATTTAAGTGTACCGCTTGTTTCATTTATCTTCAAACGATAATAATTTAAGCCATTTAAGGGGTTATTATCTTCAAAAAAGTAGTTTTTACTGAGGGGTGCATTTTGGGCAATGACCTGTCCAATATCTTCAAATGTATAGGCATCAGAGGAGCGTTGTATGACATAATTTTTTATCTCTTTTTCAGTGGCAACTTCCCATGTCAAATTAACCGATTTACTATATTTCTGAGCTTGAAAACGCACGAGTTCAACAGGCACAATGGTCGATTGTCCTTGAAAAGTTAAAGAAGTGATGGATAAAGGCGGCAAACTAATTGTTGTGGTGTTATTAGAAAAATTTATTGTACTGCTTTGCAAAGCGTTTTGACTATGCGAAATAAAGGTTTCTGACGACGACAAAGACGACAATCGCTGAACATTTGCCGTACCGTTTGGCACTGTAAAATTAGAAAAATTTAGGGTCGTACTTTTTGTTAAAGTCGTAGAACGATTGACCAAAACAACGGTCATAGTATTTTTGTCAGCATTTACTGAGGGGTATGCCGAGACGTTTGTTTCGTCGGTTGACGTACCCTGAATAGACAGCGTTTGGTTGTAGCGTGAAAACAAATGCAGCGTTTCCCACATACCTGTTTTCCAAGACCACGGACAGAAAAGCTCTACCTCATTTTTCATAAATTCACCCAGTGTGGAGGCGTACCATGTAGCCACTACTGAGGGGGTGTTGTTGTTGACATCTATTTCGGTTAAGCCGAGTTTGATGCCGTGGTTTGCGCCAAAATATTGGGTCAGCCAGTCGTTGATACGCCCAAAAATATACTCTTTTGTTTGGCTTGGATCCCAACCACCATTGACGGTTTTCACGCCATTTGCACCTGGATAGACATAATTTCTATCAAAAAAGACGCGATGCAACTGTACAACGTCCGTGGCAGCACTTTCATTTGGATAAAAATGAATGTCCAAAACATCCAATAATCGAATGCCTGTGGCTTGTTGCTCTTCGGCACAACGTTTGATGAAAAATTTTAACCATGGATAATTTGTGCCACTGACGTTGATGGTATTCATCCAATTGAACCATTGCCACTCATTAGCTGTCACAGGGCCTACCAATTTGATATTAGGAAATTTGGCGCGGGCTTTTTTAGCTACCTCAAAATAAGATTGCATAAATGTCTCGGCGGCAAGGCTTGAGTTGACAATATCGTCGTGTGAACCATGCCAAATTTCAGGTTCGTTGTCCATATTCCAATAAGTTGCGCGGCTTTGCGGGATGCCTAAAGTGTTGAACCAGTAGGGTAAAATGTCTGTTGTAGAGTCTGCCGTCCAGTCTTGAAGGTATAAATTGGGGTTACCATTGACGTTAGCATTGCTCCCACCACTTGCATTGACGATACCGCCACCTGCTAAATTTTGCTGAACGCCTGTCCACCATTGGGAGTTGTTGTAACCCCAATCGTTGAAATTATTGGATGCATTATTAGCTACCTTGCCAATGAGTTGAAACGACCACATGCCTGTGACATCGGCAGAGAAATTATTGTTGAGATATTGAGCGTCAGCATCCCAATTATGGCTATACACATTGTTATACCAGTCGGGATGACTGGATAGGTGTTTTTTCCAATTATATTTTGTTGCATTATTACCACCACCTTCGCGTAGGAATTTTACACCCGCATCTTGCAATTTTAGTAATTCTGCTGCCGACAACGGTGTGGAACTCAAGGAATTATTACGCCCATAAATATTAGGTGATATGGTTTTGACCTCTTTCGTTGGGTCAATAGCAATGGTTACTTGTGCAACAGTCGTTTTTAGCATAAAAAACAAGCAGAAAATGAATAGATGACGCATCATTATAGAACGGTTTTAGGTGAAAAATGATTTTCAAAGATAGAATACTGAGGCAAGTTTGGATTTAGTACATAAATAAAAAGTCTATGGCACTATTAATTTTAAGGTTTGTAAGCCATTTTTTGTCTTTAAAGTAACAAAATAAATACCACTTGTCTTTTGAAAATCACCTAATTCAATACTGTTTTCAAGCAGAGTGACCTTTTTTTCAAAGACTGTAATGCCTATACTGTTGCGAATTTGGAGTTGTGCGCCCTCATTTACTGAGGGGGCCTGCCAAATGACTTTTGCAGGAGAAACAGCTGGATTGGGTATGATTTTCAGACCTAAATCTGTTGCCAAATCCTGTGTACCTGTACCACTTGTATTGATTGTCAATGTTTTATCTGTATCTAAATCAACCACTTGCGTAATGATTTTACCGTCTGCCAATTTTACCGTTATTTTGTATTTTCCTTTAAAACCACGCTGTAAGGCTTCACCCGAAGCTGTTGTATTGACCTTTGTATCTGTCCACCATTTCGTAAAAACTTGGTCAATGAAAGCTGTGCCGCTTGGTTTGAGCGTCCAATTTTCGTAATAAATTGGTGCGTTGGCGAGCCAATGTGCCCCATCCCAAAAGCCCCACATCAGGAAGCCTTTCATGCTGGGGTGAGCGAAGCATATTGTGAGAATATCGCGCATGTATTTCGCTTGTACATCAGCACTTGCGAGTTTATTGATATCGTATTCTGTTACTTTGGCTTCCAAATGATATTTGTTCCAAAACTCATCTAATATCTCTTTTACTCTTGGAATACCTGTCGGCGTTGACGAAAAATGTCCTTGAAAACCTATACCATCTATGGGTGCGCCTTGAGCCAATAATTCATCAATCCGCTGTTTCCATGCAACAATGCCGTTTGTTGGCGAATCACCTTGTTCGATAGCGATATAGTCATTCAAATAGAGCTTTGAATTGGGCAAAAGGCTGCGGGCTTGCTTGTAAATTTCGGTATAGAGTTCGCGTCCTGTTGTGTAGCCTGTTGTTCCTGCAAAACGGGTGGTGTATTCATTATTGGTTGTAATTTCGTTCAAAACGTCCCAATCTATGCACTCTTTGCCTACACCTGTGTAGTTTAAGATGCTGTTTAGATGATTTTTAATGCGGTTTTTGATATAGTCTGGTGTTTGCGTGGCGGTAATATCAGCAGGCGAATATTGCCATGCGGGCCACACCAGGTTATGTCCGCGCACACTGATGCCTTTGCTTTTCAACCAAGCCATATCTGAGGCAATATCGGCTTGGCTGCTGAACCAATGTTGTTCCCAAGCGGGCCATTTGAGGTCGTTTTCAAAGACAATTTCATTGAAACCATGCCCTTTCCCATCCAAATCAAGCATTTTCTGCTCATAAGTAGCGTTCAATGCACTGCCGCCGTTAAATTTATTACTCACAACTGCCGAACCAAATTTAAAGGCGTGTTGCGTCATTTCAAATCGCACCTCTGCATTACTGACGGGTTGATTATTGGCATTAACCACTTTTACAGTCAAATTGGCTTTGCGGAGTTGCTCAATACTTTGGTCGGCAACGGTGCGCCATGCGGCATTGGGTTCGATGCCAACGTAAGTATCGTTGTCGAGACTGAGGGGTAACTGATTGAAAGTCACTGTCTTTTCGTAGTTCAAACAAGCGGTGCCGCCAATGTCAATCGTTTGATTTGCATATGCTAAATGCAAACCAATTGTCAAGCCGTTAACGGCATAGTCAGCGGTGCTTTCAAAAGGTGCGAGGTACATTTTCCATGTACTCGTAGGTGTGACGGCAGCGATGATTTCTTTGTTATACGTTGTGGCATGTTCGACAAAAATATTGACGCGGGCATTGGGCGTTGTGCTGCGCAACCATATCACCATCAAGCATTTATCGCCTTTTTGAATGGCTGTTGTGTTTTTATACGTTTGCCCTGCATCCCAAGGATTTGTGCCTTGCGACACGATACGTTGTTGTCCTTTCGTAAAAAGAACATTGGTGGGTGTAATAGCTGTTGTCGTTCCCCCATAATTGCCCACATTTGCAAATGTCGTCGTCTCGGTATTGGGCAAAAGCCACTTTGGGGTCGTCGGCAAACTGTATTTGCGATTGAGTGAATCTAATAGTTGGAGGTGGTAGGTGTCTTGGGCGGCTATTTTAAAGCAGATAAAGAGGAGAAAGAAGGTTAGGCTATTTTTCATTCTACGTTGTTTTTATTTTCACAAAGAAAACAAATTATATGTATGGCAGCAATGAATGAATGGATTTTACAGATTTATACCTGTTATTTCTTTTCTGACCCCTCAGTGTTTTTACTAAATTTCTATCATAAAACGCTATTTTTGCAAATGATTTGGTACTTTTTTAAAGCGCATAACCGACCACAGGAGCGTACAAAACGGTCTTTGAGGGCTTGCCAATTTTTTAGATTGTCTGATTATGCAGTAGCATACTCTGTATAAGCGCGTATTTCAGGCGCATGGAAAGCTAAAACAATATCTTTTTTAGGTACACCTTTTGCCTCGATATCCTCAATGATATTATAATCAGACATATTTCTCTGAATCCATATTTTGCTATCAATAATATCAAAATGGAATATAACAGAAAAAATTTGCTTTGAATCTCGCCATCCCGCATACAAAACTTGATAATGGTCGTTTTCAGTATCCATTATCAGTTTTATCTGTGCATCATCAGGTTTATATTTTAAAGTTCTATCGCCGACAGAATACTCTTCTAAAACCTCGCGTAGAATTTTTCGATATTTCAATAATTTTTCCATTCTATTATTTCATTTTTAATAACATTAAAAATAATCAGTTTTGCTGCTTCTTCTCTTAGCCTTTTCTGAATAAAACGCCCATTAAATAAGGGATGTTCACAAGCATGAGTTGGCAAAGCTAAATACACAACTCTATCTTTTTCAAAATCTTCCAAAGCACTTCGATAATCTAAATATTGACCCATCGCTTCGTGAAAGTTATTCATGAAAGATTTGCTTAAAAAACTCTTCACTTCTACAGCAATCTTTTCGCCACTTTTTTCTGCACCAATTATCATTTCAGCCGCAAGGTCAACCTCTAAATAACTACTGTCAATAGGAATACGTAAAGGGTCGTTTGTAATGTTCCACCCCTCTTTCAAAAGTGCTTCTTTAACATTATTGTGGAATAAGTCTCTTGCCATAAATGTCTTTTTACAAAATTAAAGCAAATTGTCCGGTTTACAAAAATAGTTTAATTTACAAAAAATTTAATCTACCCGTATTTTTTCTCCAAATATAATTTGGTGTTACTTAAACCGCCGCTTCCGATTCATCAATTCCACGCCTTTTTCAATGCCATGTGGCGACAACGGAAACATATCATAAATCTGTTGCAGCATATGGGCGGATAAGGAACTTGCCCAATACTTCACATCCATCGGGTTCAACCAAATGATGCGTTCAAAACGGTCTTTGAGGGCTTGCCAATTTTTTAGGCTGTCTTTGGAGAGTTCATAAGGTGCCATATCAGCATCGCCAATGATGAAAACAGCGTAGTTTTTATCCAATGTGAGGATTTTTTCAAGCGGTTCAAATGCCGATTGTGAACGATATTCGTCCCGATATGCCCCACCATAGATGGTATTGTGGAAATAATAGGTCTTCAAATCATGGGCAAAACGCCGTTTCATTTTTGAAAACAGCTTTGTTACGGAGGCGATATAAGGCGACATGGACCAGCCACCATTGTCAATCAACAATAAGACTTGCACCTTTTGGTCTATCTTTTCTTTTTCAATAGGTAAAAAGATAGCGCCTTGTTTGACCCCCTCAGTAATAGTGGCTGGAATGTCCAAAAAACGCTCAACGGACTCCTCTTCAATACCTTTTAAGAAAGCCAAAGCCACATCTATATTGTTGTCCTGCAAAATAATATGGGTGTCCACAGGAAAAAAGTTCTTATCGCCCATAACGGCTCTTGCCATTTTGCCGCCACCTTGACCGCCGACTCTGATACCGCCTTGTGCTGCACCACCGTTCCCATAAGGCGAAGCACCGCCTGTGCCAATCCAATGCGTACCACCTGCATGTCGCCGTTTTTGTTGTTCTGCCACTTGTTTCATACGTTCCAAAAGTTCTTCTAAAGACAGAGTGCTGTAATCGGCAGCTCGTTTGACAACATCCACGGAGTCGTCATCTGACCCCTCAGTATCTGGACGATTTGAATCATCGTTTTGAAGAATATCGTCACCCTTTAGTATATTTTGAATATCATAGGTCGTCAAATGCACTTCGTTGAGGAATGATTCAACCAAATCCTTGATGTCAGGCATGTCGGCATCTTCAATGTCTTGGTTTTTCAACCAATCCTTAAAAGTTTCGCTGCGTTGAATCGCCGCATCCAAACTTTCTCCTTTTTTGATGTCAATATCTAAAAAATATTGATAAAAAGCAGTCGTAAAAGGTCCGATATCTTTAGGTGAATTGGTGACCAATCCCTTCAAAACCACATATAAATCGCCTAAAGTATTAACCAAACCTCGTTCCATACTCTTTTTCAACAACAGCAATGTCCGTACATCGCCTTGCAATTTGTTGTCTTTCAGATACTGAGGGAGGCTGTTAAACATTGTAGCGTTGTTTGATTTTCTTTATATCATTTTGCGATTTTATCAAAATACCCATGCCTTCTTTTTTGTCAATTTTTGTCAAAGCCTCTTCAACAGGGAAATTGTGTAGGTATTTGAGCCAATGCAAAATCTCGCGTGTGGCAGGCGCACGGTCTAAACCGATATTTCGCAATTGATAGAACAAACTGATGCTTTTCCCCAGCAAAACGCCTTCAATTGTAGGGAAATGCTTTTTAACAATCGCTTCCATCATCGTCGAGTCCGGAAAGCTGATATAGTGATAAATGCAGCGTCCTTTGAAAGCCGTCGGCAATTCCTGTTCTCGATTACTGGTGATGACAATGGCGGGCATATTCTCTTCGCTGACCTCAATCACTTTGCCCGATTCAGGTAGGACAAATTGACGATGACTCAAGGCAAAGAGCAAATCATTAGGAAATTCACGCGGTGCTTTGTCAATTTCATCAATCAACAAAACAGAATGTGGCGTACTAAAAGCCTTTGCAGCAGGTCCCATCAGCACATAATCGTCCAAATTTTCAGTTGTACGCCCGCCACTACTGAGGGGGTCTAAACCGCGCTCCGTCCGTTGTGCATTGAGGACTTCCACTTGCGAATCACGCAGGTATTTAACGTGGTCGAACTTGGCGACAAATTGCTCAACATTGCTTTTAGAGCCTACGGGATAGGTAAAAAGCGGCAAATTTTGGTCATTTGCGTATTGAATCGGTAATTCCGTCTTGCCTGTGCCAGGTTCACCTTCTATCAAAAGCGGCATACCCAAAACGCGGGCAATATGAAAGGCTTGTGCTAATTCGGGGTCGCAGATGTATTGAGAAGACCCTGTCCAAATGGTTGTAAGTGCCAATTTATTTTAGATTTTAAGATTTACTGATAACTTCGGATAACTCAACAGAATACTTAAAATGCCGTTAGGCATGGTATATCGGTAGAAAATGATAGAAAATAGCACACAAGTTCCAGAGGAACGGCATATTTTAATCTCATTTCGATATATCGTTCCTCTGGAACTCAATAACAAGGACTACTTTTTCTACCGATATACCATACCTAACGGCATTTTTCAATTCAAAAAAGATTTCCGAAGCTACCAAGGTTTAGGATTTTAAGATTGCAATAGGTATTTACAAAACCGCCGCCAATTTCGCCCCTTGTTCTATCGCCATTTTAGCATCTAATTCTCGCGCTTCAAACGCTCCACCAATAATATGTGTCGAAAGACCCGCTTTACTGAGGGGTTCAAATAAAGCATTTAAGGACTCTTGCCCTGCACAAATCACTATATTATCAACGGCTAATAATTGATAAAAACCATCAATATTAATGTGCAAACCTGCATCGTCTATTTTTTCATATTGCACACCATCGAGCATCTCTACTTGCTTCATTTTCAAGCTACTGCGATGAATCCAACCTGTGGTTTTACCCAATTTTGCACCGATTTTACCTTTGGTGCGCTGCAACAAATAAATAGTACGTGGCGAGGATTCAGGATGTGGTTTTGTCAATGCACCGCCTTTTTGATAAGCCATATCAACGCCCCATTCTGCCATAAAAGCGGATGTATCCAGGCTTGTTGATGCACCTTCTTGCGCCAAATATTCTGCTACATCGAAGCCAATGCCACCTGCACCAATCAAAGCCACACGTTTGCCAACAGGTTTTTTATCTCGAAGCACTTCGATATACGATAATACTGAGGGGTGTCCCAAACCTTCAATTGTAGGGATGCGCGGCGTTACACCTGTTGCCAATATTACTTCATCAAAGGGCAGATTTGTTAAAAAAGCAGCATCAACCCTTGTATTTAAATGTAAATGAACGCCTGTCAGTTCGATTTGCTTATTAAAATAACGAATTGTTTCATAAAATTCCTCTTTGCCCGGTATCTGTTTTGCCATATTAAATTGACCGCCGATTTCAGCCGCCGCATCGTACAGATGTACTTCATGTCCTCGTTGTGCGGCAATCGTTGCCGTTGCCAATCCTGCGGGTCCTGCACCGACAACAGCTATTTTTTTCTTATTTTTTGTTGGTATATATTGTAAAAATGTTTCATGGCAAGCCCTCGGATTGACCAAACAACTCGCTGTTTTCAATTGAAAAGTATGGTCGAGACAGGCTTGATTGCAACCAATACAGGTATTTATTTCATCAGCTCGATTGGTCTCGGCTTTGACTACAAAATCCGCATCTGCTAAGAACGGACGTGCCATTGACACCATGTCGGCACAACCATCTGCTATGATTTTGTCGCCAATATGGGGCATATTTATGCGATTTGTGGTAATTAATGGGATATTCACTTTACCCATCAATCGTTTTGTGACCCAAGCAAAACCACCTCGTGGCACCATTGTTGCAATAGTCGGTACGCGGGCTTCATGCCAACCGATGCCTGTATTTATGAGGGTCGCGCCTGCTTTTTCTATTTCTTTTGCCAAATATTCTATCTCTTCCCAAGTGCTGCCTTCATCCACCAAATCAAGCATAGACAAGCGATAAATGATGATAAAATTCCTACCCACTTTTTCCCGAATACCGCGCACAATACTGAGGGGGAACTGTATGCGATTTTCATAGCTACCGCCCCATTTGTCCGTTCTTTTATTGGTTTTTGAGGCAATGAATTGATTGATTAGATACCCTTCCGAACCCATGACTTCCACGCCATCGTAACCCGCTTCTTTGGCTAAGGCTGCCGCCGAAATATAATTGTTAATGGTCTTCTGCACGCCCCAAGTTGGCAAAGCAAAGGGTTTGAAAGGTGAAATCGGTGATTTTATGGCACTCGGGGCAACACTCCACGGCTGATAGGCATAACGACCCGCATGAAGGATTTGCATACAGATTTTACCTCCCTCCCTATGTACCGCTTCCGTTATAATTTTATGCTTTTTCACATGATTACTGTTCGTCATGCGTGCCGCTTTGGGCATCACCGTGCCGAAATAATCGGGCGAAATGCCACCCGTCACGATGAGTCCTACACCGCCTTTTGCACGCTCTGCATAAAACGCAGCCAGTCGTTCGAAACCGTTTTTTTGTTCTTCCAAACCTGTGTGCATCGAACCCATCAATACACGGTTTTTTAATGTGGTAAAGCCTAAATCAAGGGGTTTTAGAAGGTGCGGATAAGGAGACATATATAATGATGAATTATAAATGATGAACGATGAATCTAAAAACAAAAACAAAAGCAAAAGTATAAAGACCTTTGCGAATTTTCGCTGTTTATGTTTTTATTGAGAAAAAAACCTTACTCTGCCTTTAAATATGTTCTATAAGACCTTTATTATCAATTATTTGTAAAATATACATGCCTTTGGGTAAGTTAGAAATATCTAAGGTTGACCCCTCAGTATTTCAGCGACAAAAAAAGGCATTTAGCTAAAATACAAGCATGAAAGTAAACTTATTCTTCTTTTTGCAGTTTTAATAGATTGATTATCAATTTCTTATAAAACTATTGCACATGAAAAAATCAATTTTTACAATCTTTTTACTCCTCTCCTACACGCTTGTTATCGGCGCGCAGGAACGTCCACAAAGCAACGGAAACGGCGGTAATCGTCCACAAGGACAAGGCGGCAATCGCGGACTCAGTATTGGACGGGTGTATGGCAAACTCCTTGAAGGGAATACGAAGCAAACCGTTCCATATGCATCCGTCGTCGTGGTGCTTTCTTTTGGCAAAAAAGACAGCATTGTGGGTGGTGCATTAACGGCTGAAAACGGTGAATTCAATATCACCGACCTCCCCCTCAGTAAAATAAAAGTTCGTATATCTTATGTTGGATTTAAAGAATTTGAGCGCATTGTCACCCTCTCGCAACCCGATAATATCGAAATGGATTTGGGCAATATCCGCTTAGAAGCAGATACCAAAATGTTAGGCGAAGTGGAAGTGAAAGCCCAAAAGACAGGCGTTCAACTTGGTCTCGACAAAAAGGTGTTTAATGTGGAAAAAAACATCACTGCAACAGGTGGTACTGCCGAAGATGTATTTAAAAATATCCCCTCAGTATCCGTGAACGCAGATGGTAATGCACTACTCCGTAACCAAAATACAACGGTTTATGTGGACGGACGACCCACATTTTTGAGCCTCAACCAAATTGTTGCCGACCAAATTGAGCAAGTGGAAGTCATTACCAATCCCTCTGCCAAATACGAGGCTTCTACGACGGGTGGCATCATCAATATTGTGACTAAAAAGAACAAAAAGCCGGGCTATAACGGCTCAATCAATCTCGGTGTAGGATATCCAAAACGCTTGAACGGCAGTGGCAACCTCAATATCAGAGAAGGGCGTTTCAACTGGCAAGCCTCCGCTAATTATATGCTCCAAGGAAACGATGTGGAAGGGTATTCGAACCGCACAAGTTTGAGTAATGGCTTGATTATCAATCAATTCAATCAAAACAGCATCAATAGCAACAGCAACGCCCACAAAATGGGACGACTCGGATTTGACTATACAATAAACAATCGGAATACTTTTTCCATTTTTGGCAACATCATGGGCGGCGATTTTGATAATACGGACAATCAAAATTCCATCGAAACATTCACAGGAAAAGACTCGACCATCACAGGCACACGTAAAGCCATTTCGACCAATCAATTCCGAAATTATGGCGCACAAATGATGTGGCGCAAGACGTTTCCGACCAAAGACAGAGAACTCAGTGCCGATTTGACAAGCAATTGGAGCAACTCAAAGAATGGTGGCGATTGGATTGACTATAGATACGGTAAAAACAATGTACCGTTTACTGGCAGTCCTTTCAAACAGCTTAATACAGGCGAAAGCAAAGGCAATCAAGTTACTTTTCAACTCGACTACACCACGCCGATTAACGACTCCACAAAATGGGAAATGGGTGTAAGAAGCAATTACAAAGCCAATGACCAAGCGTTTTTGGCAGATTCTCTCTTAGATGGCGTTAAAAAGCGTATCGTTTCGCAGTCAACAGATTTGACTATTATTGAAAAAGTGAACGCGGCTTATGTAACTTATACAGGTAAGTTTCGCAGCATTGGTTATCAAGCAGGTTTGCGGTACGAGCAATCCAATTTTAATGGTACGTCCAGATTGGCAGGAGACGGAAAGTTTGGCTATAACTACCCCTCAGTATGGGGCGATATATGGAAGGCATTGTTCCCAAGTCTGTATTTATCAAAAAAGCTAAGCGAAAAAGCAGAAGTTCAAGTCAATTTAAGCCGTAAAATCAACCGCCCAGGCTTCCGTGAAATCATGCCTTTTATTCGTCAAGGCGATAATAAAAGTTATTCAGTGGGTAATCCAAGTTTAAAACCTGAATTTATTACGCTTGCCGAAGCCAATTACAACCATGTTTGGAAAAGCAATAATTGGTTGATTTCACTATATTATCGCCATCAAGATGACCCTATCGTAAGTTACTCTGAATTGGATGTCAACAACCTTATCCGCACGTCTTTCATCAACGGCAACAGCAACGATGCTTATGGTTTAGACAATACCTTGAAATTGGGTTTAAGTAAAGACATCGAATTAACGCTTAATACTAATATTGAAAATCAAACCATTCGCACAGATGCCCTCGAGCGCAAGGGTTGGAACTGGGATGCAAAAGCCATTTTCAGTTGGAAACTGCCTGCAAGTTTCACTACTCAAATCACTGGCAATTACGAATCCGATGAAATCATAGCACAAGGCACACGCAAAGGTGCAGGTTTTATGGATTTTGCTTTAAAAAAAGACATCGGACGCAATTCTTCTTTTACTTTTTCGATCAATGATGTGTTCAACTCGCGTAAGCGGGTCTCTTACCTCGATACACCGCTTTTCATCCAAGAATCTTTGCGCCGCCGCGAGGTACGCAACTTTCGACTAAATTATCAATACCGTTTTGGTAAAATGGACGCGTCTTTATTCAATAGAAAAAAGCGGAATCAACAACAGAATCAACAGCAAGAGATGGATTTTTGAGCTACGAATTACACGGATTTTATGAATTGACTAATTGTGATTTAAGCATAAATTAGTCAATTCATAAAAATCCGTAGCTCATTCAAACCGAATCGAAAAAATCGTTAGCCCATCCTCTCCCGTTTTTAAATCAAAAGCAAAATGATGATTCGTGAGAATATCACGTGTCAAAGTCAAGCCCACCCCTTGACCACCGTTTTTTGTCGTAAAAAATGGCGCAAACAATTGAGATTCAATATCTTTTGAAACACCAATTCCGTTGTCAATAATGCTCAACTGCTTAGGATTTTGGCTTGTTTTTATCAATATATAAGCATCGGTTTTGTCCGCCGCTTCAATGGCATTTTTGATGATATTGATTAAAACCTGTTCCAATTGCCCTAAATCAGCTTTTATACTGAGGGGGGTAGTAACCCGATTTTCAAATCGAAAAATTATACCCCGTTCTTTTGCTTTAAAAGACATCAATTTCACTACTTTTTGCATTAATTCAAGCACCTCTACAGTCTCAAACCGTGGTTCAGGCAGCCGAATAACATCCGCAAAATGCCGCATAAATTGGTTTAAATGGTTGTTGCGTTCAATGGCTATTGTCAAAGCATTGTTCATTTCTCCCCCCTCAGTATGATAGCTCAAAGTCGTATCTAAAATCGAGTTAACCGCTCCAATGGAATTATTAACCTCATGCGACATCATGCGAATGACCTTACCATACGCTTGTTTTTCAGCCAATAAAATCTCTGTCGTCAACTCCTCAATCATCACAAAATATCGGGCAAAACCTCTATCTACAAAATGCGCTTTTTGGACTTTAAATGTCCTTGCACTGTTCCACAAAACAGTTTTGGATTCGCCTGTTTTTAAGGTTGAAATGGTTTTAAAAAACGAATGCGTGATGTTGTGAATGGATTTTCCAAGCCATTCTTTTTCTGAAAAATCTAATAAAATGCTTGCTTTGGGGTTCAAATTGGCTATATTTTCATCAAAATCTAAAATTATTATACCTATTGGAGAGGTGTGTATCAGTTTTTCAAGAAAAAAATGTTGTTCTTCTTGGCGAGTTCTTTCTGTGCGTAATTGGTCAATCATGGCATTATACACTTCAATGAGGGAGTCCATTTCAAACCGTCCTGTTTTCAAAAATTTGACATTAAAATCACGATCACGTATGGCATCAATGCCTTGCATGAGCATACGCAACGGTTGTATCATCTCTCTGAAAAGCGACCACGACAAGGCTAATGATATAAAAATCAACAATTCAGAGGCCATAAAGAGGAGTTTATTGTCTCTAAAAATATAAAACGACAGCCCAATCGTTACGGCATGAATGACGATGATGAAGGCGATGAATTTGACTTGTAATTTCATTTTTTGATGGAATATACTGAGGGGTGTCCTTTTTAAAAATGACACAATTATTTGGTTATTGAAATAATTTTAAGACATTTGTTATAAATAGAAACATAAAGTTTCTATTGTTTTCAACTTAAAAATCAGCATTTATGGAGCAAGATAGTAAAATCATTCTTTTTCAAGAAAAACAAGTGCGCCGTGTTTGGCACAACGGACAATGGTTTTTTGCTATTGTGGATGTTATTGAAGTATTAACCAATAGTCCAAGACCTCGAAAGTATTGGAATGCGTTGAAAACCAAACTTTTGGCAGAAGGACTGAATGAGTTGTCCCCAAACATGGGACAACTGAAAGTAGAGTCGTCTGATGGTAAAAAATATACAACAGATTGCGCCAATACTGAGGGGGTGCTGCGCCTTATGATGTCCGTTCCTTCGCCCAATGCAGAGCCTTTTAAACTGTGGATGGCAAAAGTAGGCTATGAACGGATTGAAGAAATTGAAAATCCAGAACTCGGTATGGAGCGCATACGAATTCTATACAAAGCCAAAGGTTATAGCGATGAATGGATAGAAAGACGTATGCAAAGCATCGAAACTCGGAAGCAACTTACAGAAGAATGGAAAAATAGAGGTGTAAAAGAAGGACAAGAATACGCCATTTTGACGGCTGAAATTGCTAAAGCCACTTTCGGTTTAACGCCCAGCGAGCATGGGAAACTCAAAGGTTTAGAAAAACAAAACCTCCGTGACCACATGACACCTTTGGAGTTAATCTTTACAGCATTAGGCGAGGAAGTGACACGTAGTATTGCTGTTGCAGAAGATGCAAAAGGGTTTTTAGACAATCAAAATGCAGCGGTACAAGGTGGTAAACTCGCGGGTGATGCGCGGGAACGGGTGGAACGCGACCAACGTGTGAAAGTTGTTTCTTCTCAAAACTATTTGAATCAAATTGAAAACGCTGAAAAACAATCATTGTTAGGGGAAGAGAATAAAGATAAATGAAATAAAAATATTATAAACTATTGACTTTCTCCTCCAAAACCCTCAACTTTGGAACATCAATAGGGGCTATCACCCCCGAGATTCAGAAGGACAATATAACTGAATCAAACAAAACAAGCCGAAAGTTGCACATGTAGCTTTCGGCTTTTTGCATTTTAGAACGCAGATTTTACTAATTTACTTGATTTACGCAGATTTTTATGTCTTTTTACTGAGGGGGTATTTTCAGCGCATTTTTGTTTTTTTCTTAAATTGCAGCCTAAACAGTTCTTCAAGTCTTAAAATTCATCATTTATTACTCATAATTCATCATTAACAATGGAACTTTATGGTAAAATCCTTTTATATGCGATGCCCGCTTTTCTCTTTTTTGTATTGTTAGAAAAAGGCTATGGCGTTTTAGTCGGCAAAGATACACTCCGTAATATGGATATGATTTCAAGCCTGAGTTCAGGCATAACGAATGTCGTTAAAGACGTGTTAGGTATCAGCGTGTCCATTCTCACATATAGCTGGTTGGTCAAGCATATTGCTATTTATAGCATCCAAAATACCTTGTTAACTTATGTTATTGCCTTCATTGTGCTTGATTTTCAAGGCTATTGGGTGCATCGTTGGGCGCATAAAATCAATTTTTTTTGGAATAAACATGCTATTCACCACAGCAGTGAAGACTTTAATTTGGCGTGTGCCTTGCGTCAAAGCATCTCATCTTTTGTCAATCTGTTTACCTTCTTTTTGATTCCAGCGGCTATTTTGGGCGTACCGACACAAGTCATTGCCATCGTTGCGCCGATTCATTTATTTGCTCAATTTTGGTATCATACGGAGCATATCAACCGCATGGGTTTCTTAGAACACATCATTGTTACGCCGTCGCATCACCGCGTTCACCATGCTTTGAATCCTGAATATATGGACAAAAACTATGGTCAAATTTTTATCCTTTTTGACAAATGGTTTGGCAGTTTTCAAGAAGAATTACCTGAAGTACCGCCTGTTTATGGCATCACACGCCCTGCGGCAACATGGAATCCGATAAAAATCAATTTTCAACACCTTTGGTTATTGATAAAAGATGCTTGGCGCACCGAAAATTGGCAAGACAAATTAACGATTTGGTTTAAGCCAACTGGCTGGCGACCTGCCGATGTGGAAGCCCGTTTTCCAGTCGCCAAAATTGAAGATCCATATCATTTTGAGAAATATGAAACCAAAGCCTCTCCTGCCTTACACACTTGGGCATGGGTTCAGTTTATAGCCGTTATAACCCTTGTTTTCTATTTTTTTGGCAATATTGGGCATTTGGGTTCGCCTAATATTTTCATCTATGGCGGATTTATTTTTCTTTCCGTTTACAGTTATACCGACTTGATGGACAGAAACCGCTCTGCTTTGGCTTGGGAAACCGTGAAAAATGCGATTGGGTTAGGGCTTATTTATACGATGGGCGATTGGTTTGGGGCGAGTGAAATGATACCTTTATCAACTATTATCATAAGTAGCTATTTTGTTGTATCCATGATTATAACAGCGTATTTTGTATTTTTTGAATTTAAAAATGATGACGAAGCGGTTAAAAATATGAATTTAACGACTTGATACTGAGGGGGTCATTCATCCTCATTAAAAGGTATCTCAAACTTCTCCAAACGCCGATACAAAGCGGAACGTGTTATGCCTAAAGACTTCGCGACGCGGGTAATTCTACCTTTGTGAAAATCCATCGCCCGTTTTACCATCTGTATTTCCATTTCTTCTAAAGTCATTGAACCGACTTCGGGTAATGATGAAGCCGTTTTTACTGAGGGGGTATATTGCGCTTGAAAATCAATGATTTGTAAGTTATCCTGCGCTGAAACCAAGACGGTACGCTCTACTAAATTCTTTAATTGACGGATATTGCCTGGCAGTTGTAACCCTTTTATCCACTGTATTGCTTCAGGTGAAATACTGAGGGGTCGGTTGTAAATCTCACTAAGGTTTTTCAAAAAATGGGTGACTAAAAGCGGAATATCTTTCGGACGTTCACGCAAAGAAGGCAAGCGAACCGTTATTAAATTGATACGATACAACAAGTCTTCACGAAATTCATTTTTTGCAACCATCTCTTCTAAAAGGCGATTTGTAGCGCAAACCACACGTACATCTACTGTTTTTGTACGACTACTGCCTAAAACCTCATAAGTCCTGTCTTGCAAAACACGCAACAATTTAACCTGACTGCTTAGATCGAGGTCGCCAATTTCGTCTAAAAAAATAGTGCCTTTGTTTGCCATTTCAAAACGCCCGATGCGGTCAAATTTAGCATCGGTAAATGCGCCACGAATGTGTCCAAACATTTCAGATTCAAACAAAGACGTTGAAACGCCGCCCAAATTGACTTTGACAAAAGGCTTTTTACTCCGCAAACTATTTTGGTGAATCGCCTCGGCAATTAATTCCTTGCCTGTACCGCTTTCGCCCATAATGAGAACTGATGCGTCAGTGGTGGCGACCCGCCCGATGGTTTCTAAAATAGTCATAAATGAGGCATCCTCACCTACGATATGGCTGAAATCATATTGTTTATCAAGCTTTTTGCGATTCGATACGGAGGGAATCGTTTTCTCTGATAAATTCAAAATCGTTTTAACCGATTGTAATAAATGGGCGTTTTGCCAAGGTTTATGGATAAAATCCGATGCACCCATTTTCATGCCTTTGACAGCCAAATCTATTGTCGCCCAACCAGTTATGAGTATGACAGATAGTGAGGGGTATTTTTGTTTGATAATTTCCAACAATTTCAAACCGTCATCACCTGACGTATTGTTTGAAAAGTTCATATCCAAAATGACGAGTAAGATATTTTGCACCAGCAAAATATCCAGTGCTTCTGTGGGTGTGGCGGCAGTTGTTACGTCTAATTTAGCCTGTTTGATTAAGAGCGAAAGTGATGTCCTAACGGCTATGTCGTCGTCAATAATAAGAACCATATTTTTTACTTTTCATACCATTTTTGTAAAATACCAATGGCTTTTTTTCCTTGTGGCGAATAATCTTTGATGTGGTTACCTTCAGTGGCTTTTACCTCTGGAAACCATTTCCATAAAAAGCCGCCTGCCCACCATTCTTCTTTCCAAAAAACAGTAAATAATGCGTCAATGGCGTTGGCTTGCGACACCTCGTTTATGTCCATATTTCTACGTCTTTTTTCAATTTCCCAAGACTGATAAGTGCAACTGTCAATAGGCATATAGCCAAATTCAGTAAATAAAACGGGCTTCTGTTGCTTTTTTTGAAAGTTACGGACGGCATTTATGTGCGGTGTCCAAGCTTTTTCCAGTTCAGCTACTGAGGGGGTTGCTTTAGGCACAAGTGAGAAATAGGCATCAATGCCAATATAGTCCAAATCGTTCCAAAAGGTAACTAAATCGTATTCATCCCAATTGGCAGCATAAACCAATTTGCCCTTATAAATGTCTCTCGTTTTCTTAATCAAACTGCGCCAAAAAGCAGGGCGTTTAGTGGCACTTATTTTCACTTCTGTACCAACACACATCAAATCAACTTTCATTGAATCGGCGATATGGGCAAAGGGTAAGATGTAATTTTCATAATCCTTTTCCCATTTTTCCCAATCACTATCCGTTGCGAAATCCAGTCCACCAATCCATCCACCACCGACCCATACTTGGGGTTTAATCATCACTTTCAAACCTGCTTTGTGCGCAGAATCAATAGTCACTTTTATGCCTTCATAAAGCTCGCCCCAGTGTTGCCGTCCCGTTCCGTCGTAACGTAGGGCAGGGGTGCCTTGGCGTGTAAAACCATAAGGCACAATAGCAATCCATTCTGCATTGACCGATTTTACTTCTGTCATGGGTTCATTTTTGAAAGGCTCACGGGGTGCTACCAGTGTTAATCCTTTGATTTTATCGGATGTATGCAGCTGTTTTGCTGTTTGACAATGGACATGGCATAATAGAAAAGAGCCAAAAAAAATGGCAAATAGAAGGTGCTTTTTCATAAAAAGGAGAGTTTTAAGCCATTTTGGAATAGTTGTATTTCGATTTTTCTTTAAACTATATTTCTTATGTGAATAATGGGTTAAAAAATGCCGTTAGGTATGGTCTATCGGTAGAAAAGCCATAAAAACGGCTTAAATCCCAGAGGGATGGCATATTCTGATTTCGATATGTCGTGGCTATGCCACTTTTGAACATCTCTTTACCATTTTCTACCAATATGACATGCCTAACGGCATTTTTAACCCATTATTCGCATTTCTTTCAAGAATTTTGAAGACTGACAAAGTTAGACGAAAAATGGTAATCAACTATTAAAAATAATTTTAAACGCTCATACCGTTAAACTCAATTACCGCCGAAGTTTTTTTCCTTTAAAATTTAAAAGAAGATTCATTATGACTAATATTGCAAATACAATGTCTTGGTCTGTCCATGTTATAGTTAAAGACTATTCCGTTTGTGGTCTTTTTAAAATAGTTAAAAAATGAATATCCTAAGAGATGAAAGAGTTATTGAATCACATAGATAATTTTATTAAGAAAGACAAAAAAATGGCTGTAGCAACCGTTATTCAGACTTGGGGTTCTGCCCCGCGACCTGTGGGTTCATCAATGATAGTCAGCGAAGATTTAGAGATGGTTGGGTCAGTATCAGGTGGTTGTGTGGAGGGTGTCGTACTGATGGAGATACCCGATGTATTGGCACATAACAAACCTAAACGTGTTGGTTTTGGTGTGACGGACGACGAGGCATGGGCTGTTGGGTTGAGTTGTGGAGGTCAAATTCAGGTTTTTATTGAGCCATTTTTAGCGCAAAATGATGCTGAAATGTGGTCTATACTGAGGGGATGTCTGACGGAAAATAAAGGAGCAATTTTATTGACAAAACTCAACGATGAAGAGAACGAACATGTTTTAGTTGTACCGAATGCCATTGAGGGGTTGACTTCAAGTCACCCCATCAATGATGAGCTTAAAAATTTTCTGACGAAAAATGCTCATCGAGCCTACGCAGAGCGCAAGACGCAAACGATTGAAACGGTTGACGGTGCCACGTGGTTTCTTCAAGTTTTTCCGCCAAAAGCCAAACTTGTTATCATAGGTGCGGCACACATTACCGTCGATTTGGTGCATTTAGGGGCATATTTTGGTTTTGAAACTATAGTGATTGATCCGCGCGGTATTTTTGCAGAAAAAACGCAGTTTCCGACACCGCCTGACCATTTGTACGTGGATTGGCCCGCCGAAATTTTACCTAATTTAACACTCGATGCCTACACTTTTGCCGTATTATTGACACATGATCCTAAAATTGACGACCAAGCCTTGCACCTATTATTGAAAGCGGAAGTAGCGTACATAGGCGCATTGGGCAGCAAAAAAACGCATGAAAAACGGGTAAAACGGCTCAAAGAAGCCAGTTTTTTGGAAGAAGATATAGCAAAAATTCATGCGCCGATTGGGGTGAATATCGCCGCTAAATCAGCACGAGAAATTGCTTTGAGTATTGTTGGCGAATTGATAAAAGTTAAAAATCACTTTTTATGATAACAGTAGAACAAGCGACCCAAATAATTTTGGAAAACGCGCAGCCATCCAAAGCCGAAAAGGTGCATTTGATGCAGTCAATCGGGAGAATCTTGCGCGAAGATATTGTTGCAGATCGCAACTTTCCACCTTTTGATCGTGTAACGATGGACGGTATTGCCATTGCTTTTTCGAGTTTTGAAAGTGGGCAACGGTCGTTTCACATCGAAAGCATACAAGCAGCGGGTGCGCCTCCCTTGATATTGAAAAACCCACAAAACTGTATTGAGGTGATGACGGGCGCCGTGCTTCCCGAAGGAACGGATGCCGTAATTCGCTACGAAGACTTAACTATCGTGGATGGTATGGCAACGATTGAGATGGCGTATTTGGGCTTTCGTCAAAATATTCATCACAAAGGCATTGACCGCAAAGAAAACGATGTGATTTTACGGAGTGGACATAAAATTTCACCTGCGGAAATAGGTACTTTGGCAACGGTTGGCAAAACAGAAGTTTGGGTAAGTGCATTGCCCAAAACAGCGATTGTTTCGACGGGTGATGAATTGGTTGACGTAGAAGAAATGCCTTTGCCGCATCAGATTCGGCGGTCAAATGTGTTTTCATTGGCGGCGATACTGAGGGGTCAATGTGGCATAGATGCCGACCTTTTTCATTTTTCAGATGATGAAGAAGAGATAACAGACGGCTTGGAACAGATTTTAGAGGATTATGATTTAGTCATTTTAAGCGGTGCAGTGTCGGAAGGCAAATACGATTTTGTACCCAAAGTCTTGACAGCGTTAAATGTAGAAAAATTGTTTCATAAAGTTTCACAACGTCCTGGCAAACCGTTTTGGTTCGGTCGGCGCGATGATGTCGTTATTTTTGCGCTTCCGGGTAATCCTGTTTCAGCGTTTATGTGTGCGTGCCGCTATGTTGTGCCATATGTAAAACAGCAACTTTGCGATATTTTAGAACTACCCGAAAGTGCAGCATCCTTGGCAACAGATGTTATTTTTAAACCTGATTTGACTTATTTTTTGCCTGTAAAAGTGACTTATACTGAGGGGGTACTTTTAGCAACACCCGTTGAAGGCCACGGTTCAGGGGATTTGGCAAACTTAAACGATGCCGATGCTTTTTTGGAATTGCCAAAAGATAAGGCTGTTTTTAAGGAAAAAGAGGTATTTCCTTTGTATATGTATCGTTGATTATTTAAGTAAATAAGTATTTAATTAAACTATTAAATGAGTTTGATTATTTTAGGTGATTTTAATTTAAAATCTTATTTTTGTTTACTTTTTAATATCTAAAAACGGTTCAAATGGTTCAAGCAACGTTCAATATATCTTCAAATGATTTCGACCAACGTCTTTTTGATAAAATTAAGTCATTTATAGAAGGAAATGACGCTGAAATTCAAGTGCGTATCAAACGCAAAGAAAGTCGTGATGAAATGCGTTATCGCATTGAACAAGCGATGGAGGATACTGTCAAGGGTGAAAACCTTATTTCGTTTACAAGTGAAGAATATGAAGTGCTCGTGAAAAATCTTTCTACAAAATGAGACATGTTCAATTTTAAGAAACGGCTTATCGTGAATTTATTGAATGGGCTGAAAAAGACATAGATATATTTTTCAAAATTGATAAACTCATTCGAGATATTAACCGCGACCCATTTAAAGGACTTGGGAAACCAGAACCATTAAAGTACAAATATAAAGGTTTTTGGTCGCGGCGTATCACTCAAGAACACCGACTTATTTATCGGATTGTTGATGAATCAATTATTATTGTGAGTCTTACAGGGCATTATAGTGACTAATCTCTATTATCTTACCCATAAAAAAAAGCCATGCAACCAATTTGCATGGCTTTTCTTATGAAATTATTTAACAACTATAACATATTCTTAAACCGACTATCTATGAGTTGGATATTTGTCCATTCTTCTAATTTCAAAGCAATTGAAATATAAGCATCAACGAATATGAAACTGATAAAATAAGTGAATGAAGAAAGGATGATGAGGGCGATGTTCAAGAAGTTTTTCATGATTATTTGAATTTATTAGTATTGGAAATTATTCTTATTTTCTGCTTTCAACGTATATAAATGCAAAAATAGTACCATCTTTTATTGTCAAAAGGTGTATCTAAAATTCCCCATTTTGGGGAAAATGTACTAAAAAAAGAGTAGTTTGTTTCAACAAAAGACAACAAGCATATTTATCAAGAATGTAAGAGTATAACATTCTTATTGAGATAAGACGTGATATGATTAAAAGGTAACCGGATTGGTATTACACTTTTTTTCCTTTTTCAATCTTGAAAATTTGGTTCACACAGGCTGGTATTTCTGCTTCATAATGCGTGACGTAAATCAATGTTTTGTCCATTGACAGAACTAAATCATTGATTACGGTTTTGAAATAAGCGATGTGGTCTTCGTCAAGTCCTTGGCAGGGTTCGTCTAAAATCAAAAGTGGTGGATTTTTGACCAAAGCACGGGCTAAAAAAACCAATCGCTGTTGCCCCGATGATAGTTGATATAACAGTTTATCTTTCACACTTTCCAAACTGAACAATTTGATATAATTGGCAACGGTTTCGGCTTCTATGGCAGTGAGTGATTTATACAATGCCGCTACGTCGAAAAGGCCGGATGCGATGATTTTCCAAACTTGGTTGTGTGCATCGGCGTATAGATGCAACTCTGGTGATACAAAGCCAATGCGTTTTTTTATTTGCCAAATACTCTCTCCAGAGCCACGTTTGCGGTCAAAAAGGTCAAAATCGTTGCGATAGCCTTGCGGATTGTCGGCGGTTATCAAACTCAATAACGAACTTTTACCCGATCCATTTGAACCTAATAACGCCCACCTTTCTCCTTTTTTGACATCCCAACTGATGTCGTTAACCACTTTTTCCGTGCCGTATTGAATGGTGGTGTTGCGAAAACGAACAGCATATTCAAAATCATTTTGTGCAGGTTTTGCCATGATTTTTGATAAAAGGATGGGGTCGAGTAGGGTATTAGTTATTTGGGGCTGGTGATTGGTTGAGTCAGATTTAAGATTGGAGATTTGTCTCCCCCTCAGTATTTCAGCTATTTTGCCGTCTTTCAGAACGACCGTATGTGTGATGCTTTTAGGTATTTCGGAAGCAGCGCAAACAATAACGATTTGAATGCCTTTAGCCATGATATTATTGAGAATGGTATGCAGGATTTGGCGGCTGACCACATCTAAACCAATGAACGGATTATCGAGTAGTAATATATGTGGCTGTTTGAGTAAGGCCATCAAAAGAAGGATGCGGCGGGTTTCACCATTGGACAATGTGACAATGCTGTGAGAAAGTAAATGATTGACTTTCAAGACATTAGCCCATTCCTTAATGACTGAATCGGTATAGGGTTTAGGGGGCAATGTCACTGATTTTTCATCAACAGTATTCAGCGGTTTCACTTGATTTTGGACAACTTCATAAACGGTTGGGGCGAGGGCAGCACCATCGGCCGTGTAGCGTTGTTGGTAATATTGGTAGGCTTTGTTGACCAATCTGTTTGTTTTAAAACTACTGGCGACGAGTTCAGTTTTTAAGTCTTTTTGTCTTTCGTAAAGACCTTTTACCCCCTCAGTATTACCCGCTAAAAGCTGTAATAAAGTTGTTTTGCCAGAGCCATTTTCGCCGATTATTGCCCAGTTTTCGCCTTTGTTTATGTCTAAATTGATGTCGTCAAAAATGAGGGTTGTCCCTTTTTTGACGGAGACTTGATTGAGTTTTATGGTCATTATTTTTCGTTTTGCTGTTGTTTGGAATTAATCCTTTTTAGATATTGGTCTTAATTGGAATATAGAACAAAGATAGCTGTTGTATTACAAAAAAATGGACACGATATTATAATTTTAACGTCCTTTGCCATATGAAAAATATCCACACCCAATTCCCAATTTTTAAGATTTATCCAAACCTCGTCTATCTTGATTCAGCTTCGACGACACAAAAGCCGCAATGTGTCATAGATGCCGAATTGAATTTTTATCAAAAATATAATGCTAATGTACATCGGAGTATTTATCCGCTTGCGGCTAAGGCAACGCAGGCATACGAGGCGGTGCGTGAGAAGGTACAGCTATTTCTGAATGCCCCCTCAGTAAAAAACATCATTTTTACGAGTGGAACAACGGATGCGGTCAATTTGGTCGCCACAAGTTTTGCGATGGATAGGATAGGAGAGGGCGACGAAATTCTGATTTCAGCGATGGAACATCATTCCAATTTGATTCCGTGGCAACAGGTTTGTTTGAAAAACAAGGGGAAATTGGTTGTTATACCTTTTAATAGGGAGGGGATGCTTTCTCTAAAAGATTTTGAAAAAGCGATTACTTCTAACACTAAATTAGTTGCAATTACACATATTTCAAATACATTGGGAACGGTTAATTCGATTAACGATATTATCGAAATAGCACATCGGAAAGTCGTGCCTGTGTTTGTGGATGCGGCACAGAGTGCGGCTTCTCATGTTTTGGATGTTCAAAAGTTAGATGTTGATTTTTTAGCATTTTCGGGACATAAATTGTTTGGTCCCACAGGTGTCGGCGTGTTGTATGGAAAAGAACATTTGTTGAATGCCATGACTCCTTACCGTTTTGGAGGAGATATGATACGTGATGTAACGTTTGAAAAAACGCTTTTTGCACCACTTCCGCAGAAATTTGAAGCAGGCACGCCTAATATGGCGGGTGTTGTGGGTTTAGGTGCAGCGATTGATTTTGTTGAAAGTATTGGGCGTGATGTGATTAAAAAACACATAGATGAATTGTTGGATTATGCAACAACCGAACTTTTATCCATTGATGGTTTAGAAATTATTGGTCGTGCGCCTAAAAAATCGGGTATTTTATCTTTTATACTGAGGGGATGTCATCCGCATGATGTAGCGACGATTTTAGGACAACAGGAAGTGTGCATTCGTGCAGGGCATCATTGTACGCAACCAATTATGGATTTTTATGATATTGCGGGAACAGTACGGGCTTCGTTGTCGATTTACAATACTTTTGAAGATATTGGTAGATTGTTGGAAGGCTTGAAAAGGGTTCAAACAATTTTTAAGTAATTTTAATATGAGTCATTAAAAGCTCTAAATTTGATGGCGAATTTTGTCACAGATTGATTAAAACACTGCATGGACATATAACTAAAATGGAGAAATTATCTTATTACCCAAAAACGTTATGGACAAATATTGTTTTTAATAAATATTAATCCTTGAAATCTCCTATCAGTATGTCATTGATTTTCATTACTTTAGGCGACATTTGATATTTAATTTTTACGTAAAAATAATGTTTTTAAAAATTATACTTTTATAGGTAGTGTTTGAGTATCTGATTTATTGGATACTTAAAAGGTTGTTAAACAAAGGGTTCACTCATTTTTGCATCATAAACGCGCGACTGTGACATTTAACTTTAAAAATAAACCATGGCGTCTCCTTAGAATAGATTGACTTTGGTTAAGAAATCTCCCTTACTTTGTGTCAAAGACGCCGCCCTCCCACCGTTTTTTATAATCTCTAAACATTTCCTCCCTTTTTTACGAAACAAAATTTTTGGTTTATGCGACACAAAACTGTCGTGTCAAACATATTCAACTTAACCAAACATTACTTTATCCAACTACTTATGTTGTTGGTGATAATCACAAAGACGCAGCCAAGTGCTTTTGCACAACAAAACACACAAAACTACGGAGACAGCCGAATGCACCCCACCTCCCAAATGGCATTCTATAGCGATTTAACAAATTCGGGTATGTTTGCGAATAATAAAGGCACCGCTTCTTTTCATGGTAAACGGTTACAGAATATTTTTGGAACACGAGCAATTGATTTTCAGAATTTGACATTAGCTAATGCTAATGGGCTGATGCTGCATATACCTGTGGCGGTCACGTCAAATCTTACTTTTGAGAATGGCTCGGTACTCACATCCAGAAATAACCCCTCTGTATCTTTAATATTTGACAACAATGCGAGTTATACGAATGCTTCGGATACACGGCATATTGATGGATATAGTTCTAAAATTGGTCGTGATTCTTTTAGTTTTCCTATTGGTGATGAGAGATTGATGCGGACTGCTTCTGTGGGTCAAACGCCCAATACAGCGGCTGTTTTTCGCGCTGCCTATTTTAAAGGAAACCCCTCAGTAGCGACACTTCCAGTAGGTGCTCCCTTTCCGATTGGCAATAAAGAATTAACGGTTTTACGGGTCAGTGATATTGAATATTGGGATATTAAAGGGTCAACACCAACACGGTTAACATTGACATGGAATTCGGTCAGTCGTATTGATGTATTGACGGATAACGATTTGTCAAAAGTAGGCGTTGTCGGTTGGAATGGTTCTCAATGGGTAAATTTAGGCAATGATGGTGTGTCGGGGATTTTTGCTTCTGGTCAAGTACGTTCTCGAATCGTGACACCTGATAGTTTTACGGTGTTTGCATTAGCGTATTTGGGACAAAATCAACGCTGTGTGACCAATGCACCCGTGTTAGCAATGAGTAATTCTATAACAATTTGTCCGAATTACCCTGCTTTGATTGACGCTAAAGTCAGTGGCTATCAATTCCGCAATTATTTGTGGTCTGATGGGTCAACAGCCTCTACTTTAACAGCTGACCATGCGGGTAAATATTGGGTTAGGGTTTGGGACTCTTGTGGGAATGTTCAAACGGATACGTTCTTGGTCAGATTGTTGCCAGATGTTAGACTAAAAATAGACCCGACAACATGTTATGGCACAAATAATGGACGGATTAGTATTTTATCTGACACGTCGCAAATGCGGGTGTGGCTGAATAATCAAGCGACATTTGCAAATGCCATGACTGGTTTGGCAGCAGGCAGCTACAAATTAAGGATTCAAAGCCCTTATATCTGTGGTGTAGATACAACGGTAATTGTGGGTGAGCCGCCGCCAAGTGCTATTACGATATCGGCGATACCCGCTAATCCACAGCGAGGGGAGACCGTCATTATGACTGCAAGACCTGAAAATGGTTTCAAACCAGTCTTCTATCAGTGGTCGCCACCAACTCAGATGAGTTGCCCAACGTGTCAAACAACAACAACGATATTGCAACAAAAAGATGTGCATACTTATTCTGTCATAGCAGTTGATTCAAATGGTTGCCAAGCGTCAAATGAGATTATCTTCAATACGGGTAAAAACAGTAAATACACGATTTATGTACCGAATATTTTCAAACCTGACCACGAAGACTATACCGTTTTGGGTAATCCAAACCACGTAAAAGTACGGGTCATGCGCATATTTGACCGTTGGGGTGAGTTGGTGTTTGAAGCCAAAGACTTTAAACCAGATGGCTCGGTCGCATGGGATGGTGGATTTAGAGGTAAGCCCTTGAATACAGGCACATTTGTTGTGACGGTTGAGGCAGAATTTATTGACGGTACGGTTCAAAGAATAGCGAGAGATTTATTATTAGTAAGATAAGATAAAAGTGATTGGGGATTAGTTATTAGGGATTGGTTTTAGAAATTACCAATTCCTAATAACTAAAAACCAATAACCAATAACAACCATTTAAAAAATGAATAGATTATTACTCACCACCTTGATTGTCATGGGTGCTTGGATACTGAGGGGGCAGGATATGCACTTTTCTCAGTTCACCAATTCCACCATGCACCTCAGCCCTGCTGCCGTCGGTATGATGGAAGATCAGGCGCGTATTAATTTGCAATATCGGAATCAATGGGCGGCCATACTGGGTAAAGATGCCGCTTTCAAGACAATAGCATTGACTTTCGAGAAGCGTAAAGACTTAAAATCCACAGACTTTTTTGGTTGGGGGGTTGGCGTTTGGAGCGACAAAGCGGGTGCTTTGCAACACGACGAAGCCAAAGCCTCTATTGCCTATGCTCGGAAAATGGGCGGGAAAGGAGACGTTGCACACTTCCTGGTCGGTGGTGGTCAAGTGGGTTTATTCAAAAAGTCTATTAATTTAGCTGACCGTGAATGGGTGAATCAATATGACGGCAATGGAGGTTATGACCCCTCACGCTTAGGTGGTGATGTCCAGTCGAATAGGATTTGGAAATTTGACGCATCGATGGGTTTGGGATGGTATTCGACTTTTGGTGATAACAATCATATTATGGGTGGTTTTGCTTTACAGCACCTCAATCGCCCTGAGGTGTCCTTTGATAACAGTTTATTTCAGAATTTATACATCAAAAAGACATTTCACATAGCAGGAGAATTCCGAATGGCACGATTTTTTAATGTTGCTCCGAGTTTACTGATGATGAAGCAAGGCCCTTCAACGGAATATATGATGGGTGGAGCCGTCAAAGTGATACTTAGAGAGCCTAATCGGGCTTCTATGCAATTAGGGGCATGGTTACGTACCGTCAACAAATTAGAAGGCGGCACGCTAAATGATGCTTGGGTGATTACGGCGCGATTGGACTGGGAACATTATGGGCTTGGTTTTAGCTATGATGTTAATTCGTCGCTTTTGAAGGAAATTAACAATGCGAATCACTCCGTTGAATTATTGTTGACCTATAAATTTGGTAAAATTGAGGACCAAGCACGCGTCATTACGCCCCGTTTTTTGTAGTCACGAATCTAATAATTTTTTGATAATAAACGTAACTTAAAAATTTTACATTTGCGAATCATAACATATTTTGACAAAACTAAACAAAATCTTATTAAACATTAACCATTGGACAAAGCCTACTTACTTAGGCTTTTGACTCCCTCTATTTTGATGGAAATGAATTTGTTTCAGACAACTCCCCATGTGTCTTAGAGCAGATTTATGTTTTCCAAAAACACATAAAAATACGATTGGCTTAGGCTCTTTTCAGATAATTAATGATCTGTTTGGATGCTTTTAGCTTACTCTTTAGTGGTTGTACGGCTTCGCAGTGAGGCTGTTCGATAGACTTTTAGATATATGCTCTTTGACATTTTTTATAGACAATAAAACAAGTCTTAAGATACCCCCCTCAGTATTTGCCACGCAAGAGCTGCACAATACTGAAAAACTCTGTATGTATATATTGCGATTTTACAATATTCTTATTAATAACCATTTTTAAATTAATTCAAAATGAAAAGACTCAGACAGTTACTTGTAGCCCTTTCACTTATGGTAATCGGAGTGCAAGTGGCTCAAGCTCAAGTAAAACTCGGTGATAATCCCGGCTCCATTGATGCGAATGCATTATTGGAGTTGGAAAGTACCACAAAAGGCTTCCTATTGCCTCGTATGTCCTCCGCTCAACGTCTCGCCATTTCGTCACCTTCTGAAGGTATGATGGTCTATGACTTAACAGCAAACTGTACCTATATTTATCGTGCTTCGGCAGGTAACTGGTATAGCCTTTGTGCGGCTGACTCATTGACAGCGAGCAACGGTTTGACTAAAGTAGGTCGTGACATCCAGTTAGGCGGTACTTTGACTCAAGTTACCAATATTGCTCAAGGTGGCAACAACTTGAACATCACAGGTAACGGAAGTTTAGGTGTGGGTACGAATGCGCCAACGGCTAACACAAGGGTGGACATCGTTCCAAACTCAGGAACAGACGACCCCTTGGCACTACAAGGACTGCGTTCTGGTGCAGCAACGGACTCTATTATGACAGTCAATGCAGCAACTGGTATATTGAAGAAACGGACATTAGCCGATGTGTTATCAGACCAAGATCAATACGTCTGGAAACTCGATGGTAACTTAACAACGGCTGTACGTTCACTCGGTACAAAAAGCAACTTTGCCTTGCCTATCATCACCAACAACGTGGAACGTATGCGTATCGCTGCAACAGGTGAAGTCGGTATCGGTACAAGCTCACCAACTAATAAATTGACTGTTGAAGATACAGCAAACCCTTTGAAATTAGTGGGTTTACAAGGTGGTGCAACCACCGACTCCATCATGACGGTAACGGCGGCTGGTATTGTTAAATCTCGTGACGTGAAAGCTGTTGTTTCAGCAGGTCTCGAAGTAGAGAACGGTATCAGTAAAACGGATAATAAAATTCGTTTAGGCGGCACATTGAACCAAGCAACCACATTAACAACGGATGCGACAAACACATTCGCTGTTGCTGGTTTGCAAGGCGCAACAATTGCTGACTCGGTTGTTATGGCAGACAAAACGACGGGTGTTTTACGCCGTATGTCTTTGGCTGATATTGGAGCAGGCTCTTTTACAGCAAACAACGGTATCACTAAAACGGGCAATAATGTTGCTTTAGGTGGCGCTTTAGTATCTGCAACTTCTATTACGACCGATGCAACCAACACCTTAGCTGTTGCTGGTTTGCAAGGCGCGACTGCCGCAGACTCAGTAGTTATGGCAGACAAAACATCGGGTGTTCTACGTCGTATGGCTCTTGCTGATGTTGGTGCGAACTCTATTACAGCCAATAACGGTATTACTAAAACGGGCAATAATGTCGCTTTAGGTGGTG
This sequence comes from Saprospiraceae bacterium, assembly GCA_031411275.1. GTDB lineage: Bacteria > Bacteroidota > Bacteroidia > Chitinophagales > Saprospiraceae > JAAFJT01. Next base: position 9,396 of record JANOAU010000077.1, on the reverse strand, counting down.
CTTTGACAGGTGCAACATCTATTACAACCACTGGTACGAATACATTAGCTATTGCAGGTTTGCAAGGTGCAACAACTGCGGACTCGGTTGTTATGGCAGACAAAACATCAGGTGTTTTACGCCGTATGTCTTTGGCTGATATTGGAGCAGGTTCATTCACAGCCGATAACGGTTTGACTAAAACGGGTAATAATGTTCAGTTGGGTGGTACTTTATTGGCTGCAACAACAGTCGCACAAGCTGGAAACGTCATGGCGTTCACAGGTGGTAATGTCGGTGTCGGTACAGCAACAGCACCAGACCGTTTAACAGTGAGCGGTAACGCCAGTGTTACGAATACAGGTACAGTCACAACGACCCTTTCTGACGGTACTACGACAGGTCAAATCAAAGTAACAGGTAACAATACAGAGTTGAGTTCAACAGGTACATCTGGTTTACAGTTGTCAACAGGCGGCACACCCGCAGCACGAATGACAGTGACTTCAACGGGTGATGTAGGTATTGCTACAGCTTCACCTACTGCTAAATTGCATGTTGCAGGTTCATTTGCTGTACCGATTTCGTCTAAAACAGCTGATTACACAGCTACACTTGACGACCATACACTTATTTTCAACTTAAGTTCAGCAGCAGCTTTGACATTGCCAGCGGCTTCTACTTGTGCTGGGCGTACTTATGTCATCATCAAAGGGGACGCAACGGGTAACGTGTTGACTTTAGGTTCGGGTATTCGTTTAAGCACCAGTCAAACAATGCCAAGTGTGAATTATAATGTTCGCCTTCATATTCAGTCTGACGGAACAGATTGGTGGTTGATAGCACGCTTCTAATCCAAACAATCGGTGATGTGTGTGCTAAGTCCTTTACCTCTGGCACACATATCACCTTTAAATAAGCACAAATACGACCCCCTCAGTATAAAAGGTATTTATGACTACAGGTTAGCTTAATTAGGCTAGTCTGTGGTCATAAGCACCCATTCAAGAAGACTCATTTTCTAAAACCGTTTCAATATTATTACTCATGCGTTACAATCAATTTAATACAATCATTCGGACGGCTCTTGTTTTGGCAACCCTTTTCCTTTTGTCCAATCAAAGCCTTTTTGCTCAGGTAGATGGTAAAATCGGTACTAATCCGGGCAACAAAGCTGCTTCTGCCGTCCTTGAATTAGAATCAACCACCAAAGGCTTCTTACTCCCTCGTATGACAGCCGCTCAGATGAATGCGATTTCATCTCCTGCCAACGGCCTCGCCGTTTACAATACGGATTTACAATGTACCTTCCTCTATCGTGGTTCATCATGGGTCAGCCTTTGCGATAGCGCAACCAATGGTTTGACTAAATCGGGTAGTGTTATCTCTCTCGGTGGTGCATTGACGGGAGCGACAACCATCACCGCCACCAATACAAATACGTTGGCAATCAGTGGTTTACAAGGTGGTGCTGCAACAGACTCTATCATGACGCTTGATGGTGCAACAGGCGTTTTGCGTCGTCGTACAGTCACGGATGTCCTTGAAAACAGTGGCAACGTATGGCTCGTCGGAGGCAATACTTTGACAGGTACTGGCACAGTCGGTTCAAACTCCAACCATGATTTTGGTATCGAAACAAACGGAACAACGCGTTTAACTTTCACCAGTGCGGGGGCTATCACTCAAACAGGCACAGGTCAAGTCACTTTAACCGGCAACGTGGATGCAACAAATGGCTTAGATGTCACAAATGCACAGTTAACGGCTAATGCAGGGTCAACATTGACAGGCACAACCAATATCAATGCCACAGGCGCAGGCGCAACCAATATTGGAAATGCCTCAAGCACAACAACCGTCGTTGGTCCTACCAATGTCAACACGACAGGAACATCAGCCACAACCATTGGTAACGCAAGCAGTATCGTCACAGTAGCGGGTACAACAAGTGTGACTGGGGCAACAACCATCAACACAACAGGCTCAAACAATACAACCATTGGTAACGCATCAAGTACCACTGCCGTAACAGGTGCCACCAATATCAATACCACAGGTTCGGCAGCAACCGTCATAGGTAATGCCAGTTCCACAACAACGATTACAGGACCAAGTGTCAATGTGACGGGCTTGAACGGCGGTGCATCTACAGATTCAATTATGACCGTTACAGCCGCAGGTGCTGTTAGAAGAAGAACCGTAGATGATGTCGTCGGCAATTCATTGACTGCCAACAACGGGTTGACTAAAAGTACAGCCACAAATGTGCAGTTAGGCGGTACTTTGATTCAAAATACAGCCATTGCACAAGGCGGTTTTAATGTTAATTTTTCAGGTGGTAACGTTGCGGTCGGTTCAGCAACTGCGCCAACTTCTACTTTTCAAGTCACAGGTTCACAAGCAGGTTCATACCGTAAAGTCACCGCAGGTGCAACTTTAGCGGCAACAGATTACATCGTTTTAGCAAATGCGACATCAGGTGCGATTACTTTGACATTACCAACGGCAAGCACTTGCACAGGACGTATGTACTATATCGGTAAGTCGGATGAGACTGCTAATGCTGTAAACTTTTCACCCGCTTTGTATCTCACGGAGACTACAACCATCGCCAGCGTCAACTTTGCTAAGAAATATAAAATTGTTAGTGATGGGTCAAACTGGTGGATTTATAACGAATAATAGATTTAATGCAAATGTTTGGCGTGATTTTAGTACCCCTCAGTAAGTTTGTATTGTGTTAATGACATTGGTGATTTGAAAATAACCATGATGATGTGTATAAAATATAAATAAAACTAAACATTGAATGCTCTCTGTATATAAATATATCTTCAAAGACATAAAGTATGTGTTGACTATGGGGTTTATTGTTGCCTTATGGTCAACATCTGCTTTAGCGCAAACAGACTTGAAGATTGGCAATGCACCGGGCGCTATTACCTCTTCTGCCGTTTTTGAAGCAGCGAGTACCACCAAAGGCATGCTTATACCCAGAATGACAACCGCACAGATGAATGCCATATCTTCTCCTGCCAATGGTTTGACGATATATAATACAAGTGACTCAAGTATCTACCTTTATAGAAATTCCTTATGGCAAAACACCAGTTCCGCCACTTATGCCTTGTCTTGGGGCATATTGGGCAATGCTTCGACCAATCCCTCCACTAATTTTATGGGTACAACCGACGCGCAATCCTTAACTTTTAGAACCAATAACATTGAGAGAATGCGCTTGAACACAAGTGGCTATCTCGGTATTGGCACATCATCGCCTTCTTACAAACTCGATATTGATGCTCAAACAGGTAGCGCGGGTAATCCTTTACGTCTTTTAGGGCTTAATGCAGGTTCAACTGCAGACTCCATCATTTCGTCAAGCAGTGGCATCCTGCGCCGCTTGTCTATCGCTCAAATAATAGGTAGCAGTGCATGGGCAATTTTAGGCAACAGCGGCACCGTTGACGGTACGAACTTCATAGGTACAACCGACAACATACCCCTCAGTTTCCGCGTCAATAATCAGAAAGCTGGAAGAATTGATAACGCCAATAACAACGTGACATTTGGTTATCAAGCAGGTAATGTGAATACAGGTACTCAAAACACTTTTGTCGGCCATCAAGCAGGTTACAGCAATTCGACGGGTTATTACAATACCTTCATAGGTAACTTATCAGGCTATAGCAATACCACAGGCTATATGAATACTTTTGTGGGCGATAGTACGGGTTATGCAAATACGACGGGTTATTATAATACGGCATTGGGTCATCTGGCAATGAACTCAAATACCACAGGGTATAGAAACACGAGTATTGGTTATCAAGCATTGAAAACCAATACAACGGGGATTTCAAATAATGCCATAGGTTATAGAACGCTCATGTCAAATACGACTGGAGGCGACAACAATGCCGTGGGCTATGCCGCTTTGTTCTCAAATACGACAGGTAATAATAATGTGGCAACGGGTAATTATGCTTTGTTATCCAATACAACAGCCAGTGATAATACAGCCGTAGGCTATGCCGTTTTGTACAATAATATTACAGGCTCTCAAAATGCTGCGGGCGGTTATCAAGCTATGTTTAACAATAACTCTGGTATCGGAAATGGGGCTTGGGGAGATGCTGCTTTGTATAGTAATACAACGGGTAATTATAATACAGCTATTGGCAGCCATGCGCTAACGGCTAATACTACAGGAAGTGGCAATACTATGATTGGTTACTATGCAGGTTTGACCAATACCACAGGCAGCAATAATACCTTATTAGGCAATGGCGCAAATGTCAGTTCAGCAGCCTTATCCAATGCGTCGGCTTTCGGCTACAATGCAACCGTTGGTGCCAGCAACAGCCTCGTTTTGGGTGGCACAGGTGTCAATGCCGTGAGTGTCGGTATCAATACAACGACCCCTCAGTATAAACTCGATATTGATGCCCAAACAGGCGGTGGTGGAAACCCTTTACGACTTTTAGGATTGAATGCAGGTTCGACAGCTGACTCCATCATTTCGTCAAGCAGTGGTATCCTGCGTCGTTTGTCTATTGCTCAAATTATTGCTACGGGTGCATGGACAACAACAGGTAATGCTTCTACAGTTGATGGTACAAACTTCATCGGGACAACCGATAACATACCCCTCAGTATGCGAGTCAATAATCAGAAAGCTGGGCGCATTGGCATTGTAGGTGAAACCTATCTCGGCTATCAAGCGGGAAATAGTGTTACTTCTGGTCAAAACAATACATACTTAGGTTATCAAGCAGGTACAACAACAACGAATGCTTGGGGCAATACGGCTATGGGTTATCGAGCAGCGTACTTAGGTACAGTCGGCGGTGCGAATGTGGCTGTTGGTGATAGCTCTTTATACACGAATACGACGGGTTCAAACAATACAAGTTTGGGTTATCAAGCCTTGTATTCGTCAATCAATGCATGGGGTAATACAGCTATCGGTTATAAAGCAGCTTACTTAGGTACAGTCGGCGGCTCAAATATAGCTGTTGGTGATAGTTCTTTATACACCAATACAACGGGTTTCAATAATACAAGCATAGGATATCAAGCGCAATATTCTGCTACCAATGCATGGGGCAATACAGCCGTTGGATATAAGGCTGCTTACTTAGGTACAGTCGGTGGCTCAAATGTTGCTGTTGGCGATAGTGCTTTATACACCAATACAACAGGTTCTAACAATACAAGCATTGGGTATCGGGCTTTGTATTCTACCACCAATGCTTGGGGTAATACGGCTCTGGGTTATCGCGCTTTATATTTAAACTCAACAGGTGGCTCGAATGTCGCTATTGGCGATAGTGCTTTATCTGTCAACACAACAGCGAGCAACAATACGGCATTGGGTTATCGGGCGGGATTAACTTCGGCAACAGGAAGTAACAATACTTTTTTGGGGGCTACATCTGATGTGTCTTCTTCTGCTTTGACCAATGCCACAGCTGTTGGTTATGGTGCAAGCGTTGATGCCTCCAATAAAATACGTTTGGGCAATACGTCTGTAACGCTTGTCGAAACCTACGGTAGTTTTGTGACGGTTTCGGATAGAAGATTGAAAACGCGTATCGAAGATAATTATATTGGTTTGAACTTTATCAAAGCCATTAGACCTGTTAATTATGAATTAAAATCGCAAAAAGGCACGGTTTATGATGGTTTTGTGGCACAAGAGATAGAGGCGGTGATGAAGAAACAAGGTATCAACTCATTCAGTGGACTTATCAAACCCGCTAATACTGAGGGGTACTACACGGTCAGTTACGCTACTTTTGTTGTTCCTTTGGTCAATGCCGTCAAAGAATTAGATGCTAAAAGTGAAGCCAGACAGAATGAAAATGCCGAATTGAGAGCAGAATTAGAAAAAATGAAAGCCGAAAATGCTGCTTTGAAAGCCACTACAGATAAAAACAGTCAAGATATAGAAGCCATTAAAGCGGCTTTGGCTAAGAAGAGCAACTAAGAGACTTTTAAGACCATTGAAGAGACTTTTAAGACCATCGAAGAGGCTTTTGAGACCATCGAAGAGGCTTTTGAGACCATCGAAGAGACTTTTCAGACCATTGAAGAGGCTTTTCCGACCATCGAAGAGGCTTTTGAGACCATTGAAGAGACTTTTCAGACCATTGAAGAGGCTTTTCAGACCATCGAAGAGACTTTTCAGACCATTGGAGAGACTTTTAAGACCATTGAAGAGATAAAATGTCGCATTGAAGATACACTTAGGTCGTGACGAAGGTACTTACAGGTCGTGACGAAAGTACTTACAGGTCATGATGAAAGTATTTACAGGTCATGATGAAAGTACTTACAGGTCGTGATGAAGGAAAGGTTTCGTAAAGTATAAGATAACCATCTAAAATAACTTAGAACATGCCATTGTCAAAACAACTGTTATTGTTTTTTACAATGATGAGCGTGGGTTTACAGGCGCAAAGCATAGGTGTTAAAACAGGTTCACCACAAACCACACTTGATGTCAACGGTTCAGTTGCGATGCGTGAAGGAACACCCCTCAGTATAGCCAATGGTACGAACAATAATGTAGCAATAGATTCTATGAGTTTTTACCGTATCACAGCACCAACAGCCACTTTTACAATTACCGGTTTTACAAATGGTTTTGATGGACGCATGTTGACACTCATCAATGCAACAAGTTATACGATCACTTTAAAACATCAAGTGACATCGAGTGCTGCTAATCAAATCAATACAGGTGGTTCAGATGCTATCCTATCTGCGAATGGTGTAGCGACATTAATGTACAATACAACCTTGACAAAATGGGTGCTGACAGGTGGACAAGGGTTTGTCACAACTATAACAGATTGGTCAATGACAGGTAACAGTGGCACAACGGCAGGAACGAACTTTGTTGGCACGACCTCTGCACAAGACGTGGTTTTCAAAGCCAATGGTTCAGAAGGTATGCGTTTGAATACATCAGGCTATCTCGGTATCAATATCTCATCACCCGCCGCCAAATTTCACATTGCTGAAACGGCAACAAGTTCTGTTCGAGGTATTTTAGACGATCAATACAGCAGCGATGCAAATCCCTTTCGCTTTAACTTGCGCAAAGCACGCGGAACGGTGGCATCTCCCACAACGCTCTCGACAAATGATGGCTTGGGTAGTATCGCATTTGCAGGCTATACAGGTGCCAGTTTTGTAAATGCGGCATCTATTGAAGGATATGCCGCAGAAAGTTTTACAGCAAGCAAAACGGGTTCTTATCTGACTTTCAACACGACTCTTGTAGGCGCAACGGGTACATCAGAACGTATGAGAATTGCCGACAATAGCACTGTCGGGCTGGGTACAGCTACGCCTTATGCCAATTTACAAATCCACGGTGACGGGAAAAGTGGCTTTGCGTTGAGCGGTACAACAGCCGTACCCAGCCCGAATGAAGGTTCTGAAGTTGCACTCTCTAAAGGGGGCTTTTCAAAACCAGCAGTAACCGTTCAATTCGTTGACTACGGTAATTATTCAGGGGGATTAGCATTCAATGTTCACAAAGGCGTTGGGAACGGTGCAGGTGGCACATTTGCGGACAACTGGCCCACCGATGTCCTTCAAGCGATGACGATTGTGAATAATGGGCAGATTGGCATTGTCACGTCTGACCCCAATACAAGCCTTGATATTGACGGAGGGCTTACAGTTCTTCCTCCTTCTACCATCAACTTGACCGCAGACAATCAGGCTGTGACGGTTGGCAATGAATCGTTTATCGTATTGACCTCAACGAGTGCAACAGCCACAAGCCGTACTTTTACCCTCTCAAGTGGCTTGCAAAGCGGACAAATGCTAATCATTTTATTGACCTCTAATGCGGCAGAATTGGCGGATAGCGGTAATTGCAGTTTAACATCCACTTATGCTATGGGCGTTAATGATACGATTTCGCTTATATGGAATGGCTCGACTTGGTATGAAACAGAACGGTCGAACAATTAAGCCCAAACAAAATATTCCTTTTTGCTTTCTATTTTATCAAGAAATAGATTAATGATGATCTAAAAACGTTAAGATGAAAAATTGGTACTTATCAGCATTATCGGGGCTACTATTATTGTTATTCGGTGAAGCCCTTGTGGCGCAAAGCATTGGTGTTAAAACAGCGACACCTCAAACCGTTTTGGATGTCAATGGCTCTGTCGCTATACGCGAAGGAACACCCCTCAGTATCGCCAATGGTACGAACAATAATGTAGCAATAGATACCATGAGTTTTTATCGAATCACTGCACCAACGGCTGTTTTTACAATTACAGGCTTCACCAATGGTTTTGATGGCCGCATGTTAACACTCATCAATGCAACGAGTTATACGATGACTTTAAAACATCAAGTCACATCGAGTGCTGCCAATCAAATCAATACTGGCGGTTCAGATGCGACAATAGCCGCTAACGGTGTGGCAACATTGATGTATAATACAACCTTGACAAAATGGGTATTAACAGGTGGACAAGGGTTTGTCACGACTTCTACAGATTGGTCACTGACAGGTAACAGTGGCACAACGGCAGGAACAAACTTTGTCGGCACAACCGATGCACAAGACGTGGTTTTTAAAGCCAATAGTTCAGAGGGTATGCGTTTGAATACATCAGGCTATATCGGTATCAATATCACAGCACCTGCTGCCAAATTCCATATTGCAGAAACATCAACAAGCTCTATTCGAGGTATCTTGAACGACCAATACAGTACTGACGCAACGCCACCCCGCTTGAATTTGCGCAAAGCACGCGGAACGGTGGCATCTCCCACAACGCTCTCGACAAATGATGGCTTGGGTAGTATCGCATTTGCAGGCTATACAGGTGCCAGTTTTGTGAATGCGGCATTCATTATTGGATACGCAGCAGAAGGTTTCACCGCAAGCACGACGGGGTCTTATCTGACTTTCCATACCACCCTTATAGGCGCAACAGGCACAACAGAACGCATGAGAATCGCCGATAATGGCAGTATCGGTATCGGTACAGCTACACCTTATGCCAATGTGCATCTTTACGGTGTGGGTATGAGTGGCTTTACAGTAGGTGGCACAACAGCCGTACCCAGCCCTAATGGAGGCCCCGAAGTTGCCTTTTCAAGAAATACTTTTTCAAAACCAGGCGCATCCATTCAACTTATTGATTACGATAGTTATTCAGGAGGATTAGCATTTAATGTTCACAAAGGAACTGCCAATAGTGCAGGCGGTACAAATGCGGACAACTGGCCCACAGATGTCCTTCAAGCGATGACAATTGTGAATAATGGACAGATTGGCATTGGTACAACCGACCCTTATACAAGTCTTGATATCAACGGTGGACTTACAATCAGGGCTTCTTCCACTGTTAGTTTGACGGCAGACAATCA
>JANOAU010000076.1:0-17966 GCA_031411275.1 Saprospiraceae bacterium | reverse complement strand
TGGTAGGGGCAACCTTTACGGTTGCCCTTTCGTGAAAAGGGTCATTTTCCAATAAAATCACTTGAATCAAAGGGCAACCGTAAAGGTTGCCCCTACCTTTTTTAACCATGTTATTATTTATTCGTTACTTAGTAGTTAAGTAGATGAACAGAAATAAATGGGGAATTGATTTCGTGTAGATATTTGATAATCAATGTTTTACGTTATTCATCGTTCATCGTTCATCATTTATCATTCATCATTACTTATCTTTTGTTTTATATTTTTCACTTTTCGTTTTTCACTTTTCATTTCTTATAAAACCAACTTTTTTATAGAGATAAAGAGTTATGGGCTAAAAAAAAACATTAAATTTGTGGCTGTTAATGCAATAAGCAAGACTTAAATACTTTATTAATAAATATTTAAACAGGATAATCAACCACCCTTATGGATATTACAGTTAACGAACTAAAAAAACGCTTAGAAAAGGGCGATAAATTTGTTTTCATTGATGTGCGTGAGCCTTATGAATACGAAGAATTTAATTTGGGCGCAGAATTAATTCCCCTTGGAAATATTCCCGAAGCCATAAATGGTCCCTTAGGAGACCACAAAGCCGACGAAATCGTTGTGCATTGCCGTTCTGGTGCCCGTTCAGGCAATGCCAAACAGTTTATGATGCAAATGGGATTCCAAAATGTCCGCAACTTGGAAGGCGGTGTTTTAGCATGGCAACGTGAATTTGGTGTTTAAGAGACAGGATAACAGGGTTTTATGGATTGACATGATTTATTGAGCCTATAGCTATTGAGGCGGTGATTTGAAATCACCGCCTCAATTTCATTTTTAATTCACGCTCATGTTATTGGCTGTTTTTTATTAAGCCATTAAAATCTACATCCTTATCAAAAGGCTTGGCGATGCGGTCAAAAAGCACAGCTACTTCAAGGCGAGTAATGGCTCTATCGGGTTCAAAGTTTTTAAGATTTAACCTGGATTCCCAATTGCGCGCGACACCACCCAGGAAACCTTCAAAAGTCACATCCGGCTTCGTATCCATCATTGCAAAAGCCAAGGCAACCGCCTCTCGCACACTTACTTTTCTGTTGGCTTGTTGCGGTGTCATATCTTTTATGTCAAAACCATAGTCATAGAAAGGGGGCAAAAAGTCTTTATTCTGTATTGTTGAATCAGGATAAAACCACGTCCGATTGGCCCATTTGTAAGGCTCACCGAAACCCCTAAGTAAACCCGTTGCACCGATGCGTTGAATGGCTTCAAAATGTGGATGATTGGGCTTAATGTCGTAATAAGGCATCAAATAAGCCCCTTTTTCAAGTAAAACAGACTGCACTTGACGTATAGACACCTCTCTCGGTGTTTTTTTCTCTAAAGCTGACATGGCAGCAAGCACCCCAGCCGCTTGTCCTATCAATAAAACACAAGGCTGCAAACGCGTTGACCCATTGACGATATTGGTAACAGAAATACTTTTTTCAGCAACAATAAAATTGTTAATCCCTTTGGGAATCAATGCACCCAATGGCACATTGAAGGACGGAACGGGTGGGAAATTTAAAGTGGGCACACCATTTGGATACTGCCCGTGGTGGTGGTCAATCGGATAATCACCCACGGCAATGCCTGTTCGATACAATTTTTCTTTTTGGTCAAAAGGCTTCAAAATATGATTCACCGTCAGCGTTACCAACCCCTCAGTACGGCGGCTTTCACGGTGATAGGGTATGAAAGGAAGACGGTCTTTGGTCGGAAATTCATCATCTGCCAAGCCAATATTTTTATAACCCAAATCATTTTGAATAAAATAAATGAATGCGAGCGTATGCTGTTTGGCTTTATCGAAGGCACGGCAACGGTTTTTAGGGGTTTCGTCAAGGGTATTGGCATAAAAATCATTGCCATCTCTGAGCCAATTGAGCATGTATTTGTTGTTAGGTAATTTGCCATAGGACAGCATTTTATCACAATCTATGATGCTTTCCGCTTTTGGACAACGGGTCGCACAAGCACATTGGAAAAGGGAAGGGTTATAATTCTTAGGTTTTTTGACAAGGGGTGCAACGCCTTTACCATAGGTTTTAAGGATGGCAGAATAGGTTAAGTCTTGGACAATATCTGTTTTTTTTGAAGCAAAACCCACTTCACCCGTTTCTGAAGGATCATCAGTTCCAATTATGTAAGGGATACCGACGGCCTTAGCGACATCACCTAACTCGGTTGCATCAATGACGATAAAGGCTTGAATGGTCTTTTTTCCTTTTTTCGTTTTGATTTTAATTTTCCAATTACCCCCCTCAGTATTTTTGTTTGGTTCGAGGACTTTTATAGTATTGTTTAATTTATGGATAGACAATAATTTAGAATCAAAAGAAACGGTTAAATTCTTTTCTTTTGACGCCATTTCTTTAAAAATATTAGCACCGATATGGGGTTCAAATTGTGTGTTGGAAACCCAACCTGTCGCAACTTCTTTAGCTCCACCGTAATAATCGTATAACTTTTGTCGAAACTCTGCCCACAAACCCGAAGGCAAATCATGGTTGCCATCCGTGGCTGAAACGCCCGCCGAAGTGAGCATACCCCCCAGCCAAGGAGACTCTTCTATAAGGATTGTTTTGGCACCGAGTCTGGCTGCTTGTATGCCTGCAGCTGTACCACTTGTGCCGCCCCCAATGATACAGACATCGTAGTTTTGAGCAAATGAAGTTGAATGTAAAAAAGTTAAAGTTAAAAAAAAAAGAATTGATTTTTTCATAAAATATTGATTTTCAGTATTTCATATAGAACAAACCCCCTCATACAATAATTAATAAGAGGGGTATTTTCAAGATATAGAAGGTTGTAAGTAAAAAATATATTTTTCTCAAAATTACTTTTTCTCCTCAAAATGAGAAATTATTCACACCTTTATTTTTTTTAGACGATTCTGCTATCTTTGTTAAAATTACCAAACCAGCTCGCAACCAAATTAAATTAAATTAAAAAATATGGATGTTCCAATTTATGTATCAATCATTTTCATTTTAACGACCCTTCTTACAGTCGCTTTATTTCATCGTACATGTGCCAGAGTATCATCGACCATCGCCAATAAAATTGTATTAATTTTAGGGGCATGGATTGCCTTACAAGGCATCCTGTCCGCCAATGATTTTTATATGAAAACGGATACAATGCCTCCCCGTCTCGCGTTTGCCGTCGTTCCTGCCTTTATAACTATGATATATTTCTTAGTGACCAAAAAAGGACAAAACTTTATTGACCGCCTCCCGCTAAAGGACTTAACATTAATACATATTTGTCGTGTACCTGTTGAGATTGTTTTGTTTTGGTTGTATTTACACGAACAAATACCGCGTTCGATGACATTTGAAGGGCGCAATTATGATATTTTTTCAGGTTTAACCGCATTACCCTTAGCTGTTTGGGCTTTTAAAAACAGTGAATTGAAATGGAATATTAACTTAATTTGGAATTTTGTGTGTTTATTGTTGGTTCTTAATGTAGTTGCTATTGGTATCCTGTCTGCTCCAACCCCTTTTCAGCAATTTGCATTTAATCATCCTAATATTGGGGTTTTGAAATTTCCTTTTGTTTGGCTGCCTTCGGTGATTGTGCCCATCGTCATATTTTCTCATCTCGTTGCTATTAGGCAATTGTTGAATGCTAAAAAGACCCCCTCAGTAAATTTAGCTAATTTTTCACCTATGTAAAGTTCCCATAACATACAATCACTATTATCAACTATCCATTAGTATTAAACTGATTCAAAACCTCCACAACATAAGCGATATCTTCATCTGAATGTATCGTTGAAATCGGCAGACTCAATTCAGTTGCGTGAATTTGACGCGCCAATTCGAAATCTGCATCGTTGAGTGTGACTTCAGAGCGTTTTGCCCAATCTCGAATACTGTTTTGGTCGCAAGGTGCAGTAGGGTAGTGAATTTCAGTTTTTATGCCCTTCTCTAAAAGATAAGCTTTCAAAGCATCCCGATTTGGATGTCGAATCGGAAAAATATGATACACATTATATATACGCTCATCAAGAGTGGGCAAAATGAAATTCTCATTCAAGTTATTAAGATAAAATTGAGCAATCTCATTTTTGCGTTTATTGATATTATCCAAATGGTTTAACTTTTTAGTTAAAAATCCTGCTTGTATTTCATCCAGCCTTGAATTGTCGCCGATGTACTCATTTTTGTATTTTACATTAGAGCCATAGTTGCGCCAGGCTTTAATTTTGCGATATAAATGGTCGTCATTTGTCGCAATTGCTCCCGCATCGCCTAAGGCACCTAAGTTTTTTGTTGGATAAAAACTAAATGCCCCTACACCAAAAGTACCCGTCATTTGACCATCGAAAGTGGCGCCATGTGATTGAGCGCAATCTTCCACCAATTCTAAATTGTATTTTTCACAAAGCCCCATGACAGCAGCCATATCACATGAACGCCCATACAGGTGTACGAGCATGATGGCTTTTGTTTTTTTCGTTATTTTTTCTTCAATGCGTTGACAATCAATATTATAGGTATTTATATCAGGTTCGACAAAAACGGGAATATGACCACAATTAATAATGGCATTAACAGTTGCAATATACGTATTTGAAGGCACAATGATTTCAGAACGGGGTTCAAAATCCCAACATTTCAATGGGATTTCTAAAGCATCTAAGCCAGAAGCCACACCAATAACATATTTGACGCCGAGATATGCCGCAAACTGCTGTTCAAAATTTTCGACATTTTTGCCCAATATAAACCAACCTCGCTCTAAGGCATCGTTGAACGAAGCACGATAGTCCTCAAAAAAAGGACGGTTCAGAAAATGTAAATTTTCATATTCAACTTGACGCATTTTGATTTAACTTTTTAGTTAAAAAGGGAGTTTTACTGAGGGGTGCATTATTCCACCAAAAAACTCGTGTTTGCATAAGGTGTATCAATATAATCCGTCACATCATACGGCGTTGATGCTAAGACCAAAAGCGTTGCATTTTCAGAAAATGAGTGCATGATATGCCAGTCAGACGGCTCTACAATGAGGACTTTATGGGGTGCATCTAAGACAAACGTTTCTTCTTTTTTACCATCATTATTGAAAATAGAACAACTACCGCCTAAGCAAATTAAGGCTTGAGAAGCCCGATGATGTCTGTGACCACCACGACTTACATCCGTCGGGACGCCATAAATCCAATATACCCGTTTAATGTCAAAAGGAATCTGATTTTGGGCAACATTGAGTACACCTCGCGGGTCAGAAAAATTACGCAACTCTATTATTCTTGCCAAAGTTGATATTTATTAAATGAATAACCAATAACCAATAACTAATAACCAATAACTAATAACCAATAACGAGTAACAAATAACTAATTCAGTCCTGTTTTTAAATAGCGATTCAACACATTTGTTTTCACAAAACCCCACCAACCTTTACGGCGGTCTTCGTGAAATTGTTTGGATGATAAATAGCCTATTTTGTCAAAATCGAGGTCAAAGCTAAGTAATTTCTGTTGTGCTGCTTTGACTTTCTGAATATAAGGTTCGTAAAAAATGGAACGGACAGGGCGGCTCAAAATATACATTTTGGGCGCATATACAGCACCCCCGTTTTCATACAATTTGACGCCATGAAAGTGAAAAAACACGGAAGGAAAATAATGGACACGATGTTGATTATACCAAAAAGTATTACTATAAAGGTTTGAAAATGAACCTTTTATGTAGCCCCATATAGAATTTTTAGATTCTAAAATAGAAGTTGGTATAGGTTCTCCAAACATTAAAGATAAGGCTGGAGACTCCTGATGTGTATCAATAAAATCATATTGCTGCACATTCCAAGGCGCTAAGCCAGCACCCAAATGTTGCAAAATATGAACGCCTTCAAACCGTGTTGACCAGTCGTCGAGGTATTTTTGATCACCAAATTTGCCATCTTCAAAACGGTTGAAACACCATTCCAAACAGCGCTCTCGCCACCAATTGAGGATTTTTAGCCCCCCCTCAGTATTGTCGAAATACATAAACTGAACGCAATATTTTCCCGACAGTTTTGACTTATCATAAGAAGGGGTATAACGGTGTTCGCTGATGATAACAGAACAATTTGACGGTTTTTCGTCTATCAAAATTTGAGGATTTTGATAGAAATACATATCCGCATCAATATATGTACAATGCGGTAAATTGTATTTTTCGATACAATAGAGAATAGTGGAACTCGTACAAGTCCAGCAATATTCACCCCGAGTACGGCTCTCTTTGATGGCTAAAAGTTGTTCATCTTCAAATTCAGAAAGTGGAATAACCGTCATATTAGACAGTTTCATAGTCGTTAAAACGTCAAAACATTTATCGTCAAATGCAAAAATGTAGAGCTGTACGCCCCCCTCAGTAACAGACATCAATGACTCGTAAGTCACTAAACCGCGTGCTAAATAATTAGAATCAAAAAGTGTACAAAAATGAAGCATTGTATTTTATCATCAATAAAACGTGTTAATATAAAAGCCTAAATGAATTAAATTAAAGGCTCGTTCTCTATTTACTTAAAATTATTTTTTTATTTTCTATTTCTTCAATTCGCAAAAAAAACCTAAAAATTGACATTCTATTTGGTTAAATTTATCAAAAGAATTAAATTCGGCTATAATAGTATAATGCTGTTGAATATAGTCTATAAACTTAGGTAAACTTAATATCGTTACTGGATATGTGGCTGTATAAACACGTGGATCTACAATTTGCTTCAAAATCCAATCTTTTTTACGTTGCGAAAAAGGCGTTCTGTCAATCCATAAATACGGAATTTTTTGCTTTACGATTTCATCAAGCCAAGTGTAAGGGGTTTCTAAATATTGCAAAACGCTTGACATCACAACGACATTGCTTTGATATTTTTGAACGGCTTCCGCTATCGTATATTCAAACTTTAAAGTCTCTGTTTCAAACTCTTTTTTTCCGATGTCCACAAAATGTACTTGTTCTACAACACACCATTTTCTGTCAGGAAATTGAATGAGAAAATCGCAGTGTTGATGATACAAACTGCCCAAAGAACCCCCAAAATCAAGTACACTTAATCGCTCATAAGTATCTACCACCCGATTTAACCAAATAGTCAAATTGTCTATTTCTTGCTTTTCATAGAACAAAAAACCGTCCCGTTCAAAGACGGCTTCACCTTTTTTAACGGCTCTTGCTGCCGACAAAACACGGTCTAAAATCGGTGCGGCATCATAACCTTCACAATCTGCGGCGGCAGCTTGCCAAGTTTCGTAGTTGCCGAAAAAGCCCCAACCTTTGACGTAACGATAATATAAATTTATAAAATATTGAAACACAGTATTTTAGTTTTTATAATCTTCTAATCGATTTTTAGCGATGATATCCCAACTATATTTGGTTTTAATTTCTTGGACTCCAGCCAGAGCTAAGGATTTCCTTATATTATCGTCAAACAAAGAATTTAACTTTTTAGTTAAATCAATTAAATCGCCATGTTTAAATTTTCGACTGACTATTTTCGGCTTATAAATTGTAGCGGAAGTTTCGTGTGAATTTTGTTCGATCCATTCAATTTCGTCATATGCTTTTATATTATCCGTTAAAATCAAGCAGCTTCCACTTGCGACAGCATCTAACTGACTGCTTGACTCTTCACCAGGCCAGATGGCGATGTCTGACATTCTAAAAAAATCAGGCAAATTATGAAAAGGTAGCAAAGGAATAACTGTTGAACTCTGATATTGTTTTATTTCTTGCTCCAATTCACCTTCTGCAACAAAAAATCCTTTTATTTTGAAGCCTTTTTTTGCCAAAATCTCAATCGCTTGTGCTATCAAAACAGGTTGTTTTTGTGGAATCAATTTGCCCGTATAGATGCAAACAATATCATCGTTTTGGAAGCCCCATTTTTTTCTAAAGAGTTGTCGCGCCGATTCGTCGGGGTAAAAAGCATCGGTGTCAACCCCCAAAGTCGTGACTTTTACCTTGTTTTTAGACACACCTAAGTATTGATGGGCGATATCTCCAGCGTCAATGGTAACAGCAAAGCATTTTTTGATAAAAAAATTAATGAAATGCCCGGGCAGCCACTGCGTCAAATACCATTCAACTTTTTTTGAGAATGGTAAGATTTGCCAATGACGGGCTGTTGGATAAACCGAAAAAACGGCGTGATTGGCGGTAAACAATTTATAACCCTTGAAAATCTTGAACAAAGCCAATTTTAAAGCATCCATGGACACATGTTCTAAAACAGTAATCACATCGGGATTGATATGATGTACGGTTTTAAGGAGACCCCTCAGTATAATCTTACTTTTTAGCTGAAAAAACGGCAAACGATGCACGTGTACGCCCTCGACAAGCCGAACACCTTGTGGCTGAATCGGGTCTCCGAGATGCTTTTGATAGGCTTTATGGTAAAAAGAATGGTTGAAATAAACTTGGGCAGTAGAGGTAACCACATGCACTTCATGTCCCAATTTAGCCAATGCTTTTGGAAGGCAATTTTCGAGATAGCCCATGCCCTCCGAATACCAAGTTGAGACAAAAATGATTTTCATGCGTATCGTTTCAAAATTATTACGGCAAAAATAGCTTTTAGTTCATGTTTTTTATGAAAAAACAAGATTTATACTGAGGGGGTGTCTGAACAAAAAAAAATGCCTACGCTTTGGAACGTGGCATTTTTTATTTCATAAACTATTGATAATTAATTTATTATACACGTTTCTTTTTTATCGAACAACCTACAGCTTTTGTCAAACTCGGCTCTGGATTTTTACCTACTTTGAGTGATTCGATGGCATTTTCAACATATTTGATGGTGACAGCCGATGCGTCATCCGCATTGTCGTCAATACCACCGATGTATTTTACGACTTTATTTTTATCCAAAACGAAGACATGTGGGGTGCGAGTTGCGCCAAATTTTGGGAAAATTTCTTGTTTTTCGTCAATCAGATACACATAAGGATATTTTTTTTGTTTTGCACGCGACTGCATTTTGTCGTAACTATCCGCCGAAGCTAAATTTGGGTCGTTGGGATTGATGGCAATGACTGGATACCCTTGCGATGCATATTTATTGTGTAAGTTGATAATGCGTTGCTCATAAGCCTGTGCATAAGGGCAACCGTTGCAAGTGAAGACGACGATATAGCCTTTGACGTTGTTGTAGTCTTTAAGAGCTACCATTTTGCCGTCTACATTTTTCAGATTGAAGTCTTCGGCTGTATCGCCGATTTGGTAGCCTCCAGATTTTGGCAACGTAAAAGAAAGGGCTACACAGGCAGCAAATAGAGAGATTTTGATAAATTTATTCATGACAGTTAAGATTTTATATATTTACAAAATATTGTTAATCAATTATTTATAGGTATGAAAGGTGAAACGATTTCTTTTAAATCTTTATATTTTTCAAAACTTTGCTCATAGAATTGACGTTTGTTTTTATCAAAAATCAAAGTGGCAGGGATAGAACCCGACCATTCTTCATGAACTTTTGGAATCCAATCATTCGGATTCTTTTCAACCAACACGACCACCTCGGATTGTAAACGTCTCTTTTTCAAAAAGGGCAACAGTTTGGTTTGTATGTGCGATTTAAAATCTAAACTGACCAAGACGACTTTGGCTTTTTGACCTTTCAAATCGGCAGTTAATTTTTCAAAATAAGGCAATTCTGCTACACATGGCCCGCACCAAGTTGCCCAAAAATTGATGATAAAAACACTATCACTGTTTGTTGTTAAGTACGGCTCCAATTGTTTAAATGTCAATAGTGTGGGTGTGCTATCTTTTTTAAGATATTGATTGTGCATGTTTTTTGCAAACACATTTATACTTATACTGATAAAAAAGATAGTGGTGATTATTCCTTTCATGTTTTTTTGATACGATATTTATATTAATGTGCGATACGCTTAGGAAATGATGAATGATGAATTTGCAAAACCTTGTTTTCAATATATGATTAAAATAAGCCGTTTTTTTTATAGCCCCATATTGACTCCTAAACCTAACTATTAATAGAGCTAAAAACTTGTGCAAAGTTGCCGGCGTTAAGCGTATTTCTTTCCTTTTTGTCGAAAATAAGCTGTTTTTTGTTACTGCGAGTTCATTTTTTACGTGGTGGTTTTCAAGAGCGAAAATAGGGGGGTGTTTCCTATTTCCTAATTCATATTCATTTGTTTTTACGGGTTGAAACCCGTTCTACGGTGTTTTTAAAAGGATTTTGAGGGCGGATACGCCGCCTGATAGTTCTAAAATGGTTAAATGCGGTTTGAGGTGCAGAAAATGTTGTTTCAGAAATACACTTGATGCCTCGTCAACAGTGCTGCTGATAATAATTATATCGGGGTCGTGTTCGTCAAAAAAGCGCAAAGCCTCATCGTTTTGAAGGACACCTATGGAATCAAAACCTGATTCGTATAGAAAGTTTAAAATACTGGCTAATTGTAATTCATGTCTGGAAATAACCAAAACTCTTTTTGTAAATAATTGATTTTCAGAAAGTTGCATTTTAACTTTTTAACGAGAAATTGAAGAATATTTAGACTTTTAGAACGTATTATGTAATGCCAAAACAAGAATTTTGTTTTAAAAAAATGTTAACCTTAGATAACACAAGGCTAAAAGATGTAACTTTATGCTTTTAAAAATAAAATTGTTTTTTTTATATTTTTAGTAATTTTTTTTGTATAACTTATTTAAAATCAAAGACTTAAAGAACAAATAATTGAAAAATTAGCAATTTCAGCTTTGTAAAATAATGCGTTTCTATACCTAATTTATCCAGTTATAGAATTGGGATTGATAATTTTGGAGAGAATAAAAAAACACACGAGCATTCATAAGTTGAGGTTAAAGCACCCCTCAGTATAGCCATTCAAAAAAATGTCAGAAACTCACGAAAATATAGAACCTACATCTTCTGAACATCAACCAGACTTCAAAGAGAAGCGCAAATGGGTTTTCTTGCGCCGCATATCTCGTTTTGTGGGCCGTACATTAGGTATTTTGGTTCTCCTGTTTTTATTGTTTGCGGTACTCATCCAGATTCCTTTAGTACAACATTGGATAGTTGAGAAGACAACCACCTACTTATCGAAAGAATTGAAAACAAAAGTTGAAATTGGTGATTTTCGCCTCGATTTTTTTGACCAAATCAGTATTGGCAATGTCTATATCGGCAACCAAAATGCGCCGAATGATACCCTTATGAGCGTTGAACGCCTACGCATTGATGTCAATTATCTCAATTTAGCTTGGCAAATCATCCAACTTGATGCCGTAAAATTAGAAAATACAAAGATGCGTTTGCATCGAAACGTGGGAGAATATAACGATAATTTTCAGTTTATCATTGATTATTTTGACCCCCCCAGTGGACAAAAAACAGAATTGGCTAAGAAGATTTTGGATATTCGATTTGGTCAAATTCACTTACGTGATATTGATATAGTTAAAGATGACAAAGTGCGTGGTCAAGTCCTCGACATTCGGCTAAAAGCAGCAGATATTCACACCAATATCATCAATTTGCCCAATAAAATTATGGATTTGACGCGCGTAAACCTCTATCAGCCGTATGTCCATATCGTTGAAACGATGGGTACTCCTTTGCCACCGCGTCCGAAGTTTGCTGATTGGAATGAAAATATGCGTGATTCTGTGCCTCCTACTCATATTCCAAATACATTGACTGAAGAGGAAAATAAAGCATTTCAGTTCCTTGTCGGAGCGATTTCTACTGAGGGGGGCTATTTACAATTGGATAATTGGGATAAAGCAAAGGAACTCAAACGGGACTCAACAATTGACTTCAATCACTTGATTGTCAGTGATATAAATATTGCCATTCACAATTTTATGTTTACGAAGGATGAATGGACGGGTGTAGTAGATGGTATCAGTTTGAAGGAAAAAAGCGGTTTTACACTCAACAAATTGACTGTTGGAGATGCTAAAGTGACACCAACTGAAACGGCTTTGTATGGATTGCAAATTGAAACCCCTTATACAGTTGTGGGTGATACTTTCCGTATGATTTATCCGACGGGCTATACGGCTTTTGAAAACTTTAATAAAGAGGTGACGATGGATGCACGCATTCATACATCAAAAGTTATGATAAATGATATTTTGTATTTTACGCCCAATTTAAAAGATAATCCCTTTTTTAAGAAAAATCGTTATGCCAATTCTCGAATTGAAGCGAACTTATTTGGCAAAGTTAACTCATTGAAAGTCAGACCTTTTAATATCAGTTTAGGCACAGGATTCGTTGCCGAAGGTACTTTTGAGAGCCGTGATTTGACAAATAAAAACGAGACATTTATCAATCTGAATCTCAAAGAATTGAAAACAAATATGGTTACGCTCAAACAATTGGTACCGAATTTCAAAACAGGTGCTAATTTTGATAAATTGGGGGGTTTGAATTTTACGGGTGAATTTGTAGGCTTTTTTAACGATTTTACAGCAAAAGGACGGTTGGAATCGGCTATTGGGGCAGCCGTCGTAGATATGAAACTGAAACCAGCGACAGATACAGCAAGCGCTTTTTATAGTGGGATTATAGCATTAGATAAATTCAATTTGGGTACGTTTACAGGTGTCGCTGATTTGGGAAAAATCAGCGTAAAAGCCGATATACTGAGGGGTAGTGGGTTGACACAAGACAAAATGGCACTTGACCTTGTGGCTGTTGTTGACAATTTTCAATATAAAAATTATGATTATCGCAACCTCAATATGGCTGGTAAATTAAGTCATAAACAGTTCATGGGTAATCTTGAAAGCAAAGACCCCAATGTAGATTTTGTTTTCGATGGTTCCGTTGATTTTTCTACGAACTTGCCTGTCTATAAATTTAAATCGGATATTCGTCGCTTGGATTTCAAGAAACTCAATTTGATGAAAGAGGATTTTGCCATTAGTGGCAATCTCAATTTGGATATTTCAGGCAATAAATTGACCAATATTGCAGGTACGATTGATGCACATAACTTATTGATTGTCAAGGATAATACAGAAAAATATAAAATTGATACGCTGGTTGTGAAATCAATTCCCAATATCGTTAATGGATTGAACGATGGTACTAAGAAATTCAGCATAAATTCTGAATTGTTGACGGTTAATATTGACGGTGTTTTTACACTTGAGCAAATACCCGATGCGTTTAGATATGAATTTGCCAAATTTCATCCCCGATTGGCGACTGATTTAGGTATAATGCCTAAAAACACGCTTTTTATTCAAAATGGACAAATTGTTGATCGTCCTAAGCAAAATTTTGACTTTGATATTTTTATCAACAACACAAAAAATCTCACTAAATTGTTTGATAAAAAATTGGATACACTGCGAAATATCAAAATCGAAGGCGCATTTGATGACACCCAAAATGAATATTACTGGAGCATTGTTTCACCCGAAACACATCGTTACGGCGATATAAAAATCGTTGAATTTGGTTCTACGGGTCAATCAAAAGATGATGTTATTAATTGGAATTTGAATACCACGGCCATTAAATTGGCAGGTGGGCAGGATTTCCGCCAATTGACTTTTCAGAATATGGCGATAGCAGATACGGTTCAATTAGGATTGACTTCTTACAATCTATCAACAGCGTTTGGCTTGGATACAGTTGAATTGAATGCTTTATTAATGCCCCAAGACTCTTCTTACAAGCTGTCGTTTATGTCTACGGCTTTATCTCGCTTAAAGATATTTGGCGATTTTTGGGAAATAGATAAAGATAACTTTATATTGATAGGAAAAGATAGACTTGAAATTGGCAGTTTTGATATGCGTAACGACAATCGAACTGTAACGATTCGTTCTGCTGGCAATAGAGGATTGAGCGCGTTTTTGGATAATTTCGATATTGGTTTTTTGAATACACAGGTGAATGACAATCGCTTTGTTTTTGGTGGCAAATACAAGATTTATGCAGCTGTGGAAGATATATTTAAATTAGAAAACTTTGGGGCAACAGCTATGCTCGACTCTTTTATTGTAACGGGCGAAAATAGAGGTGTTTTGCGGATTGAAGCCACAGGAAAATCTTTAAAAGACCCGATTCAGGCGAATGTTTCGCTCATAAATGGGACATCAAAACTCTCGATTGATGGATTTTACTACCCCTCAGTATCGGGCAAGCATCTTGCTAATTCTATTGACGTAAATGTAGGATTGACCAGTTTTCCTTTCAAAACCTTGCAATTATTGATTCCCGAAGGCGCGTCAGATTTCAAAGGTCGATTGGATGGTTCGGTACACGTTGCAGGACCTTTAAAAGAAATTAATACTGAGGGGAGTCTCCGACTACGCGACGCCGAAGTGACGGTTGATTATCTTAAAATACCGGTTGTAGTGAAAGATGAAACCGTCAAAATTACGAATACCATGTTCGATGCATCGGGTGCAAAAATTTACGATAAATTCGGAAATGTGGCGACGATTCAAGGCGGTTTGACACACAACCGTTTTGAAGATTTTGGTTTAAATGTAAGAGCTATTAGTAAAAATTTCTTGTTTCTAAATACTACAGCTATTGACAATCCCTTATATTATGGTGTTGGTATTGGCGAAGGCGACATTACTTTTTCTGGCAATTTTAAACAAACAGATATTCGTATCAAGGCTAAAGCGGGTAAAGGACGCGACGAGAAAGGTAAAGAAGTCATAACTAACATTACTTTCCCATTTAACAGTACACAATCTGCTTCAGATACACGTTTTGTTTTTTTTACGGATAAAAATAAAATGGGCGAGGCAAAGGATAGCAGTGATACCAAACCAAAAGTAAGAGACTTGCGCGGTGTGAGTCTTGATATGGAATTGGAACTCACGCCCGATGCCGAGGCGACTCTGGTTTTTGACGAAATTGCTGGTGATAATATCAAAGCTCGTGGCACAGGCAATTTCAGAATGACGATTGACCGCTCGGGCAGAATAGGTATGAATGGCGAATATCGCATCGAAAGGGGTGATTATTTATTTACGTTGCTGCGTTTGGTCAATAAAAACTTTGCCATCAAACGCGGGGGGACGATTCGCTGGAATGGCACCCCTTTCGATGCCACGCTTGATATTGATGCGGAATACAAGGATTTGACGACTTCACCTTATAATTTCATTTCAGAATACGTCAACTCACGTGATGGCTCAGAAGCCGCCAGCCGCAAGCCAACGAATGTAGGATTAACTTTAAAATTGACAGGCGACTTACAAAAACCTGATATTAACTTCAACCTCAGCTTTCCGCAACTGCAAGGACAGTTGAAATCGTATGCCGAAACCAAATTGAGGCTTTTACAACAAGACGCTAATGAGCTAAACAAACAGGTATTTGGTCTCATCGTTGTCGGTTCATTTTTGCCTTCCGAATTTGGTGTGTCACAAATCCGTTCTGGGGGCATCAATACGCTGACGGAAACGGCCTCAAATGTTTTGTCGAATATGCTCAACAAACTGGTGAAGGAATACATCACTGGTTTGGACATACAAGTTGGGTACAATTATTATCAATATGACCTCGTTGATGCCGCCAATCCATTGGCGATTGGTACTGGACAACAGTTCCGACTGAGGGGTAGTTATACAGTCAACGACCGTGTCACTATTAGCGGAGGTTTAGGTGTTGATCAAGGCGAGTATGTGCAAGCGATATCTGGTAACAACAGCAATGTTTTTGTGGGCAGCGACTTCTATTTAGATTATGATTTGAGTAAAGACAGGCGTTTGAAATTGCGTGTGTCGTATGTGCGTGACCAAGACATACAAGGGCGGCGCGACAAGCCTGCGGTTGGTATCCGTTTCCAACAAGAGTTTAATTCGATAGAAGAGTTGTGGAAAAGTTTGAATATTAAAAAGAATGGGGAAGCTAAGAAAACGGATAGTATTCAGTGATAATGTATTGTTTTTTAAACAAAAATAAGAGGCTGTATCAAAAGGCAATGCTCAAATTTCGAAAACAGAATTTTATTTCGGAACTCGTTCAATCTTAGGAAGATTTAAAATCTTCCTAAGATTAGATGCTCGAAAACCTAATAATATTCTGTACGAAAAAACGAGTTTTACCTTTTGATACAGCCTCTTGTTTGTATATTTTAATTGTCTAAGATTTTAAGTCTTTCTTTGATTTGTTCTACTGTCATTTGTTTATAATTGAGTTTAATTTCTAAATTATCCTTTGCAGTATTTTCTTCAATTGCGATATAAGGTTCACCTGCTACAACTTTTAATGAAACCACAACGAAAGCTTCATTGCGAGGAATCAAATTAACGCTTGAACTACCATCAGGCATACTGCTACTTGCAACGACTAC
The DNA here is from genome assembly GCA_031411275.1 of Saprospiraceae bacterium. GTDB lineage: Bacteria > Bacteroidota > Bacteroidia > Chitinophagales > Saprospiraceae > JAAFJT01. The sequence continues at coordinate 1,594 of JANOAU010000076.1, read as the reverse complement.
TTTACGTTTTTTTACGATGATTTTATAGTTCGCATACGTATTTGCTACTGTTTTTTTATCGGTAACAACTTTTAATTCTACTCTTTCTGCAACATTATAAGCATCACAATTTAACCACCCTAATTGAGGAAGCGGAATGGCTTTTTCGAATTGTTTTTGTCGGTCATGAGCATCAATTTGCTGTTCATTTATGCTAATTAACCTAAATCTTATCGTCATCAAACTGTCCCATTTTTGCCCATCTTGATTTTTCAATTCACTAAAAGTATTAACACCATATATTTTATACGCTTCCATATATGTCGCCTTATGTATTTTCTCTAAAGGCATATCTTTCGGTAAATTAGGTCTGTCGTTTAGAAACATCGCCATTGCCCCACAAGTATTGCTCATATTTGGTCTGACAGTAAATCCATTGAATTTATTTTCACTAACCAATAAAGGATAACATCCTGTTGTATCACATAACTCCTTGAATGTTATGGGTTTATTCGTTTTTTCATTCAATATTAAATACGGTCTAAACGCCGCATCTGTATTTGCATAAATGGTTGTGATTTCCTCTTTTTCTTGAGTTTTACTGAGGGGTGTCCAATTCATTTCCCCATTCTTTTGCATATCTCTTGCTCCTGAAAAAAGCTGCATACCATCCAATTGGCTTTCTTTTGAATTGAATTGCACCTGTAAATCTCGTTGTAAACTCAATTTTTCGCCTTTGTAATTGGCTTCGGTATAAATCATACCGCCTGTTTGCAGCATTTTGTCGCCCGACATCGTGTTCAAATTATCTCTAATAATGTCCGAAAATGAGTAGGCTTCTTTGAGTTTGAAATCAATAACTGCTCCGTTTGGCACACCTGCAAAAGCATTTTTGGGAATCACTAAAACCGTTCCTTTTGCGCCTTTAATTACGGTATCTTTGGTTGTATTGATTTTAAAGGTTTGAATAGGCGTGGCTAACTCTCTGTAAAGCCCAAAAAGGTTCTCTGTTTTGACGTTTGAAGGCGAAATTACTGAGGGGGTGTTTTTCACAAAGGTTACATTGATGTCCACACGGCGGTTTTGTTTTTTACCTTCTTCTGTGGCATTGTCGGCGATGGGTTGTGCTTTTCCTAAGGCAAGGGTCGTCATTTTGGCGGTATTTACGCCTTTTTGCTCTAAGAATTTGTGTACAGTTTGCACACGACGTTCTGCCAACGCCTTATTGTGTTCATCCGAACCATCGGCATCGGTAAAGCCTTTCAAAAGGATTTGGAATGTTGGATTTTTGTTCAAAAAGTCCATAACTTCCAAAAGGCTGACTTCCCCTTGTGGTTTGAGTTCAGATTTGTCTTTATCAAAAAAGACACTGCGTTGTAAATTGGTTTGTGCTGAAACTTCTACGATACTGAGGGATAGGAAAACAGCGGCGAGAATGAGGCTTTTCATTGTTAAAGAGTTTGAAGTTGATGAAGAAATTTGATTTATAAAAACAAACTTCAAACGTCTTTTTTAAATATAAATTATGAATGATGAAATATGAATGATGGAATATGAATTATGAATTATGAATTATTTTTAACACCAAATTTTATTCTTATTTAATAAAAATGAT
>JANOAU010000075.1:0-42239 GCA_031411275.1 Saprospiraceae bacterium | reverse complement strand
TTCAGCACCTAAAGGCGCAACTGTTAGAGCCGCAGAGCTCCGTTAGGAGATAAACGTTGGTAGCTTTTTATACGAAATATCCTTCAAATCAGGGCGTAGCCCTAAAACAATGATGCCCCTTATTTTATAAGAAAACCCTATACAGTTGTGCAAGCGATTATTACTTGAATAAAAAGGTTTAATTGATATTGAGATTGTAGAGATGATTGGACTGTTTAAGCCTATAGGGTATTACTGAAAAGATAGATTACGGGTAATACATTAATAATACTTAAAATAAATAGTTATGAAAACTAAAATAAAAGAGTCTTTTTTTAAAAGCAATGGTTTGAGTATTGTCTTTGTGGTCATCACAGTTTTAGCTTTAAGTGGGCAAGCGATAACAGGTTGGCATGAATACAATGATTTTTTAAGCGATCATGATAAACCAGAAGTATCAATATGGGCTTATTTTAGCAGTGGTCACTTCATTCAAGCTACATTTGAGAATTGGGAAAGTGAATTTTTCCAAATGGGGTTATTTGTTTGGTTTACAGTTTTTCTTAAACAGAAGGGTTCATCTGAATCTAAGAAGTTTGATGGTACAGATGCAGTAGATAAAGAACCTAAAAACCATAAAGATGCACCGTGGGCAGTTAAAAAAGGTGGAATTATATTGTCTATTTATAAACATTCATTAACAATAGCTTTATTTCTGTTGTTTTTTATATCTTTTATTTTACATTGGTATGGCAGTAATAAAGATTTTAACGAAATACAAACAATTGAAGGAAAAGATACGGAAAGTATGTTAACTTATTTAAGTAACTCTCGATTGTGGTTTGAATCTTTTCAGAATTGGCAAAGTGAATTTCTTTCTGTCTTTGCGATTATCTTTTTGTCTATTTATTTAAGAGAATTTGGTTCTCCACAATCAAAACCTGTTGATGCACCTCATTCGGAAACAGGAGAATCATAATAACCCGTGAAGGGGGAATTTGGAGTGGCGGATGAGAAACAGGCGATGATGAAGGGAAAAATGAAAAATGTATCACACGTTTCGAGAACATAGGTTGTTCTCGAAACGTTTTTTTGTACCCTATACCTTAAAATGGCTTTGACTTGATGACGGCAGCGTGTTTGGCGAATCATTTATCCGAACTTAAAAAACAACGGTTATAGTCCGTAAAATCCTACTACTCCTTGAAATTAGTAAATCACATCTTATTTACAAAGAATAAAAGCCAATTTGCCTTATCTTTGTATTTCTTAACAGTATCAAAAACATAAAATATTCATTAATCCAATCAAACATTTTATTAATAATGAAAAAGCAACCCTTATGCTTATTAGTAGTGGCATTAACACTCGGTTCATTGGCTTGTTCTAAAAAAACAACGGGCGGAACGACAACAACAATGCCTACGCCTCCTACAACCACGACAACTACAACACCTTCAAGTAGCAGCAATGACATCATAACGCCCGCAGGCAAAATGAAATTCATTGATGTGGCGAATTTTGACCTGAGTGTTCGTCCACAAGACAATTTTTTTGAATATGCCAATGGCACTTGGTTGAAAAATACGCCGATTCCAGCCACCGAATCCCGTTGGGGCAGTTTCAACGAATTACAAGAATTCAATCAAAAAGCGTTGAAAACTATTTGCGAAGAGGTAGCTGCTAAACCCGGTATGAAAGGCTCGACTCAGCAAAAAGTAGGCGATTTTTATGCAGTGGGTATGGACTCTGCCACTATCGAAAAAGCAGGTATTGCTCCTTTGAAACCTTACCTCGAGCGCATAGATAAGCTGAAAAACTATCTTGATCTCTTGACCTATATCACTGACGAATATGCGGACGGCAATGGCTCACTTTTCGGTTTTAGGGGTGGTTTAGACGCTAAAAACAGCATGGCTTTTGTGCCGCAAATTTTTGCAGGAGGCCTCAACTTGCCCGACCGCGATTATTATTTGAAAGACGATGAGCGCATGAAAAAAGTGCGTGCAGCTTACGAAACGCATATTTTCAACGTATTCCGTTTATTAGGCGACTCGCCCGCAAAAGCCAGAACAGCCGTTTCAACCATCATGCGTATTGAAACAGATTATGCTAAAGTCCGTTTGAGCCGTGTTGAAATGCGTGACCCCGAAAAACGGTATAATAAAATGACTATTGCCGACCTCGAAAAAATCTGTCCTCAGATGCGTTGGGAGATGTTTATGTCTCGTGTAGTTGGGCCCAATAAAGTAAATTATGCCATTGTGAGTGAGCCTAATTTTTTGAAGGAAGTCAATAGTCAACTTAAAGATGGTACACTTGAGGACTTTAAAACCTATTTACGTTGGAATACCGTTAAAGGCGCTTTGCCTTTTTTGAGCAGTGCTTTTGTTGAAGAAGGTTTCAAAATGCAACAAGCCTTGACAGGTCAAAAAGAGATGCAGCCCCGTTGGAAACGGGTATCGGGGATGACTGACAACCTTTTAGGTGAAGCATTGGGTCAATTGTATGTTGAAAGGCATTTCAAACCTGAAGCAAAGGCTCGTATGGTCGAACTGGTTGGCAATTTGATGAAAGTGTATGAAAAACGCATCACTGCCCTCGACTGGATGAGCCTTGAAACCAAAGGTAAAGCCCTCAACAAACTCTCAACTTTTGTCCGCAAAATCGGTTATCCTGACAAATGGCAGGATTATACCCCCCTCAGTATTGACCGTTCAAAAACGTATTTAGAGAATGTGTTAGCAGCCAATCGCTTTGCTTTCAACGACAATATAAGCCGCATCGGTCAGCCTGTTGACAAAACACGTTGGGGCATGACTCCGCCGACAGTAAATGCCTACTACAATCCAACACAAAATGAAATTGTATTTCCTGCGGGTATCTTGCAATTTCCGTTTTTCAACAACGATGCAGACGATGCGTTCAATTATGGGGGCATTGGTGCGGTCATCGGGCATGAAATCTCTCATGGCTTCGACGATCAAGGACGTAAATTTGATCTCAACGGCAACTTAACAGATTGGTGGACTGCCAATGATGCCCAACAGTTTACAGCAAAAACAGATATGGTGGTTAACCAATTTAACAACTATAAGGTATTGGATACCATGCGCGTCAATGGCAAATTGACTTTGGGTGAAAACATCGCCGATTTAGGGGGCTTGGCAGTGGCTTATGAGGCTTTCAATACCTATTCGCCCCAAGCCAAAAGCAATCAAAAAATTGATGGTTTTACGCCTAATCAACGTTTTTTTCTATCGTGGGCGCAAGTTTGGCGTGCTAAATACCGTGATGAGGAGTTAGCCAACCGCATTATGACAGACCCACACTCTCCAGGACAATTCCGTTGCAATGGACCTTTGACAAATATGCCTGAATTTTATGAAGCCTTTGGTGTAAAAGAAGGCGATAAAATGTATCGCCCAAGTCGGGTGAGGATTTGGTAAGGGAATGAGGAATTATAAATGATGAATTTGCAAAACGTTGATTTTAACGGCTTCGCAAAACATAGTTTGGTATTTTATTCTTCACTATCCCTAAATGTAAGAAATTTAGATTTTAAGTACAAAGACGATAAGATTCATTTAAGAGTCTTATCGTCTTTGTATTTGAAATTATAATTGAGTCTTTTTTAAAAATCAGTGCCCAAAGCTATATGCAACATCGGTTTCTGAACCTCCCGCGTTTCGATGCCCCAACCATAATCGGCGCGTACCATATAGCCAAAAAGCAGAACCCGCGCACCAAAGCCATAACTCGCTACAATCGGGTCTTTGAAATAATTAACAGTGACGACAACCGCTGTATTTTTAGTAATGTCTTTGGGCAAAACAATCGTATTAAGCGGATTATCACGACGGAAAGGATTCGCACCATGCCACGCAGTTCCCGCATCAAAGAAGCCAACAAGTTGGAAATTACGCCAAAAAGAAGAGGTCAATGGCTTTGATGAAAAATATTTAACGATTGGAATGCGTAATTCAGCGTTAAAAACCACATTGGATGTGCCGTTGCGGATATTACGGCTGAAACCACGCATATTCGCCGCCAAAGTTTGGAAAGCATAATTGTCTTGTGGAATCGAAATATCATTATTAAAATTAGAAAAAAGCTGATTATCAATGCCACCCAAAATAAATAAGGTTTTTTCAGCGCCAAATGACGTAGCCCCCGCAAAACGGGCTGCAAAAATGGAATGTTTCAAAATGCGCTCATAATGACGGGTGTCAAAACCCAATATGCCCATAAAACCTGAATTGAATTTGAAGGTGAAATCATCCACAAAGTCCAATTCAAATTTTTTCACCAAATCTACCCAAACCTTAGCGCGAGAACCCATTTTAGCATTCACTTCCAAATCAATGGCATTGTCAAAAACATAATCGAAACGAATACCTATACGTTGCTCCTTCAATGTCGCCGCATTCAACGAGGTTTGGTCAGTCGCTAATTGTGTATAACGGTCAGAGCGCAATGTACCCGTGGCTTGTACCCTTTGATATATATCGAGCGGATAACGCACTTCATATTGCCCCAAAGTTGTTTGCGTGCGGCTGCGGCGATTGTCTAAAACGGAACTGTTGTTGTCGCTGAATTTTGTTGATTTATGATAAAGGGCATAACGCCTGTCTAAGCGGCGTTTTTTATCATCAAAAAACATAAAAGCCTCGTAGCCATTAAAAGTCGTGGGTATCCGAACCCCGCCTTCGAGTTGATAGTCTTCAAGCAAGTCTTTAAAATTACCCTTCAACAAAATGCCCATCGGAGGGGTTGAAAAACCTTGCGGCGTACCTGCATAACTGTCTAATCCACCAAACAATAGGTTATTATCCAATTTTGACGTAAAATAATCAGACCTAAATTTCAACCGATAAGGTGAAATGCGACCGGGGCGGAAAACGTGAATTTTCTTATTGTTATCTTCATTTTTAGTTGCCAAAATCGAATTTTCGTTGTTGGATACTGATGGGGTCTCTATTTTTTGTTCCGTTTTTTCAGGTGTAATTTGAGTCGTTTTGGGTTTTTCATCACTGTCAAATTCACTTTGGAAAACGTAAGTATCTATATCAATCTTCTTTTTTATCTTAGTCGAATCAAGTATTGTTGCTGTTGTCGGTGACACCCGTAGTTTTTCTGACGGCGGCACATCCGTCACAACGGGCTGCATAACGCCATTCACAGGCTTATTACTCTGCCCTTTTCCTTTGGATTGTTTAATTTGCAACTGTTTTTTCCAATACCAATAATGTGTAAACGTAGCTGTTATCGAAGAATCAACTTGTAAAGGCACTATTTGCACATGAGGCACCCCCTCAGTATAAAACACTTCTGCTACCTTTCCGACACGCGGCGCCGTGCTTTGCGCTGTTATATTGTGGTCATAATTGGAGTTGTTTTTGACAATGGCTATTTTTTTCCAAATAGGTTTTATGACCAATGAATCAATCTTTTGAGTAGGTGGAAACTGACGCATCGAGTCTTGCATCACCACAATATCCACCTTTTCTTTAAACTCATTAGTGATATAAAACACCGTATCGGTACGCACCAAAAAGTCTTCTAAACGCCCAATTTGCCGATTAAAAACACCGCTTTCATCTCTTAGAAACGTAAAAAAAGTGGTGTCAATGGCTGCGGGACTACGTTCGTCGGCATCAAGTGTAGCGGTGATGCGGACAAGGTTTTTGGACGTATCTTCTAAATCTTTATAAAATAAATCGAAGCGATTGACTGGCATAACAGAATCTAAACGCTCTGTTTCCCAACGTTCATTGAGTCTATTTGAAGAAAAGATAATGCCTTTATGCCCTTCCAAATTGACCGTTACGGCATCGAGGTCATCCCAATGGTCGTTACTTAATTGTCTCAAACCCGTTGTTGCCGTGTTATAAATAAAAACATCAGAGTAGCCGCGTACACTTGCTGTCAGAACCATATCTTTTCCATTCAAAAAATCAACCGAAAAGACACGTTGTACATCGGGATTGAATTTCTCTGTCTTGGTTTTTGCTTTCTTATTTTTGACATTTTTTTCAAAAGTATACACCTTATCCCGTTTTTCATAGACCACAAATAGCCGTTGATTGTCAGGATTCCAAGCTAAAAACGGATATTGATAGTCCGTGGCTTGAAAAGGGTTTCGTGTGCCACCCCTCAGTATCAGCTCCCTTTTTCCTGTCGAAACTTCTTGAATATAGACTTTCCAGCGACCAATTTCATTTTGAAGATAAGCAAGGTATTGACCATCGGGGCTGATTTTTACTTGTGGCATGGGCAGTTTGCGCTTGTTTTTTATCTTAACTTGCTTAGAAGGGGACAATTTGGTGGCATCCACCAATTCACGTTCATATCTTTTTCTATAAAACTCCATACACGCCAAACTCGTGGCATCAAAAGGTGTTCCCAACACATACATCACAGCATCATCTAATGAGCGATTGATACGGGTCAAATACAGCAAATTACTCACATTAGCTTTGCCAAATTGTTGGGCGATGTAATACCAAAAGGCTTGCCCTGCCAAACGTGGCTCGGCCAGAGCAAATTTGTTGAAGTTTTTATATTTTTTTGTTTGAAAAATGTCCCTCATACGGTCATCGGAATCGGTATTCCACTCCTCGCCGATATAAGCCAATAAACCGACTTTAAACCATTCGGGCAAGTTGAGCGAAATAGCATTTTGCACCACTTCTTGTAAATTTGAACCAAAAAGCATCGCATTCAGAAAGACTCCTGCTATGCCCTCACGCACCTGTTTGCGCAAATGCGTATGGTCGCCGTCAAAATGAACGAACATCTTTTCGCCTACTACTTTCACCTGTCCACTTTTAGTTACAAAGGTTTCTTCTGAACCTATATTTGATTGATGCAAATCGGTGAGGTCAGTATAGACGATGATTTCCATTTTGTCGTTGAGGCGATATTCAAGCGTTTTTTGAATTTCCTCAAAGTCCATTTCCGCCAATTGTGCGGCCGCTTGACCGACAAAACGTCCTTGACCATACCAGTAAGTGATAAAGTTTTCACTTTCATATTGGTCCCAATCGTCAAAAAGTTTATGAAATTGTACCCGATTTTTGCCGAACTGCATCTGGTTGATTTGTCCGATAGCAAAAAGTGGCAATAAACAAAGCCAAACAAGTGTGAGTTTTTTTATCATGGTCGTTGTATGTATGGTAAAAGTGTTATGATGCCAAATAAAACTTCAAATTCCGAAAAATATACGAAACGAACAAAGATTTAAACGTTAAAATTGCTTGAATAGTTGTATTGTTTTATTGTTATACGGCTATATTGTTATGAGTCAGAGAATAATATGATAATAAAACAGTACAATTAAAACGTTACGAAAATGATAAATAGCCTTCTAAAAGAAATCCTTGGCTAAAAATTTGCGTCCTTAATAGATATGGAAACTTTTCTTAAAATACTGCCCTTTTCGGCACTTGATGATGCGGCACAGTGGTTGGCATTTGGACTTAACTTGGCTTATGTGGTTTTGGCAGGTCGAGGTAATGTTTGGTGTTGGTTTTTTGGTTTTTTTGGAACAATTTTCCAGTTTGTAGTTTGTGTGGATGCCGATTTAAAGTCCGATGCGGCTTTACAGGTCTATTATGCTTTTTCAGCTATTTATGGTTGGTACAGTTGGCAGGAACGGAATGAAGACGGTGCACCCCTTGATATTTCACAGATACCCCTCAGTATGCACCTCAAAATTGGCTTAGTCGGTGCGGCGGTGGCTATTCCTTTAGGTCTCTATTGGCAATCAGCGGCATTTCGGTTTGAAGATGCGTTTTTGGCGGTTTTCAGCATCATCACCACCTTTTTGACCGCTCGAAAAGTCTTAGAATCTTGGGTTTATTGGATAATCATTGATTTCAGTTACGCCCTCATTTATTTCGATCGAGACAAATATATCATGTCGGCTTTATCCCTTATCTATTTTGCTTTTTCCATTCGCGGCTTTTTCCTTTGGCGAAAATCTATGAACCTATCAACTCTTCGTATGTGATTTTTCAGGGCATACTGAGGGGTGAGATTTTTATCTATACTAAATGAAAAGTGAAAAACGAAAAGTGAAAAATATAAAACCTTGGTTATGAATAATTTGATTGTATTATTTTAGCAAACCATTTTTAAATGTATATAAGTAACGAATAAATAAAAAGCTCTTTCAAAATCATTTTGAAAGAGCTTTTTATTTTTAGAATAAATTTAGGAACTATTGGACATAAGAAGCCCTCGAACCACCTGGGGCAACGGTCGCTTGCGCCCGTACTCTTTGGCCACTAGTAAACATATACATACAAGCATCGTTTGTATAGTCCATATAATTCATCCACATTTCAACGGGTTTACCTTTACAGGCACTGGTTGAACCTGCAGAAGGACACCCATAATTGGCATCATCATGGGCAGGTGTGTCGCTCACTAAGTCATCGCCGCATCTTCTATCGCCCCAGATATGGCGTAAATTGAACCAGTGACCGACTTCGTGTGTTGCCGTTCTCCCTTTGTCGTAGGGCGCGTAAGAACTATTGCCAAAAGCGCTATACAAACATACAACACCGTCGGTTGCAGAATTACCGCCGGGGAATTGAGCATAACCCAATAAACCGCCACCTAAATTACAAGCCCACATATTCAGCATCGTTGTTGAGTTTACGGGGTCTGAACCGCCTTGGCTTGATTTCTTAACAGGGTCTCCTGAATAGCCAAATGAGGTGACTGTTGTAGATTTGCGAACAATTTGGGAAAGGACAAAATTAATTTCACAATCGGCTGCAACACTTGTAAAATTAGAAGGTACGAGCGTCCTATCAGCGTTCAACTTACGAAAATCGGCATTCAAGATAGCAATCTGTGATTGTACTTGGGCATCCGAGATGTTTTCAGTCGTTGTTCTGTAAACCACATGGACGACAACAGGAATCGTTACAACGGTACGAGGTGTTAAACCTTTTTCATATTGAGCGACATACCGTGTTGTAAAATCTTCAATGTCTTGTTGATTCTCCTTGAACTGTTGATTTTTTTCCATTAAGGCTTCATTGTATTCATGCGTCGCACATTGGCGCGCTAAAGAACTCAATTCAACGAGAGGTTGGTCGTCACCAATGGTGGATTGATTGAGCGCACTGTCTTTTTGACAAGCCACAAAGACCAGCATGAGTATGCCTGCTAAAACAGGAATAAATTTGACATAATTCATTTTCATAAAAAATTTGATTTAGATAATTAGGTAAATGACAGGATTGTCGAAGCGAATACATAACTGATGCAAATCTATCCTTATAGATTTGAAAAAACTATTACATTTTTTTGGCTTTTTCGGAAAAACCGCACTGATAACTTAATCGTCGGATATGGACGAAACGGACTCCAGCAGTCCGTTCGTTGTTTGTAAATGTGTGGTTAAGAAAAGAATACCCTTACTAAGCACCCGAAGGCATTTCAAGTTATTTGAGTACGCCTGTGGCTATTTATGCGTATTAACTTTCCAAAAGATATAGGAAATAATGAATTTACAAAACATTGATTTTTAACCAATTTATAATGAAAAGATGGATATTTTTTTTCATTGTTCCATAGAAAGCAGAAAGTAAATAAAAATGCCTCACTTCGGAAAACCGAAACAAGGCATTTTTATTTAAGTAAAATGAGTGACATAAAATTGATGATTTTGAATAATAAAACATTGTAAATCAATATTTAAAAAATTCATCTTTCATCATTTCTCAATTACATATGCTTAATGATTTCATCACCAAATTCAGAGCATTTCAATTTTGTAGCACCTTCCATAAGGCGTTCAAAGTCGTAAGTCACCCGTTTTGCGGTGATTGATTTTTCAATACCTTTCACAATCAACTCACCTGCTTTGTTCCAACCCATATATTCGAGCATCATGACGGCTGACAAGAGGACAGAGGATGGATTGACGGCATCAAGTCCAGCATATTTAGGTGCAGTACCGTGTGTGGCTTCAAAAATAGCATGACCTGTCACGTAGTTGATATTTGCACCAGGCGCAATGCCAATGCCACCGACTTGTGCAGCCAATGCGTCAGACAGATAATCACCATTCAAGTTGAGCGTAGCGATGACATCAAAATCAGTTGGGCGTGTCAAAACCTGTTGTAAAGCGATGTCAGCAATGGCGTCTTTCACCAAAACTTTGCCACCTGCCAAGGCTTCTTTTTGTGCGGCATCTGCGGCAGCCCCACCGCTTGCGGCTTTAATGCGATCATATTCCTGCCAGGTAAAGACTTTGTCGCCAAATTCTTTTTCAACAACAGCATAAGCCCAATCGCGGAAGCCCCCCTCAGTAAATTTCATAATATTGCCTTTGTGAACAATGGTCAATGACTTACGACCATGCTCAATGCAATATTCTATCGCCGAGCGGACAAGGCGTTCTGTACCTGCTTTTGAGACAGGTTTGATGCCCAAACCGACCATCACATCGTTAGAAGCATCTTTCAAACGAGCCGCTTTGTTGTATTCTTTAACTTTAGCAGTTGTGCCAAAACGGATTTTGTCGAAAGCTTTAGGAAAGTTTTTTTGAATAAACTTCAAAACTTTTGCCGCGTCTTCTGTACCAGCTGCATATTCAATACCTGCATAAATATCTTCTGTGTTTTCACGGAAAATAACCATATCTACAAGTTCAGGCTGCTTGACGGGAGAAGGAACACCTTCAAACCACCGTACAGGGCGCAAACACACGTATAAATCAAGGATTTGGCGTAAAGCCACATTGAGCGAGCGAATGCCGCCGCCCACAGGTGTTGTCAAAGGGCCTTTGATAGCAATGAGGCGGTCACGGATGATGTCAAGCGTTTCATCAGGCAACCAGTTACCTGTTTTGTTGAAGGCTTTTTCGCCTGCCAGAACTTCTTCCCAGACAATTTTCTTTTTGCCTTTATACGCTTTTTCAACAGCTGCGTCAATGACTCGGACAGATGAACGCCAAATGTCGGGGCCTGTGCCGTCGCCTTCTATGAATGGGATAATGGGGTCATTTGGCACTTTCAATTTGCCATTTTTAATCGTAATTTTTGAACCTGTCATGTCAAATGATGAGTTTTTAATAGAAAAAATTTCGTTTTTATAAAAAATAATCATTTTTTATTAGGAGACCACAGATTTGTTTAATCTGTGGTCTCCTCTATATAATGATAAAAAATGCTTATTTTACTGAGGGGGGTAAAAAAGCAAGGCAAAGATATAAAAGTCTAAGAGTTGACCCTATAAATATTGAAAAATATCGCTTTTTAGATTCATTTTTACGTTTTTTCAATAAAAAACTAATCTACATAAACGACTTTACGTAGGAAACGGAAGCCGATGGTGAGTTCAAAAGTCAAATTACGGATGCTTTGTTCGGGTATTGTGCCTATGGACTCTCCCGTAATTGGGTTGGTGCTATTGATTTGAATCGCGGGTTGAAAATATTGTTTAGAAATATCAGGGTGAACGTTTAATTCTATAAAACCACCCATTAAATCGGAAAATGGAAACTCATAGCCGCCACTTAATGTCAAGCCATAGTTGACCTTTTTGACAAAATCCTTTGAAGGGTAATATAAGGAATAAATTGAAGGTAAATTAGCATTGTCACCCGGTAGATTGTTACTAAGGGTATATTCAGCACGCAAACCGACGCCATAATAAGCGTTTGGAGTATTCAGAACGCCACGTCGCTTGACACCCACGATGAGTGCAAGGTTATTGAACACAAACTCCTCTTTAAAACCAGGGATTTCTACCAATTGGTTGGTTTGGTAATTGACGGTTACACCACGTTGGTAACGCCGCGCATGACCGCGTGTGTGGTAACCAATCTGTGCATAAAGCACAGAAGTGGGGTCTTCGGGTGCATTTTCGATGGACAATGCCCCATGATATTTGAAAAGCAAACTATTATTGTAGGTGCCACCACCATCAAATCGTTGGTTGGCAGCCGTTAATCCGCCTTTGATTGAGTAGGCAACACTTTGAGCCGTTAGACTGGTGATAGAAATATATAAAAAAGCAATGGATAAGATTTTAATTTTCATTTTTTATATAAATTATTGGTATTGAAAATAGCTTTTTAGTGTAAAATACTGAGGGGGTATTTTCAGTCATTTTCAGCAATCACTTTTCCATCTATAGTCAACCGCAAAGGCATACGTTTGTAGCGCAACATGAGTTGCATAACTGCCACAACGTCCTTTTCACAATAAACGGCAATCCTATCGACATCGCCTTCTTCGTGAAAAATACGCCCCACTTGCGACCCATCAATATCGTCTTTGGGCGAAGGGAAGCCAAAAGCGGCAGCGAGCAATTTGAGGGATGTATAGTTTTTACCATCGCCGAATTTCCAAAGATCCATTGTATCGAGCAAATGTTTGGTTTCCCACGGTTTTTTGCCTGTAATGTCAAACATTTTAGGAAAAGGCATTTGATGAATCATCATGCGGCGACAAATATACGGCACATCAAACTCCTTAATATTATGACCGCATAAAAATTGACGGTCTGCATTATTATAATGTTTAACCATTAATTCGGAAAATTCTTTCAGTAACGCCTCTTCATCTGTCGAAGCATAAGACTTCAAACGGACATTTAAATCACCCGTTTCCTTGTTACGAGCAAAAATACCAACTGAAATACAAACGATGCGTCCAAACTCGGCGTAAATACCAGCTCGTTCATAAACCTGAGCGGCATCCTCATCTGTTACATCCTCTTTAGGTTTTTTAAGTATTTGAGCTGCCTTGATGTGCCACAGCTCTTGCCAAGTGTCATCGAGGTCGTTATACTGAGGGGTCGCAGGTGCGGTTTCAATATCAAAAAAAAGGATGTTGGTAATATCAATAAAATCAAGCATCATAAAATATTATAAAATTTAGAAAAAAAAAAGCTAATCTTAATTTTTTTAAACCAGTTAAAGTATTGATAATCAATTATTTGAAAAGAGTGATTTTATTTTTTTACAAAAAAAATAGAAAATCGAAATAATAAAGTATAATAGGTCACGTTTGTATATCAAATTACTAAAAGACATGCACGAGGGGACAAACCTACGCTTTCATTCTCATCATTGAACATCTTACATACTTTTTTATTTTATCGTTAATTATACAATAAATCAACTTAAATATCGGTTCAAAACTGTACAATTTTTAAAAACGTAAAATTAGATTCCTTTACATTTGTGACTTACAAAGTTACGGAATGCTTTTATTACGCTTTTTATAAATACAAAAACAAAAAAAAAATTTTTCGAAAAACATTTTAAAACAAACGGTTATGGCTTATCAAAATGAAGGCTCTGATTCAAGAGCTAAGAAATTATTGCCTTGGGCAATTGCGGGTATCATCGCTTTATTCGGCACTAACATTGCCACTTGGGTCAGTTTGAGCAATAAAAAAGCTGAATCTACAACATTGACGACTGAACTTAAAAAAGAAGAAGATCTCAATGTGCAACTCGAACAGCAATATAAAGATGCTGTTGCTCAATTGGAGGAAATGAAAGGAAAAAACACAGAGTTGAATTCCCTCATTGACAATCAAAAAGAAGAGTTAACAAGACGTAAGAATCAGATTTCTGGCATGATTAGCAAAAAAGATTACAATGGTGTCAGAGCAGAAATGGCACGTTTCAAAGCAGAAGCTGATGGTTATGTTGCTAAAATTGCAGAACTGGAACAAGACAAAAAAATGCTCGGGGAGCAGGTTACTGTCTTGACAACAGAAAAAACGAACTTGCAAGACAACTTGACGAAAGAGCAAGCTGAAAAAGAGCAAGTTATAACGCAAAAAACAGCTATTGAAACAGAAAATGCTAAAATTCAAGCTGAAAAAGCAATACTTGCAAAGAAAACAGAAATGGGTTCTGTCGTTAAAGTAGCGCAACTCTCTATTCAAGGTTTCAAAGTGCGTGAAAGTGGCAAAGAAAAAGAACGCACACACGCTAAAAACATTGACCGCTTGAAATTCTGCTTCAAAGCCGTGGACAATCAAGTTGTTGACCCAGGTAGTGAAACGTTCTATCTACGTATCATTGACCCTACAGGTGTCGCTATTGCAACACAATCAAGTGGTGGCGGTGTTTTGAAACTTAAAGATGGTAAAGAGGTTCAATACACAACTACTAAGCAAATTGAATTTAAAAATGAAGGTGAAGACGTTTGTGCTATTTGGGATGCTAAAGGCAATACCAATCTTGCTAAAGGCAAATATACCCTTGAAGTTTATAACAAAGGGTACTTAGCAGGTACAAATGCCTTTGAACTTAAATAAGAAATTACTTGTGAGAAAATATTTTCAGACTTGTTCATAGGAATAAAGCAGTGGATGGCATAAAGTCATTCACTGCTTTTTTTTAATAATTTTAAGACCAAAATTTTATTTTGTAACCATTGGTTTAAAAAAGCGTAAATAAAACTTGTCTTGTTTATAAAAATATTTTTTTTATTAGCAAAATCTATAATAAACTGATTTACAATTAGTTGTGAACGTTTTTTCAAAAAAAAACACCATATAAAATTTTGCCCATTATTTTTTTGAAAAAAAAAGCACAAAAATGGTGTGTCCAAAATACACTATCTATGTCTTTATTACGTTGTATTAATGGTAGGTTGGTTTAAAACTTACAAATATTAAGTTTTACCGCAAATACTCTACACGAGAATACCACATTACTATGTGGATGTATCTTATCAGAATCACAAAAACAACAACTATTCATTAACAGAATTTTTTTAATCAATTAATTATTTTAACAAAAATGGCTACTAAAAAAACAGCAGCACCAAAAGCCGAAACGGCGGTACCCGCAGCAGCAGTTACTAAAGCCCCTAAGAAAGCAGCGGCTAAAGCAGAAACAGCACCTACAGAAATAGCAATTACCAAAGCACCTACAGAAATAGCAGTTACTAAGGCACCTAAGAAAGTAGCAACCACCAAAGTCACTTTCACTTTACCAAAAGAGGCTGTCCAAACAGCGCAAACGGTGGCAGTTATCGGTGAATTTAATAACTGGGACATCTTTAAAGGTACAGATTTGAAAAAACAAAAAGACGGTTCTTTCAGCACAACGCTCGAACTCGAAGCAGGCAAAGAATACCAATACCGTTTCCTTATCAATGGTGAGGTTTGGGAAAATGCTTGGGATGCACCTAAATATGTTGAAACGGCTTTTGGCACGTTCAACTCGGTTGTATTAGCGTAAGTCAAGACTTAGAATTTAGGATTTTAAGATGACACATCAATAATTTTGGTCTGTTATTTTAAAATCCTATTTTCTTAAAATTTTAATTCTTATTAAAATAAATGAAATAAAACCTAACATGATGAATCATAAAGCATTATAAATCAATGCTTAAAAAATATTCATGATGCTGCTTTTATCATTCTGCTTTCCCTTATAGTTTTATTTTTTTCAATCTATCCATTTCGCGCTTGTTGTCGCGGTCTTTTATGGACTCTCGTTTATCGTAAGATTTTTTACCTTCTGCCAAACAAATTTCAAGTTTTGCTATACCTCGGTCGTTGAAATAAAGACGGTAGGGTACTATTGTCAATCCTTTTTCAGCTACTCGACGCACCAACACTTTTATTTCGGCATTACGCAACAACAATTTACGAAGTCTGCGCGCTTCGTGATTGTAAATCGTGCCATTTGTATATTCGGCAATATACATATTCTTGACAAACAATTCGTCACGAATAAAATAACAAAAAGCATCTTTCAAATTAGCCATTCCTTCGCGCAATGCCTTCACCTCAGTACCATTTAAAAGGATACCAGCTTCATATTTTTTGACAAAAGCAAACTCATGTTCCGCCTTGCGGTTAACGATTTGCGGGTTCTTAAATCTTTTATTTTTATCTGCCATTTTTCTTTATAACCATTTTTTCCACCGATAAAAAATCAATTGCATTATTGAAAGTAATACAATCACTCCCCACATCCAAAAATAACCATTTTGATGATGTATCTCAGGCAAAATATCAAAGTTAGTTCCATACACACCCACAATAAACGTTGGCGGAATAAAAATTGATGAAATAACAGTCAACACCTTAAAGATATGATTCGTTTGGTTCGTTTGTTCTGAACTAAATAAGTCGTCTAAATTATCTAACATATCTTTTTGATTCTCAACGGTTTCGATAACACGGATCACATGATCGAATAAATCTCGGATATAGACTTGATTCGACGGAAGAATAAGCTCTCCTTCTTCACGCGAAAAACGACTAACGACATCACGAAAAGGCAATACCGCTCGACGAATTTCTGATAATTGTCTTTTTAGTTTATAAATTCGGCTGCGTACTGAGGGGGTAAATTTTGTTAGTATTTCAAGTTCAATCGCCTGAATATCATCTTCTAAGCCTTCTAAAATATTGATATATTCATCAACGATATAGTCAATTAATGAATAAACAAGGAAATCAGCTTCCTTATATCTTATTTTCCCTTGTCCCCGATGTAGTCGCTCACGGACTGACTTAAAAAGGTCGTCAGTATCCTCTTGAAAGGTCAATAATGTTTGCTTTTGTAGGTAAAAAGAGACTTGTTCAGCCACAAAGTCGTCCATTGTCTTATCAAGTCGCAATGCCCTAATAATGATAAAAACACCGTTCGGATAGTCTTCCCATTTTGGACGTTGCGAAGTATTCAAAATATCTTCAACAGCAAGCGGGTGAACTTTAAAGGTGCGTCCTATATGTTCAATGAGGGATACTTCTTTCAAACCTCTAATGTCATACCAAGTCACCTTGCCCTCACTCGCAAGGGTACAGTCAAGCCCCTCCAGTATTTTTTCTTCAAAGGTCGCATTATTGTATTGAACAATTGTTACTAATGATTGCTCAACCTGTGCTTGTCCAGTGTATACAGCCGTTTCAGGAGGCAAACCCACTTTACTCGGCTTATGTTTTTGTTTTTTTGACATAAAGAAATCTATTTGACACCTTCAACAATAACAGAAATGCCTATCTTATTCAAAACAATTTTGTCTATAATTTTAAAAATCGGCACCAACATATTATACAGTTGCATTTGCCCCGCTGGAATCGTTTTCTTTTTCAAAATATTCCCTGAAAACCACCAACCCGCTATAGCTGCGAAGTTAAAGTATTGACTGTGAACTATTTGAAAATTATTTTTCTCAAATATACTTTTGAGAGACCCCTCAGTATAACGGCGATAATGCTCCAGCGAGCGGTCAAATTCATTGAACAAGGCTTGATAAGCGGGTACTAAAATCACTAAACGACCACCTTTACACAGCAGTTTTTTGGCATTCGCTATTGCTAAATTATCGTCTGCAATATGTTCAACTACATTTAAGGCAAAAACACCGTCAAAGTTGCCCAACAAATCAGCATATTCCTGTTCAAAATGTGGATGCACCAAGTCCAATGTGCGCACACCTGCATAAGTCGGCTCATGCTCAAACTTGCTTCCTAAATATTGGCAATAATTATCGCGAATATCGGACAACATGAGTTTACGACCGTCCTTCAAATATTGCTCACTGATATTGCCGATACCTGAGCCTATTTCCAATATACGACCAGTCAAACGACTACTGGTGACTTTGTACATCCATTCGTTAAATCGGGGCGCATTGGCAATTGCTTCAAGGGTAGCCATGCCCTCAATATCTAACTCTTTAAATACAAATGTATTATTCATTAATTAACAATAAATTCATGGATTAAATATTTTTTCTAAAATACTGAAAGTCCAAATACTTGATATGACATATGAAGTCTTTCAAGCCCCAATATTATATTTCAAAATACACCAAATAGCTCTAAAACCATCGCGCCAACCTATTTTTTTCCCTTCCGCATAAGAGCGACCATAATAAGAAATGCCCACTTCATAAATCCGAATGCCTTTAACGCGGGACATTTTTGCGGTTACTTCGGGTTCAAAACCAAAGCGATTTTCCTTTAAATCTAAACTTTGGATAATGTCACGACGGAACAATTTATAACATGTTTCCATATCCGTTAAATTCAAATTTGTAAACATATTAGAAAGAGAAGTCAAGGCTTTATTGCCAATAGAGTGCCAAAAGAACAAAATACGATGTGGCTGCCCACCTATAAAACGTGAACCAAAGACCACATCTGCAAAGCCATCAAGTATCGGTTGCAACAAAAAATTGTATTGAGCAGGGTCATATTCCAGGTCGGCATCTTGAATAATCACATAATCACCCGTTGCTTCTCGGATACCTGTATGCAACGCTGCACCTTTACCTTGATTGACAGCATGTTTAAAATAGCGAATATCGAGTTCAGGATGTGCTTTTTGATACCTGTGAATGACCCCCTCAGTATCATCACTCGAACAGTCATTCGTTATTATTAATTCTTTTTTCATATCATCCACCAATTCAACTGCTCGAATGCGGTCAAGAATACCCTGAATTGTGCGCTCTTCGTTGTAGGCAGGCATGACTATGGAAAGTTTTTTTTGCATAAAGCCGTGTTTTCAATAAAAAAATGGCTGCAAAAATAGGGTAAAAAAACAGTAGTCACTTACAAATGGTCATTTTTAAAACATATAAAAAAAACCACCCATCAAGAGAAAGGTGGCTCGCAGAAAAAACAAACTATGAGAAAACATTCTTTCTGATACTTTGAGATTTTGCCAAAACGTATCAATTAATCTCATTAATATTTTTTCAACCCAAGGACAACTGCGCTATTCATGGCAAGCCTAAAACTGCGAGGTGGAATGGGTAAAATTAAAACTAAGGCATTGGTGTCAATAACCATCCAGAGTGAACGTAACGCCCAATTCTTTTTCAATCTTAAAAAGAATGTCTCTTGTAGGCACTACTTGCCCTTTTTCAATCTTTTCAATATTCATTTTTGTCAAACCGACGCGATCCGACAAATCTTTTTGAGAAAGATGTTTTTCCAACCGAGCTAATTTAATTTGCTCGCTAATGGGAAAGAGAAGTGTTTCTACTTCATTTTTGCCGTTTTCTAAACTTTGTGTCGTTGGAGAAGGACTGTAATGAAGGAAACCTGCTAAAATAAGTAAAAGAACACCTGTTAGTACGAATTTAGACATAGCACACTGTTTTTAGAAAAGTGGGGGAATATGAGTTTTTAATATAAAGTTACATATAAGTGGCATTTCAAAATAATTCATAAATCATCTAATTTGAATAATTCATAGCGATCTATTATAGCAATCAATTTTTTATCATAGTTTTTATCAGTAGCATAGCCAAATTCTCTTAAACCTTTCGCCCAGACGTGATAGTTTTTACCATACTTTAATAAATCTTTGTAACGATATTTCATCAAAAATTGGCTGTGTTCTCTCCAAGAGTCAGTTGCATTGCCAAATTTTCGGAAAAAATCTTTATGATGATCATCCGTAAAATTAGTACAATGACCTTTGGGACACGATTTTGAAAAACATTTGATACCGAAGTGGTTGTTGTTTCGAGCAGCTAAAATACTGGAACCTGACCGGCTTTCAATGATTGCCTGTGCCATCGAAATACTGGCAGGTACGCCAAATTTATCCATCTCTGCTACGGCTACTTTGGAATAACGCTCAATATATTCTTTGACACTGTGTTCTCGAAGTTCCTCTGGTGCTGCAGGTGAAAGATTGAAAGATAATCCGCTACCTAATGATACTGAAGTTGTGTTGTAGTCTTTTCCCTGTACATGTTTGTCTTGTCGTGTTTTCTCTGTTGCGTTGTTAGCAGATGCAAAAATAGGCTTTCCTACGTTAAAAACAAGACCATCGGCAAAAATCAATAACATAATTATTCCCAATATACATATTTTGAGTATTGCTCGTCCGCCAATGCGTGTGAACATACCGAAAGTGAGATAGTCGCCACGGTTCTCAATAGCTGCCAATAATCGTTGCCAACCTTTCAAAACACGCTGTATCATCTCGGCGAATGATTCCATTGACTCTGAACCTTGTGTCGTGTTTGTATCATGGCGAATCAAGTCCTCCATTGTATTATGTTTTTTAAAAACAACGCGGAGGTTATTGGCGTCTCCGTCTTTTGTCTGACCGTTTGTTAAATCAAAATCTTTCATTTTTTATAATGCTTTTGAAAACGTTTTGTATTTTTACGAAAAGATGTTAAATGTTTATGTTTACAGTGCTTCAAAAACAGTGTAAATTTAAAACAAAAAAAGATTATAAAACAAATAGTTTCTAATTTATTTTAAATATTTTTTCCTACCACATTTATTTAAAAATGTGTACAACTGCTTGAAAATAGACACAAATAGATAAACTTTTTGTTTCAATTAATTGACATTCACTCCCTTATAAAACATTATTTTATCAACTTTATTATAAAAACCGTCTTCTATCATTCTTTAAATTTCAAAAATCATGGGCGAATTTGCAGACAGCATCGTCAATCAACGTTTCAAAATTGTTTATAATGAGCTTGAAAAAACAAACAAAATCAAAGGCAAGTCCGATATTGCCTCCAAACTCGGTACTTACAACCACGTCGTCAACGCCATCCTGAAGGGAGACCGCAACATCACTGTCGAACAACTCCACAAAGTGTTTGATCTGTATGGGGTAAGTGCCAATTTTATGTTTGGTTTCTCTGAAGATATATTTCTGCCAGGCTACGAAGCGGTTGCAACGAGACCAAAAACGGATAGGCAGTTTGGGTTAAATAGTCGTCAAAATATCGTCCTTTTGCCCAATCGTGCATTGGCAGGTTATGCAACGGCTGCAGATACCCCTCAGTATCTCACTGATTTTCCGCGGTTTTCTATACCAAATATGGAAGGAAATTTGATAGCCTTTGAAATCAGCGGCAACTCGATGGAACCCACTATTACAAATGGCGATATTGTGGTCTGTGAGGAATTAGAGCGCGGCGAACCCATTCGTGACAATCAAGTATATGTCGTTGTCACGGATGTAGTCGTTGCCAAACGAATCCAACAAGTTAAAGACAGTTCAAAAACCCACGCCCTGCGTTTGATTTCTGATAATGAATTCTACAAACCTTATGAAGAATCCTTAGAAGACGTTAATAAAATTCTGCGTGTAAAATGTCGCTTGACTTCTCACGCGATACAGTAGTATCTTTGTCCTTAAATATGAATGATGAAATATGAAAACCGCATCATTCATATTTCATCATTCATCATTCATACTTATTAAAAAAATCCTATGAAAAAAATCATTATAGCCGCTTTTGCGCTCTGTTTAGTCATTGTTTTGAATGCTCAAACAGCAAAAAAGACACCCCGTCAGTATAAAACATGGGCAACGCCACCACCGGAGTTTCGACCTCCTAATCAAGTCAATAAAATATTTCCTTTCGACATTGCTTTAAAAGACACAGCGGGGATGATTTATAATTCTGCCGAAGTATTGAAAACAGGTAAAAAACCGCTCATTTTGGTCTTTTGGTTGACCACTTGCGGTCCTTGCCTTTTGGAGTTAAGCACCTATAAATCGAAATACGATGATTGGAAAAAAGAAGCCGATTTTCGGATGATTGCTATTTCTACAGATTTCCCACAAAATGCCGAAAACTTTGTCAAACGTACCCAACAAAGCGAATGGCCATTTGAGTCTTATCACGATTATCAAAGAGAGTTTGGTACAGTTATGCCTGGTGAATTAAATGGTCTGCCACAGGTTTTTATCTTAGATAAAAAAGGCAACATTGTTTACCACCATCGCCGTTTTGTGCCAGGCGACGAAGATGAATTATTTGCTAAAATTAAGGAATTAAATAAATAGAGTTAGTTGATAATGGATAGTTGATAATGCATAATTCCATTAATTTAATGAACAATTTATTATCATTCCATTCTTATATAATGAATATCTATTTAATTATAAAATATTTTCAAAATTAATTTTAATAAAGAAGGAATCATGCTTAATTAACACGATTCCTTTCTTATTAAAGATAAAATTGTTCTAAATTATAGAAGTTGGTGTATAAAGTTGTTTTCGCTATTTTATTAAATAAGTAACGATTAAATAAAAAGCGGATTATTGTTTTATGCTCAATCTTATAAAAGTTAAAAGACAATAAATTATCCACTATCCACTATCTATATTTTCTGACATTTTTCTTTTAACCAAACACTTTCTAAATCATTTAATTGAGGCGATAAATAAGTATAAACACGTTCATGATACTCATTTAGCCAATCACGTTCTGATGACGTTAAAGCCGTTAAATCAATTAAATTGGTATCAAGTGGAAACAATGTCACCGTATCAAATTTATAGAATTTACCGAAATCTGTTTCTTGGTCTTCTACAACCAATACTAAGTTTTCGATGCGAATACCATATTGCCCTTCCTTATAAAATCCAGGTTCATTAGATGTCAACATACCTAAAGTGTGCGCCGTTGTGCCGCGTGAGTTGATAACGCCAACAATACCTTGTGGTGGCTCATGCACGTTCATAAAAAAGCCAACACCATGCCCTGTACCATGCCCAAAGTTTAAGCCCAACTGCCACAGAAATTGCCGCGCTAAAGTATCCATCTGAATGCCTTTTGTCCCTTCTGGAAATTTCAATTGAGCAATCGCAATATGACCCCTCAGTACAGCCGTGTAATTTTGACGTTGTTCAGCTGTTGGCGCGCCATCTAACGATATGGTACGTGTAATATCTGTCGTGCCATCGGCATATTGACCACCAGAATCAAGCAATAATATGCCTTTTCGCGCTATTTCTGCTGAATTATGAGGGTCTGGACGATAGTGAATAATCGCCCCATTGCCGTTGTAACCAATGATGGCATTAAAACTTTCGCCAAAATAATGTGCTTGGTCGCTGCGGTATTGTGCCAGCATGGAAGCGATTTCGAACTCCGTGACCGTGCGTTCCAACAATGTTTTTTCTAACCACATAAACGCCTTTGTCAATGCGACGCCGTCTTTGACCATCACTTCACGAATCAGACGTTGTTCCGTTTCGTTTTTCGTGGCTTTCATCATTATAGAAAACGTCTCACCCTCAATGACATGAACGCGGTCTAATAAACTAAATAGTTGGAAATTAATATTACCCGAATCAATCGTAATGGACTGATTTTCATCAAGTTGCGATAAAAAATCACTTATCATGGCATACGGCCTGATAATAACGCCATCGTTGTTTAAAGCCGTTTTAATGTCTACAGGAACTTTTGACGTTTCGATAAATAAATCGCAGCGTTCCATACCAATTACCAAATAGGCGACAAAAACAGGATTGCACGACACATCTGTACCTCGCAAATTGAGTATCCAACCAATGTCATCTAATGTCGTCACTAAATGAAAATCAGCCTCTTTCGCTTTCATTTTTGCCCGAATGTCATCGAGTTTAGTCGCGCGTGTCTTTCCTGCAAATTCGATATCATGCTCAAAAATTTCTGCTTTAGGCAACGTAGGGCGGTCTTTCCAAATCGGAGAAATCAAGTCTGCATATGTTACAAGCTGGATATTTTTTTTATCAAACATTTTTTGCATACCTCGAACTTGACCGACTGAAAACAAAGAACTATCGCAACCCACGCGGCTGTTTTCAGGCAGGTTCTCCGCCAACCAGTCAATATGCTCGGGTGCGCCTTGTTGCATTTGTTTTTTCAGTTCAAATTCAGAATCTTTAGTTTCCATTTCACATTGCAGAAAATAGCGGCTGTCCGTCCACACATAAGCCGTTGATTGTGTAATGGTTACGAAGCCCATTGAACCCGTAAAGCCTGAAATCCAAGCCCGAGACTGCCATAAAGCGGCAGGATATTCTGATTGGTGGGGGTCGCTGGAGGGTATGACGTACGCGTTTAAGTTATTGGTAGTCAAGAGCTTGCGTATCGCTTTGAGTTTTTCGTTGATAGTCATAATTGATAATGATTTTATTTAGTAACTAAGTGTCGGGGTGATTTGAAATTATCTCCACACTATAAAAAATGGACAAAAAAAAGCGAAATTGGTGAGTTTTGTTTTAAAATCCGTTTTTTTAGGCAAAAAAATACATTTATAGCATGATACCTTTTGTAGATATACATACGCATTTTCCAAAACAAGACGAAAATGTGATTTCTATTCAAAATTTTACGCAAAATGAATGGGAAAATGCCTTTTTTACTGAGGGGGTGCTACATCCCCATAATATCGGGAAGCTGAAGCGTTTTGCTTCGGTCGGCTCGCATCCGTGGTTTTTGACAAAAGAAAATGCCCATAGTGATTTACACAAACTAACACAACTCATTGACAATCAAAATATTATTGCTATTGGTGAATGTGGTTTGGATAAGCTAAAGGGCGAAAATCTTGATTTTCAAATAGATATTTTTGCAAAGCACATGCGCATAGCTGAATCGGTTCAAAAACCAATCATCATTCATTGTGTCCGCGCTTTTAATGAAGTCATTGCTTTAAAAAAGAAGCTAAAACCGACCGTTCCAATGATTATTCATGGTTTCAACAAAAACGAAACGATTTTGAAGGAACTGCTTAAAAATGGTTTTTATATCTCAATTGGTGCGGCTATACTGAGGGGGAATAAAAAATTTGAAAAAACGGTTTTAGCAATTCCAACTGATCGGCTTTTTTTTGAAACGGATGATAAAAATTTAGCTGTTCAAAAGATTTACGAGTTATATTCTGTAATAATAAAAATAGATTTAAATGATTTAAAGTCAATTATTTATGATAATTTCAACAAATTAAATCCTAAGGTTTAACATAGTTTTTAGGCTTTGTGCCAGAAGAAAGAAATCCTTGAATTCGGATTTAATTGTGCGCTTGATTGTTGGTAAAAGCAATAGGTCACAATAAAGGCAAATGCCGGTATGCCGACTTGATAAGTATTCAAGCGTTTAAGTAAATTTTTCCCCTTAGTAGGTTTAGTCTTCCTATTGTGTTTTGGTTAATTATGGATATATAAACAATACATTTTGTATAAAATGTCGTGGATGCTTCATACTTTTGACGCTAAAATATTGAGAGAAATGGACATTCAATTGGCTTCTGATATCAAAGACCTGCTTATGGAGGACGGTATGGCGATTCTACCAGGCTTAGGCGGGTTCACAAGTACCTACAAACCTGCTGTGACGGATGCAGTGATGGGTGTTTTGCATCCACCTTCTTATCATTTGGCTTTTGACCCCAACCAACAAGTCAATGATGGCAAATTGATTGAGTATATTCGTGACAAATACCATGTAAGCAGCACTGTGGCACAAGAAGCTATTGAAACTTTTGTGAAAGAAGCCCAAAGCCAGTTGGACCATAAAGAAATTGTCATTTTACCTGCAATTGGGCGTTTATTTGTTGATTTTACGCAAAAAATACAGTTTTTGCCAGAGGCAACAAATTTTAATGCCGATACATTTGGCTTATCTACTATTAATTTTTCACCCATATCTCGGTCTAAACCTGAGCCTGCGAAGGTCGCTCCTGCTGAAACGGTCTCTGCCGAAAAATTGCTGACGATGGTATCCCCTCCAGCTTTACCATTGAAAGAGAAAATAGAAGTCGCCTTTTTAACACCTGTGGACGATGTGCCGCCGCCTTCTATTATAGATAAACCTCAACAGTCGAATTGGCTACCCGACAATTGGCGCATTTATGCACCCGCTTTTGCGGTTGCCTTAGTAGCTATTTTAGCTATTTTGGTTTGGATGAATATAGGAGACAAATATACTGAGGGGGGCAAAAAATTAGAAAATGAAAAACCCAAAGTGAATGTTAGTCCTCATAGTAATGCTGGAACGACGGCAAATACGGAGGTTACACCTAATTATGGTGCGCCGCAGTTGCCCACAGACCCACCAAACTACACGATGGATTCACCGACCGTCTCAAACAATCAGTTTTTTGATAATAAGAAAAAACAAGAATTAAAGACGGCTATAATCCCAGAAGTTTCTATACAAAAGGGCTCAAATAATGCCATTATTATTATCGGTGGTTTTGCGAATAAATCGAATATCATCAAGCTCAAAAAATGGATTACGCAACAAGGATATGGGGTTTATGAAAAGAAAAAATCAGGTGGCATAACGGAGGTCGGTTGTGAAATCGGTTATGAAACCAAGGAAGAATTGAGCCGTATTGTCAAAAAGATCAAGGCTCGTTATGGTAATGAGATTGAGGTCTATAAGAAATAGTCAATTCACAGTTTTAGGAAGCCTTCAAAGCTTCCTAAACCTAAATCCTAATTCTAACTGATTAACAATCATACACTTACGAAATTTTAAAAATTTCGTAAGTGTATCACATTTGTAAAGAGCAAAGGGAACTTTCCCAAAAAAAACGAATCATTATTGAACAAAAACGTGGTTTTTTTGTCCTATAACTGACGTTACTTTTTAAAAACAACGTCAAAATTTATACGTCTGTTTTTATAGGCGTTTGACAGTGTTCCATTATATCAAAAAGGGTCATTTATAAATATTAAACACAAAAACATATTGTCACATAATATATTGGTCATCAATATCTTATATCCTCCCATTCTGCATTGTTTTAAATCTAACAATTGTCTATAAAAACTTAATTAAAAAAAAAGTAAGACTTTCCGTCTGTGCCTTACTCAAATTCCTTATTTTTGGGATTATATTAAATATTACACGCATAGTTTAATATTCTTTTCGCTATCGACATAAAACGGAAAATTACAATTCTTGCAAAATGAACTCGATTACTAAACAAAATACTTTTCTCTCCTCTCTTCCGTCCCGAACTATTGGGGCAGTCCCTAAAACCCTTAGCTTAGAACTGACGACACCCGTTGACGACCGACGACCTGTTTTTATCGTGGGTAATTTCAATAACTGGAATGTGGACGACACGCATTTTCAGATGCGACGGGTCTCAAAAGGACGTTTTATATTCACTTTTCCGAAAGATATGGCATTTACGCAACCCGTTTATTATAAATATGTGCGGGGCGGTTGGGAAAATAAAGAACTGGATGCCTTTGGCAATACAACTGAAAATCGAGTCTTAAAACATCTGCATGGATTTGTGAGTGATTTTGTGCCGCGTTGGGCAAATTATGGATTGTCTTTCAATCCTGCTTTTATGCCTAAAATTGAGGTCGTTGATGAAGCCTTTTTTATGCCTCAGTTGAAGAAAAAAAGGCGTGTTGTTGCTCTGTTGCCTTATAACTATCACGAACAGCTTGAAAAACGATATCCTGTACTCTATTTGCATGACGCACAAAACCTTTTTGACGATAAAGCACCATTTGGCAACTGGGGAATTGATAAAAAATTAGCCGTCTTGGCGGAAAAAGGTATGGGAGATATCATCATTATTGCTGTTGACCATGGTGGTTCTGAACGGGTCGGAGAGTTTTTACCGCCTGTTAATAATCGTAAGTTAGGTAAATCAACAGGGCGAAAATATGTGCGTTTCATTGCTCAAACCTTGAAAAAACACATTGATGAGCGGTTTCGGACGCTTCCTGAAAGGCTTCATACAGGCATGGGTGGCAGCTCGATGGGTGGTTTGATTACGATTTATGCGGCATTGATGTACCCCTCAGTATTCGGGCAATTGATGATTTTTTCCCCCTCGTTGTGGGCCATGCAGAATGTGGCTTTCAACACCATAAAGTTTCTACAACCCAACCCCACGAAAATATATGCGTATGCGGGCGGCATGGAAGGGTCGAGTATGGTGCCTAATATCGAACATTTTCAACAGAATCTCAAAGAACAAGGTTTTGATGAGACAAAAGTGCAATTCAAAAAATCTATTGACCCTCATGGTTTACACAATGAAAGGCGTTGGGGCGAAGAATTTCCGAAAGCCATAGAGTGGTTGTTTTTTTCATAAAATACGTGAGATGATGAGTATGGATGTATCAACAATCAAATTATAAGGATAAGTGATAGCTGAATAGCAACAACTTTTTTCAATGTGAAAATCTGAAAAATGGGAGATGATTATTGTTTATTGATATTTTATTTTTAAATTTGTCCGAAATTACACAATAACTTTGTATAATCGACTTGTTACAATCTCTTATTAAACATAACATACCTTTTAAAAAATCCAACAAAAATTAGATTTCAAATTAATTAAACCCACCTTTACGCCCGACATACTATTGCTATGAAAATAGAGAAAAACATAAAAATTTATTGAACCTAATAATCATATTTAAAAACCCATCAAACCTTGTCTTGTCGGCGCATGAAAATATTAATCAATACCACTTTCAATACACAAAATATTGGTACGGTCATCATTCCCATACTGAAAAATGACACTATAAATGGAACGCTCGACTCCATAGGAACGACTTTCGATATCGCTGCCGAGCGACTTAAAACCGATTTTAAAGGTGATTTCAAAGAAATGACCTATTTTTATAAGGGTCAAACCCGTATTTACCTTCTGGGTTTAGGCGAAAAGCCTAATAACAACGATATCCTTTTAGCTTTTAGAAACCTTTCTTTTTCCCAAAAATCGAAGTTTAATGGGGGACAAATTGCTCTTGATTTCATACATGCTAACCTCGCTGACATAGCCTATTTAAAGTCTGCGGTCAACGGCATTTTGCTTGGTTCATACCGTATTGGTCTCTACAAATCAGAAAACAACGGTTCACATCCCCTCTCAAAAGAAGAGGGAGAACTCATGATTTTTGTTGAAAATAATGTCGAAAATGTAGGAAAAGCCGCCAATCAAGCGGTTATGTGCGCCGAAACCCAAATGTCCATTATGGATTTGGTCAATGCCGCCCCTAATTATAAGACCCCTCAGTATCTCGCAGAATGGGCAATGCAATCTGGTAAAAAACATGATTTCACCGTCACTGCTTTAGATAAAAAAGAATGCATAGAGACAGGTTTAAAAGCCCTGCTGTCTGTCAACGCTGGCAGCGAACAAGAGCCGCGTTTTATTATTATGGAATACAAACATCCAAACGCTCAGAAAAAAGTAGGTTTGGTGGGTAAAGGCGTAACTTTCGATACAGGGGGCATCAGCCTCAAGCCCTCGAACAATATGTACTTGATGAAATCGGACATGGGCGGCGCGGCAGCTGTATTGGGTACGTTGGAATTGGTGGCTAAACTTAAACTACCGATTCATCTCATCGGCATCGTTCCTGCCACTGAAAATATGGTAGATGGCGCAGGAACACGTCCAGGCGATGTTATAGATTCTTATTCGGGCAAAACGATTGAGGTGATAGATACGGATGCAGAAGGACGGCTCGTTCTCGCCGATGGTTTGGCTTACATGAAAAAGCATTACAACCCTGATGTGATGATAGATTTGGCGACCTTGACAGGCAATGTCGTTACGTCTTTGGGCTTTAATGCCGCAGGATTGTTCTCCAATAACGACGAATTAGCCACAGCACTTGCCAAAGCAGGTGACGCCACAGGCGAACGTTTGTGGCGTATGCCTATGTGGGAAGCCTATTTCGAAGATATGAAATCTGATGTCGCTGATATCGCCAACCTCAGCAGCAAACCCGTCGCAGGGGCGATTACAGCCGCTAAATTTCTTGAATTTTTTATTGATAACCATTCTTCTTGGGCGCATTTAGACATTGCAGCAATGGCGATTGTAGCCTCTGAATTAGGCACACACCGCACCGCAACAGCCTATGGCGTTCGTCTATTAACGGAATACGTAGAAGCATTGTCTCAGGGTTAATTACCAATAACTTAGCAAAACGTTTTGCCATAAAGTATATAGAACTTACTTTTGCGGCATGTTTGGATTTTGACCAACTTTTCATTAAAATATTAAATAAAAAAATATGGCTGATAATGACTTAAATTATGGCAAAAAAGGGTGGTGTTTTGGCTATTTCCTTATCTTTCTCCTCCTTTTTGTACTTCTTGTTACCTATATCTTAAATGGTAATATGAATCAGGTTCCTGTTGTGAAGTAACACTTTTCTGCTATTGACTATCTAACAAAGAAGCTCGTTATACACAACACTACCAAAAGGCAGTTGATACTGAGGGGGGCACTCCGTGTATTAACTGCCTTTTGATTTTTATAGACAACTGAAAATTTTGTAAAAATGCCTTTTATTTTTATAAAAAAAACACATTAGATTTGCCCTCATACACACCTAATAAGACGATAATGAAAATGTATGCTACATTAACAATCAGGTTATTTCTTTTTTTTTTATGCCTTGTTAACCTCCCAAAACTGGCGGCGGCTGATGCACAACAGGTCTTTGCGGCAGCCAATCAAGCGTATCAAGAGGGTAATTATCGCATTGCTGCCGATGGTTACGAGAGTATTCTGAAAAGTGGAAATGTATTCTCGAAAGAACTTTTTTTTAACTTAGGCAATGCGTATTTTAGGCTCAACAAAATCGGTTTGTCCCTGCTCAACTATGAACGCGCTTTGCGGCTCGACCCTTCTGATGTAGATATTCAACAAAACCTCATCGTCGCCCGTACACGCGTGAGTGATGATATAGAACCAATAACGAATGTTTTTTTCATCCGTTGGTGGCACTATTTGCGGGGTGCATTTCCAGCAGATACTTGGGCAATATTTGGTTTGCTGGTCTTATGGTTGGGTGCTATTGGTTTCGCATTTTGGCTTTTGGACAACGAAAGGCATCGAAAAAAATACGGTTTTATTACAGGTTTAACTGCCGTACCCCTCAGTATTTTATTATTTGTATTGGCTCAAACGGCTGCTTCTGTCCTCAGAACGCCCTATGGCATCATTATTACACATGAAACGCCCTTGAAAAATGCCCCTGACCCTAACGCCACAACGGTCAATAATCTTCACGAAGGTTTAAAAATTGAAATATTGGACATTATCGGCACAATGACAAAAGTAAAATTGCCTAATGGTGAAGATGGGTGGCTGCCTATAACCGATGTTGAAAAAATATGAAATATGCTCAATCAAGACAAACTACGCCTTATTTTTGGACTCAAAATAGCCTATTTGCGGCAACAAAAAGGACTGAATTATCAACAACTTGCCGAATTGACCGACATGTCTCAGTCTTATGTACATGAAATAGAAAAAGGCAAAAAGTACCCAAAAGCCGATAAAATACTCGCCCTCGCCAAAGCATTAGGCACTACTTATGACGAATTGGTATCCGTTTATGCGTCAAAAAAACTGCAACCGATTATCGAATTATTAGAATCTGAGTTTTTCAAAGTATTCCCACTCGACATGTTTGGCATCAGCCCCGATAAATTAATGGAGCTTTTTTCAAATACGCCTGACAAAATTAATGCATTTATTTCGACAATTATCAAGATTGCCCGTAACTATCAGATGCAAACAGAAAGCATCTACACTGCCGCTTTGCGAAGTTATCAAGACATGAATGACAATTATTTTGAAGACTTAGAAAAGGCAACTAAGAACTTTAAAATGGAAAATGGTATTGTCGTAAGACATTCTTTTTCAACGGATTATCTCGAAAAATTACTTTTACAAAGATATGGTATTACCGTTAATCGGAAAAAAATAGCCAAAGATAAGAGTCTGAGGCGTATTCGATCCTATTATACTGAGGGGTCAAAAACGTTACACATTAACAAAGAACTCACGGCTGCACAAGAGCATTTTTTAATCGCCCGTGAATTGGGTTTTCAGTTTTTAAATATCAAAGAACGACCTTACGAAACGGTGATTCAAAAAGCTGAAAGTTTTGAAAAATTGCTTTCTAATTTCCGCGCCTCCTACTTTGCCTCTGCACTTTTGATGGATGGTGATGCACTGGTTGAAGACATAAAAACATGGGCAAGCGCATCGGATTGGCATCCCAAAGATTTTGTTCAACTATTTGAAAAATATGATGTAACGGCTGAAATGCTCCTGCAACGACTGACCAATATTCTACCTAAGCACTTCAAAATCAATGACTTATTCTTTATTCGACTCCATTCTGACGAGATGATGAAAACGTTTAAAATGACGAAGGAGCTGCATCTAAGCCGCTTGCACAAGGCGTATGGCAACGAACTGAACGAGCATTATTGTCGCCGTTGGGTCTCCGTGAATGTCATAAAAACGATGCGAACGCTTCAACAAATTGACCGCCAAGAGACGCTTGTTTGCGATGCCCAAATCTCTAAATATTGGGAAACGGAACTCGAATACCTCGTTTTATCCATTGCTAAACCCAATACACCCAACCCCAAAGAAAGTGTCAGTGTCACTTTGGGTATTTTATTGGACGACAAGGCTAAACGGCTTTTTCGATTCCTCGACGACCCTCATTTAAAAACAAAAATGGTGAATACGACTTGCGAACGTTGCTCAATGCCTGATTGTGGCGAAAGAGCCGTGCCACCCTTTGTGATCGAAAAAATAAATGACGCAAAGGAAGTGGAACAAGCCCTTTTAGCACTGAAATAATAAGACCAAATATAATTTTGCAGCCTCTCTTCTGACAACTAATTGTCAGTCAATTCTTTATCTAACTTATATAAAACCTAATTTTAAAAAAAATGAAAAAACAGATTTACGAAAAGAATCTCAAGGAGTGGATTAAAGACGAAAAAGCCGCTATTGAGTTAATCAGCGTATTGGGTAAATTATGGTTCGACAAGTCAGTAGAACTCATCATTTTCAGACACCAGATGGTTGACCGGTCTTCGTCTGAGCTGTTAAACCTCCATCATTATGCTCGGGAAGTGGTAAAGCACCCCCTCAGTATTCACGATACTTTGGGGCTTGCCAAGGCACTGAATCGTATGCCTCTTGCGCCCAGCCGCATTGATATTGGTAGATTAGGGGTGGAGTGGCTCAATGAAAAAACAAACTATTCAGATGAAATGGATTTTGTTGCCAAAAAGATGAAGGGTTTTGTGGGGCAGGATAAAATCCAATTAGAACCGCGTGACATTGTACTTTACGGCTTTGGGCGTATCGGACGCATCGCTGCACGTGAGTTAATTTCGCAAGTCGGCAAAGGCGAACAGTTGCGTCTACGTGCCATAGTCACCCGCGACAAAAATCCAGAGGACATCTTAAAACGTGCCGATTTGTTGCGGACAGACTCTGTTCATGGCACTTTCCCGGGAACGGTCATTGCCGATGTCGAAGAACAATGCCTTTGGGTCAATGGACATAGGATTCACTTCATTTCAGCCAATACGCCCGAAGAAATTGACTATACAGAGTATGGCATTGACAATGCTATCATCATAGACAATACGGGTAGTTGGCGCGACAGAGAGGGCTTGAGCCGTCATTTACAATCAAAAGGTGCAGAAAAAGTGTTGTTGACGGCACCTGGCAAAGGGGATATTCCCAATATTGTTCATGGCGTTAACCATGAGAATTTTGATGTGAATGATGAAAAAATTTGGTCGGCAGCCAGTTGTACCACCAATGCGATAGTACCCGTTCTGAAAGTTATTAATGACGCTTTGGGTATCGAAAAAGGGCATGTCGAGTCGGTCCACTCTTTCACAAATGACCAAAACCTGTTGGACAATTTCCACAAAAAATTCCGTCGAGGACGTTCTGCACCGCTCAACTTAGTAATTACGGAAACCGGTGCAGAAAGTGCGATTGCTAAAGTTTTACCTGAATTGTCAGGTAAATTTACGGGCAACGCCATACGTGTACCCACACCGAATGTCTCATTAGCTGTCTTGAATTTGCAATTAGACAATAAAACGACGAAAGAAGAGATTAATGAAATCATGCGTCAAGCTGCATTGAAAGGTGATTTGGTTGAACAAATTCAATACTCCATTTCACAGGAATTGGTGTCTTCAGATTTGGTCGGTAGCCCGACACCCGCTATTTTCGACAGCCCCGCCACTATCATTTCGCGTGACGGACGGAGTGTCGTGCTGTATGTTTGGTATGACAATGAATATGGATATACGCGGCAAGTTATTCGCTTTTGCAAACAATTGGCGGGTGTTATTCGCTTGCGTTATTATTGATTTTAAAGGGTTTATAAAAAAAACAAGCCGATACTGAGGGGTCTCAATATCGGCTTGTTTTTTACGCTTTTTCTAATATTACTTTGATTTTTTATCTCGGAAAACAATATTTTCATAAACATCTGACATCGAAATAGCAACGCCTAAAGATCGCAAATTGACAGAATTTTCAATATCCGTTTCCATTTTGATGCGCCAAAGGTTGGGTTCTTCTTGAAAACGTGTCTCAACCGATAGTTTATCGGTATTGACTAAGACATATTCTTGAAAAGAAGGCAACAATTTATACAATTCAAACTTACCCAAACGGTCATAAGCCTGTGTACTTGGTGATAAAATCTCAACAATAAGTAACGGATTGATAATAACATCGCGGCGGTTTTGCCAAAATTGCGGCTCTTCACAAACGATGAGGGCATCAGGATAAACGCCTGTGTTGGTTGGCTCGATATGGATTTTTAAATTGCTGTCATAAACCCTAAATTTACGTGGTAAAGGGCGAACAACAATTTTTAAAGCCGTTATAACATTAGCTGCAATCTCACTGTGTATGTCTGTTCCCCCTGGCATTTTTATGATTTTTCCGTTGTAAAATTCATGTTTTTCAACTGATTTTTCTTCACGACGTAGGTATTCCTCGAAAGTATAGACTTTCGGTTGGCGACTTGTTTGAGCTTTTTCAGAAAATTTAACCATGTCGTGTTTTTTTACAAAGTAATACGATTTTCGTCAAATAAACAAATTTTGGGGTTAATTTGGAAAGACGATAAATGAGTTATCCAAATCTATAATTATCTCAAAATCAACTTTTCCCGCTCTGGACCTGTCGAAATCATCGTCACTTTAACTTTTAGATATTCCTCCAAAAAGGCGATGTATTGTTTAACCGTTTCTGGCAAAACATCAAAATCGAACATGCCATCGAGTGATGTATTCCAACCTTCAAACTTTCTATAAACAGGGTCAACACGTATTTCTGCCATATCATAAGGCAATTCAGCCGTTTCTGTGCCGTCATAACGGTAAGCGGTGGCAGCATGGAGTTCTTTGAAAATATTTAATACGTCAATTTTTGTAATACACAGTTGCGTTACGCCATTGAGCATAATCGTATAAAGCAGTTGCGGCAAATCAATCCATCCACAACGACGGGGACGACCTGTTGTTGAACCAAATTCAGCCCCCTCAGTACGAAGCAAGTCTCCAATAGAATCGTGCAATTCTGTTGGAAAAGGGCCACTGCCCACGCGGGTACAATACGCTTTTGTGATGCCAATGACTTCACCAATGCTTTGTGGCGCAATGCCCAAACCCACACAGACACCTGCTGTAACGGTATTTGAAGAGGTAACATAAGGATACGTGCCAAAGTCAATATCGAGCATAGAGCCTTGTGCACCTTCTGCCAATATTTTTTTACCTGCATTCAAAGCATTATTGATATAGTATTCTGAATCAATGAGTTGTAGGGCTTTTAGGGTTGCCAAACTATTGAAAAAACGTTCTTCTTCGGCTGCTAAATCGAAAGATACTGAGGGGTATATTTTCAGCATTTCGAGGTGTTTTTTCTTCAAAGCTTCGTAGCGTTCGCGAAAATTGGGCAACATAATGTCACCAACCCGCAAGCCATTGCGCCCCGTTTTGTCCATATAAGTCGGACCAATGCCTTTCAGCGTTGAGCCAATTTTAGCAGTCCCTTTTGCGGCTTCACTGGCTGCGTCGAGCATACGGTGTGTTGGGATGATAAGGTGTGCTTTTTTAGCAACCAAAAGGCGGTCTTCAAATGCGACTTCGGCAATGCGTAAATTTTGGATTTCACGCTCAAAGGTAATAGGGTCAAGCACAACACCGTTGCCGATGACATTAATGAGTTTTTCCCGAAAAATACCCGACGGAACGGTGTGAAGGACAAATTTCTTGCCGCCAAACTTCAAAGTATGCCCTGCATTGGGGCCACCTTGAAAGCGGGCTACGATGTCGTATTGTTCAGCTAAGAAATCTACAATTTTGCCTTTGCCTTCGTCGCCCCACTGTAAACCGAGAATAACGTCTATTTTCATTGTTGAAATGTTGAATAATTGATTAATGATACGTTGATAACGAAAATGGTTTTTAAAAACGGCGCAAAATTAGAAAAACCCAACAGACTCCTCTAATTTGAGGTCTCTTTTATAGCTTAAGTATGTGGACAAAATAAATTAATACTATTACTCACTGTTTTTCTGCAAGCAGAAAAAAGCGTACTTGAATAAAATCTATTGGATTGAATGACTTTTTCACTGAAAAAGTCATTCAATCCTCAAAAAAAAATCCTTTATGTACGCATTTTGAGCGAAGCGAAAAACAGTGAGTAATTTTCCTAAATAATTTTAGCTTGATACTTATCAATTTTAATTATGTTCATATTGGCAGTAAAATTGCAACTTACAAACAAAATCATCAAAATGAGAAAAATCAGTACCACTATTATTCTTTTCTTTTTTAGTCTTAGACTTGTCTCTCAAACGGTCAATTTTGCCTATTCAACGTTGCCCATCGTTATTATTAATACCAATAATGTTACTATACCCGATGACCCCAAAATTACTGGCACTATGAAAGTTATTTATAATGGTCCAGGTCAAATCAACAATATGACCGACCAAAATTTCCATTTTAATGGCCTTATTGGCATTGAACGAAGAGGTTCTTCCTCGCAGAGCATATCCGAAAAAAAGCCATACAGTATAGAAATCCGAGAGGCGGCGGGCAACGACATTGCGGTATCTTTACTCGGTATGCCCAGCGAATCAGACTGGGCTTTGATTGCACCTTATAGCGATAAGGCTTTGATTAGAGATGCTTTGACTTATAATTTAGCAGGTTCATTTATGGCTTGGGCACCCCGCACCCGTTTTTGCGAATTGGTTCTAAATGGTGTATATAGCGGCGTTTATGTATTGACAGAAAAAATAAAGCGTGATAAAGATCGTGTTAATATTTCAAAAAATGATTCCACGGCAACTACAGGCGATGCGCTCACAGGGGGTTATATCTTGAAAATTGATAAAACCACTGGTAATATAGCGGGTCTTACGGCGGGCTTTAATTCTGCGTATTCTAATAGTGATACAAACGCAACTAAAAAAACGTTTTATCAATGGGAATATCCGAGCCTTGACAATATTAAAGCGGTACAAAAAACGTATATCCAAACAGCGGTGGCGAGCATGGAAGAGGCGATGAAATTAAGCAATCCTTCGTTTTCAGACCTCTCAGTAGGTTATCCAAAATATTGGGATGTCCCGACCCTTGTTGATTTTTTTATCGTCAATGAAATCACAAGGAATGTAGATGGCTACCGTCTCAGCACCTATTTTTATAAAGACAAAAATTCGATTAACAGCAAATTCAAAATGGGACCCGTCTGGGATTTTAACATCGCACTCGGCAATGCCAATTATTGCGATGGCGCACGTATCAGTAATTGGGCAGTGGATTTTAACAACGTCTGTCCCAATGATGGTTGGGGTATTCCATTTTGGTGGAAGAACCTAATGGCGGATAATAATTTTAAAAAACAAATACGCAGCCGGTGGCAACAATTAAGAGCCAAAGAGTTATCCAATACCCGCATTAGTTATGTGATTGATTCTATGACGGTTGCTTTAGGGGATGCCCCTAATCGGAATTTTCAACAGTGGCAAATTTTAGGGCGTTACGTCTGGCCCAATTCTTATATCGGTTCGACTTACGAAAGTGAAATTACCTACCTGAAAACGTGGCTCACCAATCGTATTGCTTGGATGGATAATCAAATTGCCACTTTCCCTGTCGGGCAACAAGAGATTTTGGATAACATAAGCGTCTCGCCCAACCCCTCAGTATCAGGCTTCAATTTTGACTATCTTTTGAAAAAACCACAATCCGTTAATCTCCTTATTTTCAATGAATTAGGGCAACTTATTTTTCAAAAAACAGAACAACAACAAACGGGCAATCAACACATGCGTTGGTACGACTCACAGGCTGTACGGGGCTTATATTTTTATGAACTTAAATTAGATGGACAAAGGAGCGCAATAGGGAAAATTGTTAAAAATTGAGGATTTAGAAAATAGGCGTATTTCTCAAAAACTCTGCAATCAAAAAGCCCCAATATGTGCCCGTGGCATTACCCAATGCACCGACAAGGATACCTGCCAAAGCTAAATCTTCACGACCCAAACTTTTTGCACAGGCTAAAGCCGTTGATGCCCCGCCGACATTCGCTTGCGAGGTGATGCCAAGGACATCCCAATCCTGTTTGAACAAATAACCTAAACCAAAAATGACGATGCCATGTATAGTGACAATGATAGCGACCAATGTAAAAAGCGTCCAAGCCAATTGGCCGTCTTTCATGAGCGCGGGAATATCGCAATGGGCGCCAATGACAGTCAAAAACAAATAAACACACAACATACCGAGCAGACGCCCCCCTTTTATGTTTTGAACGAAAGGTACTTGCGCCAATAACAACGCTATCGTGGTTAGGAAAATAACAGATGGAATGGCTGGAAATATTTTGACTAATTCACCCACAACAAACATTGTCGCGCAACCCAAGGCAATAAGTGCCGCTATACTGAGGGGGTCAACGATTTCTCTGTCGCTGCTGTCTTGTGCAAAAACAACATCGTTTGACAGAGATTTAGGCTTTGTAGGGGCGATTCTTTTCATTATTTTGGGAATAAACAAAGTGACAACGACCCAAACGGCACTCCAAATATTGTCAACAGCAGTGGCGGCGGTAAACAGTGAACCTTCTTTGCCAATATTATAATGCAAGGCAATGGCATTGAAATTAATACTGCCACCGATGTACGTGCCTGTGTACATACCACCTATGGCATCAAAATTTTCGCCGATACTGGTGCTGCCATGAATGACCCACATACCGACCAAAACCCCGAGCATAGTGCCGACGCTGCCAAGAAAAAAACAGGCAATCATAGGTGTCCCTGCTTTTTTTAAACTCTTGATTTGGACACCCAACATGAGGAAAAAAATGGCTAAAGGGGCGATATAGGTGAAAATACCCTCATAAAGCGGTGGCGCATTGGAGGCAGAGGGTATGATACCCATATTGGCTTCAATGGCACCCAAAATAATGACGATGAGAGCTGCGCTCAAATGTCGGATATACGGCACTGTGGCGAGTTTTTCCGCCATGATGATATTAAGGCACAGGATGGTGAGGATGAAAAGTGGATTTGAAAGCATGGTTTGACGTTTTAGTGTAAAAATAGTAGGAATATTCTATTCTATATTTTTTATAGGCATAATAAAATAAAAACAGAATAAGGAGGGGATATTGTTATTTGCCCCCTCAGTATTTTGGTTAAAAATACATGTGTGAATGTTGTAACTTATTTCAAAAGTTATGTAACACCTAACAGCCCAAGGATGCTCAACTTTGCATCGTATTAATTGAAAATAATTAAAATAATAAATTTAAAAAACGTTTAAAGAATGAACACAGTAAGCACTAAGCCCGTCCAAAACGGCAATCAAAATCAAGGAAAAGCAAATGGAGAGAAATCGAAATCTGGTGTAGCACATGGTTTACGCACGCTACTTGTTGATGAACTTAAAGACATCTATTGGGCAGAAAAAGCACTCACAAAGGCAATTCCCAAAATGATTAATAATGCCAGTGCCAATGAATTGATACAAGCACTGACGGGGCATCTGGAAGCCACAAAAGAACATGTCACTCGATTGGAACAAGTTTTCTCCACTCTTGGTGAAAAAGTTGAAGAGAAAAAATGCGAAGCCATTTTTGGCTTAATCAAAGAAGCAGAAGACATTATGGAACATACCGAAAAAGGTATGGTGCGTGATGCAGGTATTATTTTAGCAGGTCAAAAAGTTGAACACTACGAAATTGCTACTTATGGAACATTGTGCTGTTTCGCTAAAACTTTAGGTGAAGACGAAGCCGCCGCCTTGTTACACGAAACTTTAAGCGAGGAAAAAGAAGCAGATCAAAAATTGACTGAAATCGCTGAGTCCTTTATTAATGCCGAAGCAGCTCATGTAAGCTAAAAAATGAAGTCAGTAAAGTATTCAACATAAAATTTTAAACATAAAAATAATGAAAAAATTAATCTTTGCAATGACAGCCCTTGTTCTTTCATTGGGTGCGTTTGCCCAAACGGATACATTGAGAGCTAAACCTATAACGCCGACTGGCTATTACAATGGCTATAACACTGGGTTAAATCAAGGCACACTGCCTAATGATCCAGACATGAACAGCATGAAAGGGGATACTGTGCCGAAAGGAAAACTTAAGAAAAAGATGCCGAAGAGACCAAATGCCAAACCTATGCCGCCAGATTCAGCACATTTTGGTATGCACAAGGACAAAATGGATCATAAAATGATGGACAAATCAACTCAGAAGCACGAGATGATGAAGATGTCAAATGAGAAACATGTGATGATGCAAGAGGGCAAAGTAACCATTATGAAAAATGGTAAAATGATTCCAGTTAAAGCCTTTACACCATTAAGCAATGGTACAAAAGTGATGAGCGACGGCACCATCATAAAAAAAGACGGTAGTAAAACAATGCTGAAAGAAGGCGAGTGCTTGAATATGGCAGGCGAAATAGTACCGATGAAAAATTAATTCTTCAGAGTGTTAGTTCTGGAATTTTGTTTGGTGGCATCGTTATTCTTGTTGGTTTGTCAGGTTGGCTAAACGGTATCAGAGACATAGAAGTTTTCCAACCTTCTATCTATGACCAACGAAATGGTATGCGAGTCTGTCCCCGTTAATCAACAAGAATAACAATGTCACTAAACGGAATTTCTTTTTGTATTCAATCTTTTATACTAAGTGAAAAACGAAAAGTGAAAAATATAAAACGTTGGTTATAAATGATTTGATTCTATTCTTTAAAGCCTGTTATAAATAGCCCCTAACTTGCTTAAAATCTTAAAACCTCAACGTGGCACATCTATTTTTTTCACAATTTCATTAATCACATCTTTTGCATCATAGCCTTCCATCTCCCGTTCAGGTGTCAGAATGATGCGGTGATTCAATACATGATAAGCAACATATTGAATATCCTCAGGAATCACAAATTCACGCCCATTAATCGCTGCCATTGCCTTCGATGCCTTCAAAATTGCCAATGAGGCACGTGGCGATGCACCCAAATATATATCGCCATTGTTACGTGTATTATGCACAATCGCAGCAATATAGTCCACCAATTCCTCTCTGATATGTACTTTTTCGACTAATGCTTGACAGGCTTTAATTTGTTCACCCCTCAGTACAGGCACGACTTCTGCCGTTTTGATTTGCTTAAAATCCTCTTTGAAACGGCGTAAAATCTGCTTTTCTTCATCTAAACTCGGGTAATTGATATTAATTTTGAACAAAAAACGGTCAAGCTGTGCTTCGGGCAATCTATAAGTACCTTCTTGTTCAATGGGGTTTTGCGTACCAATGACAAAAAACGGAAACGTCATCAAATGGGTCGTGCCGTCTACCGTCACTTGCCGTTCTTCCATGACTTCAAACAAAGCCGCTTGCGTCTTAGCAGGTGCACGGTTGATTTCATCAATCAAAACAATATTTGAGAAAACAGGTCCCGCATTGAAGTAAAATTGAGACGTTTGGGCATTAAAAACCATCGTACCCATCACATCACTCGGCATCAAGTCTGGTGTAAACTGAATTCGGCTGAAACCCGCATCAATCGTTTTTGCTAACAGCTTGGCAGTCATTGTTTTAGCAATGCCTGGCACACCTTCGAGCAGAACATGACCATCGCAGAGCAAAGCGATGTTCAATAAATCCATCAGCTCGTCTTGCCCGATGATAACTTTTGCGAGTTCGCGTTTGACGGCATCAACGGCATCGCGGACGGGCGTTAAGTCCAATTGCCGGGTGTAGTACCCCCCCTCAGTATTTTGGGGTTGAAATTCTTGGTTTTCC
Source organism: Saprospiraceae bacterium (assembly GCA_031411275.1). Classification (GTDB taxonomy): domain Bacteria; phylum Bacteroidota; class Bacteroidia; order Chitinophagales; family Saprospiraceae; genus JAAFJT01. The sequence goes on along the minus strand of JANOAU010000075.1, from coordinate 341 downwards.
ATTTTTGGTGAATGCGTTTTTATTAATTTTTCCTATAAGTTCTATAACAGCTCAACTCTACACAAAGGTAGGTTATTTTTAGCTTAAAAGAAAAAACGCGCCTCATTACAGCAGAAAAATATACAACAGCAGAAATTGGTTTGCTCGGATTAAAAGACATCATTAAAGAACTTGAAAAGCCAGGCCTCGACCCAAGGAAATTGGCGAAAGTTTTTGAATTTGATCCCAACATCAAAACGATAAAAGATGTGACGTCGGGAATGGTGCTTCCGGGCATCGTCAACAACATCACAAATTTCGGTTGCTTTGTCGATATCGGTATTAAAGAAAGTGGACTCGTG
>JANOAU010000074.1:0-19474 GCA_031411275.1 Saprospiraceae bacterium | reverse complement strand
AGTCAAATTTTGAGGCAAAAGCCTCAAAATTTGACTTCGCTCCGAAAGAATTATTTTAAAGCACGTCTTTTACCGCTTGCGGTAAAACAGTGAGTAATAGTCAGTTTTGTTTTTATTTCGCTAAGACTTAATTAATTTAATACGCATAAGCCTTTTGATTGGGCTTTAATTTAATCATTTCTAACTTAGAAGGTATCTGTACATACTCAAAAGAGGCTTTAATGCCGACCTCCGAAGTAAAATAACCTAAAAGCGTCAATTCTTTCATCAAACGCCAAAAAGGTAAGCCTTTGGCAACCGCTTTCATTTCCTCTTTATCTTCATTGTCACCCATTTTGGTTTGTTTGACTTCCCGGGCTTTCATCATGTCTTTGGTTTCAGCTTCTACTTTTGTGAGCATAGCCGTCCGTTGGGCAGCGTCCAAGTCTAAGAACTTAGATTGCTCCAACGCCACGACACCTTCCATAAAACTATCGTGTTCGGGTGCGTAATAACAGTCTTTGAGCATCATTTCGATAAAGGCGGGTACGCCTGCATCTTTTGCACCTGCGGTACTTGTTTTCGGAATAATCATCTCTGCAACCTCGGCAACGATTTTTCTTTGCAATTCCGTCAAGTTAAAAAGCACCCCCTCAGTATTCCTGCTGAATGACAAAGCAAAAGGTTGCTCCCACCGACTCAAAGCCATGAGGGTCGGAGCGGATAAAGTACCGCCTAACAGAATGGCGGCTTTCTTAATGGCATCTCTTCTATTCATTGTTTTTATATTTTAAATAACTTATTTTATTCTATGGTAATTTTTGTGTTGTGCTGCAAAAATTGTCGCAGAACACATTTTTTTAACTAATAGAGAATTTGAACATCCAAAAAGCAAAGGCAATGCCAAGGGCAATGCCAAATGTATATTTAATTGCCATGAACATTGGGTTGTTGCTTTTATACAAAACGGCTTTAATAACACATATTTGCATCAAAAACAGAATGAAAACATAAATCATGAAAATAAGCCAATTGCCTATATTCAACATCCATTTGAAGTTGTAATATCCTTCATCAATGTAAAACAAAAACAGGGTGACAAGCAATGAAAGGGCAAGAGGAACATTAAATTGATAGTTGTTTTTGATATTCATCATTTCAAATTTAGCTGTGAAAATACGTATTTTCTACTTTTTGTACGCATATACTGAGGGGGTATTATCCATAACCTTGTTTCTTTTTGCTCAAAATACGCTCTTGTAGTATATTGCATAAACAAATATCCATCAATTACCATCGCTGGAATTACCATTCTTTGTATCGGCCAGCCAATAACTTTAAAAACAACTTCCTATTATCAACCAACAAAGTTTATATCTTAAATTTTTGGAGATTATACTTTTAACACTTATTTTTATAAAAAAAAATATTGTAAAATGACTATAACATTAAGTTTTCCAGATACAAAAGCAGATTTTATTTTAGAATTAATAAAGAACCTGAAATTCGTCAATATTGAAAAAGATGACAATATTCCAGATTGGCATAAAGCTATCTTGGATCAAAGGATAGCTGAATATGAAAAAAATCCAACGGATTTGATTGATAGGGAGGATGTACAAAACGAAAACAAAAAAATATTACTATGAGATAACCCCTCAGTATTTAAGGAAAAAACACCTTTACGAAAATATATAAAACCGAAGGACATAGCAAACAGCCCAAACCTGTATAAAACGTTGCCGTCATGGCTCCATAAGGCACTAATTTAGGGTCAGTAGCGGCTAATCCTGCGGCAACACCGCTTGTTGTGCCGCCCAAACCACCAAAAATCATCGCCGCTTGTGGATTATTGAGACCAATATACTTTGCAATAAAAGGTGTACCGATGGTTACTAAAATAGACTTGACAACTCCGGCGGCAATACTTATCGCTATCACATCAGACGTTGCCCCAACTGCCGTTCCAGTCACTGGACCGACGACAAAAGTACACGCACCCGCCCCAATCGTGGTAATACTCGCCGCATCGTTATAACCAAAGCCGATTGCGATGCCTGCACCGGTCATAAAAGACAAAAAGACACCGACAAAAAGCGACACCACACCCGCCAAACCTGTCTTTTTGATAATCACAAAGCTCGCACCCATAGCCGTTGAGACGATTGTAAAGTCGCGGAACATCGCACCGCCCATTAATTCAAAACCAGACAGTTGAGGAATGTCCGCAATGCCTTTCTTTCCGCCTGTCAACGCACCACCAATATATGCTAAGACAAGTCCAGAGAAAATAGCGAGGGCAGAACCAGGTATTTTCTTGTTAGTCAATGTTTTAGACAGTCCTTCGGCACCATACATGATAATGCCGACGACTAAAAAAGCGACCACTAAGCCATTCTTTAAGAGCCAAGTTGTTATATAATCCATGATTTTTAGGACTCGTGTTTAGTGAGTTTAGAAATAAGTGGCATCATCGCCAAACACAATGCGACAGGAATGATACCCGCCAATAAAGCAACCATGCCGCTTGACAAAGCGACGCGCACATTCTGTATAGCAGACATGGCAACAATGACAGGAATATACATTTTACTCCAAAATAGTACGCCTTCTTCCATTTCTTTTGAAAAAAGTCCCCGCTTTTCTAACTCATTTTGTGATAAAATGAGCAATATCATAGCAAAACCAACACCCCCGACGTTGGCATCAATATGCAACCATCTGCCTAATGTTTCTCCAAGCAATTGACCTATAATAAAACAAGCCGCTAACAATGCGACACCTCGAATCAACATTTTGATTTTTTTTTATTTAACACATAGTCATATAGGATACATAGCTTTTCCTTTTGTTATCCTGAAAGGAACTAAAAAAGCTATATATTCTATATGACTATGTGTTTATGAGTAATTTTACGTCGTTTTTTGTTACTTTACCCATTGCATTGCGTGGTAATTCTGTTATCAATTTATATTTTCGGGGCGTTTTGTAAGCCGGCATTTGCGTTCGCATCCATGCGTTAAGCTCTTGAATATCAATATCTTCTTGTTTAGGCACAATCGCAGCGACGACTAATTCTCCCCATTCCTCATCGTCCATACCGACCACGCAACAGTCTGATACTGAGGGGTATGTGCGAAGGACTTCTTCAATTTCTAAAGCAGATATCTTATAGCCACCTGACTTGATAATGTCCACCGAGTTTCTGCCGAGAATGCGATAGCCCCCCTCAGTATCTACCGTTGCTACATCACCTGTTTTGAACCAACCGTCTTTTGTAAAAGATTCAGCCGTCGCTTCGGGTTTGCGCCAATATTCATTGAAAACGGTAGCACCTTTTACTTGTATTTCACCTATTTCAGTAGAAGGAATTTCATTGTCTTGTTCATCTGCCAAACGGACTTGCACACCGGGCAAAGGAAAACCCACATGACCTGCATAACGTTTGCCTTGATACGGATTACTTAGTCCCATACCTATTTCAGTCATACCATAGCGTTCTAAAAGAGTATGTTTACTGATTTTCTCCCACTTTTCCATAACAGAAACGGGCAAAGCGGCTGAACCAGAGACCATAAAACGGAAACGTGCGAGGGTGTCGGTCAATTCTTTTTGTTCATCACTTGGCAAGCCCTCCCAATGAGCAATGAGTTTAAAATAAATGGTCGGCACAGCCATAAAGACATTGATATGACCTTCTTTAAAGGTGTCGAAAAGGTCTTTTGCGGAAAAAGAGGGTAGAAATTCGCAACACGCACCCGTCCACAGCGCGCAACTGACAATATTGACAATGCCATGAACATGGTGTAAGGGCAAAATGCAAATCGTATGGTCGTTTTCTGTCCATTTCCACGCTTCAATGAGGGATGAAATTTGGGCGTTTAGGTTGCGATGTGTGGTGACAACACCTTTTGGCAAATTCGTTGTACCACTTGTGTAGAGTATCATGGCACGGCGGCTGTCACTGATAATAGGTAAAACATACCCCTCAGTATTTTTACCTAAATCATCTTTACCTAAGACAATAAAACGTATATCCTTTTCAACCGCCACAGGTTGTAGCAACTCCGCATATTCAGGCGAAACAATGAGTATTTCTGCATCAGAATTTTCAATGGTATAACGCAGCGAAGGCAACGGATAGGTCAGACACAAAGGCACGATGATACCGCCCGCTTGCCAAATACCCCATTGTACACGAACATAATCAAAGCCAGGTGATACCATATAAGCGACACGTGTTTCGTTAAGGTCATTTGCCCCCCTCAGTAAAATATGTGCAAAATCGGTTGAAGCAACCAATAAATCCTGAAAACTATAGGTATGATGGTCGCTGACGATGGCTGTTCGTTCTCGATGTTTATTGGCTTGTTGAACGATATTAAGCATAGATTCTTGTTGTTTTTTACAAAAAATAAATTGTAACAGCAATAGTAATGAAAAACATCTTTTTTACTGAATATTTGTTTAATTTTGTTAAAAAAAGGCAGCTAATGAGTATAATTTGGATTTAGATTCCTTGGAGTTTATATTTTCAAAACCATTTTAGAAACATATTTTTGTTCTTAACACATAGGTAGATAGGATGTTTCACATAGAAAACATAAGACTTTTTGTCAAATAAGCTATGTTTTCTATGTGAAACATCCTATCTACCTATGTGTTAAGAACAAAAATAACTCATTGTTTTATGACTAAATAAGGTTGTCTTGAAACGGAAACCTGCTTGTTGGTTTTGGTCGAAAAAGCCGTAAAAGGCGTGAGTGAAGGGCGTGTTTCTTCTTTAAGTGTATGATGTTTAGTATTCGGGTGTTTGGAAATTCAGAAGCTATTGATTGTCAATGATTTCCAAAGCATTCAAAAAACCAAATACAATACACTAAATACTTTAAAGGTATTCCACAAGATAATCTAGAGGAGGCAAACAATCTCATCATCAAATCCGCCCTTGAAGGAGACTAATTTGCTGTCGAACTGTTATCTGAAATAGGCTATAAAATAGGTCGAGGCGTAGCGATTTTGATACATTTATTGAATCCGAAGTTGATTGTACTGAGTGGTCGCGGCTCTATTGCTGGCAAAATATGGCAAGCACCCATTCAGCAAGCCTTAAATGAACACTGTATCCCAGACCTAAAGACCTGTCAAACCAATCGAATATTCGGGCATGGACATCATCAGTCCATGCCTTTTTTGTTCTTTCTCGTACCCCCTCAGTATAAAGAGAGTTTTGGCTCAAAACAGGGTTTTATCAACCTGCCCTCCTTTTTTCTTCTTCCGAACCTGTCGTTCTTTTTCTGGATTGCGCCACTTTGCTGTTACCAAAACGATATGTCAAGGTGACTGTGGCGACCCTTGTTTCACGGAAAGCATGCCATTTTTCGATATAATTATTGTATGTAATAACTGCTTTTGGCAAATTAGTCCAAAAAATATCGGTAATATTAAAACGGAAAGTGCCTTTATTATCCAATATGTTTTTTTGGACACCTACACCGACACCCCAACGTGGATCGAGTACCATAAAACCAGCACGTTGACTGGAACTATAATTGGCGTTCAATTCTGCTTTCCAACCGCGTTTCAGTGAAAAGCTATTGTTTGTCCTAATATCAGCGGCTGGACTACCGTTATTAAGTGTTGTGTTGCCCAAAGTGCCGTTAAAATGCTGATAATAAACATCCAGATTGTTCACTATACTCCACCATTTTGTTATGTCAATCGGCGCAGAAACCGACAAACCAAAATAGTCGGACGAAGACAGGTTAATGGGTATTTGAACTGTTACATTATCTTCTGACGGAATGTTTGGAAATACATCTCTAAACTTTGCAATCGCAATGTCTTGATTTTGTTTTGTTTGGCTATAACTCAAGGCAAAATTCAAGTTTTTGAGTGTATAACTCCATTCATACGACCATGTTATTTGAGGCAATAAATTGGGTCTTCCTGTTGCATAAGTCGTTACATCAATCAAAAATAAAAAAGGGTTAAGTTGCGAATAACCGGGTCGGTCAATCCGTCGGCTGACAGAAAAACCCATAGTTTGGTCTTTTGTCAATTTATAATTCAAAAAAGCCGTTGGATACAATTGAAAATAACTGGAATCGAAATGCGTATTGCCGATTAATTGCTCCGTCTTGAGGTTTGTTTGCTCACCCCTCAGTCCTAATTGTAGGGCAAAATGCTTAAATTCTTTATTGAAATTGATGTACCCTGCATTGATATTTTCGTGATAAATAAAATGGTTGGTTTTGTTCGCATCGTTTTGAGGCGTGCCTGTGCTGACATCCGTAAATTTAGCATCATTATCAGCCGATACGAAGCTGGTTTTAAACCCTGCTTCCCATTTTGCGCCGTTTTTCAAAGGATTGACGTAATCAATTTTTGCGGTTTTGAAGCTCAAAAGCCCTTCTTGGTCGCCATTCAAAACATAGTCGGGTTGCAAGACCGTACCATCCAATTTTTTATAATTGGTCGCATTGACAGTCAATGAGTTAGAGTTGTAAACGCCATAATCTAAGTCGGCGGTCAACTCCTTTCCTGTACTGTCAAGGGTGTGTTTAAAGTTGATATTTGCCACCGTATTATTGGCATGATCGTTATTAGTTGCCAAGGAAGTGAATGTATTGATGGCTTGCCGCGCAGAATTCAGCACTATTGAATTGTTATTGTTATTTCTGCGATAATGATTAAAATTGCTGTTGACTACAAAGCCAATAATCGTCTTTTTATTGGGGAAGTAATCCATACCAATCCGTGTTGTATGCCCTTCAAATGGTGATTTAGAGTAATTATCCTTGAGGTCTCCGCCATTATAAACGTCCTTTGTATAAAAATTTCTATCGAGTAATAAATGATTCAAACCCATACGGTAAGCATAATTGTAATTGCCAAATGCATTAATTTTATTATTGCGGTAATTGAGCGTCAATCCCGCGTTGGCTTTCGGGTAAATGCCTTGTCCATAACCCGCTGTTACTGTGCCGTTTGTACCCGAACGCGTATCCTTTTTCATTCGGATATCAATGATGCCCGAATTGCCCGCCGCATCATATTTAGCAGAAGGATTGGTGATAATATCAATGCGTTCGATGGCAGATGAAGGCAAAGTGCGGAGATAATTCGCCAAATCAGCACCCGCAATAGGCGTTGGTTTGCCATCAATCATAATAATAACGCCCGTTTTACCACGCAAACTAATGACATCATTTTGATTGACATTGACACTCGGCGAACGTTCCAACACTTCCAATGCAGAGCTTCCTGCATTCATAATACTGTTTTCAACATTGACCACAATACGGTCAATTTTCTTTTCAATAAAGGGTTTTCGAGACACAACAGTGACTTCCGCAAGGGTATTATCCGCTTTTATCAGTTTAATCGTTGGCAATTGAAGGCTATTATTGTTTGTATTAACGGCAAAAGAAGCCGACATATACTTTTTAAAACCTATCGAAGTCGCTGCTAAAAAGTAATTGCCGAACTTGATGTTTTCCAAGAGTGCGACACCTTTTTCATCAGAAATCGCTGCTTTTGCTAAGGTTGAGTCCTTTGTATTCAAGAGGCTGACGGTGACACCTTCTAAGGCTTTGTCGGCATCGTTTGTCACGGTAACTTCAATATTGCCTCGGATAGTCTGTGATTTTGAAGAAAAAACCGTCATGCCATTAAGCATGACGGTCAAAAGAACTGTGAATTGCAAATTTTTCATGTCAGTAGAGTTGTTAATAATTATATATGGCAGTTCTGTATAATCTTGTTTAATACTTTATTCACTAATTCGATTTCTGTTGGGTCAATACCATCGAGTGCGGTTTTCCTATTTTGCAAAACCACTTTCTGCACATGGCCCACGATATCCATCCCCGTTTGCGTCACAATAAGTTTAACTCTTCGGCGGTCGGTGTCGTGAAATTGCCTTTCCAAATATTCTGCTTTCACCAACAAGTCAATAATACGGGTCACCGAAGCATTGTCTTTAAAGGCTTTTTCACCCAATTCTAATTGAGAAATATCTGGGTTTTCAAGGATGCCTTTGATAATCAGCCATTGGTCAATGGTAATTTTGTAACCCGCTTCACGCAACTGCTGTTGGGCAAACATGCGGTAGGTTTTTATCGCCTTATCCATTGTATAAAAAATAATTTCGTTGAGTTTTTCCATAACTTATTTTTGATGAAGCCTTTATTTGTTCTGTCAAACATTGATATATCAAATAAATTGACAGAACAGTTGAAAAGAAAACAAATCAAAGAAAAGGTTGCAAAAGATTTTTTCAGTTGGTCGAAATACACGCCTGTTATTTAGAAAATGAAGGCGTTCAAGCATCTGTTCTCACAATTCTTTATAGTTTTGGGACACTAAACGGAAGATATTTTGTCCTTTTCTTTCGTTTCGTTCTTTCAATTTTTTTTTTCACACCATGTAAAAAGCTATCAACATGAAATTCATTTTTATCACAGCCGTACTTTTCTGTACGCTACACAATGTATCAACAGCTACTGGTTTTAACGCCAAACCTTGCGTCCTGGACACTTTGCCCTACGCTGAAATTCCAGATTATCCCCCTCAGTACACAGCCGAAAGTGTGATTGCACGACTGATTGACGGCGTCGGCTTCCGTTTTTATTGGGCAACTGAGGGGTTGCGCCCCGAAGATTTGGCGTTTCGACCGACCAAAGAATCGAGGACTTCAGAAGAAACAATTGACCATATTTTGGGCTTATCAACGGTCGTACTGAATGCCCTTCGCAATCAGGTCAATACACGCTCAGGCGAAGAAACCTCTCCCTTAACGTTTGACATAAAAAGAGCCAAGACGCTTGACAACCTAAAAACAGCGAGCGATATGCTCAAAAGTGGCAAACAGAAGCTTGAAGATTCTAAAATGGTCTTCAAAAACGGCGATAAATCAACGGAATATCCTTTTTGGAACGAAATCAATGGCCCCATTAGCGATGCACTTTGGCATATTGGGCAGGTCGTGACGTTTCGGCGGTCGTCGGGTAATCCGTTTAATGGAAAAGCCAGTGTATTGACGGGTAAAGTGCGACAATAAAAAGGTTAGTTACGGTATTTGAGCGATACTTTTTATGAATTTAGTAATGAATAAATAATGTCAATAATGGGTTAAAAAATGCCGTTAGGTATGGTCTATCGGTAGAAAAGCCATAAAAACGGCTTTAAATCCCAGAGGGATGGCATATTCTGATTTCGATATGTCGTGGCTATGCCACTTTTGAACATTTTTTACCATGCTCTACCAATATGACATGCCTAACAGCATTTTTTAACCCATTATTCGCATTAATAATAACATGGTACTTAAAAGAAAATAATATGAGGTTATTAACCTTAATATTTATCGTTTTCCTTTTATTTCACCCATTTTCCAACAGTTCAACAATCATTTTAATCAATCCGTCATGAAAAATATACTCCTTTACCTCTTATTCATTTTACCTATTACGCTATTTTCACAAGACAAAGCGCGCATAATAGTGGACAAGTCCATCAAAGCACATGGCGGGAAAGCGTACGACAACTTCGCTGTATCCTTGGATTTTAGGCAATTTCACCTTGTTTTGAAGCAAAACAAAACACTTTTTCAGTATGAACGCACCCTGACAGACTCTACACAAACGGTTTGGCGCGATGTGTTGAACAATGACGGTTTTCATCGTGAACGAAATGGTTTAAAAGTCGAATTGTCAGAAAAAGACACTAAAAAGTATCATGAAGGCATCAATTCACAAGCCTATTTTCTATTATTGCCTTATAAATTGAAAGATAAAGCAGTGATTTTGACCTATTTAGGGGAAGCCACTGTGCAAGGTCAAAAGCAATATAAAATACAAGTTTCTTTTCAAAAAGAAGGTGGTGGTAAGGACTTCGAAGACGTGTTTTGTTACTGGATTAATCAAAAAACATACTTAATTGATTACATCGCTTACTCGGAAGGTGGTCCGCGTTTTAGAAAAGCGACGCTTCGACAAACCGTTGGCGGCATCGTTTTTCAAGATTATGAGAATTATGAAATCAAAGACAAAACAATACCGACCAGTGATTATGATCGCGTTTTTACTGAGGGGGGTGCTAAGCTGTTATCGAAGATTGAACATACTCATTTTAAAGCTGTTAAGTAACATTAACCGCATAGAATCATAGAAGACACATTTTAATCGGATTAAAACCATATTTTATAGTTCAAAAAACAATTGGAACAATGAAAATAGCTATTTTTGGAACAGGCGTTGTCGGACAAACCCTTGCTGTTAAACTGAATGAATTGGGACATCAAGTCATGATAGGCACGCGCGACGTAACGGCGATATTGGCAGACCATAAACCTAACGCCATGACGGGTTCAACCTTTAGCGATTGGCACAGCGCCCATACGAAGGTCGAATTAGGTACATTTGCTCAAGCGGCAGCTTTCGGCACCCTTCTTATTAATGCCTTGAACGGTGGGGGAACGATTCCTGCTTTCCAAACGTGTGAGGCAGCCGATTTAGAGGGAAAAATCATCATTGACATTGCCAATCCATTGGATTTCAGCAAAGGTTTTCCGCCTTTTTTGATGGATGGATTGAACAATACTCACTCTCTCGGCGAAGAGCTGCAAAAGGCAATACCGAATGCCAAAGTTGTCAAAACCTTGAACACCATGACGGCTATGTTGATGACCCATCCAGCGATGCTACAAGGCAATCACACCAATTTTATTTGCGGTAATGATGCAGATGCCAAAGAAGAAGTCATTAAATTATTGCACCAATTCGGTTGGTCAGCCGACAATATCCTTGATTTAGGAGACATTACCAATGCTCGTGGCACGGAAGCGATATTGCCTATTTGGGTGCGTGTTTATGGGGCGTTGAAGACAGGGGCGTTTAATTTTGGGATTGTGAAGTAGAGATTGATATCCCCGCAGTAATTTTGTTTAAAGATTAAACGGTACCTACAAAATTAGGCATCATTAGCCATTGGGAATAGTGATATGGGTCAGTATTCTCAATGGCGGTTGTCTTCAATCAAAAAAATGCGCTCTCAATGGGCAATAAAGCCTCGGCTGACGACACCAAAGCCCCACCTGACGACTGTAATGCTCTCTCTGACTAAAGTAATATGCCTACCTATTGACTGTAATGCACCACTCTTTCTTCTTTTATTGATCTTGAAAAATTAAAAAGACCCGCTGTAAAAACCCACCCACCGCCTTGAAAGCCCAAACTTTCAAGGCGGTGTGTTTATAAAACGCAGGTTGCAAAACGGAAAAGTGGTCAAATCAACGGTGCATTGTGTCTGTAATTCATGAAACTTTTTTCAAAAAGAGAAATAATGCTTTTATTGTGGAGGAAATGGTCCCCGCAGTATAAAAGCGTTAAAATTATCTTTCATTAGCGATTATCATTTTTGTCACTAAACTAAACATCTAAGAATCATGGAAAATCGAAGGACATTTATCAAAAAAACAACACTCGCAGGTGCGAGTTTATTAACTGTTCCGCAGTTATTCTCTTTCACAGGTTCACCCAACGAAAAAGTTGTTATCGGGTCTATGGGAACCAACAGTCGCGGGTTTTTTCTCGCCAAAATGTATGCCCAATTGCCTAATGTCGAAGTCGGCTATGTTTGCGACGTGGATAGTAAAGTGGTCGCTAAAACCATAGCTGAAATCGAGAAAATAACAGGCAAAAAACCCAAAGGCTTTACCGACGTTCGCAAAATGTTGGAACAAAAAGACTTGGATGCTATGGTCGTTGCTGCGCCCGATCATTGGCACGCACCCGCTTCTTTGTTGGCGGTGAAAGCGGGTAAGCATGTTTACGTCGAGAAACCATGTTGTCACAACCCAAATGAAGGTGAAATATTGGTACAAGCCGCTAAAAAATACAACAAACTCATTCAAATGGGCAGCCAAAGGCGTTCTTTCCCAAAAGTCATGCAAGCCATGAAGGAGTTACACGATGGCATTATCGGTAACGTTTATTACGCCAAAGGTTGGTATGCCAATGCCCGTAAACCGATTGGCATTGGTAAAAAAGTTGCTGTACCCGACTATTTGAATTTCGATTTATGGCAAGGGCCAGCACCACGGCGCGCCTATAAAGACAATTTGGTGCATTATAATTGGCATTGGTTCTGGCATTGGGGTACAGGCGAAGCCCTCAATAATGGTACGCATGAGTTGGATGTGATGCGTTGGGGTTTAGGTGTTGATTATCCGACAAAAGTTACGTCTATCGGTGGGCGTTATGCTTATAAAGATGATTGGGAAACGCCTGATACTCAAACCATTGCGTATGAATTTGGCGGTAAAAAATTAGCACATTGGGAAGGCAGAAGTTGCAACGGCTTCAACAGCGAAGGTGCTGGACGGGGTGTCATTTTTTATGGTGAGAAAGGCACAATGACCGTTCCTGGCGGCGATGACTACAAAGTGTATGATTTAGAAAACAAATTAATAAAAGATGTCAAAACGGAACTGCAAGAAGCAACCCGCACGAATACGATGGGTATGGGTGAAAAGTTAGACAGCATTATTTTAGAGAACTTTGTTGATTCCATTCGCGGCAAAACCAAGCAAACAGCGCCGATTACTGAGGGGCAAAAATCTACATTGTTGCCTCAACTTGGCAATATATCGCAGCGAGTCGGGCGCAGCCTCAAGTGTAATCCTCTAAATGGGCATATTTTAAACGATGCAGAAGCCATGAAACTCTGGAGAAGAGAGTATGAAAAAGGCTGGGAAATGATTCTTTAGGGAAGGATAAACGATGAATGATAAAAAGCTGAAATTCAATGCCAAATCGAAGCAATAAGTCCCTTTGAGGTTGCAATATTTGAAATCACTTTGAGTTTGTAGCTAATTTGCACCCCTCAGTATTTTCAACGTTTTTACTCGTTTTCTTTACTTTTTTTATTTAAAATCTATCTTTTTTATGAATAACACACGCCGTGATGTATTAAAAAGCCTCTCTCTCACAGGCATACTGACAAGTTTGGGCTTGCCCTTTTCAACGGCGGCACAACGGAAAGACAATAAACCGTTTATCGTGTCCACAGGCGCAGAAGACCGCTTGTATTGGGCAAACCTACTCTACAAAATAGCCTTTCCCGTTGTCCATAATTTAGCCGAAGGCACTTTGAAAAAGAATATGCCCCTTGAAGTGCCGCCTACTTATGGCTTGAAAGTAGAGAAAGTTACCTATATGGAAGCGATTGGCAGAACAATGGCGGGTATTGCTCCGTGGTTGGCTTTGCCCGATGATGATACGAAAGAGGGTGCTTTGAGAAAGCAATTACGCACCGATTTACTGAGGGGTCTGCCACGGTGCGTTGACCCAGGCAGTCCAGATTATTTGAATTTTAGAACTGAAATGCAGCCGATTGTGGACGCGGCATTTATAGCCCACGGCTTTTTGCGTGCGCCCAAAGCCTTGTGGGAGCCTTTGGATGCTTTGACTAAAAAGCGGTTTGTAGAAGAGTTTATGTCCTTGCGGGATAGAAAAGCAGGATTTACCAATTGGCTCTTGTTTTCAGGCATTATTGAGACTTTTTTGATGTTTATTGGCGAAAAATATGACCCTGTACGCATTGATATTGCTCTCAAAAAGGTGCAAGAATGGTATGTCGGTGATGGTTGGTATAGCGATGGCCCGCATTTTTGTATGGATTATTACAACTCCTTTGTCATTCATCCGATGATGGTAGACATACTAAAAGTGACTTCTGACAAAAAGTTTTCGGACAAAAAGGAATATGATTTGGCGGTCAAGCGTATGGTTCGTTATTCCGAATTTTTAGAACGTTTGATTTCGCCCGAAGGCACTTATCCCGCTTTTGGTCGCTCCATCACCTATCGAACAGCCGTTTTTCAAGCCTTAGCACAAACCGCTTTGATGGAACAACTGCCCGAACACGTCACCCCTGCACAAGTGCGTTGTGGTTTGACAAAAGTGATGCAGAATATGTTTGATAAAAACCAAAATTTTGATAAAAACAACTGGCTTATCTTGGGTTTCAATGGCTCGCAACAGATGATAGCAGACACCTATACCTCAACGGGCAGTTTGTATATGGCGACCATGGGTTTTTTACCGTTGGGCTTACCCGCCACAAATCGCTTTTGGACAGATGCAGCAGCGGATTGGACAGCTAAAAAGGCTTGGAGTGGGTTGCCAACGAAGAAGGATTATAAGGTCGAGTATTAGAAAAGATGTTTTGACCCCCTCAGTAAAAAACCACAAAAAGCCTCGAAAACACTTGTTTTCAAGGCTTTTTCATTTAGCTTTGCTTCAACAATCAAGAAGTGTTTAAACATCATAAATCATCGTAAATCATTAAAAATGAAAAACATTTTATTTGCAGCCATGGGCTTTCTTTTTTTAACAACAAACGTTATTGCTCAATCTAAAAGCCCACAGAGCATGGCATCGCTTATTGATGAACAAATGCGTTTTGCAGCAAAACAATACAAAGTTTTAGCAAAAAACGTTCCTGCCGACCGAATGCCTAAAGCCTTGAAAGACGGTAAAGTGGAAACGAGCGACACAAAATGGTGGTGTAGTGGCTTTTACCCAGGCTCTTTGTTGTATATTTATGAATACACAAAAGACCCAGAAATCAAAGCGGAAGCGCAACGGCGGTTGGATATTCTTGAAAAAGAAAAGCACTACACAGGCAACCACGATTTGGGTTTTATGATGTATTGCAGCTTCGGCAATGCCTATCGGCTTTTTAAAAGACCCGAAGACAAAAAGACGATTGATACGGCTGCTATGTCTTTGTCAACCCGTTATCGTCCTTCTATAAAGGTCATTCAATCTTGGAATTCGAGCAAAACATTTAAATGCCCAGTCATCATTGACAATATGATGAACCTCGAATTGTTGTGTTGGGTCACAGACAATGGGGGTGATAAGAGGTTTAAAGAAATAGCGATTAACCATGCGAATACAACGATGGCAACGCATTTTCGCCCTGATTACAGCTCATATCATGTCTTGGATTACAATTTAGAAACAGGCAAATTGGAACGTAAACTAACGCATCAAGGCTATGCCGATTCGTCGGCTTGGGCGCGTGGACAGGCGTGGGGTTTGTACGGTTTTGTAACTATGTATCGTTTTACAAAAGATCAACATTATTTGGATTTATCTAAAAAAATAGCTGAATATCTGTTAAATCACCCCAACAAAACGGCTGATTTAATCCCTTATTGGGATTATAATGCACCGAATATCCCCAATGCTTTACGCGATGCATCGGCGGGTGCGGTGATGGCTTCGGCATTATTGGAGTTAGGGCGTTATTCATCGGACAAAGAGCGTGCAAAGTATGTGGCGGCAGCAGAAAAGATGATACGTGCCTTGGCTTCAAGTAAATATCGCGCTAAATTAGGTGCAAATGGTGGTTTTTTGTTGATGCACAGCGTAGGGCATTTAACAGCAAAATCAGAAGTGGATACGCCTTTAACTTATGCGGATTATTATTTTTTGGAAGCTTTGCTCCGTTATAAGGATTGGTATCTTAAAAAAAGATGAACAATTGATATTCATACTTTTAACTGGCTATTGATAACCTATTCCACGGCTATTCATTAATTGGTGTCATTACCCTTATGTGTGTTTATGAAAATGACCCCTCAGTATCACTCTAAAAAAACGTCGGCGAGGTACATACCTCGCCGACGTTAGTGTATAGACCTAAAAAATGTAGCCTATTATTGCTTCACAATTTTTACCTTTATAGCATTGTCACCCACCTACTTTTTTACAACCCGTATCCCTTCATTTCCTACTATGATGAAATAAATACCATTGGGCAAGACAGAGACATTGAATCGCTGAATATTTTCATGGTTTTTGCTTGTTTTAACCACTTGACCCAAGGCGTTTACCATCGTCACATCTTTCCCTTCGGCGTTTTCAATGGTCAAAATATCGTTGACTGGATTTGGATAGACTTTAATTTTAGACCCCTCAGTACCGAGTCGGTTAACAGCGATAATCTTTGAAAAAGTTACTTTACCATAGATTTCTGTCATACACAAACGGTAATAAGTCACGTCAAAAGGGGTATTGTCAAGCGTTGAGGATTCATTTATGCGTTTTATACTGAGGGGGGTAAAAAGAACACCGTCTTTTGATTTTTGTGCTTCTACTTTATCCAAATCCTTCGTATCCGCAAATCTCCAAGCCAGATGATTTCCGTCTTTTTGAGCAAAACCTTGAAAATCAATGAGTTCAAGGGCAATGGTGGTCGGGTCAAATTCATACGCACCCATATCGAACACGCCGCCCTTGGGTCGGTCTCGACCGTCAATGTCGAAAATAATGCCGAAGCCCGACATATCCTCACCCGCATTCACAAGCGGTGAGTTGGGTACTAAATGATAATTGACGGTATCGGCAAAAAGACCCGACACTGTGGCTGCTTTTGAGTAATAATTGTTCAGTTGTGTACCTGTTGCGCCTTGTTGAAAGTTAAAACTAACACCACTAGTGGTTGAAAGTCCTGCGCCAACAATGACATTGTTAGCCAACAAAATAATATTGTTTTGATTGTAAAGGCGAAACGCATCGCGCCCAGAGTTGATGATGGTATTATTGATAAAATCACAATAAGTATTGCTCAATGAACCGAGATAATCGTCGCAAAAAACAGCATCTCCACCACAATTGATAAGCAGATTATTAAAAAACCGGCTGTTGCCCAAATGCCCAATGATGGCTAAACCACTGCCGCCCACATTGCGAATGCGGTTGTTGAAACAGTTGCCTCCTGCGCCGCCACCACATTGCACACCATTGTTTTGGAATGCTGCAAACGGGTCTATGCCGCACCTATCCATATCGTTGTAATAGACCTGAGCATTGGGCGCACAGGCGTATTGTATGCACTCCGCACCGCTTCTTTTAACGACGTTGTGGTGAATTTTCAGATTGACAATATTATGAGGATAAACCTTGGTTGAAACGCCTGAGCAGTCCAATGTCCTGCCATCGCCAAAAAACGAATTGCCGACATAGATGCCTTCTGCACCCGTATAGTGTAGGTAATTGTCATGAATATTGACATTATACATCGTAAAGTTCTCGCGCCACGTTGCGGTCTCACAACTGGGGTCGGTCTTTGCCATAATGCCAGCAAAACCCGATTTAGCGACCTCAATGTGGTCTATTTCACTGTCAGAACTCAAGTTGCCAATGCTCACAGCTGTGGAAGAACCGCTTGAATCCACTCGAAAACCATAATTTACTGAGGGGGTGCCTGTACCTGTGGCGCGAAAATAACGGCAGCCTTGAAAGTCCAATGCTGCATAGTATGCCTCATGTCCCAACGTTACTAAGCCACCACAGTTTTTAAAAATAATCGGTTGCATGGCTGATCCTGTAAAACCTTTGAATCGCAAAAGTTTGTAATTGCCCGCCATGATGCAGACCGTTTGACCGGGCAGCACATTGAGATTGAAAGTGCCAGCCGTTGTACTTTGGGTGTAAGTGCCGCTTTGGGAGATGGTGTGGTTGCAGCCACAGTTCTGGCTTTGGGCATAAAAAGTGGATAAAAACACTAATAACAGTGTCCATAAATGGGATTTCATAAACAAAATAAGTTTTGTAATGTGTTTACTGGTTAAAAATTGTAATAAAAATGCCTTAAGTTATGCTGTATAATGCTTTGAAAACCTTGCCAAACTGGTTTATCAAACAGGCTCAAACAACAAACGCTCGATAAATGACCGTAATCATCTATCAAGCGTTTGTTGTAAGTGCGCCCTTTTAAAGAGTTTAAATGGTGGATTTTACAAAAATCCCGCAAAGAAATAATGGCTAAAAATAATATTTACTTCGTTTATGAGGTTATAAAGTCAACATTTAGTAAACAAGCAATGTCGCCAAAATCGTTTGATAAGTGATTATTTATACTAAATGAAAAGTGAAAAATGATAAATATAAAACGTTGGTTATGAATGATTTAATTCTATTATTTTAGGCAAACCATTTTCAAATGAATATAACTGCACACTGTTTATTTGTTTAAACCTGAATAGAGGTCTAAAAGTAAGAATGAGGATAAAGTAAAAATTACCATGATAAAGAGATTTATTGAAAATCCATTACTCATAACAAAGGATATAAAGCCGAGCCAAAAGGGGTTTGTAGTGGCGTGTGTGCTGAATCCGGGCGTATTTACTTTTGAAGGAAAAACGTGGCTATTACTACGTGTCGCTGAACGTCCGATACAAACAGAAGGTATTATTTCACTTCCTATACTGAGGGGGGATGGCACAATGGAAATTTTAGCGTTCCACAAAGACGACCCAAACCTCGACCTCTCAGATGCCCGCCTGGTGAGTTATAAAGACAAAACATATCTGTCAACACTGTCGCATTTGCGACTCATGTGCAGCGAGGATGGTATTCACTTTTATGAACCCGATACAATGCTTAACAAGTTGTTTGGTACAGGCGACTTAGAGACTTTTGGCATCGAGGATTGTCGTGTCAGTCTTATCGAGGGCGTTTACAACCTGACTTATACTCAAGTTTCAGAAAGTGGGGTAGGAGTAGGGCTTATGCAAACACGTGATTGGCAAACCTTTGACAGAATCGGGATGATACTGCCTCCACACAACAAGGACTGCGCGCTGTTCGAGGAAAAAATAGAGGGCAAATACTTTTGCTTTCACCGTCCTTCGGGTATAGAACTCGGCGGCAATTTTATCTGGATAGCGTCTTCCACAGACCTCATTCACTGGGGCGGTCACCGGTGCATTCTCCACACCCGCAAAGGTATGTGGGACTCTGCCCGCGTCGGGGCTGGTGCCGCACCTATCAAAACCGATAAAGGATGGTTGCAAATCTATCATGGTGCTGACAAGAACAATCGTTACGCATGGGGTGCGATACTACTTGACCTCAAAAACCCTGCACTAGTCATAGCTCGTTCCATTGAGCCTTTATTTGAACCCACCGCCCCTTACGAACTCACGGGTTTCTTTGGCAATGTCGTCTTTACCAATGGGCATATTGTCGAAGGCGATACGATTACGATATATTATGGTGCTTCTGATGAAGTTATTTGCGGCGCAACCTTATCTATTCAAAGTATTTTGGAACACATAGGGGCTGTGTGAATTACTATGTAATGATAAACGATGAATAGCGTAAAACGTTGATTATCAAATATCTCCACGAAATCAATTTCCTGTTTATGCCTGTTCATCTATTTAAGTAATGATGAAAGATAAATGATGAACGATGAATAGCGTAAAACGTTGATTATCAAATATCTGCACGAAATCAATTTCCTGTTTATGTCTGTTCATCTACTTAAATAGTTTTTAGTTTCTTACAGTATGATAAAAAACGGTGATAAGAAAAAAAGCGGCTTTACTGTTTAGGTAAAAAGATAAGACATGAGCGACTAAGTAATGGGTAAATAATAACATGGTTAAAAAAGGTAGGGGCAACCTTTACGG
>JANOAU010000073.1:0-56372 GCA_031411275.1 Saprospiraceae bacterium | reverse complement strand
AAAATACTGAGGGGGTGCTTTTTATCTACCGCCATTCATCGAGTTCAAAAACTCTTCGTTCGATGTTGTGTGGAGCATGTGTTTTTGTGAAAACTCGAAGGCTTCATCGGGCTTCATATCTGATAAGTGATTGCGGAGAATGAAGAGGCGTTGAACCGTATCTTTGTCTTGCAACAAATCGTCGCGGCGAGTAGAAGAGCCGTTGACATTGATGGCAGGATACATCCGTTTATTCGCCAAAGTACGGTCGAGTGACAATTCCATATTGCCTGTACCTTTAAACTCTTCAAAGATAACGCTGTCCATTTTTGAACCTGTGTCCACTAAAGCCGTTGCGAGAATCGTCAATGAGCCACCAAATTCAATTTTACGGGCAGCACCAAAGAATTTCTTAGGTTTTTGAAGCGCATTGGCTTCAACGCCCCCAGAAAGGACTTTGCCACTGGCAGGTGCAACAGTATTGTAAGCACGAGCAAGACGTGTAATAGAGTCCAGCAAAATGATAACATCATGACCACATTCAACCAAACGCTTAGCTTTTTCCAAAACGATATTCGCAACGCGCACATGGTTTTCAGCCGCTTCGTCGAAAGTTGAAGCCACAACCTCTGCTTTGACCGAACGTTTCATGTCAGTGACCTCCTCCGGACGTTCATCAATGAGAAGGACAATCATGTAACATTCAGGGTGGTTTTTAGCGATAGCATTTGCAATATCCTTCAAAAGGAAGGTCTTACCTGTTTTAGGTTGCGCCACAATCAAACCACGTTGCCCTTTACCAATCGGTGTAAAAAGGTCAATAACACGGTTAGAAAAGTCACGTCCAGATGGAGAGATACTTAAAGTAAATTTCTCGTTAGGGAACAATGGCGTCAAATAGTCGAAAGGCACACGGTCACGCACGTCAATAGGGTCAAGTCCATTTATTTTTGAGACGCGGAGCAATGCAAAATACTTTTCCCCTTCTTTTGGTGGACGTATCGCACCGCGTACAGAATCACCCGTTTTCAAGCCAAACAGCTTGATTTGACTTGGCGAAACGTAAATATCATCGGGCGAAGTTGTATAATTGTAATCGGCAGAACGAAGGAAACCATAACCATCTTGCATCATTTCGAGGACACCTTCACCTTCAACAACACCGTCGAGGTCTATATTATAACGGGGTGTGTTGGATGCTGCATCCTCCGAATCATTATTGCGGCGGTTGTTGTTCTTTTTATCCCGACGCGGCTCTAAAATGATGGGTTCATCGAACTCGATAAGCGCAGGGTTTACATAATCGTCGTCGTCGTCATCGGGTATTTCGTAAGTTGGCGGCGCATTCATATCTTCTTCTTCAACGGGTGGTTCAAAACGGGGCATTTCTGATTTATGGGTTTTAGCAGAACGTTCAGTCTTTGCAGGTATATCAAAACGGGGTGCTGGCTTAGCCGTTTCTTTGCGTTCAGGTTTATCATCACCGCTGACACGTTTGCGTGGACGTTTTTCTATTTTAGCAGTTGGCATTTTCTCGTAAGGCGTATTATCATCTACAAGAATTTCAGCATTTTTTGTATCGGGCGTAGCATTGAGAGCTTGGGCATCGAGAATGCGATAAATCAAGTCTTGTTTACCAAGTTTTTTGAAATCAGCAACACCAATGCGGTCAGCAATTTCTTTGAGTTCGCCGACTAACATCTCATTCAGTTGCAAAATGTCGTACTTCATATTGATTTGTGTGATAATGATAAATTTAAAAGTTTGAAGGTTAATTGATTGGAGGTTCGGTTGTTAAAGTTGTTTATAGTTTGATTTGATAATATGGTCGGTCATTTCAATTGCGACCGACTGGAAAATAATGGTGGATTGTATTGCATCTTTCTCGTATCGAGTAGGAATTTATTAAAAATCCCAACCGAACAAAAAGGTTTTTTTTAGAAATTTATTCCGAGAATTCGAAAAAGAGAATGTTTTTTTGTTTTATGCTCACTGTGTATGGCTTACGCGATTACAAAGTTGTGGCTTAGAACGGACGAAATAGTTCGGTTTATCTAAATTAATGAGCAAATAAAGATTGGTTTTTAAGTAGGCTTTCGTTGAGCTTAAATTATTGACAATCAGTAAATTATTTTGAAAGAAAAAGAGGACTTCAGAGAGTGAAACGACTAAGACGTTTTTGAAAGAATTTTCCGAAGGAGCTTGGATTAATAACAAATCTATGAGTTAAACGTATCAAATCTAAGAATGTTATGAATCGGGGTGATTTTCTTTATTGTGTTTTGTGCGGCAAAAATACACTTTATTTTATTTATCAAAGCCTATATTTGCCAAAATTTAAAAAAAGTATTGCCTTATGTTACAATTAGCTTTTTTCAGAGAACAAAAAGACCGTGTAGTGGAAGGTCTAAAAAAACGAAATTGGTCAGATGGTGCTATCGAAAACACTGTCAATGTGGTGTTGAGACTCGATAATACGCGCCGTTCCACTCAAACGGAACTGGATGCGACACTTGCTGAAATCAAACAATTATCCAAAAAAGTAGGCGATACGATGAAGTCGGGCAATCATACTGAGGGGGATGTTTTGAAGGCAAAAGTTGCTGAACTAAAAGAAAAAACAAAAACCCTTGAAAATACAACTGCCGAAACGATGTTGGCTTTGGACGACCTCCTTTTGTCTTTACCCAATATCCCTAATGAAACTGTTCCTTTTGGCAAAGTAGCCGAAGACAATGAAGTGTGGTTTTTAGCACAAGACGAGCTGCCTCAACTGGCCGATGATGCTTTGCCACATTGGGAGATAGCACAAAAGCATCCTGTTTTCGACCTCGAATTAGGTGTCAAACTCACAGGTGCAGGTTTTCCTGTTTTCAGAGGGAAAGGGGCAAAATTGGTTAGAGCATTGATTCAGTTTTTCCTCGATGAAGCGGCAGCAGCAGGGTATGAAGAAATAGTGCCACCTTTGATGGTCAACGAAGCATCGGCACGTGGCACAGGGCAATTACCCGATAAAGAAGGGCAGATGTATTATATTAAGGAGGATGATTTATACATGATTCCTACGGCTGAAGTGCCTGTAACGAATATATTACGGGATGTTATTTTATCAGAAAAAGAGTTACCGATACGTTTTTGTGCTTATTCGCAGTGTTTCCGCCGCGAGGCAGGTAGTTATGGCGCACACGTGAGGGGCTTAAATCGGGTGCATCAATTCGATAAGGTTGAAATCGTACAATTTACACATCCAGAAAAAAGCTATGATACACTTTTAGAAATGGTGGAACACATCAAAGGCTTGATGGCAAAACTCGAACTGCCCTATCGTATCCTCAAATTATGTGGTGGCGATATGAGTAATGCTTCTGCCATGACTTACGATTTTGAGTCATGGTCTGCCGCGCAAAAACGTTGGTTGGAGGTTAGTTCAGTCTCCAATTTTGAGACATTTCAATCCAATCGTATGAAATGTCGCTATCGGGATGCCAACGGCAAAACGCAATTGGTACATACTTTGAACGGATCCGCCCTCGCTTTGCCACGTATCATTGCAAGCCTACTTGAAAATCATCAAACGACTGAGGGGGTCAGAATACCAAAGGCACTTGTACCTTATACGAAGTTTGAAATTTTGGATTAAGTCAAAATACTAAGACGTCTCAACTTTTTGTTCACATAGTGCCCCTCAGTATTTCAAATAGTTGCCCCCAAAATCTCTAATTGGCAAAAAAAATTAAAGCATAACCGTATGCACAACAAGGTTGTACTCATCACAGGCTGCGCCACGGGTATCGGCAAACACCTTGCAGAGAAGTTTTACAAACGCAATTATCATGTCGTTGCAACTGATGCAGATATTGATTGGCTCAAAATGACTTTTGAGCATTGGGATACTGAGGGGTGTCTTTTGGAAAAATTAGATGTGCGAAAAGCGGAAGATTGGCAACGCATCATCTACCAAACAGTTGCAGAGTTTGGGCAGCTTGATATATGTATCAACAACGAAGGCGTTATTGCCCCCGATTTTGTGATGGATATGAACTTTCAAGATATTGATTATCAAATAGATGTGAATACAAAGGGCGTACTATACGGTACTAAATTTGCGGCAGAACTGATGATGCGGCAAGGCTCGGGGCATATCATCAATTTTTCGTCACTCTCAGGTTTTTCGCCCGTTTATGGCTTATCGGTTTACGCTGCGTCGAAACAAGCTGTGCGGGCATTTACACTGTCTATTGTACCCGAATTGAAAGCGCAAGGCGTTTATGTCTCTGTTATTTGTCCTGATTTGGTGGATATGGATATGCTTCCAAACGCCCAAAAGCCCTCTTTTCCCCTTTTTAAAAAGAAACATTTGACAGCCATTGATATTGAAAAAGCCGTTTTTGAACGCGCCTTAACAGACCATGAGGTAGAAATTTTAGTCCCTAAAAACCGTAGTCTCTTAGCTAAAATAGGCAACCTTTTCCCCTCAATTGGATTCATATTAGCTCGTTTTTTTGAAAAAAAGGATAAAAACGATAGGAAGAGGTGATAATGGTGAATAATTTAATGGTGAATGGTGACATAGTGTAAAATTATCAATTTACTGAGGGGGACACCAATTTCATTTTAACCATTGAAAGTGTTTTTAAATCCGTGGTAAAATCAAATCAAAATCTATTTGTGACATTCGTGTCAACAAGTAATCCCAAAACTTTTATCAAAACCTTTGTTTTTTGAGGGTGTAAAACCCTAACTTTGCAGCGAATTTTTCGCTCTGCGAAAATATAATCACCAATTAATTCATAAATCATTGATTATCAAATGACTCTTGAAATGGATATGCCTTCAGTGGCAGAAAAAAAGACAGTTATGAAAATCCATAATTTTAGCGCGGGTCCCGCCATCCTTCCCTCATCTGTTATTGAGCAAGCTGCTGCAGGCGTGCTTGATTTCAACGGCACAGGCTTGTCTGTCCTCGAAATGAGCCATCGCTCAAAAGACATTGTGGCTGTTGAAAACGAAGCAACAGCTTTGGTCAAAGAACTCATCGGCTTAACGGATGATTACGAAGTGGTCTGGATGGCTGGCGGTGCTTCGACACAATTTGTATTAGCTGCTATGAATTTGCTCGACAATGACAAAATGGCCGCGTATGTGGACACGGGTACATGGGCAGCAAAATCCATAGAGGCTGCGCGCGACTTTGGCACTATTAACATCATAGCATCTTCAAAATCAACAACTTATGACCACATTCCAAAAGGCTGGGTTGTTCCAGAAGAAGCTCAATATTTGCATATTACATCAAATAATACGATATATGGAACTCAATATCAATCCACGCCTGACACAGACAAACCCATTGTCTGCGATATGTCTTCTGATTTTTTGAGCCGTCCCATTGAGTTCGCAAAATACGGTTTGATTTATGCAGGTGCGCAAAAAAATATCGGACCTGCAGGAACGACTTGTGTGATTATACGCAAAGACATGTTAGGCAAAGTAATACGTAAAATCCCTGCTATGTTCGATTATCGCACATTTATCAAGGAAAAATCCATGTAT
The DNA here is from genome assembly GCA_031411275.1 of Saprospiraceae bacterium. GTDB lineage: Bacteria > Bacteroidota > Bacteroidia > Chitinophagales > Saprospiraceae > JAAFJT01. The sequence goes on along the minus strand of JANOAU010000073.1, from coordinate 50,840 downwards.
AACACGCCGCCAGTGTTCCCTATTTATGTCTCAATGCTTACCATGCGTTGGATAAAAGAAATGGGTGGTTTGACCGCTTTGGCAGCACGCAATGAGGAAAAAGCGGCGATTTTATACAATGAAATTGATGAAAATCCATTATTTAAAGGCAATGTCGCTGTCGAAGACCGTTCCATGATGAACGCCTGTTTCGTCATGCACGACCGCTCTCTTGAAGCAGAATTTGGCAAAATAGCAAAGGATAACGGTATTCAAGGCATCGAAGGGCATCGCTCAGTCGGTGGTTTCCGTGCTTCGATTTACAATGCTATGCCCGCAGAAAGCATCCAATTATTGGCTGACTTGATGCGTGATTTTGCACAAAGTCATTAATTTGGTTATTAGTTAATGGGGATTGGTTATAAGGATAACCAATCCCTATTCCCTCATAACCAATCCCTCATAACATATATCTAACATGAAAAAAGGTTCAAAAACCTACTCCATTTTGGCACATAAATGCCCTCGCTGCCATACAGGGAATTTATATTATACCCCCACCTTTTCCTTTCGTCGCCCATTTGACATGCCCGACAACTGCCCTCATTGCCAACAGCGATACAGTTTAGAAGCAGGTTTTTACTACGGTGCGATGTTCGTTTCCTACATCCTGACGGCTTTTTTGATGTTTTCGATGTTTGGTGTCTGCAAATTCCTTTTAGGATTTGACATATTGCCTTCTTTCGTTTTTGTAACGATTGTTATTTTCAGCCTATATGTTTGGATTTTCCGCACCTCTCGAGCGATTTGGATTAACTTTTTTGTTGCTTTTGACAAAAAATATATCTGATTGGGCGTTATAAATCATCACGGAAGTACATCAAAATAGCACCAAATAGTGTAATCAGAACCATCAGAATCACAGCGATATTGAGGCTTTTACGGATATGCCCCACAAAAGCATCAATGTCTGCACGATGCTGTGGGTATTTAGGATAGATTTCTGACGCCATTTTGTCGCGGTTAAAAATATGGGCTGCACCAAACTCTACACGCGCCTCTACCAATTTTCGATAATATTTAAACGCTTTGACACGTATATAAATATTTAAAAACAACATAGCTGCAAAAAGACCCCAAACAAGGGAAATAAGTATGATGTACATATGTGTTGTGATTTTAGAATTTAGACGGCAGTATTTTTAAGATATAAAATCTTTATACCCCCCTCAGTATTTTTCCTATTCTTGTGTCGTTGAACCCTAAACATGAAGGGGCAAAATTAACACTTTATTCGTCGTCTCCGCATTTCCGATTAAATTGAATGAATCAAAAAAATACAAATTCTCTTTTCTACAAGACGCATTTATCTTCTTTCTTATCCTGATGGCGATCTTAGTTTTTGACACTAACTCTTTTTTTTAGAAAAATATAACGAAAAATTATACTTTCATTTTTTTTATAATACCTTTGCCAACATCGTTGTCTTCCCACACAGACGTGCTACTTTTATATCTCTATTTAGCTAAACTTACATTGTTCACATTTTAAATACGTCGTCCATGGCATCTGAACCCATTTCCTCGAAAGGGAATCACAACAACAATAAAAACAATTCAGAAAATAACGTCTCTACGGTGATGGCTATTTTAGCAATTTTAGCTTTATTGATGATGGCTTTAGGCTTCTTCTAATTTTAAACCAAAAAATCCACTAACAAAAAAGGCTAACTAATTGTTTAACAATAAGTTAGCCTTTTGTCTGAAATTAAAAAATAGAAATTATTTTTAATGCCTACAAGTGTCTTAGGTTGTCAACTCTTGTTGTAAAATCAAAACGCGGTTTTTAATATCCGTATGCCGTCCTTCAAGTTCTGTGATTTGTTGTTTTTCTGTATCGAGTAAGTTATCAAATTCAGAGAAATTAAGGTCAATTTTATGTTTGATGCTGCGGATATAGTTTTGCAGTCTTTCGGTCACTTCATCTTCTAATTGCAAACGACCTTTGGCAATTTCTTTTCTGAATGCTTCAAGGATTTGTCCTCTTTTAAAGACGGCGGTTGCACCCGCAAAAAGTAAACCGATGGTTGTCAAAATGCCGCCTGTTACGTCCAAAACAGCTCCTTTTGTCACTGCTGCGAGAATGATACCGACGATGGCAATGCCGCTACCCGCAGCAATATTTGGTGCAATGGAGCCTTTATTCTTGAAAAGTGATTCGTCGGTAAAATTTTCTGCACGATTCATAAATTTAGAAAAAGTCTCTTGCAAATCACGCAAAACATTGGCACGTCTGTCGGCTATATCACTAAAAATTTCATGATTGTCCTTCAAAATCGTCTTAGAAGTCTTAATTTTCAAGTCAATCAGCTTTGCCATTTGTTGGATTGAATCGGCAACATCGCCCACGCCCGCTTGCAATTTATCCCTCAATTCATTGTTCAGATTCGTTTCTAAATTCTGTTTCAGTTCCTCCAATCGCACTTTTATAGAATCGGATGAGCCAAAAATACCCATGATGGAACGTTTGATAAGCGTCACAAACGACAGCTCTTCGCCCAAGTCTTGCTCGGTTTTTGAGGTTGTTTTATCATATCCAGCCAATAGATTTTCAATCAACATTTTAACATAACTGTTTGACTTAATTTCTTGATTGTCAAGAGTTTGTCTTATATCTTTTCTAAAATCAATATCAGCAGCAAACTGTTCTTTTCGGGTTGCTAAACCGTTGAAAATGCGCTCGTTGATATTATTGCAAGTGTCCAAATTATTCGCCAATTTCATAGAAGGTGCTTTGCCGCCTGTAACGTGTGCTTTAATAAAGTCACGGACTGTACTGAAACCACTGATGTCAAAACGGTCTTCTTGCTCGTCTTTGGCAGATACCGCAAAAACAACGGGGTCTGCCAATCCTCTTTTTTGTGCTTCCTTTTTGACCCCCTCAGTATTTACGGCTAAATCGGCAGCATCCATCAAGTCTTTTTGCTGCATAATAAAAATGACTTTGCGCCGCCAATCGGTGTGGATGAAATCAAAAAATTCCCAAGCCGACTGCCGATACGGGTTTTTGGCTTCAAAAACAAAGACAATCAAATCTGCTGCTGGCACGAACCCCTCAGTAATCTCTTGATGATGCGCCACAATGGCATTAGTGCCGGGCGTGTCTACGATGGCGATTTCACGTAGTATTTCGACAGGCTGAAAAATTTTCTTCAAATAGGGACTAATCGTAATTGTTTCTTCCGTTTCGCCATAACTGACTTGTTGGATGGTATCGGTCATAGGTTGGGGCGCCACCTTACAGATTTCACGGCCCGTTTGCAACAAGGCATTGATAAAACTACTTTTTCCTGCTTTGACCTCTCCGACGATGACAAAAAGGAAAGGTTCATAAATACGGGCGCGGAGGTCATTGACCGTTTTAGCAAGTTCTTCATGCCCAATGTCTTGGGTTAATATGTGCAAATCTCTGACAATATCATCTACTTTTGCGCGGTAGGCGAGTATTTTGGAACTGATAAAACTCATGTATTATTCGTTTTTACCCCCCTCAGTATAAAGTCGGAATAGAGGCTTTTGTTAAAAAATCAAAGGCAATGAATGTTTTGACAGATAGTTTTTTGAAAGTAACGACTTAAAATTGTCAAATCTATATATCTTTGCGCCGCTTTTCCCAGCACGTTCTCTTCATATCGAAGACAAACTTAGACATTTTTCAGTAATTAAAATCATTCATAAATGGCTTCTACGACCGACATTAAAAAAGGTGTTTGTTTTGAACACAATAACGATATTTTCAAAGTAGTGGATTTTCAACATATCAAGCCTGGCAAGGGTGCGGCTTTTGTTTATGTCAAAATGAAAAGTGTCACAAAAGGCAGCGTTTTGGAAAATAATTTTCCAAGCGGACACACCATTAACATTGTGCAAGTGGAACGCCGCGACTGTCAATTTCTTTACAAAGACGAAATGGGTCTTAACCTCATGAACAATGAAACATATGACCAATTTGCGATTGCAGAAGACATGGTGGACAATGCAGACTTGATGAAAGAAGGTATGATGGTGAGCGTTCTTTTTTCTGCAAAAGATGAGATCGTTTTATCGGTTGATTTACCTGCGAATATTGTTTTGGAAGTCACTTATACAGAAACAGGCTTAAAAGGCGATACCGCAACTAATGCCTCTAAACCAGCAACTGTGGAGACAGGTGCAGAAATTAAAGTGCCTCTGTTTATCAATTCAGGTGATAAAATCAAAATCAACTCGGAAACACGCGACTATATGGAGCGGGTGAATAAGTAACTTCTTATAGTTATTTGTTGATTGGTTATTGGTAAATTGGTTAATGGCGTTGGAAAGCAGTCAACACCAATAACCAATTTACCAATAACCAGTCAACAAATCACCAATCAACCAAACAAAAGGCAGATTTCACTTGGTATAATTTATTAGGAATCAAAAATAATTCCTATAATTGCCAAATGAAAACTGCCTTTGTTTTAATGATATAAATATGCTACAATTTGCATGTTGAAATATATACATTTATGTTGTTTCATATTAACCTTTTAACAGAAAACTGACCTAAAGACAAACGAAATTGAAATAAAAAAGAGATGCAAAAAACTGATAATCAGTATTTTAGAATTTTCTAATTCTGAATTTCTTTTTTGTAAACTTAATTTTATTACCTTAATAACCTTCTATCTATTTTATTGATAAAGTAAAAAATCAACCAAATATGACATTTGAAGAAATAAAGTCTCTCATACAGCTTATCAACAAAAGTGACCTTGCAGAGTTTCGGCTCGAAGATGGCGACCAAAAAATCACCATTCGCACATCCAAATACAGCAGTGGTAAACAGCAGATATACCATACTTCGTCAGCACCCGTCTCTGCGGCTGCGCCTGTGGCATCAATCGCTTCTACGCCTCCACCTGTGGCATCTACGTCCACATTAGGGGAGTCTGCTAAACCCGCTTCTACACCTGCCGCTACTGAGGGGGGTAATTTTTTAGAAATTAAATCACCCATAGTTGGTACATTTTATCGGGCTGCAGGTACGGACAAACCTCCTTATATTAAAGTAGGCGATAAAGTAGAAAAAGGTCAGGTTGTTTGCATTGTCGAAGCGATGAAACTTTTCAACGAAATAGAATCGGAAGTACAAGGTAAGATTGTTAAAATCTGTATTGACGATGCCTCGCCCGTTGAGTACGACCAAGTACTGTATCTCGTTGACCCAAAAGGGTAATCTTTTAATGATGAGTTATAAGTTATGAGTTATGAGTTATGAATTATAAGCTATAATTTGATAAGTCATAACTCATAACTTATAACTCATAATTCATATAAGAATTATGTTCAAAAAAATACTCATAGCCAATCGTGGCGAAATTGCCCTACGTATTATTCGCACCTGTAAAGAAATGGGCATTAAAACTGTAGCCGTTTACTCAACGGCAGACCGCGACTCCTTACATGTACGTTTTGCGGATGAAGCGGTTTGTATCGGGCCGCCCTCCTCCAAAGAGTCTTACCTGAATGTACCGCGTTTGATGGCGGCTGTCGAAATTACAAATGCCGATGCGATACATCCTGGCTACGGTTTCTTAGCAGAAAATGCCGATTTTTGTGAAATATGCACTGAATATGGGGTGAAATTCATCGGTCCAACACCTTATCATATCCGAATGATGGGGGACAAAGTGACTGCTAAAGAAACGATGATTAAGGCGGGTGTGCCTGTTGTTCCCGGTTCCGATGGTTTGGTGAATGATGTAAAAGAAGGAAAAGAAATTTCTGTTAAAATCGGTTTTCCAGTCATTATCAAGGCAACGGCTGGCGGCGGTGGTAAAGGAATGCGTATTGTTCGTTCTGTTGATGAGTTTGAGTCCAACTGGAATATGGCACGTGCCGAAGCCAAAGCTTCTTTTAGCAATGACGGTGTTTATATCGAAAAATATATCGAAGAACCACGCCACATCGAGTTTCAAATTGCAGGCGACCAATATGGCAATGTGTGCCACTTATCTGAACGCGATTGTTCGATTCAACGGCGGCATCAAAAACTGATTGAAGAAGCACCTTCTCCTTTTATGACCGATGAATTGCGAACCATCATGGGTGAAGCGGCACGTAAAGCGGCGCAAATCATCAACTATGAAGGCGTTGGTACAGTTGAATTTTTGGTAGATAAATACCGCAATTTCTATTTTATGGAAATGAATACGCGGATTCAAGTGGAGCATCCTGTGACCGAAGAAATCATTGATTTCGACCTAATCAAAGAGCAAATAAAAATTGCTGCAGGCGAAAAAATTTCAGGTAAAGACTATTTGCCAAAAATGTGCGCGATGGAGTGCCGCATCAATGCAGAAGACCCTTTTGCCGATTTTCGTCCAAGTCCAGGTAAAATCACCTCTTTCCATACGCCCAAAGGTCATGGTGTGCGCGTAGATACACATGCTTATGCGGGTTATACGATTCCACCTTATTATGATTCAATGATTGCCAAACTCATTGTTCGCGCTCAAACACGAGAGGAATGTATCCGAAAAATGGAAAGGGCATTAGATGAGTTTATCGTCGAAGGCGTTAAGACAACCGTTCCTTTTCATCAAAAACTGATGCAAAATAAGGATTTCCGAGAAGGTAATTTCCATACAGGTTTTTTGACGCTTTGGAATTTTAAAGAAGACTAAACAAAAAGCAGGCTGCAAAAGGCAGAAAGGCAATTTTTACTGAGGGGTAAAAATTGCCTTTTATTTTATCCATTTTACAAAGCCAATAAACCATAATCACACAACGCATTAATCGGTTTATTGTACCAAAACAGTTCAAAATCATCGAGTCCAGCCGCTTCGTAATCGGTTTTTAAATCTTGAAATGTAAGGATAGTTGCATTTGAAGTTGATATTTTGGGTAAAATATCAAGTACCCAATCACTGTGGGTTTTGCTTATTTTCAAAGTAAATGTGTCTTTTTTCCCTTGAAACGATAGCATTGCCATATCTGTCTGCTTCCCTTTTTTTGTTTTTACAAAATATTGAACGGTGGGCATTTTACCTAACCAAACGATTTTAGCAGTCGGTTTAAGTGATGGGTTTACGTCATCAGCCAAAGCGTTTTCAATATAATCACGCGCAATTTTGGTACGTGGCACTTTAAAATCGAACCAATTGGACAAAGGCATGTCAAAGCCGATACCATACATATAATTGAGCAGTGATTTTTTTAAACCAAAACTAAACACATCGTGGTCAGCCCCTTTTGGGTCAATATGTACGATGTCATTATTCGCAAAACTGCCTATCGTTTCGCTCTCTTTTTTTACGCCAAATTGTTCTGGATACATACCCACAGGGCTGTGTGCCGTCATAGCAAACTGATGCCAAAAACCCGATTGTAAAGTACCTATTTCAAACATTTGACGCACCATTTCAAGGGAATCTATGGTTTCTTGTGCCGTTTGTGTCGGAAAACCATACATCAAATACGCATGAACCATGATACCCGCTTCGGTAAAATGACGAGTGACTTGTGCCACTTGCGCGACCGTCACCCCTTTTTGAATCAACGTTAATAATCTATCAGAAGCCACTTCCAAACCGCCCGAAATAGCGATGCAACCTGATGCTTTGAGTAAGCGGCATAAATCGCGTGTAAAACTTTTTTCAAAACGAATATTTGTCCACCAACTTACTGTCAGCTTACGCCGAATGATTTCGAGAGCCAACGCACGCATCAAGGCAGGCGGCGCGGCTTCGTCAACAAAATGAAAGCCATTTTGACCCGTTTGAGCGATTAATTCCTCAATTCTATCACACAATAGGTTGGCGGCAACTGGCTCATACAGTTTGATATAATCCAAAGAAATATCGCAAAACGTGCATTTTCCCCAATAGCACCCATGCGCCATCGTGAGTTTATTCCATCTGCCATCACTCCACATACGGTGCATGGGGTTCACAATTTCAATGACCGATACATATTTATCTAACCACAAGTCGCTGTAATCGGGCGTGCCCACCTCTGCTTGCTTATAATCTTTTGTGAAGCTATTGTTTATGTATTGGACTTGACCATTTATGAGCATTAAAGTGCGTTTGAGCAACTCAACAGGGCGTTTCCCGTCCAAATATTCCAATAAATTGTCAAGCGGTGCTTCGCCATCATCGAGCGTGATAAAATCAAAAAATTCAAATACCCTCACATCTGACAAAGAGCGTAATTCAGTATTCGCAAAACCGCCACCCATGACGACTTTAATATGTGGATGATTTTTTTTAAGCCATTGTCCACAACGCAACGCACTGTATAAATTGCCAGGGAAGGGAACAGTGATGGCTACAATTTGTGGTTCAATTTCTTCAATACGGTCCCTCAGTATTTCAATAAAAATAGTATCAATATAGGTAAAACCTGCTTGCATAGCGGCGTATAATGCATCAAACCTATTGGCAGAACGCGCCAAACGTTCAGCATAACGACTGAATCCAAAATGAGCATCCACACATTCCATGATTAAATCCGATAAATCTTCAAGGTACAATGTTGCCAAATGTTTCGCCTTGTCCTGCGTTCCCATTGAGCCAAAAGCCCAATCGAGGTCATATAATTGTGCAAAACGAGACGCTTCTGGCAGAAAGTCCTCTTGACAAATGAGGTGCGATAAGGTGGGATTCTTACCTTGTAAAAACAAAATAACAGCATCAATCGAATGAATATAGTCGTCTTTTAAGGCAATAATGCGTTGAGCATTTTCAGAAAACACTTGATTTAGCGATGCTATTTGAGCAAATAAATCAGTCAGACCTTGTTTTGAAAACAAAGCTAAAATAACTTCAATCCCCAAATCTGCTTGAGTGGAAGTTATGTTTTTAGTGTTTAAAAACCCCTTTATATACGCCGTTGCAGGATAAGGCGTATTCAATTGCGTAAAAGGTGGCGTTATTAAAAAGATAGGATTGCTCAAATTTGTATTATTTTGGCGTAAAAATAGGGCTATTTTCGTGAAATAAGGTAAAAGTAAGGTGTGATACTGAGGGGGCTTTACCGAATTGCCAATATTTTAATATTTTAAACTTCAATGTTCAAAAAAAAACACACAAAACAATTTGCTGTATAATTGTAAATTTGTGTTAAATAAATTAAAGATATGCCAATCATTGTCTTAGATTTCGTTTTTAGCTTTTAATGTTTTTAAAATTTAGCAATCGTCTTTGACGCAATCTATTAGCAGCGCAGCGTTTGTTATTACTGTTACTTTGCTTTTATGACTCCCTCAATATCACACATTAATCTACTTTCATTTATAAAAACTTCACATGAAAATCATATTATTCAGCTTGGTTTTATTATGGAATTATGGGATTGTGGAATCCTTAAATCTGCACGCTTTCCACATTTCTAAAACCGATATGGTCTTTCAACCAGTTGAAAAATCAATGCAAATAACCATGCACATTTTCATTGACGATTTAGAAGAAGCCCTTGAAAAACAAGGTAAATCTCAATTGTTTATAGGCACAGAAAGAGAGAATAAAGAGGCTAATATTTTGATTATCAATTATTTGCAAAATAATTTCTCTATTCAACTCAATAATAAAAAAGTAGCTTATACTTGGGTAGGAAAAGAAACGACGAAGGACAAACAAGCCATGTGGGTATATTTAGAAATAAAAAACATTCGAGAAGTAAGGAACATTTTGGTCGAAAATCGAGTTCTAACGGAAGTGTTTGCTGACCAAAAGAACATTGTACAAGTCAATATTCCATCGAAGAAGCAAGGCTATTTTCTATTATCAAAAAGTAAAACGATGGATTCCACTTCTTTTTAAATCATTGGAAATGAATCAGTTATTAAAACAAATATTTATCTTACCAATTATGGTCTATCGGATGTTAATTTCGCCATTGTTGGGACCCAGTAAATGCCGATATACACCCACATGCTCACAATACATGATAGATGCTGTCATGGAATGGGGCATACTGAGGGGTACATGGCTGGGGCTACAACGCATTTTCAGATGTCATCCATGGTCGAAACACGAGCATTGTGACCCTGTTCCGAAAAGGTTTAGGTGATGGTTATTAGGAATTGGTTATTTACAAATGTGTCATTAGTTTACCGATAAATACTTAAAATACTGAGGGGGGTATAGATTTAAGAAATCTTTAATATTTCTTAAATCTCTAATTTTATTTTAAAAGCAAAACCTAAAATAGTGAAAATCAATAATTTAACTTTCATATTTCATATTTAAAAAAGATATTTTGACAAACGATAAAAGTAATCAATTTAAAGTCGGTACAGACGAACGCGGAAAAGGACTTGTAAAAGAAGAAGAACAAGCCATTATTATTGGTTTGATTTTGCCAAATCAAACAGAAGAACAAGTGCTTGAGTATTTCGATGAACTTGAATTTTTGGCTTTGACGGCGGGTGCGAAAACCATAAAACGATTTACACAACGTCTGCCTCACCCTGATACACGTCTATTTGTAGGTAAGGGTAAATTAGAAGAAATAGCCGCTTATGTGCAGTCGCACCCTGACGTGACGATGGCCATTTTGGAGGACGATGTATCGCCAAAACAATATGCCAACATTGAAGAAGCATTGAAAATCAAGGTTTTAGATCGTTCTTCTTTGATACTCGATATTTTTGCACAACGCGCACAAACGGCACAAGCACGGACGCAAGTGGAACTGGCGCAACTTCAATATTTGTTGCCACGACTGAGGGGTATGTGGACACACCTGGAACGGCAGCAAGGTGGTATCGGTATGCGTGGACCGGGCGAAAAGGAGATTGAAACCGACCGTCGTATTGTCCGTTATCAGATTGGATTGTTGAAAAAAGAACTCGAAACTATTGACCGTCAATCACAAACGCAACGTAAGCAACGTGGGGCAATGATTCGCGTGGCAATGGTCGGTTATACGAATGTGGGCAAGTCAACCTTAATGAATACATTGGCAAAGGCTGACGTTTTTGCAGAAAACAAATTGTTTGCGACATTGGACACGACAGTTCGTAAGGTGGTTTTCGATGCAGTGCCATTTTTGTTGAGTGATACAGTAGGTTTTATCCGCAAATTACCGCATCATTTAGTCGAAAGTTTTAAATCAACATTGGATGAAACGCGGGAATCTGACATTATTATGCACGTTGTGGACATCGCGCATCCACAGTACGAAGACCAAATTCGGACGGTTCAAGCAACACTCAAAGACCTTGGTGTGGACGACAAACCGACTTTGATGGTGTTTAATAAAATGGATCTTTACCGTGAACGCTATTTTGATGCGCTTGTGGATACAGAAACAAAAGAAAATATCGAAGCCGATTTGATAGAAAATTTGACAACTAAATATGGCGAAAGTGTCATTATTTCTGCTTCTTCAAAAGAAAATATGGATGAATTGCGTGAACGTTTGGGGCGAATTATTAAAGAGCAATATGTTGTGCGTTATCCGCACCAGGCGCAGCAATGGTAGGATTTAATGGGTTTTCTTTCAAGAAATCTTATTTTTGTTTAAAAAATCACAGATATGACGACAATACAAGCACCTTTAAGCAATTTACAACTTGAATTGATTAAATTGTTTCGATATGAACTACCTGACGAGCAGTTATTAGAAATTCGCCGCCTTTTAGCTCGTTATTTTGCTCAAAAAGTAACACATGAAATGTCTCAACTTTGGGATGAAAAAGGTTGGTCAGATGAAACAATTGAAGGTTGGAAAAATGAAAAAATGCGTAGCCGAAAATGATGATGAAACAACATTTCCTTTTTTTTCTTGTCAAGAAATAATACACGTATATATGGTGTGAAATTTGAACTTTAACCTCAAAATACTGAGGGGTGTCTTTAACGCTAAAATTGCGTTTTATTCGTTCAAATGATGACGTTCCACTTTTTTTTAAAACACAAATTGAAAAATAATGACATTAAATTTTCTAAAAACCCGTAAAGTCTTGATATTCAGTGCGGTGGCATTGATTTTCGTAGCAGCTAATCGACGGACAGACCATGGTAAATATTTTGAGATTTCAAAAAATATTGAAATTTTTACCAATTTGTATAAAGAACTCAACACGTATTATGTGGATGACCTCGACCCGTCGAAATTGATGCGTACAGGTGTGGATGCGATGTTGAATTCGCTTGACCCTTACACGAATTATATTTCGGAGTCTGATATTGAAGGCTATCGCTATATTACTGAGGGGAAGTACAACGGTGTGGGTGCATCGTTTGACAAAACGGGCGAGTATGTGTTTGTGACCGACATTTTTGATGCGTCGCCTTCTCAAAAAGCAGGTTTGAAGTCAGGCGATAAAATCGTGGCTGTTGATGGCAAATCGGCTAAGGATAAATCTATTGAGGAGGTCGGAGATGTATTAAAAGGTGCGCCGGGTACTGATGTGGAATTGACTGTCGCCCGTCCACAATTAGATGGTTCAGATAAAACATTGAAAATCAAAGTTGTACGCGATGAAGTGTCAGAAAAAAATGTGCCTTACTTTGGTATGTTGAACGATAAAGTAGGCTATATCATTTTGACAACTTTTACACGCGATGCGGGTGAAAACGTCGAAAAAGCGTTCCGAGAGTTGAAAGAAAAGAACCCCAATATGAAAGGTTTGATATTCGACTTACGTGGAAATGGCGGTGGTTTATTGAACGAAGCGGTCAATATTTGTAATATTTGGATTCCAAAAGGCGAAATGGTGGTAACAACACGCGGTAAAGTGGTGGATTGGGACAGAAGTTTTAAAACGCTGAATCCTTCGGCAGATGAACAAATGCCTATCGTGGTTTTGGTGGATAAAGGAACGGCTTCGGCATCTGAAATTGTTTCGGGTACTTTACAAGACTATGACCGTGCAGTGATTGTTGGACAACGCAGTTATGGTAAAGGTTTAGTACAAAACGTGCGGGATATTGGCTATAATTCTAAATTAAAACTGACAACGGCGAAATATTATATTCCAAGTGGTCGGTGTATTCAAGCCGTAAAATACGACAAAGGGACGCCTGTTGAGTTACCCGATTCAGCTAGCGCAAAGTTCAAAACAAGAGGTGGACGTGAAGTTTTAGATGGTGGTGGTGTGAAACCCGATTTGGTATTAGATAAATCTGATGATTTGGGTTTGATGAAAACTTTGAAAGAAAAGTTTTTGATATTTGACTACGTGACGCTATACGCATTAAAAAATCCGACGATTGCTGAACCTGATAAATTTCGATTTACTGATTTCGACGATTTTACTTCATTTTTAAGTAAACGCAATTTTCAATACGACTCTGAAAGTGAAAAACTGTTAAAAAAATTGAAAAAAGAATCGAAAAAAGAAAAATATGCAACTATTGAAGCGGAATTACAAGCCATAGAATCGAAAATAACAACCGACAAAAAGAATGATTTGCAAAAGCACAAGGCAGAAATCGTTGATGAAATCGAGAAAGAAATTGTTTCACGCTATTATTATGAGAATGGTTTGATAAAAATTGGCTTACGTAATGACCTTGAAATTCAAGAATCCTTGAAATTGTTTAACGATTTGGCTCGTTATAAAGCTATTTTGAAAAAATAAATCTTTTAATTTGCACATACGAATCGGCTCAAAGTTACCTTTGAGCCGATTTTTTTTATAATTAAGACGTATGAATTTTGTTGAATTATCAAAACCCAAAACTTGATACTTAAAACTTTAAAAATACTGAGGGGGGTAAAATGAGTTTGATTTTAAATATAGAATCGGCGACAGATATATGTTCTATCGCTATAAGTCGAGGTAAAAATATTTTAGCCTTGCGCGAAATCGTCGGTAACAGTCATGCAGAACAAATGACTTTGTTGATAAATGAGTGTTTACAAATCGCTGATGTCACCATCACTGACTTAGAAGCCGTGGCGATCAGCAATGGTCCTGGTTCGTACACAAGCCTGCGTATAGGAGCTTCAACAGCTAAAGGAATCTGTTATGCACTTGATTTACCTTTGATAGCGATTGATACGCTTGAATCGTTGGCAATAGCGGCTTTCAACGAAGCGCAAGATGAAGACGCTTTGTACTGCCCGATGATAGATGCACGACGCATGGAAGTCTATACCGCTTTATATAAATTTTCAAGGAAAAAAGGGGCTTTAGAAAACATGAAACCTATGAATCCCAAAATTATTGACACAGATTCATTTTCAGAATATTTGGGAAAAAATCAAAAAATCATATTTTGTGGCAATGGTGCGGCAAAGTGTCAACAGACGTTGCAACATTCAAATGCTGTTTTTTTACCTTTACAATGTTCGGCACGATATTTAATATTATTAAGTTATGAAAAAAATTTAATAAAAGATTTTGTTGATGTGGCATATCATACCCCTCATTATTTGAAAGCACCAAACATTACTAAACCGAAAGAACGCTTGTAAAATATATGTTATTTGATAAAACAATTCAATTCATTAAGCATTTACATAAAAAATCTAATTTATTGGATTAAATTATATATTAGTGTATGAAATTGATGTGATTGGAGAAGACATATTTTAATTGCCTTAAATAAAAAAAAGAATCAAATTGTTTTTTTATCGCATAAAATAGGCACGAATTTTGACTTATAAGTTATAGAATGCTTTAATTTAATAAAAATTACAGTATACGAATAAAAAATCAATTAAAAATTTTGACTATTTACAAAAATAGTTTCTATATTAGCCTTTAATTAAACAATAATCAGGATTTAATGTGAGGAAAAAATTGGCATAATTTTTTTATATTAAAAATAGAATTTATTAATGAAACTACACTATCGTCAATTGCACATTGAATTTATTTTATCACCACTTTATTTAATGAACGTAAAATGAGAAAACAGAAGAACGAGACCATCGTCCTTAAAAAGGGGAAAAAGGACATCGAACTCGACTATGCAGAACTCCGCAAAGCGGTATTAGTATTGCGTGCTGTGAACCACAAGCTCCGCCAGCAAATCATCGAACTCTTAGAGGAGAATGAGAAAATGACTGTAACTGATTTATATATCAAGTTACGTCTCGAGCAGTCTGTCGCGTCACAACATTTGGCTATCTTACGCCGTGCAGGAGTAGTTGCTACTGAGCGCAACGGCAAATTTATTTATTACCGTGTTGATACTGAAAGAATCAATCATATCAGCCGTCTTGTTGAGGAATTAACAGAGAATACGGGGAACTGATAAAAAATTTGCACAAACAAAAATGCTGTAAGTCATTGACTTACAGCATTTTTTGTTTTTAGGCTCTACCTTTTTTACGGTATTTTTACATAAAAATTTTGAAAAAATACATATATTTCTCATATTTGCTTTTGTATTAGAAATTATTGAAAATTATTAATTAATCGAACAAAAACAAGCCCTATGAGAAAAGCGAATATTCAATTCGACAATGCAAGGCTTCAGGTTTCATCGGACATCCTACGCGCCTTGGCTCATCCTTTGAGGATGAAAATCCTTGAGTTCATTGATAAGAACAAAACGATTAACGTGAATAAAATCTACAACACGTTGAAATTAGAGCAGTCTATCACAAGTCAGCATCTAAAAATTCTTCGTGCCTCTGGTTTGGTTCATACGCATCGTGAAGGAAAATTCATCCATTACACGATTGACTACCCGAAACTTGTCTTAGCGATGAAAGCTATTGGTGTGTTTTTGGGGAAAGAGAGTGAACAATGAGTTATAATTCCAACGCCCCCTTTGAACATAGAAAAGCCATGTACTTCGGTACATGGCTTTTTTTTATGCTTTTTCAATAGAAAATACATTCAAGGTATTAAAAATTTGTCCGTTCCATTCTCCAAAAACACTTATCCACTGACCGCCACTTATCGCCAGCATCTGCCACAATGCCGTCTCCTCCCCCTCAGTATAAATATACTTTTTTTCCTTATCAATGAGTAAAAATTTATTTTCAAAAAAAACAGGTTTTACAGAAGTCAATACGGCGGGAAATTGAGGCATCCAAGGACTTTGTGCAAGGGCTTTGGCATATGCCATTAAAAATATTTCTATCGTTTGATAGCCCCTGATATGCGTAAAAATTGGTACAGCATCCGCCGATTTAAACGTAACCCGAAGAGGATAAGCTGCTGGATAATACACTGCTTCGGCCGCATATGCTATTTCTTTGAGCCACAATGTGGCAAATTCGCTTGAACCAAATGTATATTCAAGCAAAAGCACTATTTTTTGTGTCTCTTTACTTATCAACCACGTTCGGCGACTGATCAAGTTATTAGGTTCAGGAGTTTTTACTTGTCCCAACACGAGCCATTCATCTTGAATACCTTCTTGTTGCACAAGATCGCTTGTACGGGTTGTTACACCTGCGTGTGCGAGTAATTCATCTTGAAAAGAATCAGAAAGGCGGTCAAAATGCTGAAATGCTTTTGAAAAAAGATATAATTCCCCCCATTCATTTAATAATTTTTCATGCCATGAGTCTGGAAATTGGTCGCGCAAAGTTGACCATGCACGGATGCGTTTTGCAAGGCTGCTGAGTTGTGCATCTATCATACGCGCCGCAAATTCTTCGAAATATTGTAGAGGTACGAAATCCCGATCTAATTGGGAAGGGAGGGAGATATCCAATGCCACTAAGCCGCCACGAATGAGATCAAGTAAACGGCTTTGCAACTCGGCATTCCCCGCTTGCATACCTAAAAAACGCTCTGAACTGACCTTTTCTTTTTCCATGAAACCTGATTCAAAGGCTCAATTTCCTAATTCTTGTTTAAATTTGATAATCATTTTGCGGATTCCTTTTTGTATGTCTAAAAAAGGCAAAGGTTCTTTGGCGGTATAGATGACCATAAAAGCGAATTTTTTTTCAGAATGGGTTGGATTTTCCTGTAAAAAAACATACAATTCATGCTTTTGCAAACGATAAGCCTCGCGGACACGGCGACGCAATACGTTGCGGTCAACAGCGTGTTTAAAATTTTTTTTTGGAACCGTAAGAGAAAATTGGATAGGCGAAAGCGCAGATAAATTGGCGAATTTACTGAGGGGGGGGATTTCCATATACACCAACCGCAAAGGATAACAACTGAACGATTGCCCTTTTTTGAAAAGTTGAGAAATGACTTTTTCGCTTTTAAGGCGTTCAGTTCGAAGGAAACGAAAATCCATTTTTTATTAAAATGATGAACTATGAATGATGAGTGATGAATTACTAAGTGAAAAAAACATAATAATTATTCATCATTCATCATTCATCATTCATAATTACTTCAAGCGTTTTTCGTCAGAAACGGATAGTTTCCAACGACCTTGAGCACGGCGACGAGCCAACACTTTGCGACCGTTTTTAGATTCCATACGTGTACGAAAGCCGTGCTTGTTGGCACGTTTGCGGCGTGATGGTTGAAAGGTTCTTTTCATCGTATTTCGATTTTAATTTTTAAACTTGCGATTGAATTACACGTTTTTCGAAAGGTCGTCGAAAAAGCGGTGCAAAGGTATCATTTTATCATCGGATAGACAAACGATTTTCAAAAAAATGAGAAAAAACTCACTATGGTTCATGTCGCGCCTTGTTTTTTTGTTTTTTTTAATTTTTAGCGGACAAAACTGTCAGACTAAACCCCACGAAGTCTCTATGGCTTTCTATCATTGGAAAACAACGGTGGATACAAGCATTTTAAAAAATATTAAAAATGAAAAAATCTATCTTCGTTTATTCGATGTAGATTGGGAAGACGAGATGAAATCCCCTAAACCACTTGCGGAAATTCAAAATATGGAGTCGTTTAAAAGGATAAAAAAAATCATACCCGTTGTTTTTATAACAAATAAAACGTTTAGCCAAATCCCTGAAAGTCAAATAGATATGCTTGTTTTGCATATTTTTGATAAAATAAAAAAAAATACTGAGAGGTGGGCTTTCACCGAAATTCAATTTGATTGTGATTGGACAGCAACGACCCGAGACCGATATTTTTATTTTTTAAAAAAAGTAAGAATATTGTTTTTAGATAAAAAAATAAGTACAACGATTCGTTTGCATCAGGTCAAATTTATGGATAAAACGGGTGTGCCACCTGTTGACAGAGGTATGTTGATGGCTTATAATATGAGTGATTTGGACGATATAAAAACCGATAACTCAATTTTAAATATTGAAACTTTAAAAAGTTATTTAACAAATTTTGACCACTATCCGCTTGAACTTGATGTGGCATTGCCGATTTTTAGTTGGGGCATTGTGTTTCGAGATGGGCAAGCAGTGAAAATTATTAATAATTTATCCACAAAAGAACTCTTAGAGACTCCAAAATATGATTCCCTTTTTCAACAAAAGGTGGACAATCATTTTGTTTTATTAAAAAATCAATACCTCAAAGGCTTGTATTTGTACGAAAATGATGACATTCGCATCGAGGAAGTGCCCCTCAGTAATTTACAATTGGCAGCACAACTTTTGTCTCAACATATTAAAAATCAACAACTTACAGTCGCTTTTTACCATTTAGATCCAGCGACATTGCAACAATATCGGTATGAAGACTTGGAAAATATTGCTCACATATTTAGATAAAACGACCGTTTTTTCACGATGTCCAAACCTCGTGATAGCCTTTGGTCTTTTGCTTTTTGCGGTTTTACCTTATCAAATTGGTAAATCGGATTGCGGTATCACAACCCCTGCTCATTACTCGTTTGTGCATCTCGATTTGTTGGCATGGCAGTCGGATTACGCACCTTATTTGATCGGTTATCAAGTTATCAATGATATTTATACATTACAAAAACGCAATGCTCAATACGAAGACAATATACTTGAATGGCGCGGTCGGTTTTGCGATATACCCGATTCTGCCGATGTAGCACTACTTGTTTTTCAATCCACAGTTGACGAATTGAGCAATCTCCGTGATGCCGCAGCGAACAGAAAACGCAAGGAAGATTACTTACTTCAATACAACACTTTTGCCCAAGTTTTGAAAGAAAATGGCTGTTTGGAAACGATTGATTACTTAATTTTTGCAAAAATGTGTGAAAAATACTGTGTAAAAGGTGAGTTGTGGGGCGACCCGCCAAAAGATGCGGCTCAAATGGTTTTCCTCGTTAATCGAGGTAAAACGGAGTTTTCAAGAACCAAATCACCTTTTTTGAAGCTGCGTTATATTTACCAAATGTTGCGATTGGCGCATTATGTCAAAGACTATAAAGCCGTTTTGGAAATTTGGGATACCATGATTCCTAAAATAGATAAGATTCAAAGTTTAATGAACTATTGGGCTTTAGGACACAAAGCAGGGGCGTTAAAAGCCTTAGGACGGCGCGCAGAAGCCGCTTATCTCTTTGCTGTTGTGTTTCGATATTGTCCGTCAAAACGACAACAAGCATTTGAAAGTTTTGATATTCGTACAGAAGCAGAATGGCAGGAATGTCTTAATTTTTGCAAAAATCCGCAGGAAAGAGCCGCTTTGTACGCCATAAGGGCGAGTTATGACAAGGCTCATGCACTTGACGATATGGTTGAACTGTACAAACTCGACCCTAAAAATGAGCATTTAGATATGCTTTTGATTCGTGAAACACTGCGTATGGAAAAAATCATGCTTGGTTCCGACTATCGGTCAGGTCGTTTAGACAAAAAAACGATGAACGATACGCGCACTTATTTAGGCCGCCTCATTACGTTTTCCAAGTTTTGTGCAGACAAAAGTATCGTTAAAAATCCTGCTTTGTGGCGCACGACTGAGGGGTATCTGAGGCTACTCAATGGGGATTGGCAGATGGCTTTGGCAACGCTTTTTAAAGCGAGAAAAACAGTGGGTATTGACGATTTGATGATTGAACAAATTGAAAACTACGTTTTGCTGGCGCGTATCATGGGTTTACAAATCGCTGATAGTCAAATGGATAGCACCGTTGCAGTTATCCGCGCGAGCCGTGCGTTTGCTTCTGATGCAGATTTTGACCCTATTTTAAAAGAAAAATTAAGTGCTATTTTTAGACAAAGTGGCAATATTGGTGCTGCATATTTATCTGAAAAAAGTCTGGGCGATTTAGAAAAAAATCCGCCTATGTCGCTTGTTGACGATTTGATTCGGCTTTGCCAAAAACCAAACAAAACGCTGATTGAACGCGAACTGACAACCGAAGGCGGCAAAACAATAGAACCGCAGCTGTGGGATTTAAAAGGCATGTACTACCTCAGTCGTTTTCAGTTGGAAGCAGCATTGGAAGCGTTTAATCAAGTGCCTCTTGAACGGCGTGTGCGGCGTTTTACACCGTTTGCAGACAATATCAAAGATTGCATACGTTGCCCGTCAAGCGATACGACGGGAGTTATGGACAAATCTACTTTTGTGAGGACTTTGCTCGACTTGCAATATCGCGCCAATGCTGCCCTCGACCAAGCCGCACCTTATTATTACAAACTCGGTTTAGGGTATTACAATATGACTTATTTTGGCAACAGTAGTGGGCTCGC
The DNA here is from genome assembly GCA_031411275.1 of Saprospiraceae bacterium. Lineage (GTDB taxonomy): Bacteria > Bacteroidota > Bacteroidia > Chitinophagales > Saprospiraceae > JAAFJT01. The sequence continues at coordinate 30,351 of JANOAU010000073.1, read as the reverse complement.
TGATGCTTTTAGGGATGGACGGTCGTGGCAACGCATCAATCAAGGAAATAATGTGTTCCCTGTAAAAAACAACCCTTTAGGCAATATAGAGGTTTTGGATTGCTCGATTGCCAAGCATTATTTTGAACTGGCGCGTCAAATGTCTTGGAATAGTGACCGTGAATTGTCCGCACGAGCCGCCTTTTGGGCAGCCAAATGCGAGCAAAACCTATTTTTTATCAGTGCCGAAAATCACTATCGGACGGGTAGCAAATTGGCTCCTGACCTACCCCCTCAGTATCGGACTTATTTTGAGTTGTTGAAAAACTATTATAACAATACGACTTTTTATCAACAAGCCCGTTCAGAGTGTAAATATTTCAGTTATTATACGACTAAATAATGTTATATTTTTTGTACGTCAAAATAGAATATGGTTTTCGGAGAGTTAGTTTTCCGATTTATAAGATTTAGTTTTGTATTTGATAAATTAAAATCAACCTGCATCGTAAATAAAAATGATAATTCGCCCAGCACTTTTAGCCGATTTTGAAGGCATTTTTCGTTTATATAAAACCGTAGCCGCACAAGGCAATGGTATTGCACGGCATGAAGACGAAATTACTGAGGGGTATGTCCGCGAAAATTTAACACGCGGGTTAGAGGACGGTATCGTTTTAATCGTTGAATCGGACGGTCAGATTGTCGCCGAGATACATACTTATCGGATGGGTATTCGTATATTTGAGCATGTTTTAAGTCATTTAACAATCGCTATTCATCCCAATTTTCAAGGACAAGGCATTGGTTTTCAACTATTTAAAAAATTGTTAGAAAAAGTAGAAAATGATATGCGACATATTTTGAGAGTTGAATTACACGCCCGTGATGGCAATAAAGCAGCAATTGGGCTTTATAAAAAGTTAGGTTTTGAATTAGAGGGTTATCTCAAAAACAGAGATAAATTGGCGGATGGCTCATTCTACGATGATGTTTCCTTTGGTTGGATGAATAAAAACTACAAGCAGCAATAGGCAATATGAAAGACGCAAAAGGCGAAACAAATTTGTACACTAATAACCAATAAACCAATAACTAATATACCAATAACGAGTACACCAATAACGAATAACGAAATATGATGAATTATTTAAAAATACTTGACCGTTATATCATCAAAAAATACTTGACAACATTCGGTTTTGTTTTGTTGATTCTGTCCCTTATTGCTTGTGTCATTGACTTAGGTGAAAAAATTGAGGATTTCAAGCATGAACATGTGCCAGTAAAAACAATTATATTTGATTATTATCTCAATTTTATTCCACATATCAATGCCTTACTGTTTCCACTCATCGCCTTGATTTCGGTGGTATTTTTCACATCTCGGATGGCTTACGATTCGGAAGTGATTTCGATTTTGAATGCAGGTGTGAGTTTTCAACGACTCATGCGTCCCTACTTGATGGCAGGCAGTATGATTGCTATTATACATTTGGCTTTCAATCATTACATTGTTCCAAATGGCAATAAAAAACGTTTGGGCGTTGAACGTCAACACGTTTGGAAACACAATGATAAGGGCAAATACGAGAATGTACACGTCCTTTTAGACCCTAAAACAGCCGTTTTTATCGGTTTTTTTAATAAAAATGATACCACAGCACGAGATTTTAGAATTGAAAAATATGACTCCGTAGGTAATATCCTCAGTATTATCAAAGCCGAAAATGCCAATTGGAAAGGCTATCCGAACAAATGGCAACTCAAAAATTTGTCGAGGAGAACTTTTAATGGCTTGTACGAAAGCCTTGAAACCAATATTACTGAACTTGACACCACCCTTGCCTTAGCACCCGATGATTTTTCACAATTTATGAATCAAAACGAATTGCTCACAACAGGCGAACTGCGTACTGAAATCGCCAAACGAGAAAGCCGTGGTATTGGCAACACAAAACCCTTTGAAATAGAAATGCACCGCCGAACGGCTGATGCGTTTACGATTATCATTTTAACATTTATTGGTATGGCTATCGCTGCCAGGAAAGTGCGTGGTGGTATGGGATTTCACTTGGCGTTGGGCATTGGTATTGGGGCTATATATATTGTTATTTCTAAATTTTCAGCTACTTTTGCACAACAACCCGATGTGCCGACTTGGCTGGGGGTATGGATTCCGAATGTTTTTTTCGGAGCGATTGCATTGTTTTTGGTATCACGAGCGCAGAAATAGGGCAAAAAAAATGGTCGCAAGTTTCACACTTACGACCATTGACTTAATTTTAAAAATTATAAGTAAAGCCTATGCGTAAGTCAAATGGGCTTTGGAAACTACTTTTGTTGATAGAAAAATTATAAAGAGCCATAATTTCATAACCGATCAAACCGCCTGAATTATAACCGATACCGCCATAATAATTCATTTTATTATCTCTGTATGTGAACGGTTTGCCATCAACATCTTTAATTAAAACCCACGGTGACGTTTCTGAGCCAGGGATTTGTGCGCTATAATAGTCCGCCTCGCCATGTACAAAGAAATTTTTAAAGACTTTATAACGTGTAAATGCCCCTAAAGTATAGTCCGTTAAGTTAACACCAATGTTTTGATTCGCATTGTCTCTAATTTTCAAACGACTATAATTAAACCCGATACGAGGACCTGCTGATAGACCACCGATGATTTTATAACCAATCATAGGGGTTAAACCAATCGTAAACAAACTATACGTCTGTCCATCACCATCAAAATTCAAATTGAAGCTGCCACCATACCACAAACGGTGTTTGAAACCACCTGACTCATCAAAATATTGGTCGGTTTTCTTAGCCGTTGTTTTCTTTTGCGGACTTGTACTCGGTTTGTTATCAGTGTCTTCCGATTCAGTCGGTTGCTCGGTCGGCTGTGTTTTTTTCTTACTTTCCTTGATTTGAGCAGAGACTGTCAATGTGGTTGCAAAGACCAAAAGTAAAGCTAAAATGCCATTTTTAATTATCGTATTCATCGTTATTGAATTAAAATTGTGAAAGATTGTAGTTCTTTAAGTGCGATACTCTTAATTTTAGAATATGCGGTTATAAAAATTTAACAAAAATACCCTTTTACATTAATAACGTTAATTTCGGTATGACGGATTCTGAAAAATAATTAAAGTTTCGTTAAAACATTAATTATTCAGGCGAGATAAGACTATGGTTTGAATGAGGCTGGTACTGAGGGGGGCATTTTGATTAAGTTTTTTTCGATTAAAAACGCGCGCCAAGCGGCGGCTCTTTTAGATGTATTGTAGGTATAAAATGTTTGATTTTCGTTTAATTTTTCATGAAAGCCCAAAAGGGTATTGAATTCAAATTCCAATAATTTGATGATACCAAAAGTAAAATAATCGCGCTGTGTGCCACCGCCTGTGAAGGGCATAACAGACTCATGGGTCAATGCAGTATAAATTTTCTCATAATTTAAGGCCCCCTCAGTGTGCCAAAGATTCAAACCAAATTGTTTCAAATAGAAACTATAAAAAGCTTTGGGCGACATTTTTTTGTGGTTGTCTATCAGTTGCGTTAGCGTTGCTTTATCGCTTGAAAAAATGGGGATACCGAAGTCGGTTTGTAAAAAAGTTAAGGGCGATTCTTTGCCTGTATTTTGGTTTTTTTGTTTCCAAAAAGTAGCCACAGTACCAATATCGGCATATTGAATTCTTGCTAAAATAGCGGATTGTACAGCCTCTTTAATCGTATGATTGGCTTCAAGTTCTAAGGTAGAAGTCAATTTATCCGTTAAGGAGCGTCCAATATTGCCCAATTCGGAAATATGAATTTGAGTTATCTGTTCTTCAAATTCTGATAAAAACTCACTGTTTATTAAGTAATTACGCATTGTAGATACAATGATATTTTTTTGTGATGATTGTATCGTATTGCTATGAACCAAATTATTGAACCAGATGACTTTGAACATATCATTCCAAAATGAACCGTTTTCATCAACGGAATAAGCAGCTGTTCGTTTATTGATAAATGACCAAAGACCTTGTTCAGGAAGTGAGTCAGTGGGTGAAATGTCTACCTTGAAGATGCTTAAAAAATCATCTAAATCCTTAGGTGCAATTCTCAAATCTGAGAACATTTTGAGGTCATTACTGACTGTCAAATGGTCTTTTAACTTAAAACGACGCATACTACTGAGGGGGCTTACTTTTTTCAAAAAAGCAATTAACGAGGGCTTATAGTGGTCTAAATAAGTAGAATCTAAAACAAAATCGTTTATATCTTCAATGTCAATTTCAGCCTGAGATTCCAGTTTTGTTATTTTTTCTCCAAAAGAAGCATGTCCCTTTTTTGGAGAGTTGATGTCGACCCTCTCCTCATTTGTAGGGGTTGCATGTGGATTCAGTTTTGCTAAAATATAATTTCGTATATCGGAGTCTCCCTCCATTCGCGCCATTTTACTTAACCGTTCACGCAGTATTTCATTTTTAATATCCAATTTTCGATCATATAATCCACTTGTGCCACCTGTGCCAATGCGCTTGAACAAAACAGATTTTTTGATATAAAAACCCAATGCTGCATTATTAGAAATGACTTCTTCCCAATGTTTTGAATAAAAAATATCGAGTATGCGACTCACTGAAAAATTCATCGCTAAATCGCTTGAATTGAGCAAACCGTAATATTCCAACGCGGATATATCATTAAGCGTCAGCCTCTCAATACATTGATTTTCAATACTATAACGCTTTGATGGCGCATGGGTTGATGACAACACGGACAACAAAGAATCTAAACCATGTGACAAATCAAGGCTTATTTTCCTTGTGCGACAATAGGCTGCAAACTCGGTCATATACTCTAAAAAGGGGTAATTTATTTCTGGCAAACGGGTATTGTAGGAACGTAAAAGGGGGCGAAATTTTTCTATGGCATGTGCGACAATAGCGGGGTCGTTTTCGGTCAACTGCTTGAAAGCCGCCACCGCTACCGTGTCATTAGATGAACCCAATCGACGGACGAGACGTTCTATTTCTTCTGTCCGCTCGACCATTTCTGCACGGCTGATGAATCGCTCGGTTGTATTGTCCCATTCAAAATCTTCGTGATGTATTGCCCACCAATGCACATAATTTTTTCCCTTTTCTAAGTTTGTTTCTTCCGATACATTATTTTCAGAGAATGCATGGACTAAGCGATTATGGGTGAGTTTTTGCAATAATTTGATGTACTTTTCTTTTTCATGAGGCTTTAAACGCACTTGTGCCGCAAGATAAAATAACAAACGAGGATGATGCGTCTCTAAAAGGTCGTGGAGCGCATTCCTTTGTATCCAATGAGGCGCAAGGGGATTGCTCAATATTTTGCCATAATAATCCACTTTTTCATAGAAAAAAGACTCTTTAAACGTCAAACTGTGGTCATATCCGTAGGCACGTATGGCTTCTATCGTTCCCAGAGAGTCGAGCAAATGACGGGTTTGAGAGGTGGAAACAGCGATATTCGTCAAGTCAAGGAATACAGCCGATAAAAGCTCAGGACGAACTAAACCCCGGTCAACGGTCTTTAAAATCACTTCCAGACTTTCCAAGGAAGAGTCCGTTTTCAGTCCTTCGCACAGACTCAAATAAGCATCGTCATACCTTTGTCCAAAAGGTTCTGATATTAAGGTTCGACGCAACCAATCATAAGCATCGGGCGTTTCTAATGCGCTTATTTCCTCTATAACAGATTGAATATCAATGGTTTTTTGTTTTTTGAGGCAAAGAGAATCGAATTTTTGAGCTAAAATAGCGCGTTTTACTGAGGGGGTCACTTCCGCCGTTTTTTTTATCATTTGGACTTTGAACAAAGTAGCATCTAAACTTTGTTGTTCAATCGGTGTTCGATAAAAAGCTTTAAGGATTTCAGAAAATTTTAATTTGGATTCGTTGTCATAGAAAAAAATCAGAAAATCGGCGCGAGTGGCCGTTGAAATATTAATGTCATTTTTTGTAAAAAAAGTATAGCGCCTTAATATTTGACGGGCTGCATGGGCATAATCGGGTTTGTCCAGAAAAGTCGCCATGTCGCGCAGCGCACGTTTATTCCCTTTTTGTATCTGCTCCTCCAATTCCGACCACAGCGCAGCCGTGCCTGTTGGAAATTGGGCATACAGCATAATGTTTTGAAAAACAAACAGAAATGCAAGTAAATATTTTATAAAGCGATAACGGTAATACATTAAATAAAGTCTTACGTTACACTCACAAGAATCGTGACAAAAGTGCTATTTATGGAAAAAATTGAAATTTCACCTGTAGAACGGATTTCAGTCCGTAATACATCTAAATGTTACAATTTTTTTTTGAAATGCATATTTCCAATCTGACATTGTAACTTTGCGCGAAATGAATTTTTTATTTCCAAAACAAAATATCAAACATGTTAAAAATGATTAAAAGTCGCTTTGTTGTCCTCCTCAGCTTAGGGTTTATATTGGCTTTTGCCGCTTGTAAAAACGAAAACAAAGAATCAGAAACCCTTCTAAATCAAGAGATTATGAAAGTTCATGACGAAGTAATGCCTAAAATGGGTGAGATAAACCGCTTGAAACGGCAACTCAGTGCCTACAAAGATGAAGTACCCGACGACAATGCCGCCATGAAAGATTCGCTCATCAACGCCATTTTGTTGCTCGCTAAAACCGAGGATAATATGAATGACTGGATGTCAGGTTATAAATATCCGAATCCAGATATGAAACATGACGAAATGATGAAATATCTTACGGGTCAACAAGATACCATTAAGCAAATCAACAATGATGTTTTTATGACGATTGCCATTGGTAATGGTTTATTGAAAAACGCACCTAATAAGGCGAAGGAGTAAACGTACTTAATCATTGATTTTCAATGACTTAGGTTTTGTAAATCAGCATTCCAAATTTTTACTAATTTCCTATTTTTTTAAATAAAAAAACATGTCAAAATTTAAAAATGGACGATTGCTTTTTGCATTTTGTCTTTTCATAGCCCCCCTCAGTATTTTCATGATTTCTTGTGACAATGATGCCCCTAAAACACTGCCTATTATTGGTGAACGTTTGGGTATCACGAACACAGGAGATACAATTTACCCTACCATTCCCGATTTCAGTTTTACGAATCAGAATGGAGAAAAGGTGACAAATGCCAATTTTGAAGGTAAAATATATGTTGTGGACTTCTTTTTTACGCATTGTCCGACGATTTGTCCAAAAGTAACAGCACAAATGTTGCGGGTGCATGACCACTTTAAAGATTCTTTAAACGTCTTGTTATTATCACATTCGATTGACCCTAAACATGATACGATTGGTCGTTTGAAAGAATATGCCGAAAAATTAGGAGTGGCTGCTCCCAAATGGCAATTTGTGACAGGCGAAAAGGATTCAATATTTGGCATCGCAGACGATTATTTCAGTATTGCAAAAGAGAACCCTGAAGCCCCGGGCGGTTTTGATCACTCAGGTCGCCTTATTTTAGTAGATAAAAAACGGCATGTGCGCTCATTTTGCGATGGCACAGATGCCAAGGATGTTGACCGTTTTATGGAAGATGTGCAAGCGTTGTTACGAGAGCAATGATTCAAAAACTACACGGTTCAACCGTCATATCCCCATTTTCGATCACAATATCTTCGACACTGCAACTGACATTGCCGCTTTTAAAAGTAATCGTATGTCGTTCTTTACTTGATTTGAACTCAATATACTGAGGGGTACCCCAAATATCCTTTTTCAAAAAACGGTCAACGGATTGCCCATCTACAAAAATTTCAGCTTTTTTCATTTTCCCTTTTAAAATGAGGCGCACCTTGAAAGTCTTAACTTCTGCTGGTTCTTTTGGGGAATTAATATCCTCGCTGATAGGCACTATTTTAACTTCTCCAATTTTAATTTTAGGTTGTGTTGTGGGGTCTGGTGTTTGTGTAGCAGGAGTATCTGGTTTAGTGACAGTTTGGGTTTTGGGGGAGGTTGGCTTACTTTTCTTTGGTGTCTTAAACTCTATATCACCGCCTGTACGATAGTCTGTGTTATTCGGTTTTGTTATCAAGTCCGTTGATTTATTATTGGGTTTTGCTTTGTTTCCAGGTATTTTATAGGCTTCTGTAGCTGGTTTAGGTGTAGCAGCCCCTTTGTTACTATAATCTTTAGAGTTGATAGGTGGCGTTTCTCCACTTGTTGTTTGCTCATTGGGGTTGGTTTTATTCTCATTTGTAGCCATTTCCTCCTTATCTATTTTATACGCAGGATTGTCAACAGATTTTGCGATGGAATCCGTTACAACCGCAGAAGGAGGTGGGTAAGAACCATTCTGACCATTTTTCCCACTATCGGCAACAATAACCGATGAATTTGGAGATAAACTAAACTTTTGGAAAGCGACCCACCCCGTCAGTGCGACGGCAATAACGGCTATGGTGGAGGCAATGCCCGAAAAAGAGAAACGATTCGGAGCAGGTGATGGCACTGCGGCGGCTCTATTCGATTCAGTCGTTATATAATTAAGGTGTATTGTAGAGTCTTCAAAATGGGTGGCTATGGGTTGTACCGTTGCTTTGCTTGTAGGAGCGGCGGCGGGCTCCTCAATTTGGCTGATGATGAAGACTTCTTTTTCCAAAACGATGTCGCGTTTGCGCTCTTTGCCATTGACTTCTTCTATCACAGCCACTTTCAACGTCAAGGGATATTTGCCTTCGCGCAAGGCTTTGACCATAAAAAGCCATTGCGTATATTCGTCATCACATACAAACTGCTCCTCTTCTGTAATGGTTCGGATGGTAAACGCAGGTGTTTCGTTGAAATCAACCAATTCCACACCCATCACTTCGGCAATTCGGACGTTTTGTATCGTCGTCTCTTCATCTACTTTTAAATCTCGGAGCAGTGTTTCGTCGTCGTAAGCTATGCGAACAATGCAACGGCGTTCTTTGCCCACAGGCATGGTGCCGGGGATGTTGTGTAAAATACGACCACTGTTTTTATTTTTTGCTTGACCTGTACTGAGGGGGGCCGTTTTTTCCAATTTTTCGATTATTTCAAGCAAAGCGTAGTTGATTTGAGCCACTGTACGGTCATAGTCTTCACGCGGCAATATGCCTTTCAAAGTAAAATCGTTGAAGGCTTTTGTAAAACGGCTTTCTAAGAGCGTCGCATCCGTTACCAAACATGGGTCAAAATTACCTACATGAGCGCGCATCGTATCGAGTGCTTCGTCGGTTTTACCGTCAGCGATGAGTTGGCGAATGGTTAAAATGAAGTTAGGCTTGTTCATTGTGATGTTATTTTAAGATATGTAGATATAGCAACTTTAGTAAATGAGGAACGTCCAAAGGACTCCTTCGGAGATGAATTTTTTAAGCATTGATTAACAATGACTTATAATTCATAAAGACAGGTTTTATTTCACTCCTTTTACATAATAGTTAATTGTTCAAGTATTTGACAAAATTAAGTTTTTTTATTGAGAAAAAGGAAAATACCCTATTTTGTGTTATTGCATTTTTTTTGAAAATAAGTAAAGCGACTTTTCTATTTTTGAGACTAAAAAAATAACAAGATGAATCAACCACTTTTTGGCATTGACCTCGGCGGCACAAAAATCGAAGGTGTCGTCATCGCCTCTAAAACCGACCCCTCAGTAATTGCTCGTTTGCGGCTACCGACGGAATCCGAAAAAGGCTATCAACACATCATTGATCAGATTGCTCGCGTCGTTTCGATGCTTGAAGAATCGGCGACCATCAAAGCAACTAAGGTAGGCATTGGCGTACCTGGTACCAATGACCCTGTGCAAGGTGTGCATAAAAACGCCAATACGACTTGCCTCAATGGACAACCTTTCAAAAAGGACTTGGCAACACGGCTCGGTGTCGAAGTCAATATGGCAAATGATGCGAACTGTTTTGCTATTGCAGAAGCTGTTTTGGGTGCTGTTCCTGACGTACTGCCCCATGCAGAAGTCGTGTTTGGGGTCATTATGGGTACGGGTGTCGGCGGCGGTGTTGTGTTTAACAGGCAAGTGTGGAACGGTCGTCAAGGCATTGGTGGCGAATGGGGACACAATTTTTTAGACATCTCTGGCGGCAAATGTTATTGTGGTCAAGTCGGTTGCATTGAAACAGTAATTTCAGGACCCGCACTTGAGCGTTATTATTTTTCAAAAACAGGTGTCAAAAAGAAACTCCGCAGCATCATGGACAGCGTCGAAACCGATGCTGTTGCTAAGGAAACAAAGGAGCGGCTCATTTACTTTTTTGGTAGAGCCATCGCTACCATCGTCAATATACTCGACCCTGATGCCATTGTATTGGGCGGCGGTGTCGGCAATATTTCAGAGCTTTATACTGAGGGGGTGGCTGAAGCGAGCAAATATATCTTTAATGCACGACTGGATACGGTGTTTTTGAAACCGAAATTGGGGGATTCAGCAGGGGTTTTTGGAGCGGCTTTGTTGTAACACTTTCAAAAAAAACAAAAAAATGCCCCCTCAGTATTTTTTTGATTTTCCATAGAAAAACATATAGTTTTGCTTGAATCTTAAATTTTTAAAAATGCAAAATTTAGAACGTATTACTTTCAATCCCCAAGTTATGGGTGGAAAAGCATGTATTCGTGGGATGCGCGTAACTGTTGGGGCAATCGTTACAATGGTTGGTTCTGGTCACAGCTTTGATGAAATATTACATGCTTATCCATATCTTGAATTGGAGGATATTAAGCAGTCCCTACTTTATGCAGCGTGGCGTGTTCAGGAGATTGAAGTACCCATAAATATGGCAGCATGAAGATTCTAATTGATATGAACTTGTCGCCTTTATGGGCTACTCTTTTTCAAGAGCAGGGTTATGAAGCGGCTCATTGGTCAAGTATTGGTCATGCCGCAGCACCAGATGAGCTGATTTTTGAGTTTGCAGGAGATAATAATTGGATTATTTTGACGGCTGATTTAGACTTCGGAACGATATTAGCGTATTCAAATGAGGCAAAACCAAGTGTTTTCCAAGTCAGAATGGATTATCCAATGCCACACGAAATTGGAGACAAGGTTTTAGTTTGCTTAAAACAGTTTGAAAAAGAGTTAGCAGATGGCTGTTTAATTACGATGGATGCTATAAAATCTCGTGTTCGTATTTTACCTTTGCGCCAATAATTTTAAAAAATAAAAAAATTGAGGGAGCAATGACTTTAACATCGCCCATTATCATACGTCCGATTTCTATTTACCGATTGTCCGACAATCTGTGAAAGGCTAAGGATATGGTTTCCAAAACGCCCCAACAGGTTTCGACTTGTTGGGGCGTTTTTAGTTTTTATACCCCCTCAGTATTTTTTAGAAAAAAGGAGGCAATATTATTAAAACACTGTACTTTTTTGAAAAAAAAGATTGAAAATCAATTAGTTAGATAAATTATAAAATTATGTACAAAGAATACAAAGGGCTAAACCTGCCCGAAATAGACAAACAGATTCTAAACTTCTGGGATAGGGAGGGGGTCTTCGACAAATCCGTTGAGCAACGCGACCCAAATAATACCTTTGTTTTTTACGAAGGACCACCGTCTGCGAATGGTTTGCCGGGCATTCACCACGTGATGGCGCGGACGATTAAGGACATTTTCTGCCGTTTTCAAACGCTGAATGGTAAACGGGTCGAGCGCAAAGGCGGTTGGGATACGCATGGTTTGCCGATTGAATTGGCAGTTGAAAAAGAACTGGGCATCACAAAAGAAGACATCGGTAAAAAGATTTCGGTGGACGATTATAACCACAAATGCCGCGAAACGGTCATGCGTTACAAGGATTTATGGGACGATATTACTGTCAAAATGGGTTATTGGGTTGACCTCGATAATCCTTACGTTACTTACGAAAATGCGTATATCGAGACGGTTTGGTATCTTTTAAAACGCCTTTATGACAAAGGGTATTTGTATAAAGGTTATACGATTCAACCGTATTCACCTGCGGCGGGAACGGGTTTGAGTTCGCATGAGTTGAATATGCCTGGCACATATAAAGATGTGACGGATACGACGGTGGTGGCGATGTTTAAAGTATGTCCCCCCGCCCCCGAAGGGGGAGCTATGAGCGGAAGCGCGGCAGAACCCCCTTCGGGGGCGGGGGGCTGGTTGTTTGATGATGAAAATGAAGATGTTAGAATCCTCGCTTGGACGACAACGCCGTGGACGTTGCCTTCAAACACCGCTTTGACCGTTGGCGCAAACATTAAATACGTGAAAATCAAGACTTTAAACCCTTATACCAAGGCAGAAGTCAGCGTAATTTTAGCAGAAGCCCTTGTATCAAAATGGCTGGGCGGCAAAAATCAGCCTGAAATTCTGTCTATTACTGAGGGGGTGCTTGGCAGTCAACTGGAAGGCATTGAATATGAACAGTTATTCGCTTATGGCAACGAAATCGAACCTTTAGCGGGTAAAAGTGATGCTTTTAAGGTGATTTTAGGCGATTTTGTTACAACGGTTGATGGTACGGGCATTGTACATACTGCTCCGTCATTTGGTGCAGATGATATGCGCGTAGCCCGTCAAAACGGCATCGGCGCCTTGACTTTGGTGGATAAACAAGGTAAATTTGTGGATAATGTAGGCGAATTTTCAAATCGCTATGTCAAAGATTATAAGGATGACCCTAACTATGTGGACGTAAATGTGGACATCTCTGTTAAACTCAAATTGGAAGGCTATGCTTTTAAAGTTGAGAAATATGTCCACTCTTATCCACATTGTTGGCGCACTGACAAGCCCGTATTGTACTATCCTTTGGATTCGTGGTTTATCGCCGCATCGAAAGCGAAAGACCGCATGTTTGAACTCAATCAAACCATCAATTGGAAACCTGCGGCAACAGGCGAAGGGCGTTTTGGCAAGTGGTTGGAAAATTTGCAGGACTGGAATTTGAGCCGCAGCCGCTATTGGGGCGTTGGTTTACCAATTTGGCGTACTCCCCCTGTCCCCGAAGGGGGAGCTTCCGCCTCTACTGGGGGGGAAAAATGTATTGGTTCGATTGCTGAATTACAAGTAGAAATAGATAAGGCAAATGCGTCTTTTGGCTTAAATCAAACCGTTCCAAAGGATATGCACCGTCCATATATTGACGAAATTGTTTTGGTTTCGGACAGTGGCGAGAAGATGTATCGTGAATTGGATTTAATTGACGTGTGGTTCGATTCGGGTTCTATGCCTTATGCACAATGGGGTTTGGACGCTGAAAAAATGAAAAATGGCGACGATATGCCGTTCAAAGCACCGTTTAATGTGTCCTATCCTGCCGATTTTATTGCTGAAGGTGTTGACCAAACACGCGGTTGGTTCTATACGCTTCATGCGATTGCGGTGATGGCTTACGATTCGGTGGCGTTCAAAAACGTGATGTCAAATGGTTTGGTGCAAGACAAAAACGGTCAAAAAATGTCAAAAAGCAAGGGAAATGCCGTTGACCCGTTTGAAACAATCGCCAAACATGGTGCGGACGCAACACGCTGGTATTTGATTTCAAATGCACAGCCTTGGGACAACTTGAAATTTGATATTGATGGCATAACAGAAGTCCGCAATAAGTTTTTTGGTACACTCTATAATACCTATAACTTTTTTGCGATGTATGCTAATGTGGACGGTTTTGTGCAAGACGAAATGAACCAAACGCCTATTGGTAGCCGTACAGAATTGGACAGATGGGTGTTATCAAAATTGCACAGTTTGGTAGCAGAAGTGAGTGAAAATTACGCTACTTATGAGCCAACACAAGCCGCACGCGCCATTGAAAAATTTGTTGACAATGATTTTTCAAACTGGTATGTCCGTTTGTCACGTCGTCGTTTTTGGAAAGGCGACATGTCGGAAGACAAAAAAGCGGCTTACGAAACGATGTATGAATGCTTGATGATTGTTGGACAATTAGCATCGCCCATTGCACCGTTTTTTACGGATTGGTTGTATCAAAATTTAACAGATGGTATTCGCACAAAAGCCATTGAAAACAATACGCCTTTGAGACACCCCTCAGTACATTTGACAGATTTGACTGTTTCTGATAATAAATTGATAAACAAAGACTTAGAGCAACAAATGGACTATGCACAATGTATTTCCAGTTTGATTTTGAGTTTACGCAAAAAAGCGAAAATCCGTGTACGTCAGCCGTTGCAAAAAGCGATGTTGCCGATTTTAGATGCCCATTTTATTCATCAAGTGGAAGCGGTGAAAGATTTAATTTTGGCAGAAACAAACGTCAAAACGTTGGAATATATCACCGATACTTCGGGCGTTGTGAACAAACGGATTCGTCCGAATTTGAAAACGCTGGGTAAAGTTTTGGGCAAAAATATGCGTGCAGGTCAATTGGCAATCGAAGCCTTGACACAAGACGAAATTGCACGCATCGAAAAAGAAAAAGCATACCCCCTCAGTATTGGCGACGAAATATACAACTTGACGATTGATGATTTCCTCATCACATCTGAAGACATACCGGGCTGGGAAGTCGCTTCAGACGGTGATGTGACCGTTGCAATTGACATCACGCTGACACCCGAATTGGAAGCAGAAGGCACCGCGCGGGATTTGGTGAATAAAATCCAAAACATCCGCAAAGACCGTAATTTCAATATCACAGACAAAATTTCCATCAAATTGGAACGCCATGAGGCGATTGTTGCGGCTGTCGAAGGGTATGCGGATTATATCAAAAGTGAGGTTTTGGCAACGTCGTTGGACTTGGATTCCTTGAATTTTGCTAAAAAAATGGCTTTGAATGATGTTGTTGAGGTGGGGGTTGAGGTGAGTTTGGTAGTGCAGGCTCCTTCTCTCAATAAAAGACAACGCATTACAAAAATAAAAACAATTGAGAAGGAAGCCCAAAGCTATACAAAAGAAAAATTAAAAATGCTATTAAAAGGAAACATGAATGAAAGAGTCGAAGCATTAGCAGCTTTAAGGAAACGCAATGATAGTTTAGTTACAGCTATAATTACTGACTCTGTTATTGATGATAATTTATCACATAAATCTTCTTTTGTTAGATATAGAGCTGTTCGTTTAGCCGAAAAATATGGTTCTCGCTTTTTAACTAACTTATCATTGATTAAAGACAATGAAAAAAATCTAAAAGTTAGAAGTAGAATTGAAACTGTTTTTTCTAAGGGCTCAA
Organism: Saprospiraceae bacterium; assembly: GCA_031411275.1. GTDB lineage: Bacteria > Bacteroidota > Bacteroidia > Chitinophagales > Saprospiraceae > JAAFJT01. Next base: position 15,182 of record JANOAU010000073.1, on the reverse strand, counting down.
ATATTATAATTGATGAAGCTAAAATTAGTAAAACTTCAAAAGCTTCAAAAATTTCAAATAAGAAATCTTAGTGGATTGATTGTCCTTGCATTTGAGAAGTAAAGTTTGGTAAAAAGAAGATGTAAATAGTGTAACAGTGTATTAGACTGTTTCAATTGATATCTTTGAATAAAAAAACACCCTTTCAGCATGAAAATACTGAGGGGGTGTTTTAGTTTTACGACGAATTTATTTTCTAAACAAAAATCAATAATGAAAGGGAAAAAACATCTGCTTGTAGGCTTGGTTTTCGGCATTTTGATTGGCTGGGTATTCGGATTTCTCCGCTTGCCATATATAGAAAAGAACACCTCGTTTCTACTGGGTTTTATAGCATCTTTGATATTTATTTCGCTTCTGCTCATGATATTGACTGTATGGAACATTCGTTTTTTGCACACGCTGTTTGCTAATAAAGAGGTGAGAGTAGACGCCAATGGCACACCTAAGACTATCTTGATTTGGATGGTGCTGACGGGCGTTGTAGTGTTGGGAAGCATCGGGAGTAGCTTAATTATCTATCGTCAGAACAAGTCTTTCAAACTTCAAATTCAAAATCATGATAGTGAGATGCAGAAAATGAAGGCAATGGTAGAGTTGGTACAGCAAACCAATCAAGAGCCGTTGATGAGCAGCATTCTGGAAGAAGTTGGCGAAGAACTAAGACACAATCCCGCAAGGACTTTGACTAATGCCACGATTAACAGAATAGCGGCTTTGAGTTTCTCTTTCCAATCTTACCAATCTATCGAACAGGATAGCCTATCGAAGAAAAGATACAGCATAGAACGCGGCAAACTATTGCAGGCGTTGGTACTGATGGACATTGAATCAAGTTCTTTCACTCAGATAAAACGGAGTGCTGTTTTTGCCCAAGCAGATTTGCGCGGGGCAGATTTTAAAGGATTAGATTTGAGCGGTATTAACCTAAAAGAAGCACTATTGAAAGATGCTGATTTGAGGGGTGCAAATTTGAGGGGTGCTAATCTGGGTGGCGCAAACCTTTGGGGTGCAAATTTGAATCGGGCAAACCTAAGTAATGCTGATTTGCAATTAGCAGATTTGAGATGGGCGAAACTGAACGAAGCAACCCTCGCCTTGGTAAATCTGAACGGGGTAAGCCTCCTAAACGCACAACTTAGAAAAGCTGATTTAAATCACGCAAGTTTTCGGTGGGCTCAGTCAGGTGGTGCAATGTTCAACGAGGCAAATCTGACCAATGTGAATTTACAAGGTAGCAACTTCACAAAAGCAAATTTGAGTCAGGCAGACCTAAGTGATAGCGACTTGAGAGCAATAAATTTAAGCGAGGCGAATCTCATTAGCGTTCGATTAAGTAATGCAATAGTCGTTGAAAATTGGCTGGAGAAATTAAAGGAATGGCAACCTATTGGTGAGAAAGAATTAAGCAAAACTTATTCTGTTGTAGGTGGGGCTTTTGACAAAAACAAAAGACCTGCATATCAGTTGAGAAAAAATTGAAAAAATGAATGGGTATCCAACCAAAAATAGGCTCAATTAATCAAAACTCAAATCATCTCTCAAGACCGTATTCATCTTATTCGCAAATACACGCACGACTTTGTCTTCAGGTCTGAAGGGTTTAAAACCAATTTGAAAAGCCCACATATAATAAGCCTGTATATCATTCAGATAATTGGCAAGTAGTTCGGGTGTCCAATTTGTCTTGCGATTAATACCGTATTTTACCTTTAGCTGTTTGCCAATCTCTTGCCCCCATTCATTATTGACAATATCTACATAATTATCCACAGGACCCTCTTCCAAATCGGCAATTTGTGCCTGCGTAAATCTGCCAGTTATCAATTCAGGATGGCGGTCACGTTCATGTATATCGGCAACGAAATCAGCTAATTCCTCCGAAAAACAAGTAGTAATGATGGCTTGCGCTGTAATGTGGTTAAAGGTATTAATATAGCCTTTTTCGGTACTATCTCTTGTATTTTTAAAAGCCAAATCAGGCGTATTGATATTTTCTGCCAATGCTTTTGCAATATCAAAAAAAGCCAAATCACCTATGCCAAACAATTCTGGTCTAAATCGCGTAAGCACAAAAATTTTATCCAAGTCTCTTCTATGTATCACGGCGTAAGGACAACCAAAAAGTACAGAAAAGCGTGGCAAAATTGCGTCTACGGCTTTCATCAAATCACCCTCCGTTGTGCCTTTTTCTAATACGCTTATCACTTCTCTGTCGTAGCTGCAATGATGCACTTTAACCCAGCTGCTTTCGGGCGCAGTACTATCAGCCGTGATAAGTCCATTTTCATATTCAATCTGGATTATTGTTTTTAATTCCTCAAAAGATGTGATTCTTGTTCCGAGTAAAGCCCCTCTTCCAGTTTTGTATATATATGCATCCATAGAGTCATCGCTTCCCCATGACATAGAAGTACAATTACGGAAACTGTTCACGGTCGTGTTCTCAGCTGCCTGATTACAGCCAATAAAAAAAATGGATAAGGAGGCGAGAAATAAGAGAGTATTCATAAAACAGGAGTAAATTTTTTGACATGATACCACTAAGAAAAATGCAAAATAGGTTTCATGTTTAATGATAGATTTCAAGCAACTAAATTAGCCCAAAATTTTTAATGTTGCCGATTTAAATGTAATCATAAATGTTAGTGGATAAAAAGGACTTAAATGATGCGGTGGCATTGGGTGTTGAGGTAAGTTTGAATTGATTTTTTTACAATTTTGAAATAAAAACACCCTTTCAGTTGAAAATACTGAGGGGGTGTTTTGGTTTTACAGCGCATTTGTACTTTAAGTATTTGAAATAAACTAAAGCTGTATTTGAGAGCTATTAAGTAGTGAGTAAATAGTCGTGTGTATTGAGAGGCATAAACGATTGAATGTCAGCTTATTGACATTCTCAATACTCATGACTTATTACTAAATACTACTTAAAATCACTCACTACTGATTGAGCGCATAAAACCAAAATGGCTCATTCCAACGAATTGGAACAAGCCATTTTAAGTATATTCAAAAGACAAAAAGTCTTTATAATTCATTTTCGTCGCCGACGAATTCTTCTTGATAATCCATATCCAAATCATCTAAAATGCCACGTGCTTTGTTGGCTTCATATGCCGACTTAGTGGTGACGATGACGTTTTGGAACTGTTTCAAGCCTGTACCTGCTGGAATGCGTTTACCAACGATGACGTTCTCTTTCAAGCCCATGAGGTAGTCTTTCTTAGCAGCAATAGCAGCAGTTGAAAGGACTTTCGTAGTTTCTTGGAATGAAGCGGCTGAAATCCAGCTTTCTGTACCCAATGATGCTTTGGTAATACCCAGCAACAGGGGTGTAGAAGTAGCAGCCACGGCATCGCGGAATTCCATTTGCTTGCGGTCATTACGCTTCAAGAATGAATTTTCTTCACGTGCTTGACGTAGGCTAACGAGTTGACCCGCTTTCATACGGTTGGAATCTCCTGCCTCGGTGATGATTTTTTTATCAAACAAAGCATCGTTGGCATCGAGGAATTCATGACGTTCAACGGGTTCGCCCTCGAGGAAGGTAGTGTCGCCTGGGTCTTGAATTTCGAAACGGCGCATCATTTGACGAACGATGACCTCAATGTGCTTATCGTTGATGGTGATACCTTGTGAACGATAAACTTCTTGAACGCCATTCACTAAATATTGCTGAACGGCAAAAGGTCCTTTGATAGCCAAAATATCGCGTGGCGCAGTGACACCGTCAGAAAGTGGCGTTACAGCACGAACGAAGTCACCATTTTGAACCAAAATATGTTTAGCTAAAGGCACAAGATATTTGCGGATTTGACCATCTTTTGCTTCAACGGTCACCTCGCGGTTGCCCCGTTTTGCTTTTTCTGACAAATTCACAACACCGTCAATTTCAGAAACAACGGCTGGGTTTGATGGATTACGCGCTTCAAACAACTCGGTTACACGAGGTAAACCACCCGTAATATCGAGGAGTTTTTGCATACGACGCGGAATCTTAGCAATGCGTTGACCTGATCTGATTTCTTGACCGTCTTCAACAGACAAATAAGCACCTACTGGAATCGTAAACGATTTGAGTTCATCACCGTCTTTGTCAACGATTTTGACCATCGGAACAATCCGTTTTTGACGTGCTTCAATAATGATTTTTTCAGCAAAGCCTGTTTGGTCGTCGCGGTCTTCACGATATGTTGCACCCTCAATCAAACCATCGTATTTGATAAAACCTGTTTTATCAGAAACAATAAGCGCATTAAATGGATCCCATTCGCAGAGTTTATCATTACGTTTTACTTCTTGACCGTCTTTTACGAAAATCGTTGAACCATACATAACATTGTTAGCTGCAAGCACTTTACCCGTTTTCGAGTCAACAATCCGCAATTCACCTGTCCGTGAGATAACACGTTCGATTTCTTCACCCGCATCTGTTTTATAACCCACCGTTAAGATTTCGTCGAACTCAACTTTACCTGCAAAACGTGCCACCAATTCACTCTCTTGACGAGAGACCATTGCCGTACCACCCACGTGGAATGTACGCAATGTCAACTGAGTACCCGGCTCACCGATGGATTGTGCAGCAATGATACCGACGGCATCACCCATTTCTGCGATACGACCTGTTGCCAAGTTACGACCATAACATTTTGCACAGCAACCACGTTTGGTTTCACATGTTAAAACGGAACGAATCGTAACGGATTCAACACCAACACTTTCGATGTATTTAGCCACATCATCACCAATAAAATCTGCCGCTTCGAGAATTAAAGCATCCGTTTCAGGGTGATAAATGTCGTATAATGTATAACGTCCACGAATACGGTTTGAGAGTGATTCTATTTCTTTATCGCCTTCTTTCAAAGACGATGTTTCGATGCCCCTCAGTGTATTACAGTCTTCTTCACGAATAACCACATCTTGCGCAACGTCAACGAGACGACGCGTCAAGTAACCTGCGTCAGCCGTTTTCAAAGCCGTATCCGCCAAACCTTTACGCGCACCGTGGGTAGAAAGGAAATATTCGAGTACCGAAAGACCTTCTATAAAGTTAGAAAGGATGGGATTCTCGATGATAGCTCCACCTGTGTCACCCGACTTACGTGGTTTCGCCATCAAGCCCCTCATACCACATAACTGCTTAATCTGTTGTTTTGAACCACGCGCTCCAGAGTCCAACATCATATATATGGAGTTGAAACCTTGTTTGTGTGCCGCCAATTCTTTCATCAACACATCGGTCACCTTGTTATCAGCATTACCCCACTTGTCAACGATTTGGTTGTAACGCTCGTTATTTGTAATTAAACCCATGTTGTAAGAATCCCAAACTTCATCTACTTCTGCTTGAGCAGATTCCAACATGGACTCTTTTACTGAGGGGGTAATCAAGTCACTCAATGTAAATGATAAACCCGCACGGAATGACCAACCGAAACCTAATTCCTTTATTTTATCCAAAAAGTCAGCCGTTACAGCAAAATTGGAACGGTGGATGACATCACTAATGACGGCTTTCAAGTTACGTTTAGTCAATACGATATTGATAAACGGTACTTGCTCTGGCACAGCTTCGTTGAACAAAACGCGTCCCACAGTAGTATCAATTAATCGGAATACCATTTTGCCATTCTCTTCAATCCGTGCGCGGCATTTAATAGCTGCGTGCAAATCGAGTTGACGCTCGTTGTATGCAATAATGACTTCTTCTGCTGAATAGAAACGACGTCCTTCACCACGGCAAGGGTTTTCAGGAATAGACTTGCGTTCTTTTGTCAAATAGTACAAGCCCAAAACCATATCCTGCGAAGGTAACGAAATCGGCGAACCGTCCTGTGGATTCAAAATATTGTGTGAAGCCAACATCAAAATTTGTGCTTCCAAAATCGCTCCGTGACTGAGGGGTACATGTACCGCCATCTGGTCACCGTCAAAGTCGGCGTTGAACGCACCGCAGACAAGCGGATGCAACTGAATCGCTTTACCTTCAATGAGGCGCGGTTGGAACGCTTGGATAGACAAACGGTGAAGCGTTGGCGCACGATTCAACATAACTGGGTGTCCTTTCAAGATGTTTTCAAGGATTTCCCAAATCACATTGTCTTTACGGTCAACGAGTTTTTTCGCGGATTTTACTGTCTTGACGATGCCACGCTCAATGAGTTTACGAATAATAAATGGCTTAAACAATTCAGCCGCCATTTGTTTCGGCAAACCACATTCATGCAATTTCAAGGTCGGACCCACAACGATAACCGAACGACCCGAGTAGTCCACACGTTTACCGAGCAAGTTTTGACGGAAACGCCCTTGCTTACCTTTCAAAATATCAGACAATGATTTTAATGCCCGACCGCCTTCAGCTTTGACTGCGTTTGACTTCCGTGAGTTGTCAAACAAAGAGTCAACTGCCTCTTGCAACATACGCTTTTCGTTTCTGAGGATGACCTCCGGTGCCTTGATTTCCAAAAGGCGTTTCAAACGGTTGTTGCGGATAATAACACGACGATACAAATCATTCAAATCTGACGAGGCAAAACGTCCACCATCCAAAGGCACTAATGGGCGCAATTCAGGTGGTACAACTGGCAGATATTGAATAATCATCCATTCAGGCTTATTCTCTTTTACTAATTGCGCTTCGCGGAAAGACTCAACAACACGCAGACGCTTTAAAGCTTCCGATTTCTTTTGTTGAGATGGTTCACTGGCAGCAACATGACGTAAATGGGCAGACAAAGAGTCCAATTCAAGGCGTGACAATAAGTCCAAAACTGCCTCAGCCCCCATTTTCGCGACGAATTTGTCAGGATGAAAATCGTCGAGGTTTTGATTGTCTTTTGGCAGACTATCCAGGTGGTCGAGGTATTCCTCCTCTGTCATAAGATCAAGTGGCTTTATGCCATCTTCACCCTTAACACCTGGATTACAAACCACATAACGCTCGTAATAAATGATGGATTCTAACTTCTTACTCGACAAGCCCAGAATATAACCAATCTTGTTCGGTAAAGAACGGAAAAACCAAATATGGACGACTGGCACAACCAATTTGATATGCCCCATGCGTTCGCGGCGAACTTTCTTTTCAGTCACTTCAACACCGCAACGGTCGCACACAATGCCTTTGTAACGGATACGCTTATATTTTCCGCAATAACATTCATAGTCCTTGACAGGACCAAAAATGCGCTCGCAAAATAAGCCATCCCGTTCAGGCTTATAAGAACGGTAGTTGATGGTTTCGGGCTTTAATACCTCACCATAACTGCGCTCTAAAATTTCGTCTGGCGAAGCCAAACTAATGGTAATGCTGTCGAAAGCATTACTCGGTTTCGTAGATACTTTTTTTAATGACATATCTATATCGCGTTTTAACCTGTTATCTTTTTAGTTATTGGTTATTGGGGGAATTAGGTATTGGTAAATAAGACTTTAAAAAATAAACAAGAACCGATGACTAATAACCCATATAAACTTATTAACCCCCTCAGTATTGCGCCATTTTAGCCATCAATACTGAGGGGGTATTCGTTCTCCCAAAATTTATAACATATTGAGAATCAAGTCTTTGAAAAAATTTAGATTAGAAATATTACAGAAATTTTTTCACAAAAGTCGGGTATTTTTATGTGTGAAAAAAAATCTGCTTTTTCAAGCCTGCAAAAATAGGCATTTTTTGTGGGAAATAACTAATTTTTCATAAAAAATATTTTTGTGTATTATTCAGATAGCCTTCAATCAATAACTGATATATGGGTTTAGTTTTGTCAATATAGATATTGTTTCCCTCCCGCATCAATGGGAAATCCTGAACCCCTACTGGTAGTTTTTTCTTTTTCATACCACAAATTTAAGCTTTATGAAAACAAAACTATAAATTTCGCAAAATTTCAAATCAGTAAACCAAAATCAGTATGCAAAACGAAACAACCACCGCCTCAGTAAATCCAGTAAAAATCAACGATCCACGCACCATGAACGGCTGGGCATTTTTTGATTGTGCCAACTCTGCCCACTCCTTGGTGATTACAACAGCCGTTTTCCCACCGTTTTTTGCGGCTATTGCACCCGCACAAGTCTCTTTTTTGGGGTCAACTGTTTCATCAAGTGCCATGTTGGCTTATGCCATCACAATAGCTTATATGGTCATTGCTTTCACTTCGCCCATACTCTCAGGCATTGCCGATTACGGTGGAAAACGCAAATTATTTATGCGTTTTTTCACCACACTGGGCGCATTTGCTTGTATGGCTATGTTTTTTATGGAAAAACCAGACCAATGGCAAATTGGTTTTTGGACGTATGTATTCGCTATGATTGGCTATGCGGGCGGCGTTGTGTTTAATAATGCGTACTTACCCATCATTGCCACACCCGACAAATTTGACAGTCTTTCTGCACGCGGTTTCACGTATGGCTATATCGGTAGTACGTTCCTATTGATTGTTAACTTAGTAATGATATTGTTTTATGACAAATTGGGTTTTCCTGACAAGGGCATTCCCACACGTTTAGCCTTTATTATGGTTGGTGCCTGGTGGTTGGGATTCTCTCAAATCACATTCAATCGAATGCCGAAAGACAAACCCACCCCCCTCAGTATAAATTCAGTTTCAAAGGGTATAGGCGAATTATTGAAGGTTTTTCAAACTGTTAAGACCGATTTTAACCTCAAACGCTACCTTGCCAGCTTCTTTTTCTTCGATTCAGGGGTACAAACTATGGTCTTTTTAGCGACTGTTTTTGCTTCAAAAGAATTGAAAATGGAGCTAACTGAACTCATCACCCTCGTTTTAGTCATACAAATCGTGGCTGCTGCGGGTGCCTATGTTTTTGCAAAAGTATCGGAAAACAAAGGCAATAAATTTGCCATCGTCATTATGTTGTGCATCTGGATTTTAATTACATTTTTAGCTTTTTTCATTCACAGCAAAGAAGCTTTTTATGCACTTGGTGGTTTATTGGGCTTCGTACAAGGCGGTATTCAAAGTCTTGGTCGAGCAACTTATGCTAAATTGATGCCTATTGGCACCAAAGACACCACTTCTTTTTACAGTTTTTATGACCTCACTGATAAAATAGCTGTCATTATGGGTACGTTTGTTTTTGGTTCAATTGACCAAATCATTGGCATACGTTATAGTGTACTGGCGATGGGTATTTTATTCATCATTGGTATATTGTTGTTATTGCCCGTAAAAATACCCCGTACCCAAGCAGAGTAGATTTTAGGATTTTAAGATAAAAGATTTTAAGACTATGTTCTTTAAAACAAAAGATATTTTATTGACTTTCAAGGAGATAGATGTCAAATTGACCATCATTGAAAACCTCGATGAACTGTTCGATAAACTTATTCAGAAAGGCGATAACCACCCCGACGTTGTTGATGAGCGCATACCTTACTGGGCTGAACTTTGGGCTTCAGCAGTGGCAATGAGTGCCTATTTAGCTGAAAATCAACATCTTATTAACCTCTTTCCGACAGAATCGGGATTTCGTTCCTCAACAGTATCTGTTACAGAAATAGGCTGTGGCTTAGGTTTGCCCTCTATTATTGCTGGAAAATTAGGTGCAGAAGTGTGTCTGACAGACTATGACGATGATGCTTTGGCTTTTGCAAAAATGAATTGGAAACAAAACTTACCCCATAAAAAAGCCCGTTTTGAACATTTGGACTGGCGTAACCCCCATCCCTTCCTATCTGCCGACCTTTTATTGGCTTCTGATGTCGCGTATGAAAAACGGGCATTTGCACCACTTTTGAATACTTTTAACACCTTATTGAAGCCTAACGGAAAGATTTTGATTACAGAACCGAATCGCCCTGTGTCAACAGATTTTTTTTCTAATCTTTATACTGAGGGGTATATTGTAAAAAAAGGACAACGCTCGGTTGAGCTTAGAGGACATACTTTTTTAGTCAATATTTATGAGGTAAGACGCTTATAAGTAATGATGAATAATACTGAAGAGGTTGATTATCACATACTTGTGGTAAATAAATTTCCCGTTTATTTCTGTTCATCTACTTAGGGATATAATTATCCATTTTATAATTTATTTCATTGAAGGTTAATATGCTCTTTATTCACGCCTCTTTGTGGCATACATTATGTCCCTTCTATCTTCATTTTAAAGCCAACGCTGTGAATATTTTCAATTTTAATACGCGGGTCTTTACTCAAATATTTGCGTAAACGCGAAATGAAAACGTCTAAACTACGCCCCAAAAAGTAATCGTCTTCGCCCCACAGTGTTTCTAGAATATGAGAACGCTTGATGACTTCTTGCTTGTTTTCGAGGAACATTTTGAGTAAATCGGCTTCTTTTTGCGTCAAGTTCTTAGACTCATCTCCAAATTTCAAGGTCAAATTTTTATAGTCTAATAGATAGTTACCCACCGTCAAATAGGTCGGTAGCGGCGCAATACTAACTTTTGACCGCCGTAGGAAAATCTCTATTTTCAGAATGAGTTCCTCAATGCTGAATGGCTTTGTCATATAATCATCAGCCCCAAGCCGTAACCCTCTAATACGGTCTTCTTTCATAGATTTAGCCGTCAAAAAGATAATCGGAACTTGCGTATTGAACTTCCGAATTTCCTCAGCAATCGTAAAACCATCTGTGTCGGGCAGCATCACATCGAGGATACAAAGGTCAAAATTATCCTGTCGAATCTTTTCCATTGCTTCTTTTCCTGTGGCGCAATAGGTGACTTTATAGTCTTGCAGTTCAAGATTGTCGCGTGTTACAAAGCTCAAACTTTCGTCGTCTTCGACATAAAACAAATGTGCTTTCATAAATTATTAAGTTTTCTTTTCAACAGGTTTCCGTTGGTTTCTTGTAATCATTATTCATTCACAATAAATGACAACCCGCTCATACTGAGGGGGATATTTTTTCACATTTGGTGCTTAGGCATACGCGCCCGATGTTTTAGTTTTAATAGGCATCGGTGCTTCTATAACTTTTGGCATATCTATGATGACCTTTGTGCCTTTCTCTACTTCTGACTCTAAATCAATATGCCAACCATGTTCTAAAATGATATTTTTGACATAAAACAACCCCAAACCAAACCCTTTTACATTATGAATATTGCCTGTAGGCACACGATAAAAACGGAAAAACACTTTTTTATGATGCTCTTTGTCTATCCCTACGCCTTTATCTTCAACAATGAGACGTAGATTTTTGCCCATGTCAAGGGTTTGAATCGTGATTTCAGGCTTTCCATTTCTGCAGTATTTCATCGCATTGTCAAGCAAATTATGCAAAATATTTGTCAAGTGCAACGTATCGGCTTTAATATAGGCTTGCGATGCTTTAAGCTCTTGATGCAAAACACCTTGTTTTTCTTCAATTTTTACTTGTATAGAAGGCAAAATAGTGTGTAAAAGTTCATGGAGATTGATAACTTCTTTATTTAGTTCGAGCGTTTTTCTATCAATGCGAGTCAGTTGTAATACTTTTTCCACCTGGGTATTCAACCGATGATTCTGTTCCCTAATGATTTGTGCATAACGTGACAGTCGTGGGTCGCTTTGTACTGAGGGGTTTGAGATAAAGACATCCGCCGCTACTTTTATCGTCGAAATGGGCGTTTTGAACTCATGCGTCATATTATTGATAAAATCTTTTTGCAATTCTGACAGGCGTTTTTGTCTCAAAATAACGGTCAAAGCATAGATAAAAAAGATAACGGTCATAAGAGAGATAGCCGTAAAAACCAACATAAAACTAATACCTGAAAAAATCGAAGATTCCCGTTTTGGAAAACGCACCACAAAATAGTAGGTAGCGTCGGCAAGCATAGGCAGGTTTTTATCCACTTTAAGCGAGTCGCGTGACGAAGCAGAGTAACTGACATATTTTCCATACACCATTTTTTCGTCATGGCAATCGTAAATAGCATAATCGAAATCTTCTGTTAAAGCGGAAGTTTCAAAATTTTTCCGAAGGAAAAAATCTAAGTTTGAGGCATCAATTTTAGAGTTAATATTAACCGCATAGGTGTTTTTAGACAACCGTTTGACGAGATTGGGCGGCAATATGGCTTGATTGACCTGCGACATATCTTTAGCAACATTGAGCAAAGAGATGTTTACAGATACGTCAAAATCGCGCTCTTTGAGGTTATATGCTTGCATCAGCATATACATTTGGGATGCTATAACCAGAATAACGGCTAATGCACCCAGCAAAACAATGCGTTGTATGGTTCTATTATTCATGGTTCAGAAGTTTTAACATCTTCAAACGTTCTACCAATAAGTTTTTGACATAAAATATTTTTTGTAAAAGTATTTTTTTTAATCTATAAAAACAAGAAAGACACCAAATTAACATGCGATTAACAAAACTATACTTTAGTTTTACTCTGCTTTCCCACTCACGACAATCACGATTTCGCCCTTTGTTATCCCTTCCGTTTGATAATAATTGAGCAAAATACTGAGGGGGTCAGTTTTCACTTCTTCGTGCATTTTTGTTAACTCCCGACAAACACAAGCCATACGTTCTGCGCCGCAATGCACCGTTAATTCTTCCAGACATTTAACGAGTCGATGGGGACTTTCGTACAAAATAAAGGTATTTTCAAGACTTGACAAATATTTTAACCTTGTTTGTCGCCCTTTTTTATGGGGTAAAAAACCTTCAAAATGAAACATATTGCACGGCAGCCCCGAGACGACAAGGGCAGGAACAAACGCCGTTGCGCCCGGCAAAGCCTCTACACGTACTCCTTCACGCACACACTCACGCACGAGCAAAAACCCTGGATCTGAAATAGCTGGTGTACCTGCATCACTGATTAACGCCATGTTTGCACCACTTTTGAGTTGTTCGACAAGACCCCTCAGTATCGTGTGTTCATTGTGGGCATGAAAAGATTTTAAGGGTTTTACTATCTCAAAATGGTCTAATAACCGTTTCGACGTGCGCGTATCTTCAGCTAACACCACATCGGCTTCACGCAAAACGCGCAAAGCACGCAGCGTGATATCTTCAAGATTGCCTATGGGTGTCGGGACGACGTAAAGCATTTTTTGATTGATTATTGCTTATTGACGATTGATTATTAATCAGTTATCAACTTTCAACTGAAAAGAATAGGTTTCCATTATCGGATTAATCAACAACTTTTCGCAAGCCATTTTTACTTTGTCATGGGCAGCTTGCTCAGATTCAGCAGCAATAACAAGGCGGATATGTTTACCAATGCGGACATCTTCGACACCCGTAATATGCACATGATTCATATTGTTGGCGACAGTTTTTCCTTGTGGATCAAGCAATTCGCGGTGCGGCATAACGTCAATTTCAGCGATGAATTTCATTTTTTATTTGATAATTAAGTTTTAAGAAAACACCAATAAGTTATTTTGTTTTTCGTAATTTCAACTGGTTGAAAACGACATTTATCGAAACATACACAACAATAAGCAGCGAAATAGCGGCTTCTCGCATCAATACTAAGAGCGCAATCGTAATCGCCGCAAAGATATATCGAATCTCGTTGCCGACCCAACCAAAGCCCTTGAATTTGAAGGAGAACATCGGAATTTCGCTGACAAGAAGGTAACTACTGAGGGGTATCAAGGCATATAAAAATGTTTTATTAGACACCACAGCATCTAATCCTTCCAGTTCGTTTTGTTTTATGAGCAATAATCCGATAAAAAAAAGCGTGTTTGCAGGCGTAGCCAAACCAATAAAATCAGTGGTTTGCCGTGTATCGAGATTAAATTTTGCCAAACGATAGCAGGAAAAAGCAGTGATGATAAACGCCAAAAGCGGCAAATAAGATTGCTCAAAAGAGGATGCTAAATCGCTGGTTTTGATAAGTTTATACAATATCAAGCCTGGCACAACACCAAACGATACCATGTCTGCCAACGAATCCAACTCCTTTCCCATGTCTGATTTAACATTTAAGAGTCTTGCGGCAAAGCCGTCGAAAAAATCGGCGACCAGCGCAACCATGAGAAAAACGACCCCCTCAGTATAGCGACCGTTTTGGATGCTCACAAGGGCACATGAGCCGCAAAAAACATTGAGGAGCGTGAGAGCGTTTGGTATGTGTTTAACCATTATAGTTACTGGTGAATTGGTTACTGGTTATTAGTTACTGGTTATTGGTGAATTGGTTATTGGTTACTCGTGAACGTGCAAAAGTAACTATTCGGCAAATATAGAAATAACAAATCAACCAATTCAATAATAACCAGTAACTAATAACCAGTAACCAATTAACTTTCCACCGCTGAAAACCGGGTGACGCCAGGTAGGGCGTCGCTGTCCTCAGCGCGCCGGATGGAGGCGTGAGCAAGTTCGAGGGCATCTCTCCGATTCAGGCCCGGCGCGGTGAGGACACCGACGCCCGACCAGCGCTGGGTCGGGTCACGCGGACCTGTTCGATGGAATTCCCCGCTGCGCTCGCCTCTGCCGCTGGCAAAAACCTTTCCTCTGGCGCACCTTGCGGCGAGAGTTTTTCCAGATGGCTGCTGAAGAATCATTCGACGCGGAGCCGCTGCCGGACGAGGCGTGGTGGACACGGGAGCTGCATCGCAATGAAAAGCTCATGGACAAGTTCATGGCCGTGCTCGGCGACAACCCCGATTGGGAAAAACTTCCGTGGGCCGAGGACGACGAGAACGACCGGCCCGTGGATGAACCCAAGTCCGAGTCCGCCGCCAACGAATTGAATCCCGCCACGTCCGCCGCCTCTGAAGTCGTTGACGAAAATTCCGCTGATGAAGACGACCCGGACGAAGACCCCGAAGTGAACGCCGACTTCAACATCGTTTCCAAAATGGCGCGCGAGTTCGCCTGCGCCGTCTTTGATCTCGAGCCGCCGCCGCCCAACGCCGAACTGCTCTACCTCTCCGCCGGCAAAATTGGCGCGAACCTCGCCGGTGGCCACGGCCTGGGCTACGACGAGGAATTCATCTGCGGCAACATCGTGAAATGCCGCTGGGCCTTGAGCGACTGCGAATTCTGCCGCGAGATGCTGGAGCCGTTGCACGCGCAGACCGGCGACGCCACGTATGCCAAACTGATCGAGGACACCCGCCGCATCGCCGAGGTGCTGCGCGAGCGCATCGCCCGCCTGCGGCGGCGCGTGT
>JANOAU010000072.1:0-25621 GCA_031411275.1 Saprospiraceae bacterium | reverse complement strand
ATTTTAGAAGAAAAATTGTAAATTTTTCTTCTAAAATAAGCAGAACACCTGATAGATTCTTCTAAGCACGTTTTTTGAGCGAAGCGAAAAACAGTCTATCCCTGTTTATTGAAATAGGCAAACCATTTTCAAAGAAGAATAAGTAGATGAATAGAAATAAACGGGAAATTTATTTATCATAAGTATTTGATAATCAATCACTTAAATTATTCATCGTTCATCATTTATCATTCATTATTCATCATTACTTATATAAAGAAACAACGACTTATTTTACTAAAAAGGAAAGGATTTGTATGTGTTATACATCCAATTCCTTACGCAAAGTATTGTTGTAGAGAATGTGGGTAAACCTGTAAATGTCACGGTGTTTAAAAATGGCAAATTGACCATTAGACCATCTGTAAACAACGCTTGCAACAATGCTTGTAACTACGCTTAGGTATTTAAGTTGGAAGGTGTGTTGATATACCCCTCAGTATTTTTGGGACTGCTGCTGGAAAACTTTTGACTTTTTTAGCCTTATAGAAAAGGAGTATGTTTTGTCAAAAGGGGTTGTGTCCAAACTTTTTTACTAAAAAAAAAGAATACCCTGAATCCAGTCATTCTACTACAATACGCCTTTTTTTAAAAATACGAATTATTATTCTGTTTCTATATGAAATACCTTTTTTTATATGGAAGCAATTGGGTTGCTCACATTTTTTAAAAAATATTTTATGATATTAAATAAAAAAGTTTGGATAAATGTTTTTGACAAATTACATTTGCATTGTAATAGTATTATTCTATAATGATAAAGTATTTGAATTTTACAATAAGGCAGCAGATTAGAAACTTAATCAAATCAAAGAAAACATATCGCTCTTCCTACAAATCTTGAAAAGTCACCATTAGAGGCATTTTTTTAATTTTTTGGAAAAGGAAAAAACCAACAACAAGACTTTATTTGGGCATTAAAATATGTATGAACTAAATTAATTACTTAATCCTCGTATTGGAATGAAAAAAAACTTTCACTTTTATTTTACGGCGTTTCTGTTTATCCTCTGTGGCGTTCAAGAGTCTTCTGCACATACGGCGTGGACTTCTGAACTTCCGACGACTCACAAAACAGAGCCTAAACGCTCAATTGTCAACGAAATCATCACCGGTAAAGTGACCGATGAAAAGGGCGAACCCCTCATTGGCGCAAGTGTTGTACTCGAAGGCACGACTAAGGGGGCGATTGCAGACGACGACGGCAACTACAAATTAGAGTTGACGGATGCCGAGAAAAAAGGCCGTTTGATTGTCAGTTTTGTCGGTTATGAGAAACAAACAATTGCGATTGACGGGCGCAAAGCCATTAATATCATTTTGAAGGAGTTAGGCACTTTAGGCGAAGTGGTGGTTGTGGGTTTTGCAACGCAGAAGAAAGCTACTGTAACGGGGGCTATTTCTTCTATTGCAACCAAGGAACTGTTGCAATCGCCTGTGGCAAATATCAGTAACTCGTTGGTGGGCCGCATGGCAGGTCTTTTTGCCGTTCAAGGGAGTGGTGAACCGGGCAATGACCAATCAACCTTACGGATCAGGGGAGTTGGTACATTTTCGGGTGCGGCTGATCCGCTTATCATGGTGGACGGTATCGAGGTGAGCAACTATAACAACCTCGACCCCAATGAGATTGAGAATATTTCTATCTTAAAAGATGCGTCGGCAACGGCTGTGTATGGTGTGCGGGGTGCAAATGGCGTTTTGCTGATTACAACTAAACGTGGTAAAACTGGGAAACCACAAATGAGCTATACGGCTAACGTGGCGGTTACAGATTTCACGGCTTTGCGGAAAAATTTGGGCAGCTACGATTATGCCCGCCTTTGGAACGAAGCCTTGAAAAACGATTCTTATATTTCTGGTACCAACTATGTACCGAAATTCAGCGAGACGGAATTGGCGAAATATAAATCGGGTGAAGACCCTATTTTCTATCCAGATACAGATTGGTTTGACTATGTTTTGAAAAAACAAACCTATCAAACGCAACATAACTTGAACATCAGTGGCGGTACTGAAAAAGTAAAATACTTCATTTCGGGCGGTTTTTTCAAGCAAAATGGCTTGTTTAATGGCGATTTGATAAAAGACTTTGATGCCAACCGCAAGTATAACCGCTACAATTTCCGTTCAAATTTCAATTTTGACATCACGAAACGTTTGCGTGCGTCTATTGACATTTCTTCTCAAACAGAGAATTTAGCAGGTAGTAACAGTTCAACGGTGCGCCTTATAGAGAGTCTTTCAAGAGCAAATCCTTTGACTTCTCCGGGTGTGGTTGATGGCAAAATTGTCAACATTCCAGGGCTGGGTATTACAGCAAATCCGCTGGCTATGCTGTTTGAAAATGGCTATACCAAGCAGTTTAGAAATTATTTGCAAGGCTCAACACGTGTGGATTACGACCTCGATTTCATTACCCAAGGGTTGTCAGTGCATGGTTTAGCTAATTATCAAAATAATAATACAGAAACGCAAACAAGCCGTCGGACGCTTGTGCAGTACAACGCTGTTCGGTTGCCCGATGGAACGATTAACTATGTGCCACAAGCCTTGGAACAACCTTTTAGCTTTTCGCAAGGTATCGGCAAAAATAGAAGAACATATGCAGAATTTGGTATAGACTACCGCCATACATTCGGTGGCGACCATGCTGTAACCGCTTTGTTGAACTACAACCAAACCAAACTATATGACCCCACCTTGGCTTTTTTGATTCCAAACGGCTATCAAGGTGTCGTGGGTCGAGCGACTTATGGTTACAAAGGGCGTTACTTGGGTGAATTTACCTTTGGTTACAACGGTACGGAAAATTTTGCACCGGGCAGACGTTTTGGCTTTTTCCCTGCTTACTCCTTAGGATGGGTCGTATCGTCTGAAAAATTCTTTCCTCAAAATGACATCGTGACGTTTTTGAAAATCAGAGGTTCATCGGGTGAAGTAGGTAATGATAAAATTGGTGGTGATAGGTTTTTATATCGTCCATCCGCTTTCACACAAGCGGCAGGTGGCTATAATTTTGGTGAAGTAGGTAGCACTTTTGGCTCCTATACAAGAGCCATAGAAGGCAAATTGGGCAATCCACTCGTGACGTGGGAAAGAGCTGTTAAGCAAAATATTGGCACCGAAGTCTCATTTTGGAACAGTAAAATTGCGGTAACACTCGATTATTTTAGAGAAAACAGGGATAATATTTTAGCCAACTTAGGCACAGCACCCATCATTGTAGGCGCAACATTACCTGCCTATAATTTGGGTAAAATGAAAAATGAAGGCTTTGACGGCGACATTACCTATAACGAAAAATTCCGTGGACTCAATTTTTGGGTGAAGGGCAATTTTACTTATGCGCACAATATCGTTCAATTTCAAGACGAGGTGACACGGACATTCACCTACCAAAACAGGACAGGACAACGCTTCGGGCAGTTCTTTGGCTTGATTGCCGAAGGCTTGTACAATACTTGGGAAGAGGTCAACGATGCCAATCGTCCTATTTCTGCTTGGAACAACAACAAGCTGCAACCGGGCGACATCAAGTATAAAGATGTGAACGGCGACGGACGCATCAACGTAGATGACCAAGTGCCTATTGGCTATTCCAATTTCCCTGAAAAGGTGTTTGGTATGTCGTTTGGTGCAAGTTTCAAGGGCTTTGACTTCTCTGTTTTGTTTCAAGGTGCCACAAATGTGTCTTTGGCATACAACAGACGACACAATCGAGGCTGGTTTGAAAGTTCTGGGGCAGTTGATTATTTAGTCAACTCATGGTCAAAAGAGCGATATGAACAAAATTTGCCCATTTGGTTTCCACTCCTTTCAGAAGGCGATGTAACGAATAAAAACAGCTATCAATCCTCTACTTTTTGGGTGCGTGATGCGAGTTATGTGCGGTTCAAAAATTTAGAAGTGGGCTATACATTTAGCAAAGATGCATTGCGTAAAGTCGGTCTAAGCTCTATTCGAGCATACATCAGCGGCAATAATATTTATACATGGAGTTCTGTCTTCCCAGGCTTAGACCCTGAAAGCCCTCCTGGTATAACCAATGAAGAGCCTTATCCTTTGACGAGAACCTTCAATTTTGGCTTGAATATTAAGTTCTAAAACTTAAAAGGGCCCCCTCAGTATTATTAAGAATAAAAACGCAATGAGGCATTTTTTAGACATGCCTCATTGTTTTAAAATAAATAAAAAACAAGAAGATAATATGAAAAAGAATACTCGTGCGCTCATCTGCAGCATTTTATGTTGTTTTATGACCATTTCTTGCAAAAAGGACATCGAGGGTTTTTTGGATAAAGCGCCAGGTGTGGACTTAGATGAAGACGTCATTTTTTCATCAAAAGTGCAATTAGAGACTTTTATAGCAGGTACTTACCGTCTTGGTATACATACCATCTTGACAACCGAAGGCTTGACACCCGCTCGTAATTTCACCATTAATTCTTCAGCAACTGATGAAGCGGAAGCCGATGCGACTTTTGTTCACACGCAACAATGGAATGCGGGAACGATTGATAATATCGGAACGGGGCAGGAAGACCACCGCTTTTCGACCCGTTGGATAGCCCTTCGCTATGCTTATATCATTTTGGAACGCCTCAAAGACGTGCCAAATTTAGATGAAGGATATAGAAATCAAGTCATTGGTGAAATGAAATTCATGGTGGCACACAACTACTTCGAGATGCTCAAACGCTACGGAGGGGTACCAATTTTGGACAAACGCCTTCAATTGGGTGAGGAATTTAAAATTCCAAGAAATTCTTTTGAAGAAGTGGTCAATTATGTTGTCAAAAACTGTGATGAAGCTGTCAATTTATTGCCTACTACGTACCCTTCTAATTTTAGAGGTCGGATAACAAAAACAGCCGCACAGATGTTGAAATCACGCACGTTATTGTATGCGGCAAGCCCGCTATACAATGCTGCACAGCCTGTTTTGAGCATGGCAAATCCTGCGGATAACAAAATGATTTGTTACGGCAACGTGGACAACAACCGTTGGCAATTAGCCGCTGATGCCGCAAAAGCGGCTATTGATATGGCTTCGGCAGGTAATTTTTCTTTAATTACGGACAAAGGCGTGGACAAAAACTACAAATTTGTATGGGAACAAAACGACAATACCGAAATCGTTTTAGCGGGTAAGTTTTGGGGCGCACGCTCTCGCACGCAATTCCCATTCTATGGCATGGAGCCTGTTGCCATCATCAACTCTTGGTGTGGTGTATCAGTGATACATAATTTCGTTAGAAAATACGAGAAAAAAGATGGGACACCCCAAACTTGGGACCCCGCAGGTGGCAACGATTTGAATGCCAAATATGCACAATTAGACAATCGTTTTGCCCAAACCGTCGGTTATAATGGTTCTTATTGGAACAAAGACATTCCGATTTTAGCGACTTTCACGGGTGGCGCACAAGCAGCGGGTTGTTTCGGTGGTGCATGGATGAAAAAACTCATTCCTGACATTCTTTCCACAACAAGTAGCGCAACACCCAACGATATTCTTTTCCGTTTGGCAGAGGCGCATCTCAATTATGCCGAAGCCCTCAACGAAGTGCAAGGGCCCGTCGCTGCCGCTTATACGGCTGTCAACACGATTCGCAACCGTTCAGGTATGCCGAATTTGCCGACGGGTTTGACAAAAGAGCAATTCAGATTGCGTGTACAAAATGAACGTGATATTGAATTGGCTTTTGAAGACCACCGTTTTTGGGACGTAAGACGTTGGAAAATCGCTGAAAATGAAGGCGTTATGAAAGGAGCCATGTACGGCATCAAAATCAATAAAATCGGTACGACCAGCGAATACAGCTACCTACCGTATATCTTTGAAACCCGTACTTTTTTACAACGCATGTACTTCAATCCATTTACACAAAACGAAGTGTTGAAAGGGTATTTGGTTCAAAATCCAGGATATTAAAGAGGGTAGGAGGGTAGATAAACTGATTTATGAAAGCTTTAAGCTTTTGTAAATCAGTTCAAACGCACCCCTCAGTATTTTGACACATCAAGTGTTCCAACCCACTATTTTTCTAAAAAAACTAAACAAGCTAAATTGTATGAAGCTGAAAATATATAAAATATTGTCCTTGTTTCTTCTGCTTTGCACGGGATTGTCAGCGCAGCAAACAAGTGAAAAAGACAGTGTCATCACGGTCTTAAATCAATTACAAACCAAAACCCCTATTGGCTATGGCGTGCAACCCTCTTGGATGGTCACGAGTGCCATTTCGACGGTGAAAGGGTCGGAATTACAAAAATCGTTCACCAGCAACTTAACCAATACGCTGTATGGTCGTCTGCCAGGTTTGACGGTGCAACAAGGCAGTGGTGAACCCGGAAGTGATGGAGCAGGATTGAACATCAGAGGTCTAAATACCTATGCCAACAATGGACTGTTAGTGATGATTGATGGTTTTGAAAACTTTTTGGAACAATTAGTACCAGATGAAATCGAAACCATATCCTTACTAAAAGATGCAGCAGCGACTGCTATTTATGGCAGCCGTGGTGCAAACGGTGTATTGCTTGTAACGACTAAAAGAGGTAAAAATGGTCCTTTATCCATCAATTTTAGCACACAACAAGGCTTTCATTCTTTCTCTCGTTTGCCACAATTCTTAGGGTCTTACGATTATGCGAGACTGTATAACGAGGGTTTGAAAAACGAAGGAAAACCGTCTTTGTATGGTGATGGCGATTTAGAAGCCTATCAATCGGGCAACGACCCTCTTTATCATCCCAATGTCAATTGGTATGATGAAGTATTGAAAAAAAATGCGGCTATATCCAACTACAACTTAAATTTTAGAGGAGGCAACAGCAGTGTGCGTTATTTCGCCCTTTTGAACTACGTCAACAGCAATGGTTTATTGATAAATGCAGGAGATAGAAATATTGAAAGTGCCAATTCTAAATACGGTCGCTTCAATTTTAGGTCAAATGTGGACATTGATGTAACTGACAGGCTCTCCGCATCGCTCACTTTGGGCGGTACAGTTGAGGACAAAGCGAACCCTGCAGGATTGACAACAGGTACCTTGTTTAGTTCATTGGCGACGATTGCCCCCAATGCTTTTCCAGTGCGCAACCCCGATGGCAGTTATGGTGGCAATGCCGCTTTTTCAAATCCATTGGGCAACCTTTTGGAAACAGGCTCTTACAAATCAAATGGTCGGACGCTGCAATCTACTTTGAAATTGACAAACCAATTGGACTTTATTACGCCTGGTTTGAGCGTTTCGGCAGCCGTTTCTTTTAATAATTTTTTTAGAAGTTACTCCACGAAGTCAAAGCAATATGAGCGTTTTTCAATTGCTAAAGGGGTAGGGGATTCGGTCAAATACACGCGTTTTGGACAAAAAACATCTCTTGCAGGTAATGAGGACAACTCTGACCAATGGCGGAATTTCGTTGTTCAAGGCTTTTTGAATTATGATAGAACATTTGGTAAAAACGCTGTTTCTGCCTTGATGATGTACAATTTTGACAGTTACACCAATGTTGACAACACGACAACATCCACCAATGCGCTACCTTTTAAGCATTTGGGTCTGGGTGGTCGTTTAACGTACGCCAACAACAATAAATACATTGCTGAATTTTCATTCGGCTATATGGGTTCTGAAAACTTTGCGAAAGACAAGCGTTTTGGCTTTTTCCCAGCCGCTTCTTTAGGTTGGATTGTATCAAACGAAGGCTTTTTGAAGGACAACGCCTTAGTAAGCTATCTGAAACTGAGGGGGTCGTATGGTTTAGTCGGTAATGACCAAATTGGCGGAACACGCTTTGCTTTTGACCAACGCTATCCCTATACTGCCTCTTATTACTTAGGTTCGACCAATACACAAGTATTTGGTTTGGCAGAGGGTCCTGCGGCAAATACCAATGTGACTTGGGAAAAAGACAAAAAGCTCAATGTTGGGCTTGAATTGACATTATTAAAGCAATTAGACATCAGTTTAGATGTTTTTAACCACGATAGATACGATATTTTAGCTAAACCTAACAGTACTGTTCCGCAGTATGTCGGTGTCACTTTACCCGACCTCAATGAAGGAAAGGTCAACAATAAAGGTTTTGAAGCAGCTATTCGCTACAACAGCAAGTCGGGTTCTGCCCTTCAATATTTCGTAGAGGCGAGTGCTTGGTATGCCAAAAATAAAATCGTTTTCAGTTCTGAATCCATCAAACTCTATGACTATCAATACTCAACAGGACAGGCGATAGGTCAACCTTTTGGCTTGGTGGCTTTGGGTTTGTTCAAAGATGCAGCCGATATTGCAGCGAGTCCAAAACATACTTTTGCACCCGTTCAACCCGGTGACATCAAATATCAAGACCTCAATGGCGATGGTATGATTGACCAAAACGATACAAAAGCAATTGGCAACACCTCCTTACCTACAACCACTTTGAGCTTGCATACAGGCTTCAAATTCAAGGGTTTTGACCTCGATTTGTTGTTTCAAGGGGTGACTGGCAATACTGTTTATTTTGGTGGTGCATTTTTTCATGCCTTTCAAAACAATGGAAAAGTCGGACCGATTGCACTGGATCGTTGGACAACTGAAACAGCAGCGACTGCCACTTATCCGCGTTTATCGGCTTCCAACAACCTAAATAACTACCGTTTCTCTTCATTTTGGCAACGGGACGGCAGCTTTGTGAAGTTGCGCAGCGTCGAATTGGGTTATACGATACAAAGCAAATGGGTGGAAAAAATCAAGTTCAGCAGCATTCGCCTATTTGCCAACGGCACCAATTTGTTTTCAATTGACAAAATGAAGGGGTACGTTGATCCCGAAACCCGTAGCGGTTACCCCGCTTTACGCACCGTAAGTGGCGGCGTGCGGTGTCTGTTTTAAGTTTTTTAGGTTTAGTTCGGGGAACTTTTAAAGTTCCCCGAACAGGATACCCCCTCAGTATAACAGTCTTTTAGGTTCTTATTTTTAAGTAAAATTTGGTTCTAAGGATGGACAATAATCAAAATTAAACAATTTAAGAAAATGAAAAATAGCGTATTTATATATTGCCTCTTGTCACTTTGCGTAGTGAGTAGCTGCGTCAAATTGGAAAGAGAATTAGTGACTGATTTATCAGAAAAGCAAATCATCACATCATATGATTACACGTTAAATCGCCTTAACTCTTTATACACAGATATTCCCACAGGATATCTCCAAATTGATGGCGCCATGGCAGCTTCTGCTTCTGATGAAGCGGAGCATACTTTGGAAACTTCTAATGTTCAAAAATTTAATAACGGCTCGTGGAATGCGGTTGACAATCCCGAAAACTTATGGGCAAATTTTTATAGAGGCATCCGCAAAGCCAACCAATTTTTGTTGGCAACCGATAGTGTCAATTTAGACCAATATCGGTTAGATCCTTCGGCTTCCACACAAACTGTTTACAAAACCCGTGCGGCGGATGTTCAACGGTGGAAATATGAAGCCCGTTTTCTAAGGGCTTACTTTTATTTCGAGTTGGTCAAACGCTACGGGGGCGTGCCTATTTTCACGAAAGCATTGGATATTACTGACGATTTTCAAGGTATTAAGCGCAATACATTGGCTGAATGTATGCAGTTTATTCTATCAGAATGTGATTCTGCTGCTGCAAACCTACCTGTAACCTATCTCGCAACCGACTTAGGCCGTGCTACAAAAGGCGCAGCCTTAGCCCTCAAAAGTAGGACTTTACTGTATGCTGCCAGCGATTTATTCAATACCCCATCTTGGGCAAGTGGTTTTTCACAACCCGAATTAATTTCACTTACTGGAGACCGTACAGCCCGTTGGAAAGCGGCTGCTGATGCTGCCAAAGCCGTCATAGATTTAACAGGAACGGGTTATACTATTTATACTAACTATCGTAACTTATTCATTACCAATAGCTATACTTACACGGAACCTATTTTTGCACGACGTAATGGTGCCAGCAACGACTTTGAAAAAGCCAATTATCCTGTCGGTTACGACTTAGGACAAAGCGGTACAACGCCTTCTCAAAATTTGGTAGATGCCTACGAAATGAAAGACGGTACTAAGTTCAGTTGGAGCAACCCTGTTCACGCGGCAGCACCTTATGCGAATAGAGACCCGCGCTTGGACTTAACTGTTTTACTGAACAATGTCTCTTTTAAAGGTCGTAATGTCGAAGCATGGAAAGGTGGCAAAGATGGCGAAGGGGTTATCAGAGCTTCAAAAACAGGCTATTATTTGAAAAAGCACGTCAATGAAAATCTCAATTTGTTGACAAACACGACAAGCGTACAGTCTTGGAATATATTCCGCTTCGCAGAAATGTATTTGAACTATGCCGAAGCCCTCAACGAATACGCCCCAGGCAATGCGGATATTAAAAAATATGTGGACTTGGTACGCGCCAGAACCGGTATCGCTATGCCTGCTTTGCCCGCTGGCTTATCGCAAGCCGAAATGCGTGAACGGATTCGCAACGAAAGACGTGTGGAGTTTGCTTTTGAAGACCACCGCAGTTGGGATGTGCGCCGTTGGATGATTGCACCGCAGACGCTGGGCGCGCCTTTGAATGGTGTTTCCATCATCAAAAAAACAGATGGCTCATTCACTTATATGCCCATTAAAGTAGAAGACAGGGTTTTTATGCCAAAAATGTATTTCTATCCCCTTCCTCAAAGTGAAATTAATACATCAAAAGGCTTGGTGCAAAATCCGCTTTGGTAGTGCCTTTTTTGTCATTCTGAACGAAGTGAAAGAATCGGGGTTTGTCTTTCAGTAGAAAACAGATTCTTTCACTTCGTTCAGAATGACAAAAAAACTAAAAAATACTGAGGGGGGTATTTCACCTTTCTCACATTCAAAAAAGAACATTCTTAAATTGAAAAAGATAATGAAACATTCTTTCAATCAAACGATAAAAAATGGCTTGGCTTTATTAGCTTTTGCCCTTCTCATCGGCTCTTGCAAATACGAAAACATTGCAGAAGCGGTCTATCCCGAGTCACTTGTTTACTTACCTGCGGCAGTTACAGGTGTGTATAATATTGATAAAGTGGTAACCGTGGGCGCAACACGATATGCCGTTGATGCAAGCACCAAAAAATTTAATATTCCATTGGGTGCGGCTCAATCGGGGATAACAACAAGCGGTAATTTCACCGTCAACTTGGCAACGAATGCAGACACAATCAACAAGATAATTTCGGCTAATTTACTGACGGGTACGGAACTATTGCCTACGGCTAATTATACCTTACCTGCGACGGCGACGGCTGAAAGTGGTAAAGAGGTTGCGCTTTTTAACTTAGCGGTTGACCTCGATTTCTTACGGAACAATGCGACCAAAAAATTTGCCGTAGGCGTGAGCATTACAAGCAGCGATAAAGCATCTGTTAGTGCAGGTCTCAAAACGGCTATCATTGTCATTGATGCTAAAATTTTGAAGCCTATTGCCAATTTTACATCAAAAGTGACCGCTAAAAGTGTCGCTTTTACCAATACTTCTACGTATGCTACTAAATACGTTTGGAATTTTGGCGATGGTACGGCTACCGAAACAACCGATGCACCGACTCATGTTTACGCCACCGCAGGGACTTACACCGTGACACTAACGACAACAGGCATTACAGGAAGTTTAGATGCGAACACAAAAACGCTAACCGTGACCGTGCTTTAATTGATCTCCGTTTACAGAATCAATAATAGGTGATGCCCCCTCAGTATCAATAGAGGAAGGACAAGGAAGGGGCATCTCAAAATTAAGTAAAACCTTTTTTAAAGCTATAAAAACCATCCCTTTTAATCACTTTTTTATCATCCTTTTATAAAAAATACTTTATTAAAATCTAAAACAACACAGTATGAAAAGTCTATTTACATTCTGCCTTTTAGTTATGACACTTGTCGTTCAAGCACAATTTACAGCAAACCGTTTAGTCGTCTCGCGTGTAGGCAACGGCTCCACAGCATTAAGTGTAAATACGGCTCCCGTAAGCCTACTTGAGTTTACAACGGCTGGCGCACCCGGCACATCAGTGAACCTCGGCAGCTCAATGACTGGCAGTCAGCTTACGCTTTCAGGTATTTCTGCGGCTGCAACCACTCTGGAAGGGCAATTAAGTCTTTCCCAAGATGGTAACTATGTCTCTTTAGCAGGCTACGATGTACCCGCAGGTGAATTGTCCACAAGCACAGGTATTTCAGCGATTGCCGTTACTACAGGTGGTTCGGGTTATTCATTTTCGTCAGTCATCACAATCAGTGGTGGCGGCGGCACAGGCGCAACAGCGGTCATGAATAACGTCGTATCGGGTGCTGTTTCGAGTATACGTATCACTAATGCGGGTTCTGGTTATACCTCTACACCAACTGTTACCATCACAGGTGGCGCAGGTGGTGCTGGTGCTGGAACGGGTTTTGTCGCAGGCGCTATCACACGTGTCCCTTATTGGCAAGGTGTTACAAGCAATAAAGTGGTTGCAAGGTTCAATGCTTCAGCAATACCTGATTACTCAACCAGTTTCCCTAACTCTTTCGGTACGGTAGGCTCTATCAAACAAGCCGTTACTGTAGATGGCAGTAAATATTGGGTAGCAGGTAACCGTATAGAGTATGTCGCTTTCGGTCAAACATCGCAAGCGGCTATTGCTGTTAATGCGAGTGTCAGAAGCTCGGGCATTTTTCAAAGTCAATTGTTTTATGACTTAGGTTTCAATTCAGGTGGCTTGCTCGCAACCGTTACGCCTTTGCCCGAAGTTACTTCAACGGGAACGTCCGTTATAGGTATGGATGCTGCCACTTCATCGCCTGGTCCTTTTGTGTTCTTAGACACTCGAGCAGGAGGCGATAGTAGAGGCTTTGATGTCTGTTATATCGCTGAAATAAATGCAGGTCTTGAAAAACATTATTACAATGGCAGTGCTTGGGTGCCTGTTAACAGTAAAAACTTACCCATTGGCGCAGCTCTCAACAATCCTCTTTTTCCGACAACTTCTTTTTCTTCTATAACTGCCCGTATAGAAAATGGCGAACCCGTTATCTATGCCGTTAGTGGTACAGGCACATCTACAAACAACTCTATTTATGTCATTAAAGATAATGCTGGTTACAACCAAGCCATGGTTTTAGGTACCAACACAGTAGCTACTAACCTCGTATCGGCAGGTGCTAACTTTGCTTTCAGAGGCATCGCTTTCACGCCTGGTTCTGATTTAGTGGCGATTCCTGTCGAACTGATGACTTTCAAAGGCTCGCTCATCCATGACAAAGCTAATTTGCAATGGATAACAGCTTCTGAAAGAAACGCCAAAGAGTTTATCGTTGAAAAAAGCACCAATGGCAAAGAGTTTAACGCCATCGGTACGGTTGCCGCAAAGAACAGTGCGGTCAAAAGCAACTATACTTTTGATGATGCTCAATTGAGCGAAGACATCAACTACTACCGCTTAAAAATGATGGATTTTGATGGCTCTTATAAATACAGTCCTGTCGTTGCCATCAAGTTAGGTGGCAAAGGCGTAAAAGGATTGAGCGTCTTCCCGAACCCTGTTGCTAATACACTCACTATTGACCATACAGCTGCCGCAGATGATGCCACAATCCGCATTTTCTCTCTCGCAGGCAGTAGCATCATTCAATACAATGTCGCTAAAAACGCGACACAAACAAGTGTGGACGCATCGCAACTACCCGCAGGTCAATACTTTATCAATTATATCAGTAAAGGTATGTCTGTCACCACTTCTTTTGTGAAGTAACCGCTTATCCGTTTTGTCTTTCTGAACACAGTGAAAGAATCTACACATGTCCATTAGATTCGGATTCTTTCACTGTGTTCAAAAAGAACCATCATACTGAGGGGTCTAAAAGCTACACAACTCTAATGCATACACGTGTTTAACCACCCTTTTTTAAACGATTCTTTTATTATCATTTTTCTAAACAATATAGAATGAAGAAATTATTTACACTTTTGTTTGCTTTATGTGTTGTTGTTGTACAAGCACAGTTTACGGCTAATCGTTTGGTTGTGACACGCGTAGGCGATGGTTCAACAGCATTAGGCACCAATACAGCACCCGTAAGCCTACTTGAGTTTACGACTGCTGGTGTAGCTGGTACAACAGTCAATTTAGGCAGTTCAACAGCAGGCAGCCGTCTCACACTTGGCGGTGTGGGTGCAGGATCAACAACTACAGTAACAGCACCAGCTTTCTCAGCAACAACCCTTGAAGGGCAGTTGAGTCTTTCACAAGACCTTAATTATCTTACTTTGGCAGGCTATGATGTACCTGCAGCAGAACTTTCATCAAGTACAGGCATTTCATCAATTGCTGTGAGTGCAGGTGGTACAGGTTATACATTTGCCTCCGTCATTACAATCAGTGGCGGTGGTGGCACAGGCGCAACGGCGGTCATCAATAGCCTAAGTTCAGGTGCCATTACAGGTATCCGTATGACGAATAATGGCTCGGGGTATACTAGCACCCCTACTGTTACAATTTCTATTGGCACGGGTTTTACAGCAGGCAATATTACGCGCGTCCCTTATTGGCAAGGCATTTTTAGCAATAGAGTGGTTGCTAGACTTAATAATTCAGCCACGCCTAATTACTCTACTAACTTCATTAGTTCTTCTACGCCTGCTAGTACTTCAGGTGCTGTAAAACAAGCGGTGAGTGTAGATGGTTCTAAAATTTGGGTTAATGGTGTCCGTTTAGAATATGTGGCTTTCGGTCAAACAACACAAGCTACTTCGGTTATTAATGCAGGTGCGAGAAGTATAGGCATTTTTCAAAATCAATTATTTTATGACTTAGGATTTAGTGCAAGTGGCTTGCTTGCGACTGCTACATCTTTGCCTGAAGCCTCTACAACTGGAGCGTCCGTCATAGGCATGGATGGCACTAATTCTTCGCCTGGTGCTTTTGTATTTTTAGATACCAGAGCAGGAGGCGATAGCAGAGGTTATGATGTGTGTTATTTCAGTGAAATAGGTTCAGGTCTTGACAAGTTATATTATAATGGTAGTGCTTGGGTGCCTGTCAACAGCACAAGGTTACCCGTTGGTGCGCCTCTTGGCAATGGGCTCTTTCCAACAACAGCTTTATCGGCAATAACTGCCAGAATTGAAAACGGACAACCTGTTATCTATGCCATCAGTTATACCACCACTAATGCAAGCACAACTACGAACAACTCTATTTATGTCATCAGAGACAATAGTGCCTACAATGAAGCCATGGTTTTGGGTACCAATACTGTGGCTACCAATTTGGTGTCAGCAGGTGCTAACTATGCTTTTAGAGGCATCGCCTTCACACCCCAAACAAATATCGTTCTTAGTGTAGAACTTACTGACCTCAAAGCAAAAGCCAACAAAACAAGTACCCTCCTCACATGGACAACCGCCACTGAAAAGAACAACGCCCTTTTCCAAATCGAGCAATCTACAAACGGGACAGACTTCCAAACGATCGGTCAAGTGAAAGGCAGCGGCACAACAGCACGGGCGGCTAACTACAACTTTGAACACAAAGACCCCTCAGTAGGAGTCAATTATTATCGCTTAAAACAAGTAGATACCAATGGTTCAGCAACATACAGTGCTGTGCGTTCAGTATTGTTCGGCAAAGGTGGTTTAGTTGTCAAAACGACTTTGGTACATGATGCCCTTGATATCATTACTTCTGACGAAACAAGTACCCCCCTCAGTATTTTCAACATTTCAGGACAACAAGTCTTGAACACGAAAGTACAAGGCGAACAACGTCTTGATGTCAGCACATTGCCTATTGGTTTATACATCATTCGCACAGCAACAGGCGATGTTGGTCGCTTTGTGAAGCAATAAAGGGCTATTTGATAACATCTTCATAGGTACTGTAAAGGATGTAGATAGATACTCTAAAGCATCTCGGAGATACTCTAAAGGATGTAGATAGATACCCTAAAGCATCTCGGAGATAGTCTAAAGCATGTAGGTAGATTTTCTAAGGTATCTCGGAGATACTCAAAAGCATGTAGGTAGATACTCTAAGGTATCTCGGAGATAGTCTAAAGCATGTAGATAGATACTTTAAAGCATCTCGGGGATACTCTAAAGGGTGTAAGTAGATATTAAAAGGGTGTATGTAGATATACTAAATCAATCCTATTTGCCATGGCGAGGCACGAAGCAATCTTTTAGTGTTTAACGGAACCATTAAGTAAGGTTCTGCGCCGATTAAGAGAGATTGTTTCGTTCCTCGCCATGACACAAGGATAAAGAGAGGCGATTGAATAACAAAAGCGGCAGGACAAAAGGGACAATGATGATGCAGGGAATAAAGCAATGATAAGTTTGAATTGCCTCCCACTTCAACTGGAGGATAAAAAAGAATTACTTAATACCATTAACTTAAAAACATTGTGAAAAAATATTTAAAGATAATTACCGCCATATTACTCATTGTGTGTTGCACCTCTGGCTTTGCAACGGCTTACTATGTTAACGCAAGTGCCCCTAACAACACTGGCAATGGTAAGAGCGAAGCGGCTGCTAAACAGTCCATACAATCCGCCGCGTATTTAGCCACACAACCAGGCGATATTGTCTATATCATGAATGGCACGTATTCAACAAGCAATAGTTCAGGGGATATTGCCACGATTGAACAATCTGGCTCGGCAGCACTACCTATTACTTACACAAAATATCCGGGTCATAATCCTATTATCAATCCATTAGCATGGAATGGTTTCAAAATAACAAATGGCGCGAGCTACATTATTATTGATGGATTAACCTTTATGGGCAACTACAGCAATCTGACATTAGCAGGTGCATTGGCACAACCGGGCGGCTGTTCGGGTTATCATTCAGCCGTTAATCCAGGGTCACGTACAAGCACTTACAATGGCAATGGTATTTTTATACAAACAGGCACCGGTGACGCTATCAGTCACCACATTACCATTAGAAATTGTATTATTTACAATTGTCCTGGTGGTGGTATAGGCTCTTCACAAGCGGATTATATAACGTTTGAAAACAACATCGTTTACACTAATGCCAAGTATGGTGCTTTTGGCGGTAGTGGCATCAGCAATTTGAGTGCAAGAGATATTGACAATAATACAACGGACTATAAAATGATTGTCAGAAACAACATCGTTTATGACAACGAAATGTTCGTGCCGTGGTATGGTTACAATTGCGAAATCACAGATGGCAACGGTATTATATTCGATAGTTTCAATAATACAGGCATCGGTCAACCGCGCTATGAAGGCAAATCCCTTTGTGAGAACAACGTTACTTACAGCAATGGCGCGCGGGGTATCCATGTTTTTCAAAGCCGCAACGTCACTATCATCAATAATACCTGTTATCAGAACTGTAAAACCAGTGCTATAAGTGATGGTGATATGACCGTTAGAAAAGTAAACAACATAAAAGTTTATAACAACATCATTTATGCGCGCTCGGATAAACCGATTACATCAAAGCAACTTGATACCGCTTTAAGTGTTGGCAATAACTTATATTTTGGTGGCAATGGCACAACAAGCAATACTTTTGGTGGTACGAATAATGTTACGGCTGACCCTAAATTCATGAATGCAGCGAATAATGATTTTACCCTTTTAGCCACCAGCCCTGCTATCAATGCAGGGACAAATACCGCAGGCTTATATTCGACCACAGATATTTTAGGTGTTAGCCGACCTTATAGCACTAAACCGGACATAGGTGCTTACGAATCCACAATACCTTTACCCATAACATTGGTGTTATTCAAAGGCTTTTTGGCGGATAATAAAACCGTTTTGCAATGGTTAACGGCTTCAGAGAAGAATGCACAAGCGTTTATTGTAGAAAAAAGCACCAATGGTAAAGATTTCACAACCATAGGGACAGTGGTGGCCAAAAATAAGAGCGAGGCAAGCAGTTATACATTTGATGACAATGCTTTGAATAGTGACATTAATTACTATCGCTTGAAAATGATGGATTTCGATGGTTCTTTTAAATACAGCAATGTCGTAACGATAAAAGTAGACAGTAAAAAGGTGAATCGTTTAAAAGTATTTCCCAACCCCGTCAGTACAGATATAACTATCATACATAGAGCAGCCGAAGCAGAAGCCGTGATAAAAATTGTCTCTATCAATGGTCAAATAGTGGGCCAATACACAGTTGCGAAAAATACCCTACAAACGCATATAGACGCCTCGAGCTTACCGAAAGGTTATTATGTGGCACAGTATATCAGTAGCCGCTATGTTGATAGTGTGCCTTTTGTTAAATGACATTATTAGGATTGGATAAATGATAAATCTTTCAAACGTGGATTTAAAACACTTGAAAAATACATCATTCATCATTTACAAAATGGTATTTACTTCTTGCGTGGCTTAAATACTGAGGGGGCCATTTTTATAGAAAAAATTATCAAGCAGTAGCCATAATGCGAACTTCAGTTCGCACGAGTGTTTAATAAGATTTAGTAAATATCAATTATAAAACATTGATAACCCATCCCTAATAACCAATAACTAAAATTGTAGTGTAAAATTCTTTTCATATATTTTGTTAACACTCCTCTTAGTATTTAAAAATCACTTAAATACTGAGGGGGTGTTTTTTTTTAAAGGAAATAATAAAATACCACGTATAGTTATAATATGTTAGTACATTCTTGTTGTTGGATGAAATGGGTAGCTTTTCTTAGATTGGCTGCCCATTTTTTAATAAAAAAACATCATAAGTAATGATGAATGATAAATGATGAACGATGAATGGCGTAAAACCTTGATTACCACAAGTATGTGATAATCAACCTCTTACATTATTCATTGTTAATCATTTATCATTCATCATTACCTATCATCTTTGCATAAAAAAAAATTATGAAAAACATCGTTATTGTATTTGTACTTTTTATCAGTACCCTAAACCTTTATGCAGAAAAGTTTACATCTGAAATAAAACCCTTAGACGGTGAAAAATGGTACGGTGCATACACCGCAAAAGCCTATTGCAATACGCCTTTGAAAGACCTGACGTTTCAGCCCTATCAAGCCAATGAGAAGAAAAAAGACTTGGCAATAGACAATCGAGGCAATCAAGCAGCACCCGTTTTGATGTCCAATAAAGGCAGATATGTATGGAGTGACCAGCCTTTTGCCTTTGAATTTAAGGGCGGTACGCTGATAATTCATTCAAATTTTGAAAAAATAGACCCCGTAGTATCGGGCAAAACCCTACGTGAGGCATACATAGGGGCGATGAAAAAGCACTTTCCACCCTCGGGTAAAACGCTGAATCCGTTGATGTATAAAATGCCGCAATACAATACATGGATTGAATTGGGTACGAACCAAAACCAAAAGGATTTGCTGAAATATACTGAGGGGGTCATCAAAAATGGTTTCCCCATAGGCGTGTTTATGATTGACGACGGTTGGGCAAACCATTATGGCAATTTTGAATTTAACCCCATAACTTTCCCCAACCCAAAGGGTATGATGGATATAATACACGCCAAAGGTTTTAAAGTCATGTTGTGGCTCACACCTTTTATCAGTCCCGACAGCCGCGAGTTTAAGGAAGTGGCTAAATTCAAGGGTTTGGTCTTGAAACAAGAGACAAAACGCCCTGCTATTATCAAATGGTGGAACGGATACAGTAGCTGTTTGGATTTTACAAACCCCAAAGCAACGGACTGGTTGCGTAATAAATTGAAAAGCCTCCAAACCCGCTATGGCATAGACGGCTTTAAATTCGATGCCGCCGATTTCGATTTTTATAACGCTTTTTCTGCCAAAGGCTCAAGCGCATATCCGAGTGAAGCCACCAATACTGAGGGGTACACACAAGCCGAAGCCTATGCCAAATTGGGGGCAGAATTTGACTTCAATGAGTTTCGGGCGTCTTGGAAAATGGGCAATCAACCGCTTGCACAGCGTTTGCAAGACAAACAATATTCGTGGGATGAGCTCAAACTCATTGTTCCCGACATGGTGTCGGCGGGTTTGATAGGACAGGCTTATACCTGCCCTGATATGATAGGCGGTGGTTTACTCTCCACTTTTGAAAATATAGATTATGCCAAATTTGACCAAGAACTGATGATTCGCTCGGCACAACTACAAGTAATGATGCCGATGATGCAATTTTCAGTTGCCCCGTGGCGCATTTTAGACGCTAAACATCTAAAAATATGTCGCGATGCCGCTTTGTTACACGCCAAAATGGGCGAATACATCTACGCATTAGCACAAAAAACAGCAAAAGAAGGCGAACCGA
Source organism: Saprospiraceae bacterium (assembly GCA_031411275.1). Classification (GTDB taxonomy): domain Bacteria; phylum Bacteroidota; class Bacteroidia; order Chitinophagales; family Saprospiraceae; genus JAAFJT01. The sequence goes on along the minus strand of JANOAU010000072.1, from coordinate 5,284 downwards.
TTGTACGGCATTTAGAATATGCTTTCCCAAACGAAGGATTTGAGAGTTGCGACGACCAATTTATGTTGGGCGATAAATATTTAGTTGCCCCTATGATTGTAAAAGGCACAACAAGAGATGTGCGGTTGCCCAAAGGTAATTGGGTGGACGAATTAGGTAAAAAATATACAGGTGGGCAGACGATTAAAATTGATGTGCCGCTTGAACGATTGGCTTATTTTACGGTGCAGAAGTAAATAGGCAGCAGCAAATAGGTGGCAGCCGATTGACAGATTTATGAAATCTTAAAGATTTCGTAAATCTGTCAATCGGCTTTGTTTTCATCCAATTTCTTTGATTTTTCAACGGAAAGATTCAAGAAATTGGTTGCTGAAACGACTTTTTCACCTGTGGCTTTTTCTACATTTTTGAGAGCAATATTACCCGTTTTTCCGCCTTTTACGGCAGCCTCTAAGTTTTCGTTAAAGCCGTTGGCATCGTCTTTAACGGTAATAATGCGCGTCACTTCTTCGCTTAAAGACGTTAAGATGAGTTCAATCGTTGTCATGTGATCGCGTAGGTTTTCTTTTTCCAAACCTTTGAGTTTGGCGTGTTCGCTGGGCGTGAGTCCAAAAGTACCTTTAGCAATGGTAGCGGTCAATATGCTGTACTCATGTCCGTCTTTTACACCCCGATTTTTCCATTCAGCGGTGAGTTCATTGCGGGTCGAGATGGATTGTAGGCGTTCTTTTATCCATTTGTCGGGATAGCCCTTGGCTTTAAATATTTCCGACATACGTTCGAAAGACAATTCGGGGTTTTCGGCTTCGTCAATAGCGCGTTTACCTTGTTCGGCTAACCATAATTTTAGTGGCTCCGCTCTGGGCGAAGGAACGGACATAATTATTCGCAGCACCCCCTCAGTATTGGCACAGTCGGTATTGTATTTTTTGCCATCATTGGCGGGCAATTTCAGTCTTTGACAAATTGTCAATAACTGAGTATCCCGTTCCTTTAATTTACCCCAATAGGCATTGGGGTTTTTACTGTCTGTTAAAACAGAAATAATATCAACAACGGAGAAAAAGTAAGCGTCGTTGTGCCAAATTTTACGAATTTCTTTGCCCTCAAAAGGACTAAGTGCGTGTTCCATAATTAAAATTTTGTGTAAAATTAAGTTTTATTCTCTAAGTATCATAAGTTCATCTGGCTATAGCCCGCCTATAACAGGGCTATGCACTAATAGTAATATTATTACTATAACACCAATAATCCATTTTCCGATAAGCCAAAGGACTATACCCCAAAGCATTTTTGAATTGTTTATTAAAAAATGAAATGTTGCCAAAACCGCTTTCAAAGCAAATATCGGATACCGATTTTTCTGTTGAAGTTAAGAGTTGACAAGCGTGTTTTATGCGAAATTCAGTCACAACATCAACCAATGTTTTGCGGGTCATTTTTTTAAAATAACGACAAAAAGCCGTTGGTGTTAAGTGGGCAACGGCTGCAATTGTTTCTAAATCAATATCTTGCGTATAATTGGCAATAATAAAAGCATAGACTTTTTGGAAACGCTCTGTATCAATTGGCGATAGGGTAGTGGTTGAAAATTGCGGGTCAATCAATTCAGTTTCGTGTGAAATGGCAATGGTTTGAAGTATATCGAGGAGTTGTAATAGCTTTTGAAAGGGATTTGAAGCAGTTGTAAAAGACATTTTGTCAGCAACCACATCACGCGTTTTGCCTTTTATCAAAATACCCGATTGTGCTTTTTGAAATAAAAATTGTATAGCCACCATTTCAGGAATGTCTAAAAAAGACGTGCCTAAAAAGTCCGCCTTGAATTGTATAACAATAGATTTTGCTGAATGGGTTTCCATATACCCCCCCTCAGTATTTTTAGGATTATTGAGCCAACAATGCGGCACATTTTCGCCCAACAAAACCAAATCACCTGCTGCGAAATCGCTGACTTGCCTGCCTACAAAACGTTTCCCTTTGCTGCTTTCTATAAACGTCAATTCCAATTCGGGATGGTAGTGAAACGGAGCGTCGAATTGAGGCACATTGAATTGCCTAAGCAAGAAAGAACTTTCTATAGTATCACTCAACTGTTCGTATGTTGCTTTCATTTTTAGCTAATTTTAGCGTTTATGTAAATAGGAATTTTAAAATAAGGTAAAATTACACCATTTTTAGTAAATAAAGGCAAAGGTTAGGTTTCGGATTTGCTATTATTTTGCATCATAATTAGACATGGATTTCACAGATTACACGAATTATTTGTCATCCAGTAAGGAACTAAATATGTGTAATCCGTGAAATTCGTATCAGCAAGTAATTTTTAACAATTGAAACATTTCCGTTATGAAAAATAAGCTCGACCAACCTTACGAACTCTCACCAGAAGCCATTGATTTTTTTCAAAAAAACCGCTACATCAAACTCAAAAATGTGTTTGATGCAGAGACTTTGGCGTATTACAGCACATTTATCAGCGGGAAAGTCGCTGAATTGAACAAAAACGGACAGCCGCTTGATGCCAGAGATACTTATGGCAAAGCATTTTTGCAAATTTTCAATCTTTGGCGTGAAGACGAGACGATTAAAGAATTTGTTTTCAGTAAACGCCTCGGCAAAATTGCGGCTGACCTCATGCAAACCGACGGTGTGCGGATGTACCACGACCAAGCCCTCTACAAAGAAGGCGGCGGCGGCATCACCCCTTGGCACGCCGACCAATATTACTGGCCCCTCAGTAGTGACAAGACTGTGACGGCTTGGATTCCGCTTCAAGCGATACCTTTGAACATGGGACCACTTGAATTCAGCGCGGGCAGCCACGTCATTGTGGAAGGCAGAGAATTGGCTATTGGCGACGACAGCGAAGTGTTAATTCAGAAAAAACTGCGTGTAACAGACTTCAAACACGTCATTGAGCCTTTCGATCTGGGCGAAGTGAGTTTTCACTCAGGTTGGGTTTTCCATAGAGCGGGTGCGAATCAAACCGACGAGATGCGGAAAGTGATGACTGTTATTTATATGGATAAAGACATGCTTTTGCGCGAACCTGAAAACGAAAATCAAGTAAATGACTGGAATACTTGGTGTCCAAATGCAAAAATTGGGGAAGTAATTGATACGCCTTTGAATCCTGTTATTTATCAAAATTAAATCATCTAAAATGATTCAATGTAAAGCCGCTATTGCAGACGGCAAAGGCAATTTTTCAATAGAAAATATAACCGTTGGAGACCCACAAGGCGACGAAGTTTTAGTCCAAATAAAAGCCGCAGGAGTCTGTCATACCGATTGGGATGCACAGTCGTGGGGCAAGCCATTGGTGATGGGGCATGAAGGTGCGGGCGTGGTTGTTGCCCTTGGAAATCGTGTAAAATCTCTACAAATTGGCGATAAAGTGATGCTCAATTGGGCGATTCCTTGTTATGAATGTTTCCAATGTCAAGAAGGCAATCAGCATATTTGTGAGCGCAATTCGGCTGTTACAGCTGGTAATAAATTGAGCGACGGACACGCTAAGTTTGAATCTACACAATACAATAACGTACCTATAGAACGGGCGTTTAGCCTCGGCACAATGTCGGAATACACCCTTGTGCGTGAAGCGGCTTGTGTGAAAATGCACGTCGAAATGCCATTTTCGTCAGCAGCGATTGTCGGTTGTGGCGTTATGACGGGTTATGGTTCCGTGGTCAATGCAGCGAAAGTGAAAGCGGGAACGTCTGTTGTGGTTCTCGGCACAGGAGGCGTCGGTTTGAATGTCATTCAAGGCGCAAGAATCTCTGGTGCGAATAAAATTATTGCTGTTGACATCAATCCTTTGCGCCTCGAAATGGCAAAAGAATATGGCGCAACGCATACAGTTTTGGCAGAAAAAACGGATAAAGGCTTACTCAGTGCAGCAAAAGTCGTCAAAAACATGACAAATGGACGGGGCGCAGACTATGCTTTTGAATGTACCGCTATTCCAGAATTGGGTGCAGCACCTCTGGCAATGATTAGAAATGCAGGAACAGCCGTTCAAGTCAGCGGCATTGAGCAAGAGATTACGATTGATATGAACCTCTTTGAATGGGATAAAATTTATATCAATCCTTTGTACGGCAAAGCACGGCCGCAAATAGATTTTCCAATTTTACAAGACCTATATGCCAAAGGCGATTTGATTTTGGATAAAATGGTGACGCAAACTTACCCCCTCAGTAATTTAGCCCAAGCTTTTGCGGATATGCACGCGGGGAAAAATGCGAAGGGTGTGATTGTTTTTTAGAAGGAAATATTATGCAGCTAAAGTAGAGAATTTGTCTTGTTGTACTTTTTCGGACAATTCTGACCAAATTTCAATGATTCTTTCTGTCAATTTCAACATCAAATGCGCAGGAATATCATCGGTAAGTTGTTCAAAAATTGTTGTTACAACTTTTTTAATAGGCATATTGGGGTCTATCTTAAACAATTTTTGCGTTTCCGTTACAGAAACACTCATTAATGCACTTGCATGCTTTTTAGGTATTAATTGACTTGCAGGGGTCGTTTCTACTTTGCGTACAAAGTCATGGAAACCCGCAAGAGAAGTGTCTTTTAAAATCTCTTCGACGGTCATTGTTCTGTTCTTTACTGTATCATTCATTTGACAAATTTACGTTTTAATTTGAAAAAATCATAATTTTTTTTTGGCATATAGCTTTCTTCATCACCATTGTTAAAAGCACCTGTTATATCAAAAACAAGGCAAATATCTTCATAATTCCTACGAAAAATGTGATTATACAGCCTTTTTCTTTTCTCATCAACAGGTTTAATATGAATTTGTCTGGTTGGATATTTATCTGAAAACTCATAGGTCACTTTAGCTATCGTGCCAAAAAGTTTAACCAAATCATGATTATTGGATATAACGGAGTCGTTAATATCGCCATCAATAACATCACCAAAAGCTAAGTTCCAAAGGTTGTTACCAAGGGGCGTAAATAAAATACCTTTCAATATTGTTCCTTTTTGTCCTTCACTTTGAAAGAGAAAAGTGGATTTATTAGGAAGACTAACATATTCGTAAGATTGATTAATCATAAAATCGTTCTTATAGTAAGTTTAAGATTGAATGCCCAAATGTAGTGTTTTGCCTTGTTTAGTATTTGTTTTCTAAGTACATGACAAAAAAGACTTTTCCGCCCAAACTGCTATCTTGTGGGTCACCACAACTCAAAAGATATGGCAAAGAAGGCGAAAAAGTTGGCTAAATATAGCGACTTACAAGACTATTTGGGTAAAGAATTACCCA
>JANOAU010000071.1:0-16568 GCA_031411275.1 Saprospiraceae bacterium | reverse complement strand
ATTTTAGAAGAAAAATTGTAAATTTTTCTTCTAAAATAAGCAGAACACCTGATAGATTCTTCTAAGCACGTTTTTTGAGCGAAGCGAAAAACAGTCTATCCCTGTTTATTGAAATAGGCAAACCATTTTCAAAGAAGAATATGTCAATTTTGGCATTCCTTTTAATTATCTTCCGCATATGCCAACGCCTTGGCATCATCAAATTCGCCTTCCCAACGAGCTATAACACAACTTGCTAAAGTATTGCCTATGACATTAACAGAAGTACGAGCCATATCCATCAATTCATCAATACCATAAATAGCCATAATGGGCCAAATCGGGAAACCAAAGGTAGAAGCCGTCGCAATAAGAATGACGAGGGAAGCACGAGGGACAGCCGCCACGCCTTTGCTGGTCAACATGAGTGTAAGCCCAATCAAGACTTGTTCGCTAAAACTCAGGTTTAACCCTGCTGCCTGTGCGACAAAAATAGAAGCTAATGATAAGTAAAGGGTTGTGCCATCTAAATTAAAAGTATAACCCGTCGGAATAACAAAGGAGACTATTTTGCGCGGAACGCCAAATTTTTCCATATTCTCTAAAGCCTTGGGCAATGCCGAGTCTGAACTGGTTGTCGCAAAAGCAATAGATACGGGTTCTTTAATCGCCTCAATAAATTGTTTTAAGGGAACTTTTGCAATAAATAAGGCAATGGGTAACAAAACAACTACTATGAAAGTGATGAGCGCTAAGTAAAGTGTGACCAATAGGAGTAACAAATTATGCAAAATATCAATGCCCAAATGTCCGACCGTAACAGCAATCGCAGCACCGACACCGAAAGGCGCAAAGTACATGATGAGATTGGTAAACTTAAACATGGTTTCGGCAAGGCTCTCCGCAAATTCCAGCATGGGTTTTTTCTTATTGTCACTTAATAATGCCAAGGCAATACCAAATATGACACTAAAAACCACAATGGGCAATACATTGCCTTCATAAATGGATTTGATAATATTTTCTGGAAAAATGTCAATGATATGTTGTTGCCAGCCTTTTATTTCAGCCGTTGGTAGTTCTTTGAGGAGTTGTTCTGGCACTTTAATGCCGACACCGGCTTTCGTTAAATTGATAAAAGCCAAACCAATCAGCAATGCTATGGTCGTTACGACTTCAAAATACAAAAGCGATTTCCAACCCATACGCCCCACCTGTTTTAAGTCGGAATGACTGGCAATGCCCACGACTAAAGTAGCAAAAAGCAAAGGTGCAACAATGGTTTTCACTAAGCGCAGGAATATCTTACTAAGAAATTGCAAGTTTTGCGAAAATAATGGAAAATCTAAACCTATGGCTACACCCACCACCATGGCCACCAAAATCCAAGTCGTTAATGATTTTTTGAAAAAGGCGTACAAAAGCGCACTGAATACGGTTATCCATCTGAACCCCATAAGGATTGCAGGGTTGAAGGCAAGGAGGTTATAACTATTTAAAACATGGAGGAGAGCAGTCAGCGTGAAAAGTATTAAAGCTAACAGTCCGGCATTGCGTTGATTCATAAATGTCGTTTTTTAAAGATGGTCTTATCGTGATTTTATTGCGACAAAGCTAAAAAATCTAAGTCAATAATCAAACGTTCCATGTTGTGATTCAATTGTTAAAGTCTCTTTTCCTTCTTTATTGTCTTTAACATAGCCTACAATTTGGGCGTCAATATTAAATATTTTACCTGCGGCAATTAAACTATCGGCAATTTTTTCGTCGCAATAGATTTCTAACCTGTGACCCATATTGAAAACTTGATACATCTCTCGCCAATCCGTAGCAGATTCAGATTGTATCATTTTGAACAAAGGAGGCATCTCAAAAAGGTTGTTTTTGACAATATGTTTGTTTTTCACAAATTTCAAGACCTTCGTTTGACCCCCGCCTGTGTTGTGTATAATACCATGAATTTTACCCCCCCCAGTATTTTCCAATATTTCTTTAAGCAAAGGCATATAAGTACGAGTAGGGGATAAAAGTAATTTTCCAACTGTAATGGATTGATTGTTAATCTCTAATGTATCTGTCAAAGTTTTATTTCCTGTATAAACAACCGATATAGGCGTTTCAGGCGCATAGGACTCTGGATATTTTGTTCTATAAACAGCACTTAATACATCATGCCGTGCCGAAGTCAAACCGTTGCTGCCCATACCGCCGTTGTAGGCATCTTCATAAGTGGCTTGTCCAGAAGAAGAGAAACCGACAATTACATCACCTGCTTGCATATCATTGATGATTAAATCCTGTCGTTTCATGCGGGCAAAAGCCGTGTAACCCACATCTATCGTCCGAACAATATCACCTACATCAGCCGTTTCACCCCCTGCTAAGTGAATGGGAATGCCAAAAGCCCTCATTTTGTCTGTAAATTCTACGGTGGCTTCTATCAATGTTTTGACCACATCACCCGAAATAAGACTTTTATTTCGACCAATTGTTGAAGACAAAATGATGTCATGGATACAACCCACACAAGCCATATCGTCCAAATTCATCACAATTGAATCTTGAACAATACCTTTCCAAACCGATAAGTCACCTGTTTCACGCCAATACATATAGGCAAGGCTCGTTTTAGTTCCTGCTGTATCGGCGTGCATGATAGTACAATAATCAAGGTCTCCTGCTGCAAAATCGGGTAAAATTTTACAAAAAGCAGTGGGATACAATCCTTTATCAAGGTTTTGAATGGCGTTGTGAACGTCCGTTTTATTGGCTGAAACGCCCCTAAGTGCGTATTTTTGAGCGTCTGCTTGCATATTTTTAAGTTTTCGCAAAGGTATTTATTTCTAAAAATACCCCCTCAGTATTCTGTTGTAATTTTTAAACTTGTCGGTATTAAAAATCTTTTTGAACAAATGTACTTACTTTCAAGTTTAGCATTTACCTTTGCTTATGACGAATAAATCTAAATAACAGATTTTTCATTGAGTTGAATTAAACGGCTATAATAATATGGAATGGCAAACAGTGAGTCACCTTGAGACACTATCGAAAGTAAAAGTTGGTACATCTGGTACAATCCGCCAGTTCACCAACGACCAGATGGCAAGTAAAATGCTTTCTATGGGTATTCTGCCCGGAAAGATTCTGAAATTGGTTCGCCGCGCACCCTTTGGCGGTGGTTTATATATTAAAGTTGGAGACAATAATATTGCTGTACGCGATATTGAAGCGCAGAATATTTTGATTGAAATTCTATGAATCGCACGAAACCCTTTACGTTAGCCCTCGTTGGCAACCCTAATGCAGGCAAATCTTCTGTTTTCAATCAGTTGACAGGTTTGAGGCAAAAAGTAGGCAATTTTCCTGGTGTTACGGTTGATAAAAAAATAGGCATATCAGCCCTTTCTGATGGCACAGAAATAACGATTATTGACTTACCTGGTACTTATAGTCTCTATCCAAATTCGCAAGATGAACGCATTGTACTCAATATTTTATCAAATCCGAGTGATAAAGATTATCCTGATGCTATTATATATGTAGCGGATTTGACCAATTTAGAGCGACACCTGCTTCTTTTTACACAACTCAAAGATCTCAATATTCCACTCATTTTGTGTATCGGCATGATTGATATTGCTGCCGAGCAAAACGTTTTTATTGACCGCGAGACCTTAGCAGAGTCGCTCAATGTGACCGTTATCAGTGTCAATGGGCGCACAGGTGAAGGCATAAAGGCGTTAAAAGAAGAAGTTATGCGCCTCAAAAACCTGCCGCCGCCCCCTCAGTATAAAATGTTTTTTCAGCCCAATCAGATTGAATTAAAAACGGCTGAACAAATTCGCTTGTACTTGCCAAAAGTTGAAAATATCTATCAAGCCATCCTTTGGGCGCACCACTTCGAGCGATTACCCTTTTTATCTACATTTGAAAAAGTAACTGTCAAGCAAGTCGTAGAAACGCACAAATTTGAAGATTTACGCCTTCAAATTGTCGAAACGCTTCAACGATTTGACCGGCTACAACCCGTTTTACGCCATATTTTCCTAAAACCTGTTAACGATAAAATTAGCTTAACTGACCGTATTGATCGTGTTGTGACTCATGCTGTGGCGGGACCCATCATCTTTTTTGCCGTATTATTTCTTATATTTCAATCCATTTTTGCTTTAGCAACCTTTCCACAAGATGGGATTGAGCAACTGTTTTTGAGTACAAACGATGCTTTAAAAGCCACTTTACCTCAGAGTTTATTCACTGATTTACTTACCGATGGTATTTTGGCAGGATTAAGCGGTGTTTTGGTGTTTATTCCGCAAATTGCCATACTATTTTTTCTTATATCATTGCTGGAAGAAGTTGGATACATGGCGCGAACGGTTTATATATTTGACCGAGTCATGCAAAAAGTGGGTTTAAACGGGCGCAGCATCGTCTCACTTGTATCAGGCGGCGCGTGTGCGATACCTGCCATCATGTCTACACGTACCATTTCAAATTGGAAAGAACGTCTCATCACGATACTTGTTACGCCCCTTATCAGTTGTTCTGCCCGCCTTCCTGTTTATGCCCTGCTTGTAGGTTTTGTTGTGCCTAACGAAAATTGGTATATTTTCAATAAACAAGGTTTGGTATTTACAGGTCTTTATCTTTTAAGCATCGTTTCGGCATTAGCAGCTGCTTTTGTCTTCAAAAAAATCTTGAAAACCACTGAAAGTACCTTCCTCGCCATCGAATTGCCTGAATACCGGCTACCACATTGGCGAAATGTAGGCTATACGGTTTATGAAAAAGTAAAATCTTTTGTACTGGAAGCGGGTAAAATCATCATGATTGTCTCTATCGTTTTGTGGTTTTTAGCCTCCTTTTCCCCCATTAAGAATATTGAACAAACGCTTGAAACAGAAGCGACAACAATAGCAACCGCTAAAAATTGGACAGAACAAGAAAAATCTGACCATTTAGCAGCTCGAAAATTAGAAAACTCTTATGCGGGTTATCTCGGAAAAGCCATTGAACCCGTTATTGCCCCCCTTGGTTTTGATTGGAAAATCGGTATCGCCCTGATTTCATCTTTTGCTGCCCGCGAAGTATTTGTTGGCACAATGGCAACTATTTATAGTATTGGTTCGGCTGGAGAAGACGATACAATGGGTATTCGCGCGCACATGAAAGAAGAAAAGAGACTTGATGGGAAACCCTTATATTCGATGGCAACTGCCTTATCGCTACTCATATTCTATGTATTTGCCTTGCAATGTATGAGTACACTCGCTGTGGTGAAACGGGAAACAAAGACATGGAAATGGCCCATTGTGCAGTTTTTATTTATGGGTGCTATGGCGTATATCGGCAGTTGGATCGTGTTTAACTTATTCAATTAAAAAATATTGAAAAATAAATAAGGTTACAACGTCCTTGAAAAACAATATTTTGATAATTCACCATTCAACTACTATTTAAACGACTTTCGTTAGCACCTCCACAATCGTATAATACTCATCATCAGACAGCGAGTAAATGCTGTTTTTGCCATCGCGTTTAACATCAACCACATTTTGATTTTTTAAAATACGCAAGTGGTGAGACGCAATTGCTTGCTCAATATCGAGTTGTTCAAATATTTCAGTCACGGTCATTTGCTTCTTTTTATGCAGCATATCAATGATAGCAATGCGTATAGGATGTGCGATGGCACGCAGCGTTTCTGTACTCGTTTCGAGAAAATTAATATTGAAATGCGTCTTCATGATTAGTTTTATATATAATGACACATATAGATTTCTAAGTGTGAATTAACATATAGGTTTCTATATACATTCACATTTATGCCTATTTTACAAGCAAAACAAGTAAAAAAAGACAATTTTTACTTGATTATACGAAAGTATAACTTTTGTTTTAAAAAAGCAACACATATAGATTGTTAAATTCTTTCTATTTGTTTAATTTCTATGACTGGGTTTTTCTATCAAAATACTGAGGGGGTATGCTACACAAATTATGTGCAGCATACCCCCTCAGTATTTTGATAAAATATGGTGACAATTATTTGTTCTTGTCTTCACATTTATCAATAACAGATTGAATATAGATAGGTGAAAGGTCGGTGATATCAGCAATTCGATGAGCAGACCATCCCGTTTTTTTATAAATATTTAAAACTAAGATTTCTTCAGCTTCTTGCCGACCTTCTTGCCGACCTTCTTGCCGACCGATTATTTGCCCTTCTTTTTTAAGTTCTGCGAGAAAACGTTCTGTAGCAACCATGTCTTCTGAATTTGATGTTTTATTTTTAATTTCGATTAATTGTTGACGGATTTCATCGTTGGAAACACCACCTGTTATTGCTGACAAATATACACCAAATGCGTGAATAAAAAAATCAGTTTCGTCATTCTCATAATTTTTATAATTCAATAACCACAACTCGGCAAAATGCCTTTTGAGATAGGTTTTGTCTCTATAATGCTTAAAGGCAGTAAATATTTTAATTAGAAATCTTGTTTCGAATGTTTGGATTACACTGTCCGAATAGCCTTGAATATTCGTCAAGATAAACTCGGAAATAGGCAAAAAGTCTATGAAATCATCATCAATATCAGTAAAATAGCTCACAAATGGCTCAACAAATTCCCAACTTTCCTTTCCATGATAAACCATCATTGGGATTGGCTTGGTCTTGGAGGCGATATGCGCCAAATTGATATTCCCCTAATTGTAAATGTGGACGCTTTGGCTTATAACTTTTATGTTCAAAAAGAAATGAAATCAGAATCATTCGACCTGTTTTGAGCCGACACCGCCAAACTAAATCAGACGTTGTCTCTTTCAAGTTCTTTGTAATATATGAAGTTGAGTCTCGTTCGAGTGTCTCTAAATTCAACTTGTCTCTATATTTTGATGGAAATACATCCGTCAAATAACCATGTACCACCGTTCTCATGCCAAAGCTAACTTTGAACCATTTATCATGGGGATTATTCAGTTCAACTGAATCAGTTTGTTCTTGTTTTTCAAATTTAGCCATTGGGAGGATTTTAGCTATGTAATTATTAAAATTATAAATTATTGTCAGTGTATCTATTTGATAATCAATTAATTAAAATTGAAAGTAAATAAAAGCACTTGCAGAAAATGTACCAAAAAATGCAACTAACAGAACCAATGTTGCAAAAGCCGCAACTCGGAAAACAGGGTTTTCGACAGCCAGTGTTTGTAGGTTTTTGACATTATTATTCAATATTTCTGCAATTAGTAAAATGGCAATCAATACAAGGGCTTTAATGACAAGGAACTTGTCCAAAACCGTATGCCAACTAAAACCTTCGAGGCTGCCGATTTTTAAAATCACTTGTTTGGCGGTTGCAAAATCCTTTGCTCGAAAGAATATCCAAGCAAAACAAGTAAAAAAATAGACGATGACTATGCTATAAGTAGAGACAAACCACTTCGGAAAATGCAATTTTTGTTCAATTTTACTGAGGGGACCTGCAATAAGTCTTTGAACCACCAAATAGAAACCGTGCAAGAAACCCCAAAAAATAAAAGCCCAACTCGCCCCATGCCACAAGCCGCCAATCACCATCGTGAGCATCAGATTACGGTAGGTCATAAACGTGCCGCCGCGATTGCCGCCGAGTGAAATATAGAGATAATCACGCAGCCATGAAGACAGTGAAATATGCCAACGTGTCCAAAATTCTGAAAAGTTCTTTGAGAAATAGGGCGTTCTGAAGTTCCAAGGGAAGTCGAAACCCAGCATTTGAGCTAAGCCACAAGCAATATTTGAGTAGCCTGAAAAATCGCAATATATCTGAAAGGAGTATAATATAACGCCAATCAAACAAGACAGTGAACTAAAATTGCCGGGCAAGGAAAAGATTTGGTCCACAAAGGGTGCAACAGAGTCCGCTATCGCTACTTTTTTGAAAAAACCCCACAGCACTTGTGCCAACCCCTCCGTAAATCGCTCTGAATTAAATCGTTTGTCGCCATTTTGAAATTGAGGTAAGAACTGCTTCGCACGGACTATCGGACCTGCCACAAGTTGAGGAAAAAACGAAACGAAGGTCGCATAACGGAAAAAATCTCGCTCGGCTTTGATTTCTTTTCTAAACACATCAATCGTATAACTCATAGATTGGAATGTGTAGAACGAAATACCAATGGGTAAAATGATGTGTAGGGTATGCCAATTCGGTTGCATACCAACAGCAGTCATTACTTTAACAAACGAATCAGCAAAGAAATTGAAATACTTAAAAAAGCCCAAAAAGCCTAAATTTGCCAATACTGAAATAAAAACAAGTCGTTTCTTTTTCGCCTCTTCATTTTCTGCATTTTCAATCAAAATACCCAATGTATAGTCTAAAACGGTTGTAAATGCCACGATGCCTAAGAATCGCCAATCCCACCAGCCATAAAAAATATAAGAGGCAATGAGGCAGACCCACATCCGAGCGCGACCTTTGAGCATCCAATACGTTGGGAAAAATAGAAATATGAAAATGGTAAATACAATGCTGTTGAAAACCATAGTATGATTGATTAATGATTATTGGTGATTGATTATTTTGACTACAAATATGCTTGTAAAATCTCCTTAAAAAGCAAATAGCCTTCACCATTTAAATGAATGCCATCCAATGAAAATTCACTCCGCAGCGACCCATCGCTATTTTTGAACTTTGAATTAAGGTCAATAAAGGTAGCACCATACTTTTTTGCCAGTTGCTCAATCGCTTGATTGAGTGTATCAATATCTTCATTTTTCATGCCATTCCGCCTTAAATCGTTGTGAATCGGCAGAATGCTTTCCAAATAGAGTTGTGTCGTTGGTGTTTCTGTGACGAGACGAAACACTATTTTTTCATAAAAATCTTGAATTTTACTGAGGGGGAGGAACATGAGGTCATTGACACCAATGAGAAGAAAGACTTTATTCGGTTTTGATTCAATAATAGGGTCGAGGCGGTCTAAAATGTCGCCTGTCCCGTCTGCAATGACACCTCGATTGATAATGTCTGGGTTTTGCATCAATTCAGCCCATTCACATTCGGCAGTTATGGAATTGCCAAGCATGATGATTTTTCCTGTTTGAGTCGGTAGCGTTTTCAAATGACTTGTCCTACTTTTTTTTAAACTCACAATACCGTTGCCACGATATTTGACCAATTGATAAAGATAACGAGGGCTGCCTATTTTTACCAAAGCGAATAATAAGCAGCCCAAGCTAAAAGCATTGAATAACAAAGAGATACGCAATAGGTTTTTCATCCTTTCATAACTTCGTCTATCGAAACGGTTACTTTATGCTCTGAGTGTTTAAAGTTTTTATTGGGATTCGCCATCTTGAACAATGCTGTAAATTGCTTAAATACAAAAGTCGGAATGGCTAAAAGAGAATCGTAAACAGCGCGCGGGGCATTGGATAGAGACAATGTCCAAAAAATATTGGCAACAAAAACCAATCCGCAAACTGCCATCAGAGCTGATATGTTTACATTGATGAACAGACCTAACAAGAAAATAAGACCTGATAAACCCACCATGATGAACAAAGGTGGCGCAACGGTGATGAGGCCGAAGAAAAACATATTCCAATTGACTGTGAATAAACCTTTGGCGACAAAACCTGTTGAGTTCGGCAAATTTTGGAAATAAGAGAACAACCAACGGCTGCGTTGTGTCTCCACTTGTTTGGCATTGGTTACTTTTTCATCATAACAAATGGCTTCTTTTTCGTAAATAATTTGTTCATTAGCTCTAATGATATGATTTTGAAGTATTTTATCCTCTTGCATCATTTTTTTCCAAAGGTGTTGACCTTCTTGAATTTCTTTGCCATACAGATATGCGTTATATAAAGTTTGCTCAACAGCCATGCCGCTTCCTGAAATAACCGTCGAACTGCCCAAACGTGGCGGTAAAAAACGCTCGATATAGTTTTTGTAAAATTCGCCTAACGAGTCCGCTGCCGCCATTTTGTTGTCCAAATTTTTAGCTGTGCGTTGTCCTTGTATGGCTTTATAACCTGCATTTGCACGTTCATTGATGCGCTCTAAAAAGTAGGGGTGAGCAAGGTTATCGGCATCCCAAATGACGGAATAGTCGTGCTTCCGAACGAAACGTTCTGTCGCATAGATGATGGATTTTACCTTCAAGTTCAAAGCTGTTTCAGGTGTTAAAACAGTCAATTTCTCATGTTTTATGTGCCAGTTTGACACATCAGCCTTGTCTGCCACTAAATAAATGTGGTGATTAGTGTGGGTTTGAGCGAGGAGCGACTGCACCAAAGATTTGGCGATATCGACATTGCCATAAGCAGTAATGATATTGGCATAGTCGTAATGTTTCAATATTCGACCCCTCAGTATAGACGATATATTGTCTTTGGTAAACAATCCTGCTACCGTTGTCAAAAAAGGAAAGACTAAAAAGAAGGCAAGGATGCCTGCAATGCCATAGAAGGCATACATAATAATGGTCGTCATAGCTTGTTTGTTAAGTGTGTGTTCGTAAATTTGTGTTCGTTAGTATCGTAGGAAATGATGAATGATAAATTATAAATGATGAATTTGTAAAACGTTGATTTTCAATGAATTTACAAAACACTTTTTAATATTTACACCTATTTCCGCTTAGTTTTTTGTCATTTTGAGCGCAGCGAAAAAATCTGTTTTTCAAAAAGAAACAACATCATTTTATAACATTTAGATTGTTTCACTGCATTTAGAATGACAAAATACGAGTTTTTATATTCCAAAAAACAGATTTCAAAAACGCTTGGATGTGGTCAAACTGACCCCTCAGTAAAAACTGTAAAATATTCTTTGGTATCGTTACAAATGTTAAAAACAAAGAAAAGCCGATGAATGGTAAACCTTTAAAATTGCGCCGCATAAAATAAATGCGGTTGCGATTGAGGTAATAAGTTTTCAAAGTTGACATCGTTCCGACTGTTGCCGATTCTTTATGATAAATCTTTGCACGTGGTTCTACCCAAATTTCAAAACCTGCTCGTCTTATGCGTTCACACCAATCCAATTCTTCGTAATATAAAAAAAAATCTTCAAACATAATACCTACTTTGTCAATGACTTCTCGCCGAACCATCATAGCAGCACCATGTCCATAAGCCGTTTGTTGTGGTTTAGAAAATTGTCCTTTGTCCAGTTCTTTTTCACCCACTGTTGTGTTGCGTGCCGTCCATGAATTTACTTGCGTCATGCCTACATATTGTATCAAATCATTTTCGGCAGACTTAGATTCATTGAAATAACAAATCATGGGCGACACCATACCCGCTTTTGGGTGATGGTCAAATATCGAAATTAAACGCTCAAGACACCCCTCAGTAATTTCGGCATCATTGTTCACAAAAAACAAATAATCGCCTTTTGCTTGCCGAATTGCTAAATTATTGCCGCCTGCAAAACCTAAGTTTTGTTCTGACCTAATGAAATGCACTTCGGGGTAGTGCTGTGTTAAATACGTTTGGGGATTCTCGCGGGAGGCATTGTCAACGACAAAGATTTCGAGATTCGTGACCGTTAACTTACGGATTGAATTTAATAGTTCGACTGTTAAATCCAATCCGTTGTAGTTAACTGTTATGAGGGAAATAAGCGGTTTTTTTGTTACAGTAAATCGCTCATTCAAGTTTTTAGCTTCGTAAATCATTGATAGAATAACTCTTATACATCTTCTTTTTGAATAATAGCAAAAGGTGTTTTCAGCATTATTTTTAAATCGTACCAAAAAGAATGATTCTTTGCGTAAGTCACATCTAAATTAATACGCTCTTCTGCTGACATATCACTACACCCACGTTTGGTGATTTGCCATAAGCCTGTCATACCTGCTGGGGCAATAAAGCGAAAAGCCCAGTCGTCTTTTGTCAATAATTCTGCTTCGTAAAGTGGTAAGGGGCGGTTGCCAACAAGAGACATGTCTCCGAATAACACATTGAACAATTGTGGTAATTCGTCAATGCTCGTTTTGCGAATAAAACGCCCAATTCGAGTAATCCGTGGGTCATTCTTGATTTTTACAAACGCAGCATCATTTTCCTTATATTGATTCATATCTTGCATATCATTCAAAAGCGTATCAGCATCGCGATACATAGAACGAAACTTGAAAAAATCAAAAACTTGATAACCCGAACCACTTCGTTTAGAACGGTAAATAATGGGGCCTCGTGACTCGATAAAAATCAAAAAAGCCGTGAGTATAAATATGGGGCTAAATACAAGAATGGCAAGAATAGAACCTATAATGTCTAAGGCACGTTTAAAAGGTGACATTTTAACTTTCAAGTCGTCAGCACTTTCATTAATTGCTTCATCCAAATGTGATTTGTGATGGTGTAAAAATTCCATACGTTCTCTTAGTCTTTGACAATCTAAGGGCATTTGATAACAATCGTCAACACCTACTTGTAAGGCTCTACGGAAGTCAAAAGCTTCGTTTTGACGTGTAATAGCGAGAATTGGCACGCTGCATGTGAGCAAATTTTTTCTAAAAGTGCGAACAAACTGAAAGTCGTTTTCAGCCAATAATCTGAAATCGGCAATTATGCCATATGGCACATCCGATTCTCTTGAAATGGACAATAAGCGATTTAAGTGTACTTCCACAGTAGCCCCTATCACATTGCGCACATCATAATCAGCGAAAGGAGACGTAAATTCCGCTGTTGTACAGGGGGCATTGAGCAGATAAAGCTCTTTGGATTTAATTAGGCTAAGAGAAGGTAGAGTTTGAGTCATATTAAGTTTGTTTGCGTTTTGGTAAAAAATTATGAGTTTGTTGAAATTGTGTAGCACTTAATAGTTTGCTTATTGAGCAGATAGCATTTTTTGATTGGTTGAAACAATCGTTTTTACTTTCTCATAAAGCAAAGTTGGGTTGAAGGGTTTGGGGATAAAATCTAAAATACCCAGATCAAAAAGTTCAGCATTTTCATTGGCATCGTTGTTGCCCGAGACAGCTAAAACAGGTATGTGGTTGAACATGCCACTTGACCTAAGTTGACGCAAAAAGCCTATACCATTCAGACGAGGCATTTGCATATCTAAAATAATAAGGTCTGGGAAATTGCCAGCTGCTAACCAAGCTAAGCCTTCTAAGCCATCACGTTTTGTTACAACGGTAAATTGCTTTTTAAAGGTTAGACCTAACAGTAGACGCACAGCATCATGGTCTTCTATAATTAGAATGTTTGCTTTTCGCATAGTTAGTTCATAGTTTGTAATTGCAAAGAATACTTCGTTTTTATCGAAGTGTTGTTTAATACCGTAATAGTTTATTAAAGCACGTACAAAATGAAAACTATCTTTTGGAAATGACTATAAAATACGTAGAAAGGAAGTTGAATTGAAAAGATTTATAAGTCATCATCACAGAATATGGTTTTCGAAAGTATGCACGAATATTTTATGTTTAACCTTATGGATAAGCTAAATGCAAATTTAGTAGCGTATGTATTTGGGAAGAATTTGTTATAAACACAAAATCGCGTTATTGCTTATCTGAATGCAAAGTTACGTCATTCTCTATTTTTTGCAAGTATTTAACCGAAATTAAGTCACATTTTTTTACTTCTCATAAATTTAGATGTCATGTTTTTGAGACGATAAAAATGGATTTTTGTAACAAATTTTTGGAAAAAAATGACACTTTGTTTAAAGTAGTTTTTTTTATTTTTGGTAAATACTTGATGTATAGTGGTTTGTAAATGGAGTGGTAAAAAACAAATTTTGATTTCAAATTATATTTAAACTATCTGTTTCGATTATTTGGACGTATATTTACATTTTATTAACATATTTTGGTGTCACAAAAAAAATGAAAATTGTCGTATGGAAAATAAATAGCATCGGGAAATCAAAATTTTGGTTTCTCTTTTGTGATTCCTTCAAATCGGATTAACTT
The DNA here is from genome assembly GCA_031411275.1 of Saprospiraceae bacterium. GTDB lineage: Bacteria > Bacteroidota > Bacteroidia > Chitinophagales > Saprospiraceae > JAAFJT01. The sequence continues at coordinate 2,648 of JANOAU010000071.1, read as the reverse complement.
TGCCCTATAAATGCCTCGTTTTTACACTTTTTTAAAAATAATATACAGAAAACTTAAATTTGCATGACTTCTATTATTCCTTTCGCCTTTTGGCTACTTATTTTTATCGTCTTTTACAGCTATATAGGTTATGGCGTTTTGCTGGGTTTATTGGTTAAGAGTAAGAGAAAAAAATCACAATTGGAAATTATAACCCCTTCCAGAAAAAATCGGGATTTGATTCCTCAACAGTACAATGAGCCTGAAGTGACTTTTTTAGTCGCAGCATACAACGAAGAACAATGGATTGATGATAAAATACGTAATTCACTTGCTTTGGATTATCCAAAAGATAAAATTCACTTCTTTTTTGTAACCGATGGTTCAAATGATTCTACTGCTGACCGTATCGTCAACTTTAAAAATACTGAGGGGTATCATATCGAACTCTTTCACCAACCTGAACGGCGTGGCAAAATTGCTGCCGTGGAACGGGTCATGCCTTTTGTGAAAACGCCTGTCGTCGTGTTTACGGATGCCAATACTGACATTAATACCGATGCTATTAAAAAAATTGTCCGACACTATGCAGACCCACAAGTGGGTGCTGTGGCGGGTGAAAAACGTGTCCAAATGTCAAGTGAAGCCAGTGGGGCAGGAGAGGGCATCTATTGGAAGTACGAATCTGCCTTGAAAAAATGGGATTCAGAGCTTTATTCAGCCGTGGGTGCTGCGGGTGAATTGTTCTCAATACGAACAGAGTTGTATCAACCTGTTGAAAAAGACACCTTAATAGAGGATTTTGTGATGACAATGCGTATTGCTGAACAGGGCTATAAAATCGTCTATGAATCAGAGGCTTATGCCGTTGAAGGTCATTCTGCCAATGTCAAAGAGGAATTGAAACGTAAAATTCGCATTTCAGCAGGCGGTTTGCAAGCAGTTTGGCGTCTTCGTTCCTTGCTCAATCCGTTTAAATATGGTGTATTAAGTTTTCAATACATTTCTCATCGTGTCTTGCGTTGGACGCTGGCACCCTTGGCATTGCCCTTAATTTTTGTCCTCAATTGGATGCTTATACTGAGGGGGGGCGCATGGACTAATTTATATATTTCCATATTTTGGGCACAGACCGTTTTTTATCTTTCTGCTGCAGTGGGTTGGGTTTTTGAGCAATTTAAGGTCAAAGTCAAAGCTTTTTATGTCCCCTATTATTTTTGTATGATGAACTATTCGGTGTATCGTGGCTTTGGACGGCTTATTTCAGGACGGCAATCAGTTGTTTGGGAGAAAGCGAAACGGGCTTGACAATGTAAGAGGCGAGAGGCAATGTGGAAAAAGCAAGAGGCAAAAAGCAAGAATTATTGCTTTTTGCCTCTTTTACTGAGGGGTAAAACTTAAAACTTCGGACAACTCGTTTTAACAGGAAAACGTTCTGGAGCGACATAAATCAAGGACAATTCCCATGCGCCCCGTCCATTTGTTGGTTTTAATATTGTCGAAGTATGAATATCATAACTTGCACCCAACACCCAACCGTTCAATTCTAACATACCTGTAATACTAAAAGCATCACCTGCAATACCTGTATATTTATTGGACAAACGATAGGCACCACCGACACGGACAGCAACCTCCTCCCAATCATGGTTTGAATAACGGAAATTGGCACCAAATTGACTCATCATCGAAGGTCCTTGTATTGTAGCCATCATCGAAGGCAGGATGCTCAACTCATCGCTTAATGGCACTTCACCACCCATATTGATATTGAAACGACGCCGCAAAGACTCGGATTTGTTGCCTAAAAAAGAAATATTAGGATTTGATAAATGGTGTGCGCTACCCCCAATATAAAAACTACGATTGTCGTCTGCCACCAAATACCACATCAAACCAGCTGTAAAATCTATAAACATATTGGATTGAACGCCTATCTCACCTGAGGCTAAGTTTGTGTTCACATTGAATGTCGTACTATCATATTGACGGTCGAACCATAGACCGTCAATGCCAGTGCGGAATTGCCCCGTTCCGACTTGAATGCCAGCGACTAAATATTGGTCAGCCGAGCCATACCGCGTATCCGATAGTTGTTTCATGTAGGACAGCCCCAAATTGCCGCGTGTGGATTTGAGTTTCGAGTATGCACCCGATTCGTCTTGTATAGCATTGATGCCAAAGGCAATATAATCGTCATCCACAACTCGCAAACGGTAGTCAAAAGCAGCATGAATCGTTTGAATAGGCACATCCGAAAAGATGCCGCCCCATTGTTGCCGATAATTGGCATTCATGCGCCATTGCCCTTGAAAAACGCCCATCATAGCAGGATTTTGTTGCAAAGGAGAGGCATAATATTGTGTAAAAAAGGGGTCTTGTGCCTTCATATTCATCGCCGAAAGGACGATAACAAGTAGCGTTAAAAATGAGATGTAGGTCTTTTTATTCATTTATTCTTTATTGGTTACTGGTTATTAGTTATTGGTTGATTGGTTATTAGTTATTGGTTGATTGGTTATTAGTTATTGGTTACTCATTATTGGTTTAATACTAATAACCAGTAACTAAGTAACAGCTTAGAAATAAGTTCTACCACATCTAACATCTTGTAACCCGCCGTTTCAACGGCGGGGCGATAATACGTCCGACTTTCCCCATCTATCATC
>JANOAU010000070.1:0-29895 GCA_031411275.1 Saprospiraceae bacterium | reverse complement strand
CAACTTCTAATGATTGATAATTTTCTAAACAAAAGGGACTTGGCTTCTACTCAAACGGTTTTGACCGTTTTTAGGTAATGCCCACCCCTCAATTAATTACTAACTTGAAAACAAACCATTATTTTTTAACCAAAGAAAATTCTATAAATAAAAATGGGTTAAGACCATTTCCATTTCCATTTCCACTTCCACTTCCATTTCCATTTCCATTTCCATTTCTATTTCCATCATTTTGGAAAACGAAAATGAATTGCGAATATTTGACTATTGAGTGTACATCAATATAGTCTTATGCCGACGAAGCGTACGGTCTTAGGTATGGGCGAGCATTAAACAAAAATGGGCTAAAGTTGTCGGAATTGCACCTCCGTTGACAACAATAGCCCGCTTATTAACTTATCTTTTAAAACGTTTTTTTATGAAAAAAATTCTAATTTTATTAAGTATTTTGATTTCACCTATTGTAGTATTAGCAGAGAAATATGATTGCGATGCTTGCTACAATGAATTTCAAGTTGGTTTTGCAACAGCAACCGATATGTATAACACCTGCATTTCAAATTATGCTTTTACTCCTTTAAGCGCATGGGCAGCATATGGAAGTGGGAATAACTGGGGGGGATTTTCCTCATCTGCAGCTGCGCTGGTTGGGTTACAAAACTGTACCAATACTTATTATAGTATATGGGACAGTTTAGGGCAACGATTCGATTATTGCACTACAACTTATTGCGCTTGACTTTTTTATTTTTAAAAGTATAACAGTTATTTTTTAATTTTTAAAATCATTAATTATCATGCATAAATTCGTAATTATTATGCTATTAAGTCTGTCTGTTTTAGAAATAGCATGTACTCAAGAAAAAAATGTACAGACAATGACAGATGCGGATATACAACTGTTGAAACAGAAAATAGAGAAAGATGATTTATGGAAAGAATACATAAGTACCGTACATGACATGACGAAGTTAGTAACTAGTAAGTCGCTGTATGTTAACGACTCTTTCTACAAAAACCCACCTGAAATAGAGTCAAAATTAGCGAATGTAAAATCGGACGAAGAAGCACGTCAAGTGCTTATAAATTTTGGAGGTTATACAGAAGCTAATGCAGATTTAACGATAAAGTGGTTAAAATGTGTTAGCAGCTTGCAACAAAAGTTTCCTGAAATGATACAAGTAGGTCAACAAAGGTTGAATCTTAAAGTGCCTTTACCAACTGGTATTCCATCACCTGTTCGTAAAAAACCTGTGGTTCAATCTAATAAAGAGGAAAATAGCAAAAATTAACTGATGAATATTCGATATATATTTATGATATTAAGGGAACAAAACAATGAGCTGTAAATGCCTAGCAATAGCACAAGTGTCGGAAACATGAAATCAAGCATTCAATTGTGATATTCAAGCATCAATTTATGATTCTCTTCAATAGTTTTGGTTTAGAAAACGCGTATTATTCCAATATCAAATTAAGTAAAAGCACGCCTTCACGAAAGTGGAGGCTTGTTCTTTTTAATAAAAACATCTAAAAATGAAATTATTTTTTGCTTTGCTTATATTTTTGGTTTTAAACTCCTGTCAACCTAAAATTGACTCAATAATAGAAGGTGAACCTTCCAAATTGGTTATTTGGAGTGCTTTGCACCCTGATAGCATTGTGTCTGCGACATTGAGCAAGTCAGTGAACCCCCTCAGTAAAAATACGGAACGAAGCATAAGTAATGCCTCAATTGTACTTTTTGAGAATAATATAGCTGTTGATACACTCAAAGAAGATAGTATTGGTTACTATATTTCTAAAAAAGCGTTTAAACCGCAAGTGAATAAAGTTTATCATATTACAGCCGCCAAAGAAGGTTTTTTGACTATAAAAACGCCCAGAGATACAATGCCTTCAAAACCTGTTATCTTGAAAGTACTTTTTGAAGATTCTGCACGAATCCAACAAACCTTGAACATGGCTCGCATAACACTTATTACAAAAACACCCAGCCATTTTGAAAATTATGGATTTGGGCGATTTAGAACGACAGGCTACCCTTGGCAAAGTGATACAGTACAAGGTGGCTTTTTTAATTCGAGTGTTTCTTCTATTAGAGAAGATGGTAATGCCTCTTGTGAGAACAATGGTTTCTTTTCCTTTTTGAATTATGGTGTCGTTGAGCCAAGTTGTAAATATTCCAATACGAAATATGAACTTTATGATTTTTGGAAAATAGATGAGCGGTATGTTAACAAAATAAAATTCCATTTTACTATTTGCTCATTTACACGCACAAGTGTGGGAATGATGAAAGCACTCGGGAAAGTGGCAACTCAATACGGCGATTATTATTCTGGTATCAATGTATTTTGGTCTCCTGTAACCTTACCTGATTATATCGAAAATGACTACGGCTTTTTTGGGTGTTATAATACATTGGACGTAACAATATCTGCTCGTTAGTATCTAATTTTACATCTTCACATCTTCAATATTTAAAATGAAAAACCTTATTATCGTCGCTTTTTTTATCTTAATTAATATATCAACAAAGCTTTATGCTCAAAACATAACGATAAATGGCTTGATAACAGATGAAAATAATGAACCGCTTATTGGTGCGATGGTTATGGTTGTTGGTAGCACATTGGGTAATACAACGAATCAATATGGTTTTTATAGTCTAACAATCAACAAAGGCGATATTCATTTACTCTATTCTTTTGTCGGTTTTGAAAAACAAACAGCACATTTATTTATTCAAAATGATACCACTATAAACATTCATTTAAAGTCCCAAACCTTAAATGAAATTGAGATAAAAGAACAACATTACAAGATATCGGAGCAGATAAGCCACATTTCGTTACCCATTAATCAAATAAAAAAGATACCTTCTCTTGCAGGTGAAGCGGATATTATAAAAGCTTTGGCGCTAACGCCTGGAATCGTAAGCGGTACTGAGGGGTCCGCAGGATTGTATGTACGAGGCGGTACGCCCGACCAAAATTTGATACTCTTAGATGAAGCCATTGTTTATAACCCCAATCACTTGTTTGGTTTTGTCTCTGTTTTTAACCCCGATGTTATAAAAAATGTGGACTTGATAAAGGGTGGATTTCCTGCACGTTATGGTGGCAGGCTGTCTTCGGTCGTAGATGTCTCGATGAAAGAAGGCTCGACTAACAAAAAGAAAACGAGCTTTGGCATTGGTTTAATCGCTTCTCGTTTAACTATCGAAAGACCTTTAATAAAAGATAAAATGGGTTTTATTTTTTCTGCCCGTTCTTCTTATTTAAATCTTCTATTATTCCCAACTTGGATAGAATACAAAGACACAAGGAGCAATGCACAATACATAAACTACAATATGTACGACATAAATGCTAAAATAAATTATAAAATTGACGATAAAAATCAATTGTTTTTAAGCTTTTATAATGGTAAAGATAATTTTAAATCTTATGATAAAATATACAAACAAAGAGAGGAACGTTCAAAATTGAATTGGGGTAATTCAACAGTTACGCTACGGCACAATAAAATTCTGTCGTCTAAAATGTTTTGGAAGAATATGGTCGCTTATTCTCGTTTTGGTTACAACCTTAATCTATTTGACACTTACCTCGATAGCACTGGGTTGTATCATCAGTATAAAAACTTTTCAGGTTTAAATGACCTAAATTTTAAATCAGCCATAGACTATATACCTAACAATAAACACTATGTACGTATGGGTGCTGAGCTGACTGTACATCAATTTACCCCTCAGTCAAAAACGTATGTAACGAATGACAGCTTGACCAAAAATTTTAATAAAGCAGAACAGTATCAAGCCTTAGAAGCCTCTGTTTTTGGAGAAGATGAATGGCAAATAACAAACGCCTTGAAAACAAATATAGGATTAAGATTAAATAATTATCGGTTGAAAGATAAGTCGTATTATTCATTAGAACCCCGTTTGTCGGTGAGTTATGTTATTTACAAAAATTGGAATCTTAAAGGAGCGTTCAGTCGAATGCAACAAAACGTTCATTTGCTAACTAATAATGGTATCGGCTTACAAAACGATATTTGGGTGCCAAGTACCGCAACTATTCGACCTCAAAATAGCCAAGAATGGGCTGTGGGTCTTTCTAAATATTTTCCACAATGGGATATTGAACTAAGTTTTGAAGGCTACTATAAATCTATGTTTCATTTGATAGATTTTAAAGAGGGCGCAAATATTGTTAATAATCTTGATAATTGGACGAAATCGGTAGAAAACAATGGTTTAGGTTGGTCACGTGGTTTAGAATTTTTCTTACATAAAAAAACGGGACCCCTCAACGGTTTTATATCTTATACTTTATCAAAAACAGAAAGGCAATTTGAAAAGATAAATTTAGGTGCAAAATATCCTTTTCGATATGACAGCCGCCACAATTTTTCTATTACAGGTAATTATCAAATCAATCATAAATGGGATTTCTCTTTCACATGGGTTTATCAAAGTGGACAACCCATTACGTTACCCGTAGCTGTTTTTAATATACCCAGCGATTTTAATTTTTACACAAACGAAGTGCCTGTTTATACCAAACGTAATGCCTACCGTTTACCAGATTATCATCGAGGAGACATCTCTTTAAATAGAACAACAAATAGACGTAGAAGAGGAACAAAAACAATAAGTTTAAGCATTTTTAATGTCTATAACGAAACATCATGTATGTCGAAATAGTATCTAATCGTGTTTTTGATCCTGCCACAACAAAAGTGACCAATAATTATACGCAAGAACTAAAGGCGAGGTCTCTTTTACCGATTGTTCCATCTATTAGTTGTTCGATTGCCTATTAAAACAAGTTACGCAATTTGAAATTTAGAGTTAAAATACGAGGTATAAGTGTTAACCCCACCTCAGTATTTTCGCCCTTTCGCCCTATTTTATTCGCTCGCCCGTATTTTTTATCAACAAAAGTTTGGTTCACGAAACACTTATTCTAACTTTGCGTTTGTAAAAATGATAATAAGAAAATAGTTTGACGGGAGCGGCAAATTAGAAACGCCAACAAAGGGTTGGTGAGCGGTCAAAAAAAGTGGATATTGTTGAAGGATGTTTTGATGAACCCGTATTCAAAACAAGCCCAACACGAAACTTTTCCTACTAATTCTAACCTCCAATTTCCCTTTCGGAAATTCGATGATTTCAAGGTTCAAAATGTTCACAAAATATTGAATACCAACAGTTAAAACCTCAAAAATTAAGGCATTTTGACCACCAAAACCGAGAAATCATCAACAATACTGAGGGGGGTAATTTTCCTAAATATTAACCATCATTTTGACATGAAAATAGCTTTTCAAACTATTTCGGCTATTCGTATGTCAAAATACAAACTTGTTTTAACCTAATTAGAATGGGAAAGCAAACTCCTACGACTACGTCGTTCAACCTACCCGATGGGCGTGAGGTTGTCCTTGAAACTGGTAAATTAGCCACCCAAGCAAACGGTTCTGTCGTCCTCCGTTGTGGCAATACAATGCTTTTAGCTGTCGTTACGGCGGCATTAGAAGCCAAACCTGACCAAGATTTTTTTCCCCTTTCGGTGGATTATCAAGAAAAATTTGCTGCCGCAGGACGTATTCCAGGCAACTTTTTTCGTCGTGAATCGCGTTTGACCGATTCTGAAATCCTCATTTCACGCCTCGTTGACCGTGCTTTACGTCCGTTGTTTCCTGATGGCTATCGCAATGAAACGCAAATCATAGTCAACCTCATTTCAGGGGACAAGGACATTTCACCTGATGCTTTTGTGGCTTTGGCAGCATCTGCAGCCATTGCGGTGTCTGATGTGCCGATTTCGCACTTGATTTCTGAGGCACGCGTTGCCCTCATCGGTGGCGAATACAAAGTGAATCCGACAAATACAGAATTGGAACGTGCGGAATTGAATGTCATCGTTGGCGCAACAAAAAGCGACGTAACGATGGTGGAAGGTGAAGCGCACGAATGTCAAGAGCATCAACTCGTTGAAGCGATTAAAATCGGTCACGAAGCCATCAAATTGCAAATAGAAGCGCAAGAACGTTTGGCGGGTTTGGTTAACAAACCGAAAATGGCTTTGAAAGAAATCGTCGTTTTAGAGGACCTAAAAGCTGAAATCAAAGCAGTGGCATCTGAAAAAATCAAAGTTGTCGCTCGGGCAGCCTTTGGCAAAGCAGAGCGCAAAAAAGCTTTTGATACCATCAAAGAAGAAATCAAAGTGGCTTTGACTGCGGCACATGACGATGAATATATGGCAACAAACAAGAAATTGATTTCTGAATATTTTGACAAATTGAAGAAAGAAACGGTGCGTTCGGTCATGTTGACTGAGGGGGTACGCCTTGATGGTCGCCGCTTCGACGAAGTGCGTCCGATTTGGACAGAAGTGGATTATTTGCCTTCTACACACGGTTCGGCTATCTTTAATCGGGGTGAAACCCAAGCCTTAACGTCATTGACTTTAGGTACAAAAATGGATGCGGCGATGGTGGATAATGCGCTTGATTCTTACGATGACAAGTTCATTTTGCACTACAATTTCCCAGGCTATTCAGTCGGTGAAGTTAAACCGCAACGGGGTCCGGGTCGTCGTGAAGTCGGTCATGCGAATTTGGCTGCACGCTCAATTCGTCAAATTTTGCCAGAATCGCCTTATACCATGCGTATTGTTTCTGATATTTTGGAATCAAACGGCTCTTCTTCAATGGCAACTGTTTGTGCGGGTTCATTAGCATTGATGGATGCAGGTATTGCTATTCCACGCCATGTTGCTGGTATTGCAATGGGCATGGTGACCGATGGCGGCACTGTTACTGAGGGGTCGCCTTTTGTTATTTTGAGCGACATATTAGGCGATGAAGATGCTTTGGGCGATATGGATTTCAAATTGACAGGTACAGTCAACGGCATTTGTGGTTGTCAAATGGACATCAAAATTGACGGTTTGCCTTACGAATTGCTTGAAAAAGCCTTGATGCAAGCCAAAGAAGGTCGTTTACATATCTTAGGTGAGATGGACAAAACGATTTCTAAACCTGCCGAAGACATGAAACCTCATGCGCCTCGTGTTCTCGAAATCATCATTGATAAAGAGTTTATCGGTGGCGTTATCGGACCCGGCGGCAAAATCATTCAAGAAATGCAGCGTACAACAGGCTGTCAAATCACGATTGAAGAAAAAGAAGGTAAAGGTTATGTCAATATTTTTGCTTCAGACAAAGCGAGTATTGACAAAGCAGCGGGCATGGTTCGCGCGATTGCTTACGAACCGCAAGTAGGTGAGGAGTTCACAGGCGTTGTGGCAACGGTGATGCCTTATGGTGTTTTTGTTGACTTTGCAGGCGGTAAGAGTGGTTTGTTGCACGTTTCTGAAATGTCTTGGACACGTATTGACAATGTTGAAGAGGAATTTAAAGAAGGTGATGAAGTCAAATTCCGCATCATCGAAATTGATAAAAAAACAGGTAAGTTGCGTTTGAGCCGCAAGGCAGTCATTCCTTCCCCTGATGGTACGCCTTATGTCCCGACTGAAAACGGCGGCGGCGGCGATCGTCGGAGTAGTAGTGGCGGTCGTGATGACCGACGCGGTGGCGGCGGTGGACGTGATGACCGTCGTGGCAGTGGTGGTGGCGGACGCGATGATCGTCGTGGCGGCGGCGGTGGTGGTGGCGGTAGACGTTAACTCAAACTACTGAAAATACAAACGGCTAAATTGTTGATATACAGCAGTTTAGCCGTTTTTTTATAGTACAAGACTTTTTTTGTGACAATGTTATATAGGATAGTGGATAATTTTATAACTCATTAATAATCATGTCGTTGTATAAGATGAAAAATGAAATCATGGCTGTTAAAGGAAACGAAAATAATCATAGATGAATTGAAACAGGACTTTAATGACCCCCCTCAGTAAAAAAGTGAATGGAAACAGAAAGTTAAGTCTCATTTAGCGAATGTTTTATCAAGTATTGGAAACAAAAATTCAAAAAGTATAGCCCAAAAGAAGCTTAGTTATTTTTGAATTAAAATACACATTTTCAAACTCAAAATGAAGGTTACTGCTTCATTTTGAGTTTTTTATTGCAAAAAAGATAATTCGTAATTTATTGATTTTAATGCTATTCGAGACATGAAAGGTGGTTAAAGTAAAACATTTTAAAAATAATGTTAAAAAAAAATGTAAATTGAATAACAATGTTTAGTTTTACCTCATTAATCAATTTTTTTAACAAATTAAATGAAACTCTTTATGAAGTTAACAGTTCCAAACAGTTCCAACCTAGGCTCATTTTAGGCGTTTTAGTAGCCTTAATTGTTTTTTTCAGTGGTTGCCAAAAAGATTATTTACTGCCTACACCTAACCAATTTTCAAAAGATGAAGCCATTCTGAAACCCCGAACGCCCACCATTAAAATTGAAGATGTCAAAAAGTGGTTCGGTGAGCAAACTGCATTAGGTTTTGCCGCAAATAATGGAGAAGATAGTAGCCTTTTCCATGCGATGCCAAAATGGGAACTTGCCAATAATGCATTTAACAAAATCGGGGCTGAATATGTGTCAGTTCCTTTAGGTTTAGACCTAAAGGGAGGAATAATCGTTCCGCGCTTGTTAGTTAGAAGGTCTTCAAATGGTGGCTTTGTAGGTCGCTATGTAATCTATTTGCCAACCGATGAATATCACAACAGGGTACAAGGTCAATACAATCCATCAAACTTTACGGGTTCTGTTATTTACACCGATTTCAAAGGGAACTACTCCCATGGTTACAAAATCGAAGATGGTGAATGGGTCGGTACGGCTGTTGCTAAAAAAGATGACGGAAGAGAGGGCGTTCCTTCGGGTCTTAGAAGTTGTACTTATACAACCTATTGCATAAATATTCAAGTCAGTCCCAATCAGGATGCCCCCTTGTATTTAGAATGTTTTTCAATTGTTACATGCACTTCTCTTTGTGGACCAGCAGTTTATAATTGTTTTTTGGAACAAGATCCATGGGGGACAGATGAGTACGGCGGTGGTACAGGCGGATATTCAGGTGGAGGCTATGGCTCTTGGTCAAGTTCTCAACCAACTTTTTATTTAGGTCAGTTGACTGATCAAGCAAGAGATTTTTTAACAATAAAAGGCTTTAGTCAAATTGAAATTGATTTTTTGTCTTTTAGTCCCGCAATTGTAAATCAAATTTTTAGTTATTTAAGCATAAATGATTCAGTTGATGCACTTAGATTTTGTCATTTACACCTTAATTTATGTATTGAAAATAGTGATTATTGGCTTGCGAATATTCAGCAACAGCCAGAGTTGGGTACAGAGGCATGGGTTGATGCTCTTTGGACTGGGGTCCCTGGTTGGGGAAATTTAAATCTTGCTGAAAAATCTCTTGCTGTACTTAATCCAATTGAAGCCTTCCAATATAGATCTCAATCTTTATTAGCTATCAATGAAGCACAAGCTTTTGCAGTTAGAAGATTAGGAGCATCTGGTGCATTAAATCGAAACTCTACACCTGGGAATGATAGAGATAAAGTAAATGCTTTTCAACACTCTTATTGGAATGCACTTTTGACTTTAAAGATGGGTCGAGACAGAGCTAAGGTTTGGACAGATGCTCACGAATGGGGATTACCAAATGTTCCAGATATGAATTTTGCTACACAAATGGATTTATTTAATAACCATATAGGTAGAGATATTGGGCACTCATGGCTAACTTTTAGTGGAATTAGTTTAATACAGGCAGTCGAAGATTCATTAAACAATGGCATGATGCAATTTATTTGTTTTGATAGTTTCAATGCTAATAATGCAGATGGTTACAAATTCATTAATCAAAGATTAATATTCACTAATCAAATCTGTTAATAATGAGGATTAAATTAATTTATGTTATTTCTTTTTCAGCATTAATACTTTTTGCCTGCTCAGATTCTAAAATAGTAATAATAAACGATTTTTCAAAACCTCAAGAATTTGAGTTTGAAATAGCTAAATATAATGGCACATTCGAAAATGTAGGAGGTCATGTATTACATGTAAAAGGAAATATCGAGGGCAAAGTAAGAATTACTACGGATGGTTGTGGTGGAACGCTATCTGGTAAAATTGATACTACTTTTCGTGATGATTGGTCATCACCAAAAGTAAAGCTGCGTGTACTCCCTGAAGGTATAGTAAAGGGAGAAGTGAAAATAACTTTCAACTTTGTGAACTAAGAAACTTTTTTAAATCCTATTTTGAGCAGAATGGATTTGTATTTTTAAATTAGACAAGGCACTCAATATGATGGTTTTCGCTTTCAGAATCAATGGCTAATATTTACAAATCAAAATTGTTAAATCTGCATATTTAAAATTTTTTAAATGAAACGTATAATTATTGTTTTAAGTATTATTGCTTTGACTATCCTTGTTATACAGTATCTAAAAGGTGGTTCAGATGACTGGACTGTAACAGTAAATGATTTTTCAAAGCCACAAACATTTAACCTTACAACCTCACAAGAACCATCATTTTGGAATGGACAGTATGTTGTTGGAGTATTTATAACTGTAAAAGGTGAAATAGAAGGAAATGTTGGAATTAGTGGTGGCAACTGCGGGGGTAAATTAACGGGTAAGATTGATACTATTTTTCGTAATGATTGGTATGTACCCAATGCCTCTCTATTTGTCGAGCCACTTGGTCAAGTAAAAGGCGAATTGAAGATTACTTTTCGTTTCTCAAAAATTTAATTTTTCCTAAAAAAGAATTCTTGATTATCAATTTCAACAATTTCAACAACAAACGCCTTTCGCTTCAAAACCGAAAGGCGTTTGTTGTACCCCCTCAGTAAGACAGTTGGAAAAGGCATGGATTCAACGATTTTTGAAAAAAAAATAGATTTAATCATAAAAACGCCTACTTTTGCCGTTGATTTTGAAACAAAATTGTAGTGAAAACAGTTGAATGATTGTCAAAATATTGATAGTCAATACTTTAAATAGAAAAATTAGATAACTCACCACGGCTAATTTAAAACAAATAATGTTATCGCATGGCAAAAAATCTGCTCATCGTCGAATCTCCTGCTAAGGCTAAAACGATAGAAAAAATATTAGGTTCTGATTTTAAAGTCGTTTCCAGCTTCGGTCATGTCCGAGACCTCGAAAAAGGGGGCTTAGGGGTTGACGTAAAGAATAAATTTAAACCCAATTATGTCGTTACGCCTGACAAAACAAAACTCGTCAACCAACTCAAAGCGGAAGCCAAAAACTCGGGCGAAGTGTGGCTCGCAACGGACGAAGACCGCGAAGGAGAAGCCATCTCATGGCACCTTTGCGAAGTCCTCAAACTCGACCCACGCCATACAAAACGCATTGTTTTTCGTGAAATCACGAAACCTGCTATTCTAAAAGCGGTGCAAAACCCTCGTACTGTTGACCTCGACCTCGTTGATGCACAACAAGCGCGGCGGATTCTTGACCGTCTTGTTGGCTTTGAATTGTCTGAGTTGTTGTGGAAAAAAGTGAAAGGCGGCTTGTCTGCGGGTCGTGTGCAGTCTGTTGCTGTCAAATTAGTAGTTGAAAGAGAACGTGACATTCAAAAACATACTGCAAAACCGTTTTTCAAAATTGATGCACAATTTCTTGTGCCAAACAAACAAGACAAGCAAATAACCCTTAAAGCAGAATCGCCTGAACGCTACGATACTGAGGGGGGTGCAAAAACATTTTTGGAAAAATGCCGTGGCGCAAACTATAAAATTGCGAAAATTGAAGTCAAACCGCTTAAACGCAAGCCCACTGCACCATTTACCACTTCTACTTTGCAACAGGAAGCCAGCCGTAAATTGGGTTTTTCGGTGAATAGAACGATGCAAAATGCACAACGACTTTACGAAGCTGGACACATTAGTTATATGCGTACCGACTCGACGAATTTGAGTGAAACGGCTTTGGTAGCGATTGCCAACGAAATTGAAAATTCTTTTGGCACAGAGTACGTTCAAACACGCCGTTTCAAAACGGGTAAGGAATCGGCACAAGAGGCACATGAAGCGATTCGTCCAACCTACATCGAAAAACGCAATGTATCGGGCGACCGTGACGAACAACGCCTCTATGAATTGATTTGGAAACGGACGATTGCGTCGCAAATGGCAGATGCCGAATTGGAAAAAACGCTGGTTGACATCGCTATTTCAACCATTCCGTCTTCAAAACTCGTTGCCGAAGGTGAAGTTATCAAGTTCGATGGTTTTTTGAAGGTCTATCTCGAATCAAAAGACGAGGACGATGAAGATGCGAAAGGCGTTTTGCCCCCCCTCAGTATTGGACAGGTTTTGAACTTCGATGCCATGTCTGCTACTGAACGATTCACACGTCCACCTGCCCGTTATACGGAAGCGGCTTTGGTCAAAGACTTGGAGGAACGCGGTATTGGTCGTCCGTCAACGTATGCGCCGACGATTTCTAAAATCATGGAAGAAAATCGGGGTTATGTTGAAAAAATAACGAGAGACGGCATTCAAAGAGCGTTTAAGGTCTTAAATCTCTTGAAAAACGGTCAAATCACAGAAAAAACGTCAACAGAGATGACAGGTGCATTGAAAAATCACCTCGTACCCACCGATATGGGCATGTTGGTTGTTGACTTTTTAGATAAGCATTTTGATGAAATTATGAATTATAGTTTTACAGCAGATGTCGAAAATAAACTCGATGACGTGGCGGACGGTAAGCATAATTGGGTCTCTATGTTGGATAAATTTTACAATCCTTTTCACGAAGATGTCGTCAAAACACTGGAAGAGGCGGACCGTGTGAGTGGTGAACGCATTTTGGGTAAAGACCCTATTTCAGGACGGACGGTGCTTGTGCGGATGGGTAAATTCGGTCCTGTAGCTCAAATTGGTGCGCCCGAGGAATTGGGTGAAAAAGAAAAACCAGCTTATGGAAATTTACAAAAAGGGCAATCCATTGAGACCATTACGCTTGAAGATGCCTTGAAATTGTTTGAATTACCTAAAAATTTGGGTGAATTTGAGGGTATGAGTGTGTCAGTGGGTATTGGTCGTTTTGGACCGTATGTCAAATTCGGCGATACATTTGTCTCGATTCCGCGCAACGAAGACCCCCTCAGTACAACGCTCGACAGAGCGATTGAACTGTTTGAGGAAAAGCGCAAAGCCGAAGCCCCTGTTTTTACGTACAAATCATTGCCGATTACTAAAGGAACTGGGCGTTTTGGGCCCTTTATCAAATGGAATGATATGTTTATCAATATTCCACGAAAATACAATTTGGAAACATTGACACTTGATGAAGCCGCCGAGCTTATAGAAGCAAAAGTTGAAAAAGAAGGCAATCGCTACATTCACAATTGGGAAAAAGAAAAAGTATCGGTTGAAAATGGTCGTTGGGGTCCCTTCATTCGCTTCGGTAAAAAAATGATTAACCTTAAAAATGGAGGTAAAAAAATGACGAGCGAAGAGGCAGCCGACTTGACTTTGGAAGAGGTGAAAAAGTTGGTTGAGGTGGAAGTGCCGAATGCTTTTGCTCCAAAAGTTAAGAAGCCAGTTGCCGCAAAAGCGAAAAAATAAATTGTTATATTGTTATATTGTTATATTGTTATATTGTTATATTGTTAGTTTCTCGTTGGTGAATTTAATCAAAGAGTTTATTTTCAAAGGTAGTAAATCGAGTTGTGAAAAAATGTGATTGTATTGCTCAATTGTTATTAGTTGTCTAACTTTTGACTTTTCATTCCAGTCAAAACATTCTTTGACAGAACCAAAAGAGTAATGATAAAATTTGATTTTGTCTTTTTTGTGGTAACGTCCAAATCCTTCTGCAATATTTGCAGAAATTGAATCGGCAGCAGTTACAAATTGCTCTCCAACAGTTTCTTTTGAAAAATGATTCCAACTGATAACTATATTCCAAATATAATTGGATAAGTGGAAGGCGATTTTGTATGCCTCAATATCATTTAGTTTAAGATAGTTTTTGTTTTCCATTTTCTCATATTTATCAAACAATATAACAATACAACAATATAACAATACAACAATATAACAATACAACCTATTTCTTTAATTCGCTATAAAATTTAAAGAAGTATGGAATTGTTTCAATGCCTTTATAAAAATTGAACAAACCATAATGTTCATTAGGCGAATGCAAAGCGTCAGAATCCAGCCCAAAACCCATCAAAATTGTTTTCACTTCTAATACATTTTCAAACAAAGCCACAATTGGGATTGAGCCACCTTCACGTTTTGGAATCGGTGGTTTGCCAAAGGTTTGTTCCATAGCCATGTGCGCCGCTTTGTATTCCAACGTATCTGTTGGTGTAACCGCAGGTAAACCACCATGATGTGGTGTTACTTTAACTTTTACTGAGGGGGGCGCAATTTTCAAAAAATGAGCTTCAAAAAATTTGTAAATGTCTTCATCTGTTTGGTTAGGCACAAGCCGCATCGAAATTTTAGCAAAGGCTTTTGAAGGTAAAACGGTTTTTGCACCATCACCTATGTAACCGCCCCACATACCATTAACGTCCAAAGTTGGGCGAATGGAGGTGCGTTCCATGGTCGTATAGCCATGTTCGCCTTGGATATCGTTGATGTTTAACCCTTTTTTGTAGGTTTCTAAATTGAAAGGGGCTTTGTCCATTTCAGCCCGTTCCGCGAGTGAGACTTCTACCACATCATCATAAAACCCTGGAATGGTGATGCGCCCCGCTTCATCTTGAAGTGAAGCAATCATTTTACACAAAGTATTAATCGGGTTCGCCACCGCACCGCCGTAAACGCCTGAATGTAGGTCAACATTTGGGCCGGTTACCTCTACTTCGAGGTAAGTTAAGCCACGTAGTCCAGTTGTTATACTGGGCGTATCATTGGCAATAATAGATGTATCGGAGATGAGAATGACATCACAAGCCAATTTTTCCTTGTTTTGACGACAAAAATCGCCCAAATGTACTGAACCCACTTCTTCTTCTCCTTCAATCATAAATTTGACATTGCATGGCAAAGCGTCGTTTTTTATCATCGCTTCAACAGCTTTGACGTGCATATAAAACTGACCTTTATCATCACATGAGCCGCGTGCGAAAATCGCTCCGTCAGGGTGAATATCTGTTTTTTTAATCGTCGGTTCAAAAGGGGGTGTCAACCAAAGGTTAATCGGATCGGCAGGTTGCACATCGTAATGACCATAAACCAAAACCGTTGGTAGGGTAGGGTCAATGATTTTTTCACCAAAAACGATGGGATTTCCTTTTGTCGGGTGAATTTCTGCGTAATCAACACCCGCTGCAATCAATCCTTCACGGACGTTTTCAGCCATGCGTTGCATGTCTTCTTTGTGCTTAGGGTCGGCTGAGACTGAGGGGATGCGGAGCATGACGAGTAGTTCATCGAGGTAGCGTTGTTTGTTGTCGTTGATAAAAGATAGGACTTTTTCCATAAATTTATTGATTAGATTTTATAGTTAAATCGTTGAAAATGAATATTTTGTTACGCCTACTGAGGGGTCACAAATTTAGGGATTTCACGGCGGTATTTCTAAAAAAAATAGAGCTTCATATTCTTGGATATGAAGCTCTATTTTTTTTGTTAAGCATTTTACTCAAAATGCTTTTCCAACAAAGCGGTCAAAATTGTTTTTTGAATATCCAGTGTCAATTCCCCTTCATGTGCCATAGCGATGTGGCCACTTTCTTCTGAAACGACAAAAGCGGTTACATTAGCGGTTTCGGTGATACCCACGGCGGCACGGTGCCGCAAACCCGCTTCTGGTGGCAGTGAAGGGCTTTCACTTAAAGGTAAAACGCAAGCGGCGGCATGGACTTTATGGTCTGAAATGATGACTGCCCCATCGTGCATGGGACATTCTTTGTTGAATATACTGATGAGTAAGGGTTTCGATATATTAGCATTTAATACAACACCTGATTCGGAATATTGAGACATCGTTGCACTATTTGCTAACACAATGATAGCCCCTGTATGGGTTTCAGCTAATTCGACGATAGCGGTTTCTAACTCTTTGATAACTAAGGTGTTATCACCGTTGTTTTGTTCGGGTTTTAAAAAGTTGAACCGTCTGCGAAGCGTTTGATTGCCAATCAAAAGGAGAAAGCGGCGCAATTCAGGTTGGAAAATAATGGCGATAACAATGACCCCTACGCGGACAAATTGCTCTAAAATCAAGGTCAATAAATCCATTTTCAAGGCGCGAACCAACCACCACGACACATACAACATCACAACACCGACAAAAATATTGAAGGCAACCGACCCCCTCAGTAAACGATAGATTTCGTAGATAAGATAGCCGACAACAACAATATCAATGATGTCTAAAAATCGAATATTGAGAAAACTTAAATCCATAAAAAATTGATTTTTAGACAACTCTACTAAATGAAAAGTGAAAAACGAAAAGTGAAAAATATAAAACGTTAGTGATGAATGATTTGATTCTATTATTTTAGGCAATCCATTTTAAATGAGTATACAACGGCTATCAGAGAGGGCATTGTTTGGATTAAGCCTTCATATCATTTTTCATTTCTTCAATTATCTGTTTGATGTTATCAACAGATAAGCCAAAAACATTGGACAAAAGCTCAAGGCTGTGACCACGTAAAGAAGCTTCGTAGATGCTTATTTTTTTGCCTTTTTCAATGCCTTTTTCAATGCCTTTTTCCCGAAAAGCTTCTTTTAATGCTTCAATAATATCAAATTCTTCTGTTTCCATATTATCACTCATTTTATTTGATTTAATAATAATTTCTTTCTGTTTTATGCCTGATACAGCAGTCAAATATACAACAAAAATACGGATAAATGAATACGTTTGCTCTTTTTTTAACTTGGCATACCCCATAAATAATAGTTCAACAATGTGGTCATTCAAATAGTTTTTATCCTTATAAAATTTGAAACCTAATAATGTTTTTTGCAGCAAGATATCATTGATACTGCGTATTTGTGCTTCTGAATAATCCTGTAAATTGATTAAAATGTAGTTGAAACAAGGCAAAAATTGCAGCATTTCAGCTTCAACTTCTCCAAAATAACTGTCAAAAGGCTTTACAACCCACCTTTCTAAACCATGATAAAAAATGATGGGTAAAATCGGTATAGGAATTAGCCCTTCGTCTATTTGCATTCTCCAAGAATTGCGTTGATAATCCATTAATTGGAAATGTGGATAAGCAGGTTTATAGCTTTTATGCTCAAAGAGGAAAGCTATTTTACGCCTTTTGTCGCTATTTTTAAGCCGACAAGTCCAGACAATATCAGAAAAAGTCTCCTTTAATTCGTCATTTATATACGAATTTGGATCAATTTTAAGTGTATCAAGGTCAAATTTGTCCAATAAATCTTTGGGTAAAAAATTTTCCAACATGGGCGAGCGATGGCAAGAATAGCCAATGCTCGTTTGAAAAATTTGTCGTGGGGGTTGTTGAGCTCGTTTTCTTCGTGTGTATTGCTTTGCATTTTTAGTTCGTTTTAAGTTTCTTAAATATGTTTATATTTTCTATTATTTTTTACTGTCGGAAGTAACCCCGCTCTTTTCTGAAACGCCATTCTCATTAAACGCTTCAATGGCGTAAAAATATCGTTCACCAAGCGTCAAAGCACGGATTTCTAATGTAGTGCCTTCATCTGCCCAAACTTGATAAGTTTGGTATAATTTGTTGGGGTTAATGCCCCAAAGGATGTTGTAACCGACGGCATTAGGCACTTTTGACCAAGAAATAAAAGCATTGCGCGCATCATTTGGGTCACGAACTGCACTAAAACTTGAGGGAACAAGAGGGACTTTGCCAAAACCATTGCCAAAGACACGTATATCACTGATGGCTAAATGGGGCGTTTTTGAATAAAAATGGACATAACGGATAAAACGGGTACGAACTGGTTTTTTTAATTCAAAATAAGGATTCGAACGATCGGTTTTTTCAGTCGTTATATCTACTAACGTTTCCCATTTTGTGCCATCAAGTGAATGTTGAATTTTATATTGTGTATAAACTGTTGAATCACTGGCAAATATATCCGATTTATAATCCGTAAAATTGATTTGAACGGCTTTAACATCGTATTCTTTCTCTAAATCAACGATCAACCATTCGCCTTTTTTGTTTTCTTTAGCAACCCAAAAGGTGCGTGGATTTTCATCAGTCGCTTTTGATGCACGGAATGTATCGCGTATAGAGGAAGCACTACAAGTTTTTTTGTAGGACAACAACATCCAACCAGTGAATAAATCGTCTTTATTCGTCCATTTTTTTGTAGGTAAATAATATGGAAAATCGCCGAAACGGGTGTTGCTAAACATTTGGTCGTCTTTGTCAAAACCTGCTGGGAACATGGCAATGCGGCGTTCAAAATTCCAATTAACAGCAATCCAAGGCGTGCCTGTGTTCCAATAGTTGCCATAATTGTCTTGAAATGTATTGCCATGCCCTGCGCCTGTTACAAAACCTGCAGGCTTATAGGAAACAGGATTGTAGGGTGCATACGTGAAAGGTCCTAATGGGTCGCTACTGGTGTAAGTGCCGTTGGCATACACATTATATTCTGTGCCGGGCGCACCATATTGTAAATAATATTTGCCGTGGTGCTTGGTCATCCATGCCCCCTCAGTAAAAGGCGTGATGGTGTCGCGATGGTCTCTACCGAATCGTTCCCAACCGTGCAGTTGTGGTTTCAGTGTGATTAAACCTTTGTAATCGGTTTTATAAGCCAATTTTTTGGCATAGTCCAACTCTGCTCCAAAGATGGGATAGACATTGGAGGAACCCCAATACATAAACCAACGGTCTGTGTCTTCATCATGAAAAATAGCAGGATCCCAAGGGCCGATGTCTTTTGGCAGACGGGGCAACCAGCGATTAAAAAACTTTAATTCACCTTTTTCGGGCTTTGTTGAATACAAAATGGGTCTTTGCTCAAAAGTAGATTGAAACAAAAACAAAGTATCGCGTACCGATAAGGCAGCAGGGGCGCACATATCCTCAAAAGGCCACTTGTCGGGTTTTATATACTTCCAATGAATCAAGTCTTTGGAATGCCAATAACCGCCTGAAATGGTGGCAAAAAGGTAATATACTCCTTTATGATTGACAATAACAGGGTCTGCACCTGAACGATAGGAAATGCGCTCATTCAGTTGTTCAAAATTATATTGATAATTGATATCAACGGGATTACAATACGTTTTTTGATAAGCAACTTGTGCTTGTATGGTTTGCTTGTATGTCAAACAAAGGAAAAAGAGCAATAGGACGTTTTTCATGTCAATGACGTATTTTATACTAAATGAAAAGTGAAAAACGAAAATAGAAAAATATAAAACATAGGTTATATAATTTCAGTCTATAATTTTAGGCAAACTCTTTTCAAATGAGTACATATCAAAAATAAGGTGCTAAATCTCTATCAATACTGCCGTAGTACTGAGGGGTATTTAGTTGTGCCGCCTTGATTCTTGCAAGTCATTCCTATCGTGAACCATTTGAAGGTAGTGAATATTACCCGTCAATTCGGCTTCATCGAAACCATTTTTAACAGATTCTTGCATAAAAGCCCAAACTTTCCAATAATCTTCCGCTTTGCACCAGGGTCGGACAGCAAAATGAAGTTCGTCGCAATCGAAATGCTCGAGGAATAGTTCCATAGGTGGGTCTTGCAAAATATGTGGACAAGCTGCGGCAGATGTTACAATGACTTGCTTGACTTTTGATACAGGATTGGGTTCATCAACAATGAAAGTCATGTCCACACGCCGATTGCCATGTCCTGTGTAATTGATGATATTTCCAGAAGTAACCAAGCCATTCGGAACTGAGATAAAACGGTTGTCTCTTGTTCTCAAAATGGTATTAAAAACTTGCACTTCCTCAACAAAACCTTCTGCATCTGCTACTTTTATTTCGTCACCTACTTTGTAAGGTTTTAGAATTAACAAAAGAATACCGCTTGCAAAATGACCCAAACTGCCTTGTAAAGCCAAACCTACGGTAAAAGCCAATGCACCTAAAATAGCAATTAGAGAGGAAACCTCAAAACCAAATACACCTGCTACGATTAAAAAAAGAACTATTCTTAAGCTGATATCCACTATGGAGGCGAAGAAGGGTCGGATGGTAGCGTCTATATTTCGATTCGCCAAACTTCGATTCGTTAGAATATTTAATTTGTTGATGACACGGAGACCAATCCAAAAGATGAGGACGGCGATGAAGATTTTAGGCACAAAAAAAATAGCCCAGTCCATAGCCATTTGCAGGTAGCGTTGAAGGTTATCCATTAATTATCGTTTTCTAATTTGTAAAATAATGTTGCAATTTTACATCAAATTCGTAGAATCGTCTTGTTTTTATACCTTTTTGTAAAGACTAATTCTCTTTATTTTTCTTACCTATTCCCAGATGAGTAACCCCTCAGTATTTTTACTAATTTTGCACCCACAATAAGCGGGAAGGATTGATAATATGAAACCATTTGCCGCATAACAATATTAATTTTATGAAATTACAAGTTATTTACGAAGACAATCACCTCATTGCAGTCAATAAACCAGCAGGTGTTTTGGTACAAGGCGACGAAACAGGCGACAGACCGCTTGATGATATGGTTAAAGAATATATCAAAATTCGTTACGATAAACCTGGCGATGTCTTTCTCGGCGTGTGCCATCGCATTGACCGCCCTGTTTCTGGAGCCGTTATTTTTGCACGAACCAGCAAAGCCCTTGAACGAGTCAACAAACTTTTTGCTGACCGCGAAGTGGATAAAACCTATTGGGCAATCGTCAATGAAAGACCCGACCCATTGAGTGGCAAGTTGGTTCACTTTCTTGATAAAGATAAAGATCGCAATATTACGAAGGTACTTGATGGCCCCAGTCGCCGTCATCCAAGTGCAAAAGAAGCGGAATTGACTTATGAACTCATTGCGAGTTTGGGTAATCAGCATCTGCTGGAAGTCCACCCCACAACAGGACGTTCGCATCAAATTCGAGCGCAATTAGCGACTATTGGTTGTAAAATCAGAGGCGATGTCAAATATGGTGCGCCCAAAGCCAATCCCGACGGCTCTATTTGCTTGCATTGTCGTTCCATGCGTTTCATTCATCCTGTGACAAAAGTAGAAATTGAAATTGAAGCCGATATTCCCAATAATCCTATTTGGAAAATGTTTGCTCAATTTATGAGTTGATAAACAATTGGTTTTGTCTCATCTTTTCACATCAAGGGTAAAACGTATCGAAAATACTGAGGGGAGCGAAATGAGCATAGGGGTAGTACATAGATGCGACCCAATAGCACATACTGCGTGTATAGGTAGTGCTTAAAGTAGGAAATATGGTCATAGCTATCCCTTATTTTCATATCGAATACCTGTGACTTAACCATTATTGATATTTAAGAATTTAGGTAAATTATAATGACACACTTTTTTGTTAAAGCAATCCTCTTGACTTTGATGATTTCGACTACCATAAGCGCGCAAAACATCCAAACTACTTTACTAAACAATGATTGGTCGTTTCAATCGGCTCTTGCATTAACGCCTCGCAAAGATGACTTAGGACAAAATATCAAAAGCAGTGGGTATAACACACAACTGCCCAATACTGTACTGAATAGCCTTTTTGAAAATGGGGTCATTGAAGACCCGTTTGTACGCAACAATGAAGACCGTTTGCAATGGTTGGAAAAAAGTGATTGGATTTTTCAGAAAAAATTTGATGCTACACCTGATATGTTGTCTGCTAAACATGTAGAGTTGATACTCAAAGGTTTAGATACTTACGCAGACGTTTATCTGAACGATGCTTTGGTCATTAAGGGCAATAATATGTTTCGGACATGGCAGTCGGATATACGCAATTTTTTAAATTCAAAAAATAATGTTTTAAAAATATACTTTACCTCGCCCCTTTCAAAAGAAAAAACATTTAACAATAATTCTTATACTGACTTTCCAGCCATTCCATCTAATACAAGGGTTTATACACGCAAAGCAGGTTTTCATTATGGTTGGGATTGGGGCCCTCGCTTTATAACCTGTGGTTTGCAATCGGCAGAGATACAGACTTGGCAGGATATAAAAATATCGGATGTTTATCTAAAACAGATTAAATTAACTGCGGATACCGCAATTGTTCAAGCGCAAGTTAGTATTCAATCAAGCAATGAAATGTCTGCCACAGTTCAGGTGCAATTTGGCGATTCCCTTTTTTCTAAAGAAACGCGCTTGATTGTGGGTGAAAATGTAATTTATTTAGATGTTGTTATCCCTTTGCCTAAGTTGTGGTGGACGCATAATTTGGGGACACCCTTCCTCTATGATGTAAAAACGAGTGTTTATACTGAGGGGGGGCAATCCGATGAAAAAGTGATGAAACATGGTTTGCGGACGCTTGAATTGGTACAAGAAAAGGATGCTATAGGAGAAAGTTTTTACTTTAAACTCAATGGTGTGCCTATTTTTGCGAAAGGTTCAAATATGATTCCGCTTCATTTTTTTGAAGAAAGGGTAAAAAAAGAGGATATTTCAAGGACGATTGATGCGGCAATCGGTGCCAATATGAATATGCTGCGGGTTTGGGGTGGTGGTATTTATCAACCCAATGCGTTTTATGAAACGTGTGATGAAAAGGGTTTGTTGATTTGGCAAGACTTCATGTACGCCTGTGCGATGTATCCTGGCGATGAGTCTTTTTTAGAAAATGCTCGATTGGAAGCAATTGAACAAGTGCAACGTCTCCGCAATTTCAGTTGTATCGCCTTGTGGTGTGGCAATAATGAAAACAACGAGGCGTGGCATAATTGGGGTTGGCAACTCATGTTTAATCCTGACCAAAAAGCTTATATTTGGAAGGCTTACCAAGACCTTTTTCAAAAAATATTGCCTAAAGCAGTGGCTGATAATGCCAACGGTACGGTCTATTACGAAAGCTCCCCACGCTTTGGCCGCTACAACAGTAAGAGTTATACTGAGGGGGACAATCACGACTGGTTTGTATGGCACGATGAACGACCTTTTGAACATTTTGAAGAGAAAATACCCCGTTTTGCTTCCGAATATGGCTTTCAATCCTTTCCTGAATGGAAAACGATTGAAAGTTTTACAGAGCTGCAAGACCACAGATTAGATTCAGAAGTCATGTTAGCCCATCAAAAGCACCCTAAAGGCAATGCGTTGATGAAAAAATATATGGACAGAAGTTATTGCAAACCAAAGACTTTTGAAGACTTTGTGTATGTCAGTCAATTGGTTCAGGCGGATGGTATTCGGCGAGCAATAGAAGCCCAACGGCGTGCGATGCCGACTTGTATGGGCAGTTTGTATTGGCAATTGAACGATGTTTGGCAAGGCGCATCGTGGTCGAGCATTGATTATTTTGGCAGATGGAAGGCTTTGCAATATGCAGCTAAGGTGGCGTATGCCAATGTTTTAGTATCGCCTGTTTTAACCAAAGATTCTTTTAAAATTCATATCATTAATGACGAATTGAAGGGTTTTGAAGGCGAATTATTCGTACAAACGATGGATTTCCAAGGGCGTACTATTTCCATGGATGCGCGTTATGTAACTGTGCAAGCGAATAAGTCAGCTGTTTTTTATGAGAATACCGTTAAAAATATGCTACAAAATGAGCGTTCTAAGTCTCATCTCATCTTAGTCACTTTTCGTCCCAAGGGTCGCCCTGCCTTTTCTCGGACTGTTTATTTTGTCCAACCCAAAGCCTTGAAATTAGATAAGAAAATAGCGGTTACCAAGGAAATAACAGTCGTAGAAGGCGGCTATAATATCCATTTGACCGCACCATCGTTGTTAAAAAACGTCTGTTTGAGCGTAGATACTGAGGGGGTGTTTTCAGATAATTATTTTGATATTGTCCCTACTCAAACGTATGATGTTTTTTTGAAAACAAAAGCAACGCTTGAAGAAGTTAATAAAGGGTTGAAAATCAAGTCTTTGGTTGACATTTATTAAAGTGCTAAAGTTTGCACAGTCTTAGGAAGCCTCAAAGGCTTCCTAAGACTTAAGTAATATCTCACTCCACCGTATCATATTCCCCTTTGAAAGCATAATACCCAAACAAAACCAGACCGCCCAAAATGACAGGAATGGAAACAGGAATTACTGTTAACGCAAAAATCATATTCTCTTCTGGATTTTTGACCAAACTGCCGCTTGTGATAGCTGTTATCAAATAATATTCTGCCAGCAGACCTAATATGATGCACAGTAAGCCAATTATTTTTTTTATATTATTCATAATCTATTGATTTAAAATATTTTAATTAGATGATAGTTGATAATGGATAGTTTTTATGAGAAAATACTGAGGGGGTCAATCCTCTACGTTTTCATCTATTTTATTGCTTAAAAAGATAGTACCTATAATCAAACAAATACCTGCTATGGCAATGGGATAATACAAACCATTGAATCGAGCCGCACCGCCTGTCGCCGCCAAAGCCGTTGCAATGAACGGTGTTAAGCCACCAAAAATACCGTTGCCGATGTGATAAGGCAATGACATAGAACTATAACGGATACGTGTTGGAAACAACTCAACTAAAAATGCGGCAATAGGCCCATAAACCATCGTGACGAATATGATTTGTATGAAAACCAAAAACAGCATCATCCAATAATTGCTTTTACTGAGATAGACTGTTTTTTTAACCTCTGGTTTTATAGTCGTTTGGGTCGCATCTGCCCATTTTGTTTCTTTTGTGACCGTTTCAATGTATGTGTCATCTGTATATGTATTGTACGTGGTGGTTGTCGTTATGATATCCAAAGGATTTTTGGTAGAGGCAGCCATGACGGACATTTTTGTTGATTTGTCTGGCACGAGGGTTTTCTCGGTCTCGTTTGCCAAGCTGTCCATGGTTTTATAAATTGGCATATAACTGCAAACGGCTATCAACATACCTGCCATCATAATCCATTTTCGCCCAATTTTGTCAGACCATTTTCCGAAAACGACAAAGAAAGGGGTTGCCAAAGCAATGGCTATGAGCATCAAACTGACACGTTGATCATCATGTACTTTCAAGGTGTTTTGGATGAATGAATTGGCATAAAACTGACCCGTGTACCATACCACGCCTTGACCGGCAGTTGCACCAAATAGAGCAAGAAGTACCATTTTCATATTGGTTTTGTTGCCAAAACTTTCTTTTAGGGGATTGGTAGAAATCTTACCTTCTGCTTTAATTTTTGAAAATAAAGGCGATTCTGCCATCCGCAAACGGATAAAAACGGATACAGCGACTAAAAAAGCTGAAATCAGAAACGGAATACGCCAACCCCATTCATTGAAGGCTTCTGTCCCAACTTGCTGTTTTGTTATCCATATAACGCCTAATGCTAAAAACAAGCCTAAAGTCGCTGTCGTTTGGATAAAACTGGTATAATAACCACGTACTTCTGCCGTGACGTGTTCTGAAACATACGTGGCAGCACCACCATATTCACCACCCAAAGCCAAGCCTTGCACCAAACGCAACAACAAAACAAGGAAAGGTGCGGCTGCAAAGGTTTTATAACTCGGTATTAAACCTATTGCAAAAGTGGACAAACCCATCAGCAAAAGGGTGACCAAAAACGTGTATTTACGGCCTACTAAATCACCCAATCGGCCAAACACCAATGCACCAAAAGGACGAACTATGAACCCTGCGGCAAAAGCTGCCAACGCTGCCAAGAGGGCTGCCGTTGGATTTTCGGAAGGAAAAAACTGAATTGAAATAATGGCTGTCAAGGTGCCAAAAATGTAGAAATCGTACCATTCAATGAGTGTACCAATGGAGGATGCCCAAATAACGGTCCATATTGTTTTGTTATCAACAGGTTGTGAAGCCATACTTATCTTAAAAAGAGTTTAAAGTTTGAAATTGATTTTTGTTTTTCGTAAATTGATGAGCAAGATAGGAAGGTCAAGGCAATATTAGTTAATTCTAAAAAATAAAAATAAAAAAAGCCCCCCTCAGTATAAACATACCACGGAGAGCTTTTTTACCTTGAATAATAAACTACGAGATAACAGAAAACTCTGTGTTAACGGTACCTGTATCCACTTGAGCCATCTGTTCAAAATGAACAATGCCCGAGGTTGTGTCATAATAAGCGGACACAATACCCGCTTCATTGTTTAAGATACGCCTTCTCAAATAGGGGCTTTGTGACAGCAATTCCGAAATGGAGTTTTGCGTATTGAGTTGTGTTATGCGTTCCATTATATCACCATTTTTGATATCAATTTCTGCTTTTTTACAACCACATTGGTCAATAGCTTTATCAATTTTCGATGTGATAGAAGCGATATTATTGTCATTGATGTTAAGGATTGATGCGTGAATTGCCCCACAATTTGAATGCCCCATAATGACAATGAGCTTGGCTTTTATTTCTTTAATGGCTAATTCGACACTGCCTATAATTTCAGGGTTTATGACATTCCCTGCAATACGAATCGAAATTAAATCACCAATACCAGCATTAAAAATGATGTCAGGAGAAGTCCGTGAATCAATGCAACTGATAATAACAGCCATTGGATTTTGTCCCATTGAAGTTGCATTGACTTGGTGTCTATAATACTTTTCATTCCATTTACCCTTGACAAATTGGTCGTTACCCGCTTTCAATAAGTCAATAATTTCTGTTGGTTTCAAATTCTGTTGCGTCTCTTTGTCTAAAACATTGACGAATTGAATGTGGTCGGATAGTTGATACTTGTCTTTTAAACCCACGATATTGAGTTTAATATCCCGTTCTGGCGCAACGACGTTTTTAAAATCGTCAATCACTTCCAAAACATCCTCGTCAATAAAATCGGAATAGGTCGCATCAATCAACACTTTTGAATGGTTTGGCACATCCCACAACGTATCTTTTATGGAGGCTTTGTTCAAAAACGACACTTGGTTACTCAACTCAAGACGTATAACTTCACCGATATGCAGTTTGTCTTTTTTGAGTGTAAATGGATTGCGATAATTGTTACGCATTAAAAAGAAACCACTAATGAACAAGCCAAACAGAATACCTATCAATAAATCGGTGAATACGATTGCCAAAATCGTTGCCATGAAAGGGATGAATTGATGCCATCCTTTTTGGTACATACTCTTAAACAGAGAAATTTTTGTTAATTTATAACCTGTCATTAAAAGTATGGCTGCCAAAGAAGCCAAAGGAATCAAATTGAGTAATGGCGCTAAGGCTAACACACTGATGAGTAAGAAAATACCATGCAGAATAGCTGATAATTTTGATTCATTGCCTGAATTGATATTAACAGAGCTTCTAACAATAACAGAAGTAACAGGTATGCCGCCAAACAAACCCGCTAAAATATTCCCTACACCCTGGGCTACTAATTCGCGATTGGGTGGTGTTTGACGTTTGTGAGGGTCAATATTGTCAACGGCTTCAATGTTCAACAAGGTTTCTAAAGAAGCGACGATGGCAATGGTTAAACCGACTAACCAAACATGGTAATCACCAAGTGAGGCTATTTTGGGTAAGTGGAAATAGGTAGATAAATTGCCAAAATCAAAAGGAGGCAAATTCACTAAATGTGATTGTTCGATGATTAAGGTGGGGACAAAGTTCATAAAAAACTGATTCATAAGGACACCGAATATGACTATGAACAAGGCAGCAGGAAAAAATTTGAACTTTTTCATAGGCGTTTTGTCCCAAAATGCCAATATCGTAATGGATAAAAGGCTGATTATCAATGCGCCTGGCGTTATGAAATTAATGATGCTTAAAAGTTCTGAAAAGGTATTTTCTCCGTCCGCTTGAAAAAAGGTAAAATCACCTTCGGCATCATTATCATAGCCAAATGCGTGTGGTATTTGTTTTAATATCAAAATAATCCCAATCGCTGCCAAAAGTCCTTTGATAACATTTGAAGGAATGTAATTGGCGATAAAACCAGTCTTTGCAAAGCCCATACCTAATTGTATAATACCTGCTATAAGTACGGCTGTTAAAAAAATATCGAAAGCACCCAATTGGGTTATGGCGGACAAAACAACCGCAGCAAGCCCTGCCGCCGGACCACTTACACTGGTTTGAGAATGACTCAATAGACCGACGACGATGCCGCCGATAATGCCCGAAATAACACCTGATAACAGAGGTGCGCCTGATGCTAAGGCAACGCCCAAACATAAGGGTAGGGCAACTAAAAAGACGACGATACTCGCTGGAATATCGTTTTTTAATGTTGATAATTTCATTGTTGAAAGAATATGTTGTTATTAAGATGCGCCGCTTGACAGTGACTGAACTATATGAAGCAGCATTGAGGAAATGGTTATTATGGGCATAAGACCGTAATAACAATAAGAAAAAATCATGTCGTGAAGGTGTCTAAACCTCAGGGGGTGGGCTTTCTAAATCAATAGAGAAAGTACATATAAAGTGTTCATCTGCAATGTGAATGGCGTTTTTCCAATAGGCAACACCTAAATATAGGGAGGGAATTTGATGATTTTTATTGCATTCAAAAAATTTGTCGGCATCTTCATTTTCTGATTTATTTTCAGAATTATCTTCTTCGGCAGACTTTTTTTTGTTTTCTGCGTCATTATTTTCAGAAGGCTTTTCTTTTTGTTCCTTTTTAGAAAACACTAAAGGAAGCTCTGCGTTCAAGGACTTAATTGTCCAAAGCACATTGCTGGAAATAATTGTGACTAACCACAAGGCAAATAATATGTAACCTATTTTTTTTATCATAAATGAATTGCAAAAGTAGTTAAGAAAATGATGAATTATAAATGATGAATGATGAATTTTAAAAAAGTTAATTTTCAATGACTTTTCAAAACACAGTTTAGCAATTTATTTTTCACATTTCCTAAAAGTAAAATTTCACAAAAAACAAT
The DNA here is from genome assembly GCA_031411275.1 of Saprospiraceae bacterium. Taxonomy (GTDB): domain Bacteria; phylum Bacteroidota; class Bacteroidia; order Chitinophagales; family Saprospiraceae; genus JAAFJT01. The sequence continues at coordinate 941 of JANOAU010000070.1, read as the reverse complement.
CAAATATATTTCAACACGTTAATGAAAACTTAAAAAGATACGTTATTGTTTAAAACTTCTCAAATTTGCAGCATTTTAGTACCCCTCAGTATAAACGCTCATATTTTTCTTAAAATCATTAAAATTCATAAAATTACAGTCAATGAAGAACGACTTGATTAAACTTTTCCTAACAGGACTCGCTATTTTTACCTTACACAATACCATTCTTGCTCGGACAAATGTCAGCGATGGTGGCTATGAAATTAAAGTTAAATTGACGGATTATAAAAGCGATACGCTTTATTTGGGCTATCAAATGGGTGGACAAACGTATTTATCTGATACGGCTGTTATTAATAAACAAACTAATTTCTTTACTTTTAAAAAAGAGAAAAAATTAGCACCAGGTGTTTATCTCATTGTCGTTGATACGAAAGATAATTATTTTCAAATCATGGTTAATGAACAGGAACAACATTTTTCCTTGACCACTTCTGTTGCTTCACCTTACTATGAAGCGACAATTAAAGGCTCAAAAGACAATGAGTTGTTTTATAATTATATGAAATTCTTGTCCGCAAAACGCAAAGATGCAGAAGCCGCAGGAGCTTTAAAAGCACGTGATTCAGTGGCTTCAATGAAAAAATTCGCTGAATTAGATAAAGAGGTCAAAGGTTATCAATGGGATTTGGCAAAGAAAAATCCGACCATGGTTTCTGCAGTACTCATAAAATCAGCGATAGAAGTTGAAATGCCCAGTTTTGATAACATTAAAGAAGCTGATAAAAAGCAATTGGCTCAATATTATTACTACAAAGAGCATTGTTTTGACAATTTTGAATTGGGCAATCCAGCTCTTTTGAGAACACCCGTTTTGCATCAACGTGTGGATTTTTATATTGAGAAACTTACACCGCAACATCCTGACTCTATTACAGAGTCTTGTTATCGTATGTTGG